>JBMNLM010000001.1:0-934265 GCA_050952805.1 Bacilli bacterium | reverse complement strand
GTTAGTTGTGATGTATGTCACTCCTTCTGGTATTTCAAAATGGTCGAATCTTCCTTCCACTAGTTGGGAAAGCATTGTGAATTCCTCTGAAGGATGGATGATTCCCAAATTGCCTCGTAGGACTGTTGCTACCACTGGTTCAGAAGCATAGATGTAATTCGCGGTGATTGTTGAATCACTATTGGCGACTTCATCACAGGCAATAAACGACATCTCCCATGCGCCTTCATAAGCAGTAATGGCTTTAGGGATTTCAAATACGTTGTTATTGACTCGATAAAGATAAGTTGCTTTTTTGTGAGTGAACTTGAGGTAATGATAGGCACTATCGATTGATTCATCCACCTCAAATAAGAGTTTTACTCTTTTGGATTCGCGATACACGGATATCTCAAATGGATCCACATCCAAATCAAGCTTGCCGTTTGCGTTAACAAAGATATTTATTTCGTAAGCCATCATTTGCCTCCTTTGATTGATTTCATGAATTCATCGAACTCATCATCTTCATCTATTTTGTTTTTACCAGCGATTGCGTTTATGGTCTTGATGACTTGCTGGTAGGCTTGAAGCGAAGTCAGGTAGGTTTTGAATCTTTGGGAGATCCTCACGTTTCCTTTTGATGACTTCTGGGTGACACCACCCTTTTTCATCTTCTCTTCAAGAATGTCCATCTTGACCTTAAGAAAAGCCGCTTTGCGAAGCAGCTCATCCAATAATTGCTTTTTTGTTTCGTCGACGTCTTTCACTAATAACAGGAGTCGCTGATATTCGGCGTCGACTGACTTTTGGTTCATCAGCTTACCTCCTATAAAAGTTTTTTGACTCCAGAAAATTCTGGTTTTTGAAAATTTTGGCCTCCCGTATTTCTGAGGTGGGCGCTACGGTACTGTCGGAAAAGAGACAAAGTCTCACCCCGGGGGCCATTCATTATTTTTTTATTACGTTTCCATCCTTATCAAATTTATAAGTAGTATGCTTGCCCACTCGATGATGGACTTCGTTATGACAGTGGTCGCAAAGGAGCACTAGGTTATCGGGATTGGTAGCAACAGCTGGATCATCAACATTCCTAATGTTTAGATGAATCTTGTGATGAACCTGCGTTCCTACATCACCGCACATTTGGCATAGCCCTTTGTCTCTTAGGATGACTTGCCTTCTGGCTTCATGCCACCTATCGGACTTATAGAATCTTTCCAGCTTAAGCAGCTTATAGTTCTTGTTGCAGACGCGCTTCCTTTGGCTCATCGGATGAGTCCCCATTCCGCGAACTTCTCAAAGCCACCGATGGCCTTGATATAGGTTCTGGCTATGCCGACAATTTCCTCGTATGGTCTACCATCGATTTTCTCATCCCCTATAGCACAACAAAGGTAAACTGGCCTTTGTGTAATTTGAGCTTTGAGAAAAGCATAGATATTTACACTCACATCGGCTTTGGATAGATCCTTTCCATGGAGTCCACCACCAGTGACTGCATCTCCCATATCGGAGCCAAGTTTTCTATTGGTAGCACCGCTATCAACATCAGGTCCACCAGTCCAATCGCCTATAGGATTAATCTCGGCGTTCTTGAATGCGCATTGGATTTCTTCCCTTTTTGCGTTGCTTTGGCAGATGATAAGTCTAGAATTATCGACGATGTATTTCCCATCATAAGGATGGTATCTATAGATATCTTGAGCGACTTTAGCCAAGAACCTTTGTTCTGAAGAAGTCGGATATCCTTTGAAGATTCCGTTGTCCCCACATCTGATTTTTCCTTGTTGGTTCTTTGAAAGACGCTCGTCTTGGCGTAAACAGACATAATCAACATCATCAATATCAGCGATTCTCTTCACTATATCTTCTATGTCTTTTCTATCAAACGTAACGCTTGATTCAACTATGATGTGACATTTGCCATGGCCAAGGAGAACCTCAACCGCCACTTTTGGATTTAAATCATCTCTATAAGCGAGATCCAAGATTGCTCCAGCAATACGATCTGCGAGCTTATCAGGATGACTCGGATTTACTTTTTCAAACATTGTTTTTCTCCTATCGAGGACTTTGTCCTTATTTAAAATGTGATAAAAAACCTTTATTGATTACTTTGTAATGAATAAAGACATCAAAAAGCCCCTCAAACAGGGGTAAAATCATGGTTTTTCGACACTATTATTAGACTCTTTGGAATGGATTCCTAAAGAGACAAATAATAAAATCAGCCCATGTAGATGACCGAATCTCCGAACCTGGCCTTAATAAAAGTTTCGATATTTTTTTGCTTTAAGGCTCGTATCAAAACCTGGACCTTTTGAGATTCTTCTTGCCCGTTTTTAACAGCGATTACATTGGCCATCTTTCTAGCAATATCAGAATTCTTATCTTCGGTAACAAGGCATCTATCCACCACTCCAGCTGATAAAGCGTAGTTGCCATTAATGACCGCCAAAGAGCAGTCGCCTAACATCAAAGGAATGTTCTGAGCTTCGACTTGTGTGACTGGTATATTGTTTAGACCATGTTCAGACAATAAGACCATTGCTCGATCATAATTCGATTTATCGCTAGGAACTAGTATATTGTCTGCACTAGTTAAACCATCTAGACTATGTCTTTTTCCGGCATAGATTCCCATTGGCTCGAAATGGACATCCATCACAGGAACCAAATGAGTGCCATTGCTTTTATTGAATTCTTCTAGATATGGCTTGTGCTGGAAATAGTTAGCGTCAAGTTCCTCATTCTCTAAGGCATAATTTGGAAGAACGTAGTCATTGAAGACTTTTACATCCAAAGAGTATCCCTGATTTTTCACGTAATCTTTACACTCTTCCAAAATAAGAGCATGAGGAGTCGAACTCGCTCCAACGGTGATAACTTTGTTATTTTTAGAGCATCCTACTAGCGCAAGCAAAGGCAAGCAGGCAAGCATGATAAATGAAATTAATGTTTTACGCATAAAACTCTCCTTAATAAAACTCGGACTAAGATGTTATTGATTATCTGGATTGTGCAGACTAGCAAAACAACTAAGACTACTGATTTGGCGATGATTTCCCAGTTGAATCTTTGAAAGCCATAGACAATCGCATAATTCCCTAGGCCTCCTCCACCGACAACTCCTGCCATAGCTGAGTAGCCGATGATGTTGATGAGGGTGATTCCTAAGGCGTTGACTAAATAAGGAACCTTACATGCCCACTTAATTCGGATGATAATCTTAAGATTAGAAGCACCATCAATCTTGGCAGCTTCGATTATCGAATAAGGAACTTCAGAAAGAATCTCTTCAATCAACCTAACTTCAAATGGAATCGCGCAAATGGTAAGCGGCACTATCATCGCTTTAGTCCCGATTGCCGTACCTATCAGCATTCTGGTAAATGGAAATAAGAACACAACCAAGAGGATAAAGGGAATGGATCTTCCAATGTCCACAATTCGGTTAAGGATGAAATTGATTATTTTATTTGGAAACAACCCTCCTGGTCGAGTTTCAGAAACAATGGATCCTAAAGGCATAGCGATTACCCAGCTGATGAGCAAGGATATAAACGACATGTAGATTGTTTCGATTGTTGCATCAAGCATTTCATTTATCTCCTTTACAAAGTAAAAGCTCCTATTTTGGAGCCTTGTTCTTTTTAAGCATCAATATTCGCGTTGGTATCACAATGTTTTTATTGCACCAATCACAGACCTTTCCTTCGCAATACGGTTGACCGTTATGCCCATACCCTTTGATGGGCTTTTCGCATAGAGAGCATTTCATTTCAAATCAAATACTGCTGTTGGAAGGTAAGCTGTGTATCGAGGGTAGTCACTTCCTTCGCTTTCAATGAGGATTCCGTAATCAAACCCTTTGCATACCACATAGATGCAGTGCCAATAACCATCTTTGTCCTCGTACATCTTGTCTTTGTTTTCTTTGATGTAATCTCTGTCCTTGAGTGGTTCTTTAAGCAAATCCTCAAATTCAGCCTTTGAAACTCTGACCACCTTTTCGATTACGAATTCGTCTTGAGGATAGATTTCAGAAGGAGTCGGTTTTCTAACGAAGTTCACTTTCATCTTTGATGATATCCTTTCTATAACCGTTATATTGGAACAAGTGGTTCTTTCTCATATACGAGTTAATTTCTTTTTCAGAATCAAACTTGATTGGTTTATCACCAGTCTTTAGCATTGGTATCCCTAGTCCAGTGAGGAATGCCCACTCGACTAGTTCGCCTTGCCTATCTCTAATGACCCATTTGTAACCTTTCATAGTTCCACCATTCCTTTGATGTCACCATCTTTAGCGAAGTCTTTTAATTCTTCGATTGTGTAAATGAGGACTTGGGTTTCAGATAAGGTTTTAGGTTCAAGAGTCGCAAACACCACGGAATTGTTATTCCATAATCCAGCAACGTATCTTGGTTTACCAAATAGGATGACCGAGCGACCGATGATGATTCCTTCTTTATCGGTAATCTTTAAGGTGATTTCTAATTTGTCTTTCATTTCAATCCCCTCCAAAGTGGTCTGAACCAATCTGGTGCGTTTTCGTAATCGACCTCATCCATTGCGAGGTTCTCATCGATGCAACCTTCCACCACTTTTCTCCAATAGATGAATTCATCCAAATTGAAGTCTTTTTCTCTAATTGCGTTCTGACCGTATTCTTTTACCCTTTTTAGTAGGGTGTTAAGGCCAGCTTTTGATTCAATATGTCCTTGCCATATTTGACCCTCCTTTGGTCATTGATATATTCGCTCTATATCATAGATATAGCAAGTTAATAAGAGAAAGCATCTGGAGTATTTTCCAGACGCTTGTTTACTTCGTTTCTGCGCGTGTGCGTTAGCAGTTTTCCCAAGGCTCATTGAACCACTTTACTAGGTCTTTGAGCGAATCGGTTTCGAATAAAGGATTCTCATGTTCGAATTCCTTATCTTCTCCTCTTCTTCCCCAGACACTATAGCGATGTTTGTTCCAACAACAATTGATTTGAATTGTCATTTGGACGTCACCAGTGTCGAGCTTTGCGAATCTGAAGTCATCGTAAAGAGGACCGTTTAATGGGCAGTTATTCTTGAACCAGACGTACCAATTGTCGAGGTTTACTTTGCCACCACTTTTGATTTGTCTGACAATGTTGCCCATCTTCTTGGTTTTATTAGCAAGGCTAGAGTCCTTACAAAACCAATCGTACCAACCAGCTTGGATTTGAACTCTTACATCTTGAGAATCAAATTCCCCAGAAAGGAACTTATTAATCCATTCGTTAATCGAGATTCTATCTTTCATTATTGAAGAACCTCCTTCACATCCTTAATTGGAACCATGACATTGATTCGATTTGCAACCATGTAGGCAACCGACTTGTCAGTCATGTCTCCACCAGTGACTCTAATGGAAACCCATGTGCCTTCAAGAGCATGTTCATCAGTGCTTATTTCAAACACTGTTCCGATGACTTCGTGGCGACCGTATTTTCTGAAAATCGCTCTAACTTTGTCATCGATTTTGATTTGTTCTTTTTTCATCGTTTTTCTTCCTTTCGTTACTATATATATCACTCTATAGAGTGATAATAGCAAGTTAATAAGGGCTAAATGTCGAAGAATTTCATCGCCTCAAAAATGCGAGTTAACACATTAACAACGATTGAATTTCCTGCCATTTTATAAAGCTGGGTTTCGCTACTTCCGCTAGAGAAAGCAACGTCGATTCTTTCATCATCCCAACCCATCAGTCTCCAACACTCGCGTGGCGTTAATCTTCTGATATTGATTAACTCATCCTTATCGGTAACCACTACCCCGATATCGGAGACGCTTGTCTTCAAAGTAGGAATCATCGATTTCTGAACGACTCCTCTTTTGTACTTCATCCTATTTGTGTAAATCCCATCCCCTACCTCTGCAGCGGCATAACCCGCTTTAGTAGCTTGAGGGACTAGGATCACGTTATCTTTTTGAACGGTAGTAATTGTGTTAACTATCGGTTCGTCTTTCACATGTAGTTTTTGAGTGTAACCGCCATTGCCGTTTGGTCTACCTCTAATCGCTCCAACAGCTGGGAGCATAACAAAGTTATCGGTAGCCCTTCCTCCAGGATTGGTGGTTATCGTGTAGGCGACTTTAGATTCACCATCATGAGGACGGAATCTCTTCCCACGGATGAATCCGTTTCGATTCTCCATGTCACAAGCGTATTTGATGAATCTATCGCTAAGGAAATATCTCTCCTCCACCTCTTTTTCTAGTAGGTCTTGCAACGTAACCTTAAGTTCTGTCGTTTCAGGGAAATTGAACTCTCCATCGAAATTGAGAATGGAAATCATGAAGCAACGCTCACGATTTTGAGGGACGTTATAATCTCTAGCGTTCAGCACTTTGTAAAACGACTTATAGCCAAGCGAAGAAAGGTAATCAACCCAAGTCTGGAATAAAGGAAGAAACCTTTTAGAAACTATGTTTTTGACATTCTCCATAAGAAGAAATCTCGGCAAAGTCCCATTATCTTTCCCTTTTTCTAGGAGTCTTTGAACTTCCCATAAAAGAGATGATCCGGTGTTTGAATCCTTATCAAATCCTTTCATTTGACCAGAAATCGAAATATCAGTGCACGGAAACGAATAAGTCCATAAGTCCGCTTGAGGCAGTTCCTCAATCTTTTTGATGTCTCCTAGGTTAGTTACCCAACCATGGAGTTTTCGATATGTTTGGATTGCGTATTTATCAATCTCGCTTATTGCGATTACTTGGTGTTTTATATTCGCTCTTTTTAACGCTTCTGCTTGAGCACCAACTCCAGCGAATAATTCAATTACCTTCAACATGAAAGATGACCTCCTAAAGGAAAGGTCTTCTCTCCAGTTGACCTAAATAGAAAATGTGTGGGTGAGGGAAAAACGAAAAGCCTCACCCACTTTGAATAACCAACAAGTGACTAGTTGGCTGATTCCAGAATTAAAAAATCCTCTATTGCGTTTAGAGGAATTTGTTCACCATTTCTGATGACATAACAGTTTTCGTAGGATCCTTTGTTTTTGATATAGCGTTTGACTATGACGTCAGCGTATTTCTCATCAAGTTCCATCGAATAACAGATTCTTTTAGCTTTGTAAGATGCAATTAAGGTAGAACCACTACCACCGAATAGGTCTAAAACCAATTGACCTACAAGAGAAGAATTATTGATTGCTCTACCAACAAGCTCTAAAGGCTTCATTGTCGGATGGAGGTCATTCTTCTTTGGCTTATCGTATTCCCAGATGGTTGATTGACTTCTATCATCAACGAAATAATGACCAGAGCCAGGTTTCCATCCATAAAGGATAGGTTCATGTTGCCACTGGTAATCTTGCCTTCCCATCGTGAATGAGTTCTTTACCCAAATAAGGCATTGTGCTAGTTTGAACCCAGCTTCTTTAAATGCGCTTCTGAAGTTAAGACCTTCGCTGTCAGCGTGGCAAACATATGTAGGTGCGCCTTCCTTAATTGAATTGATAAGGTTCTTAAATACGAGCGTGAGGAATTCTTTGAATTCATTATCACCCATATCGTCGTTTTGGATTGACTGGCCATCGCTACCTTCGTAGTTCACGTTATAAGGTGGATCGGTAAAAACCATATCGGCGAGTTTGCCGTTCATGAGGAGTTTGACCTGTTCCTCATTTGTGGAGTCCCCACACATCACGCGGTTATCATCCAAAAGATAGATATCGCCTTGATGGGAATAAGGTTCAGCTGATAGATATTGTCCTTCATCGAAGTCATCATCAACCACCTCTTGGAACTCACTAGCGAAGATGTCATCGAAACCAACATCAGTCATATTGATCCCGAGGATCTCCCAGTTGATTTGTTTTAGTTCCTCTTCGAGTTTCTTCTTATCCCACTTCGCGATTTCAGCGGTCTTGTTATCTGCAAGCCTTAGTGCATTCGCTTGGTCGGGATTTAAATCACTAGCAACAATGACAGGGACCATCGTTAAGCCTAACTTAAGCGCGGCTTTAAGTCTGGTATGTCCAGCGATGATAACCATGTCCTTATCGACGATGATTGGATTCTTAAAGCCAAATGCCTTAATTGAACTAGCGACTTCATCCACCGCTTCCTCGTTCTTTCGAGGATTGTTCTCATATGGCTTAATCTCCGTTATCTTCATCATCTGAATCGTCATCTAATTCATCCTCCCAAGTCTCTGGTTTTGCTTTCTTTTCCGCTAATGCGAGCTTTTCAGATTCAATGAGCCATTGCTTCCCGTATCCTTTTTCGAGTAGGTATGCGTTGGCTTGAAGGTTCTTAGGAACAGGAACCTTAATATCGATGAGTTTGAATTTGTCTTGGCCGGTCTTGGTCTTGTATCCTTCCTTGCCTTCTTTTCTCATCGTATAGCCTTCTGCCATATCGATTAGGTTATCGATGCAGAAGTAAAGGCCTTCAAGATTGCCTTTTTCAGAAACATCAGCTAGGTCGCTGTATTTCTTTCTTAGCTCATAGAATTGCTTCAAAGAGATATTTTCTTTTTTGCAAATATCTTTAATTGGAATGCCCGCGTTAATTAAAAAAGAGATCGATAGGAGCTTCTTCCTAAGGATCCCTTGCTCGTTCCATTTTTGATAAATATCTGACATTGTGCTATTCCTCCTTTTTGCCAGTTGCTACGGATTTCCGCAGGAAGCAAAAAAGAGCCACATGGCCCTTAATAAGAATCCTAGGCATATTGCCAGCTAATCTCGATAAATTACACACTTATCGATTGTAAGTATAGTTTAGCGAAAATCGGCCTTTTTCTCAATTGATGCCGAGTAACTATTTTCAATCACATTAATCATAGATTAAGCAGAATTAGAGTGTAGATAAATAATGATTATTTGCATGCTTTTTCACAATTTTTTTGTTTTTTGACCTAATGTCGCGAAACACGACATCAGCTATTTACCTCTGACCTGATATAACAATTTGTGGGAGTAGCTGTCCTTATATTTTGTAAGGTCAGGTTTTGATTCACGACCTAGCCACTACCGAGGTCATGAAAAAAGACCCACCACTAAGTGAGCCTTATTCGATTTTTCCTTAATACTTTGTATTAGTCCTTTTCCAAGACACATAACTAAAATTATTTCTCATTGAATTATAGTTCTAGAAGATAATATCGTTCTTTGTTTTCTAACTTATTCCATTGAATCTTATAAGAACTATTTAAAGTAATAAAATCATCCTTCTTACCAGTTGGCTTTTGGATTGTTCCGCTTATTTCCTTACCAGCTCTAAAGAAAGAATAGATTCCACTATTATCGCTTCCTTCATAAAAGAGATGGTCATCAACAAAGGTCATAACAAACGTTTTATTGAATCCTAATTCTTTGACTCTTTCCATGAATTTGATATCGCCAATAAAAGCAAACATCGTTTCTGGGTATTGGCCATTCTTTGGGTATTTAAGTTCAATGGCGTATCTTTCACTCATATCAGCTTTGTAGATGACAATATCCATCTCTTTCTTTCTGGTGTCTGCCTTATCAAAAAAGAAACTGACATTGCGCTCAAATTGAACTTTATGTTCAGGAAGATTATTTCTTAAATAAATGCCAAGTTCGTGTTGCAAAGAAAATTCATTATAGATTTCTATATTGTTCTCTTTTCTATATTCCCAAAATTTAATCAATAGGCTTTTAATATCCATAATCAATCATCTTCCATTATTTCAAAAAACTCTGTATCGGTTAAGGCATCATCAAAATTATGATCATCATCACGATATGGTGCCTTTCTCTTTTTGTTTTTAGGCTTATTTTCTTTCTTGTTTTTCTTTTTAAGCAACAACATATTTTAATACTTTGTATTAATTCCTTTTCTAAGACACATAACAAGGATTATTTCTCATTAAATTATTCTGGTATATATATTGTCACTAAATCTAATGGGAATTCAAAATGCTTCAAAAGATCTTTTGCATACCAAATTATGTCTCTGCTACTCAAATTTGTTTCAACATACACTTTGTTTTTTATAATTTCGAAAGGCGCATTTAATTTGGTTTTATCCCACGATATAACAACTCTTTTTCTTGAACCCCAGTCTTGCTCTGCCATTTGAATGATCTCATTTTCGTTGGTTTCATAAAAATACATCACCAAATATTTAATTATGTCTTTGTTGTGATTCAAATCGTATGATTTATCAAAAACTGTAAGTCCTTTGGCTTTTGCTCCTGTTAAGTCAAGATCTTCCATTGAAAAGTCAAAATTACCGACCATTCTAGTTTTGCCACTTTTTTGTTGAGAATCTGGATTATATCCATCTGGTGCTTTCTCAAAATTAAGGAAATTTTCAATAATGAATTTAGCGATTTCATTGTTTCTTTCTTTTAATGCTTTAAAAGTGCAGAAATTCTCATCCGACTTATTTCCTTTTGACGAGTTGCCGTCAAGTCCTTTTAATTTTAAATTGCCTGCTAAATGTAAAGTTAGGCTTTTAAATGTATCATATTCCATTCCGTCATGAATTAAGTCTAGAGGAAAGTCATGGCCTTCTCTCAATTTTAAATTATTACCGAGTTGATAATATTTCAAATTAGGATCATTCCTATCTGGAGTTTGATTCATAATATGGTCCAATGAATACGAACTTCCAAAAGTACTTAATTTTGAAAAAGCTTCATCCCATGAAAGAGCTAAATTGCCGTCTTCATCTTGTGATTCATACAAGGAAATTATAGCGGCTCCAAGCTTTTTGTTTTTTTTCGTAAAGATCTAGTTGACTTAATGAAGAGAAAACATCTTCAGTTCTGATACCAGCAGTTTGTAATTTCGAATTTAATCTATACAAAACATTGTTTTTATCAACTTTACCAGTTTCATAAATATTGCTAAAAATAGAACTAAATGCGTTAATCAAATCTTTCGAATCTTTTTGGCAAACAGTCAAAAAGGCAATTTCAGTTTTGATTGTTTCTACAAAAATAGTTACCAAATCATCTTTTGACAAATTCCCTATAGAGTTTTCGGAAAAGCATCTAAAAAATAATGGTTTTGGGTGCTCATATCCTATCTTTAGATTTAGTAAATAATAAAATTTAAACTTTTTATCTTTAACTAGCTGTAATGCGTCTTCAAAGTTTGACAATGCTCTAAAATAGTCTATCTTTTCAGACATGTCATCGATTAACTTCATAAAAGCATCACCACTGTCATTGCAACCAAAACAATTACATAAGTCTCCATCTAGCTTTTTGAAATTTGAAAAAGAGATGTTTTGCGAATAGTACTTCACGTATGCTCTTATGTAGACCTTTAAATACCCGTAAAGATCGTCGTTTGTCTTGATTATTAGGTTTCCCCATTTAGAAAGGTATTCAGAATATTTAGACTCCGGTAATTTTGAAAAGATATAAGTCTTAATTAAGTCTATGTCTTCAAGTTTTTTTCCTTTGCTGTTTATAGATTCAAAAATCGAAAATGCTTTTACTTCGCTGCCCTTGGTGATTATGGATATAATGTATATCTTCGATAAAATATAGTTTCCAAGAAGCATGAGGTATTTGATTTGTTCTGTGTATTTTTTGTTCCACGCAGAAATAGAATCATACATTCTTAAGAAGTTATCTTTTACATTCTCCTCAAAAGAATTTGAAGTTTCATATTGAGAAATATACTTCTTTAATTTTTTTGGAGAGTCAAATGCTGCATTAAAAATATCAAGCATTATATTTGCATCCACGCTTCCGAGAGTAACGCTACGCTTTTCTTTGACTGGGTTATCTTCTGCGTCAACGTACCACAAGGCTTCTTGCAATTTTTGTACTATTTTTTCATTAGGCTCTGCGCCCAATTCAATTACAAGAGAATACATTGCTAAAAGCAAAAGAGATAAAGATGTAATACGCTGTTGTCCATCGATGATATCGTATTGATTCAATCCTCTAGGGTGAACAATAATATTGCCTAAATATAAACCACCCTTGTATCTTTCTTCTTCAGATAAAGCATAGAACTCTTCAAATGAAGAAAAAATGTCATCCATTAATGAATCAATTTGGTCACCTTGCCACGAGTATGGTCTCTGGTAAACAGGAACAAAATATTGATATCTAAATAGGTCCCTTATAGCCCAATAATTAGGCTCAAGCATTTCGTTACTCATATTTATCCTCTTCCTATTTGTTTTTGCTTTGCTTTTTATTGATTAAAATGGTTCGAATGTTCATATTCAAAGAATCACCCTTCGAATCTTCCCATAGTTCCCATTCACTTATATCGTTGTTTTCCAAAACAAATTCAGTAGCTTCCTTTAAAGAAGAAAAACTATAGTTAGTAGCAAATACAAAGCCACTCCCGGCGTTATTTAATGTTTCATCTTCTAACATGTCGCTTATTTCAGCAGTCAATAAATGATCGAAGACACTACCTGAGAGTACCTCTACTGACATATCTTCGTAAATTACAGCCTTGACCTTTGCAGTTTCTGTGTTTAGAAAAATATCATATCTAGTAGATAATTCTGTTCCGCCCTCGACATAAGGATACAAAGCAATTGTTTTTTCAATCAGGTCCTTTGTCCTAGAATCAATTTCTTCAATATCCCATTTTTCTTTTGCTAAAATCTCAATATTCATTTTCAAATGTTGAGTATTTTCCAAAATTTGCTTTTTATATTCCCATGGCTTATTGGACATTTTGCTATTGTCAGGATGCGTTGCTAATGTCAAATTACCAATTCTGTGCAAATTCGCATCATAAACATCTTTTGTAACACCTAATGCTTCTAGCCATTCTTTCGTTGGTGTTTGTGGCATCAAGTGTTCAATGCTTAAATTACTAAAGTCAACGACAGCTGGATTATTGTAAGATTCTATTCTTTCGAAAATTGTCTTTAAATAATTCTTCAAAGCATAGGCGTTCATTCCAATCAAATTTGATCTGAGATATTCATCGTCTGGCATGAACGAGGCTTTGCCTTTATTATTGTCTACTAAGAATTTTACTGTATATTCAAAAATGTTTTTATATGAAGAACCACAGGCTTCAAGAATGTCTTTTAGCATTGGTGGAACAATTCTTGTTAATACACCAGAACGCAAATTACAAATGTTTCTTCTGATGTTGTAAACAGTAAACAAGTCAATGATTTTAGAAAAAGCAAGATAATCAACTAATCTTTCACCGTTTGGATCGTATGAATCATAGAGATGATAAATCTCCATAAGTAATGGAGCTGTTGGTTCAACAGTGTTTTTTCTAAACTCCTTTAAAGACTTATTGATATGAGGTTCAATATTAAACTTGTCAGAGATAAACAACTCAGTATAATATTTTGCATAAAGCAAAATAACCTTCATTACGTCCTCTATTGAATGATCTTTTGAATATCCTTTGTGCCAATTTCTGAAGACGTCATAGATATTTTCCATATCAGGAAGTACAAAAGTTTGGTTAGCTAAGAACATTCTAAAGAATCCTTCAAGTTTTGAGCTATTCTCAAACTTTTTCTCTAGCGGATACCAGAAATTTGTATATAAGTACTCTTGCTTATCACTTTCTATGTTCATCAAGAGATAGTTTCTGATTAAGTCTGATTTTGTTAATTCATATCCCGCAGAATTTATTGTTTCAAATATTTCTTGAGCATCATCATCTGTTCCTAAAGGGATAGCAACAAAATAAAATCCATTTAAAGCACTAAGCATTTTTTCCAGTGAAAATTGTCCAAATTTCTCTTTAAGGTAATTTTTGATAAAGGAATAATTTTGGTAAACTGTAGTTCTCTTTTCTTCTTTGGTAATCTCAGATTGTTTGCCGCTAATAATCTTTGCATAAACATTGTCATCGCTAATTAGAGGTTTCAATTTTAGTTTTTGATTATCCTCTTGAGCGAATTTATTAATCAGGTAGATTTCATTAATCTTGTCAGCTAATGAAGAGTCCCCCGTTTCAATACAAATCTCTTTCAAAGAATGTAGAATCAAAAATGTTGTAACTAACCTTTGCTGTCCATCAACAACAGATAATTCAGAGAATCCAATTCCTTTTTGGATTTGAAGGTACATCATAATACCGATGAAATGTTTGTTCTTTTGACCAGTCAATATCAATGAATAGTCATCAAGAAATTTTTTAACTTGCTTTTTTGCACTCCAAACATAATTTCTTTGATAAACAGGTACGACAAATTGTGCGTTTGGTAGCCTTTCGAAGAAATTTAGAAGATCTAGTCTTTCAGGTTGAATGTTGGACATTTTTTATTCCTCCTAATAATTTACAATCTTATTAAAGATTGATTTGTAAATACTTTTATGATTCTTTATAAATTTCAAAACAAAATCTTTATGGAACGAGAAAAACTTCTCTGAATACTTATTGGTTACAACCTCTATAAAGGAATCGAAATCAATTTTTTTGTTTTGCAGTAATAAGTTTGTAAAATATAAAACTTTTAAATCATCGATGAACGTACTGACAGTATACGATCCGCCATTAATAAACTTATGGGCAATGCAATCGGTGGTATCTTTTGTATGAAGCATTACTCCAACATAATTTCCTAACGATTCTTTTTCATTCTCAGTTGCTTCTGCATATAGTTTCAAAAACACATCATCTTTAGCGAATGAAACTAACCAGAAAATATCTTTTAAGAAAAGTGACTCTTTGTTGTCTGCAGACATTCCTTTATACATTAAATCTGAGATTTCAGCATTTGTATAACCTGCCTTTTCAATGTAAGAAAAAATCTCCTCTGTTGTATGAATGATATCCATATCTCTCTCTTCTGTTTTGTAATCAAGCAATAAAAGATATAAGAGCAACCATCTATCATTTTCCTTAACATTTGGAATATTCATTAAATCTAAGATAGCTTGGCCTTTTGGAGTGATTAAATAACAGTTGGTTTCGAATTTGAAAAAACCAGCATTTAAAAGATTTATAACTCTATGTTTATCCTTTTCTTGACCAGTCTTTTGCCTATCGTTCCATTCACTTCTCTCAAGACCGTTCTTTTTATAGAATTCAGCCATTTGTTTGAAAAAAGCATCTATTCCTCTATAGTTCGTATTGATATAAGAAAAAGTTTTACCGCTCTGTTTTGAAGAAGTACTTTGGAATTTTTGATACCAAATAGGATTTTTTTGTTGAGCTAGATAATAATCTAAAATTTTCATTTTCCCACCTCACAAATGTATAAGAATTCTTTATGGTTCTTAAAATCAGTTTTTCCTGCGTTGAAAAATTTGTAATCGATTTCTTTTATATGAAGTTTACCTTTTTTGCATAAGATTGCTTTTAAGTCATCTTCAGAAATTGTATTTATAGAAGAGATACTATTAGCGACATATGTATTGTTATAAGAAACAACTATCAACTTGCAATCCAAATGACTAATTAAATCTTCAAATAGTTTTGTTGCTTTATTGGTTCGGCAATAATCACTCTTTAATTCGGTTCTTTTAAATTTCATTGAATTCCCTTCAAACTCAGTTGGTTTTTTCCATCGAGCTAAGTTTTCAAGAACATGATAAAAATTGACATATTGTCTAGCATTATATGGCGGATCAATATAGGCTATATCGCATTTAATTTTTCTCACCAGTTCATTAGCGTCTAATTCGTAAATGTCTGCAGGAATCAAGTTAGAATTGATTTTTAATTGCTGCATAACAACGCCTTTTTCTTCAGGAACCTTGTTTAAAAATGATTCAAAATGCCCGACTGTATTTGCTATTTTATCGGCACAGTACATTAAAGAGGTCAAAAGAACGCAAAACTCTCTTTTTGTTAATTCACTTTTATGCGTATCGAGATAATCTCTAATAAATCCAATCTTTTTAGCATCGTTAATTGCAAAATATTTGCCAGCATAAATATCTGAAAAATAATTATTACTTAATTCATTAGCATCTAAATTATTAAAATACTTTAGTAAATTATTGATTTTTTGTTCATCTATTTGACCATCACCAAGCCATGCTTCGTAGGCTACAACATTCGAAAAAAGAGTGTCGTTCAGAATTGTTTTGAATCCATTATTAGCAAATCTATTCGCAACAACACCAGTACCGGCAAAAATATCGGCAAAAATATTGCTGTTGTCATATCCCATTTCTATAACGGAATCGTATATTTTGTCTAATAGTTTCGTTTTACAACCTATATAACGTCTATTGTTTATATCTAGCATTTTGTTATCACCTCGATACAACTATTATTTCGCGTTCATTAGCGTCTCTATTTTTTTTGTTATAACTGGCACTTCTATAGTGGTAATCGATATCAACCACTTCTAGTGATTTATTTTCTTTAACAAATTTAACAAGTGGCTCATTTAATGTTGACCCATTATTTTTAGAGATAACATTCGAAAGAACAAAAGGAATAGCTTTTTCCTTACAGGAATCTAAAAATTCAATAAGATCATTTTCATCCTTTACGCTCCATCCAGAAGATTCGTTATAAACAGCATCTGTAATTAGGTAAGGAGGATCGGCATATAAAAAGTCAGCCTTATAAATCAAAGAACGTATTTTTTTGTCTCTAAAATCTCCACAAATAAATCTAAAATTACTGCGTTGAGCTTTTTTCAATAAAAGCTTTGATTTTAGAAACGTTATTCTTGTTTAAATCTGTTTTGCCACAAGGCAAATTATAATGGCCTTCGGAATTAAATCTTAAATCGTTGTTAAAGCCGTAGACTAGCAAAATATAAAGCAACAAGTTTGCTCCATCAGAATCTTTATTCTCGATTTTGTTGTAATCTTCTCTCAACTTATAAAAACCTTTTTTGTTAAAATCCTTTAAACCATTATTTTTGTTTTTCGGAGTCGCTGCTTTGAAAAACTCACTATATTTCGATTCATAGGAACAAGATAATCCATATGAATGGATTGTTTCTATAATTTGTTTCAATAATTTATCGAAATTGGATTTAGCCAAAAATTTCAAAAGAGAAATAACTCTCTCGTCTTTATCAATAAAGATCACATTAGCTGCATCAACATTAATTCCGACTGTTGCACCTCCGCAAAATAAGTCAACAAAAGTGTCAACATAGTTTGGAAAAAATTTACTAATCTGAGACAAAATTCTGTATTTATTACCTGTATAATTTAGAGGCGATTTTAGATATTCTTTTTTTGCTTCACACATTTTATTTCTATTTCACCTCTATACCGTATTTTTCAAACAACGGAGCAAGTTTTCTCTTTGCTTTCATGGTTGGCTCATATGAACCGTTTTCCCACCTATTTACACTTACAAAAGCAACCCCTAATTGGGCGGCTAACTCAGTCTGTGTAATAAGCATTTTCTTACGTAAAGTCTTTATTGCTTCTGCGTAGGTCATGATATGCCTCCGTATAATTGTCAAAGATGAATTATATCACTTTTATTAAACTTACTCTATAAGTATTGAGAATTTTCTTTGGTAAATTCCCCATACTTAGCCTCCAATTGGCTCTATAAGTCCATAAATTCGTACATCCGAAACTCGCAAGCTCGGCTGCAATGTCCACTACTCTGCCTTATCTTGCATGTAGCGTTTATGGAAGACGTCTGTCTCTCTAGGGGTCAATTTCTTCTGCCATTCATCCCATAAGGACATTGAATGATTCATAGTAGGCGATTTTCTTTTCTATCCTATCGATTCGATCCAGGTCGATGGTTATCTTGTCGAATTGAGGAGTCGAATGCTGGACGTTAGGCTTTGAATAATCTATCCCTTGAGCGGCGTACATCAAATACCTGGCGTAGCCTAAGTTCTTCGTATAGCCTCTCAAGCCTTCTTTTATTAGTCCTCACTATCTTCGCGAATTGCTCTAAGGTAGGCACTCGTTTCTTCATACCACTTCTCCATCCTTTCATCGTATCCATCCATCTTCCTGAGGTTTTCATAGAAAGCCGCTCTAAAGAAGCTGAACATCCTATGGATTCCGTTTTTGTTCTTCCTGCAATAGTCCCTAGTGTATCTAAAGCATCTCCTAAAGAGCTCTTCATCGATGTCGCTATTTTCATCAAACATCTGGTTGAAGAGGAATATATCGTTATCGTAGACAGTGATTAGATGGTCCTCGATTAAACAACGAGTCCAATAGTTCAAATGGAACGGACAGTTCCTTATATCGTATTTATCTTGTATATCTACTCTCTTTTTCACTTTCTATTTCTTTTTCCTTTTCTCAAAGAGAGGAATGTTTCCGAATGTAACATAATGTCTGCAGAATCATAGTTTCTGTACACATATTGCAAACATAATGTAGACATAATCAAACGGAATCCTCCTCTCTATTCTTCATGTAAGTTCTAGCATCAGCTTCCTCTTCTGGTGTTAACAACCAGTGCGGCTTCTCCCTAGGAACTCTCCTTAATGTCGATTTGACGAACTGGATCTGTATCGCTTTAGAGGTAAAGACGGATTCGTATTCATAGGAAAAACTATCTAGCAGATTGATCTTCATCATGTACTCAATCACCTCTTTCACCAACGCGATATGCTCTTCGGTATCGTTATAGCCGAGATCATAGGCGATATCCAAAGCAAAAGAATCGATGTCATCTTTGATGAAATATCCGTTCAGATAGATGCGTGAAAGGACATGGAGAAAAAGCCCATATCCCTCCACTTTGTATTTATGGACCAGCTTTCCTTACCTTAGGATCCTCCAGGATTCTCGTGTCCACGGGAAACCAATCGAGCTTGCTCTTCGGATTAGCCATAGGAACCACCCTCCTTTATGTTCAAAGCGAAATAACATGCATTATTTCTCATTGATATGACTACTTCTTTCCAGCCATCTTTTCGATGATTCTTCTCATTCCGTTTAGGGCGGTTTTATAGCAGAAAACTCTCTTATGGGTGACTTGGCCAGCTTTCTTATCACTATAGGTGCAATCGATGACTCTGAACCATCCCTTATCAATGAATTCTTGGTTAGGGAGATTATCGGCGTTTAAGACATCGTTGTTTCTCAAAATGGATAAGAGATTAACTTTGTTAATGCCTTTGATTTTGAGTCTGCTAGGGACGTCGAATAAATCAATGAGGACACCGCTATCGGTCATCCTTTTGACATATTCTCTAGCCTCTACTGTTTCGGCGTTTATGGATTCTAGGATGTTATTGCGAATCTTGAGTTCGTTATATGAATCTAAAAATGACAAAGCGGCTTCTGGTGATCCGTTGATTAGCTGGACGTCGAACCTTCCAAATTTCCTAATCGTAGGAAGAACGGTCTCGGTTACCCAATCCATGAATAAAACAGCTTCTTCTTTCCCTTGATTGGAAGATTAAGCGGTAAAGGTTGTCTTCAGTGACATAGAGATAGTTTCTGAATTTGCTTCCATCGTTCATGGTAAGCCTAACTACACCACTGGCTTTTAATCTGCCTTTGGCATCGCTAGGGTTCTTGATATCTAAGATGTTGCACGCATCCTTCAGGCAGACAACTGGTCTGCCATAGTTATCGTAGGCAGTTCTTAAGCTTCCCAATGACTCTGATGTGAATGTTTTGATTTCAATTTTGAGTGAGGTTTGCTCTTCTTTTTCTAGGGAATTTCCCTGCATAACCTCGTTATTTTCGTTTTTTGACATTATTTTTTCCTCGTCTTTCTACATCTTCCACGCATTTAGATAGTCACTCTTCTTCGTTTTCCTCTCCGTCATCGAAGGCCCTTTCTATATATCCTTGGCTTGGATTATTTTCCGGGGTGATTTCACGGAGATAGATTGTTGTTGTTTCGATGGATTTATGCCTTAACAGCTGTTGGACTTGCTGTATGGTGGCACCATTAGCAATTGCGATTGCAGCGCATGTATGCCTTAAGGCGTGTGCGGTATAGATATCGTCGTTGAGGCCTATGGCTCTAAGATGCTGCTTCACTATTTTGGAGATGATTTTAGGCTCTATCCTTCCATTAGGATTCCTATTGCTGTGGTTGACAAAAATAGCCCCTTCGGTCAATTTCCTCTTCTTGATGTAACGATTAAGGACTTGATATACCTTTGGCTCTAATCTTATAGCGTCATCGGGATCATTATGTCCTTTACCTTTCACAAACAAGAACCTCTTCCCTTCAATGGTTTTGAGATTGGAAAAATCAGCGTTAGAGACTTCCACAGTTCTAAGGCCTATATGGAGCATCAGATAGATCATCGTGTAGTTTCTTAACTTGACTAGATTCTTAGGATCCTCTTTGTATTCTTTTCTGCATAGTTCTATGAGTTTCTTCGCATTATCAAGTCCTATGGACTTTCTCTTGAAGTCCTTCTGGATCTTCTCGTTTTGAAGTCCGCGGGCCATGTTTGGATAAAGCTCGTTGTCTAGGCACCAAGAATAAAAGCCTTTTAGCACTATCGTGACCAACTGCAGAGTTCTAGCGGATAACCCTTTCGCTCTAAGTTCTTTTTTATACGCTTTGGTAGTGAATTCGTTTGGCTTATCGATTCGTTTTTCTTCTAGATAATTCAGATACCTTTTAAGCGTTGAACCATAGACTTTTTCGGTGTTAATGCTTCTGAACTCGGTTGAGCCTAGATAGGTCTCCACCAGCTCCTTGTGGCTAGGCGCATCATCCATCATCTTCTGCTTTAATTCAGTGATCATTCTTTGATCCCTTCGGTTCTTTTAATTGCTTCATCCATGTAGGCGATTTCTAAATCGATGAGCTCTGCAACTGGAACACCAAAAGCGAACGCCAGCTGCTTTAGTCTTTTCGCGTTCATAAGCGCGCCCCTGTGTCCATTTTCAATACCGTTATACACGAAGGTATCGATGCCCATCTTCACCGCTACTTGTTTCTGCGTCCACCCGAGCGAATACCTCATCTTTTGGAGATAATCTCTTGGGAAGAATGGTTTCTTTTTTCTGGATTTTTGCGACATTAAAAACTCCTCCTTTCCTAAATTGGTTCTCACCTATTTGCGTGTCAGGTGTTGATAGAATTGTAGAAAGGGAAACAGGAAAAAATAATTGACGCGGAGTAACATTCTTTATATCCTGATGGATTCCGCGGATTTTTTACTTCGTAAACTTTGCAATAGTTACTCGGAGTAACATTCTTTCAAGACGGTCTTGTCAAACTCAAAAAAGAAAAAAGTTACTCCGCGTTAATTACATTCAAAGAGTGATTTTGGTTTAATAATTATGCTTATCATTCGTTTCTTCTAGAGGAAAGGCGACTCTATGAAAAACGAAAACGAAATCATCATGTGTCCAAGCGATGAGAAAGAAGTCGCATGGCACTCATATAAATGCGTGATAGATAAATTGTTAGAAGAGAAAAAACTCTCCTTTTTTACTGCTGCAATCCTAATAAAAAACATTAGAAAATCATTAGGTTTGCCATACCTGAAATAGGTATCATTTCGTTTACAGTTAACTTGATAATATCACTCTTTAGAGTGATATATATGGTAGAAAGGAGTAAAAAATGGAAAGCACACAAATGAGTATTACCATCATTCCAAAAAAGAAGAATCTCTTCGTGGCGGAAGATGGAACCATAAGAAAGAAAAAGGTATGCGCCTATGCACGTGTTTCTACTGATTTAGAGGATCAAAAGAATTCCTTCAACGCTCAGTTAGAAGAATATGCTAAACGAATAAGCGAAAACCCAGAATGGGAATTCGTGAAGCTATATTCTGATGAAGGCATTTCTGGAACTTCTTTAAAAAGAAGAGAAGGTTTCAAAGAGATGATTGATGATGCCCTTGCAGGAAAAATTGACTTGATCCTGACAAAATCAATATCTAGATTTGCTAGAAACACAGTTGATTGCATTAAGACCTATCGAGATTTAAAGGCCGCCAATGTTGGCATCTACTTCGATAAAGAACATATCAACTCATTAGAAAAGGATGTTGAATTTCAATTGACTCTATATGCCTCAATGGCGCAAGAAGAAAGCAAAACGATATCCGAAAACGTCAAATGGGGTGTCAGAAGCCGTATGAAAAGAGGCGATAGGAAAATGAACGTCAAGTACACATTAGGATATAGATATGATGCCCAAGGAAAAATCGTAGTAATTGAGGAAGAGGCTGAATTGGTCAGAAGTGTTTTTGGATTTTTTCTAGGCGGGTATTACATTAGCGAGATTGCCAAAATTCTAAGGGATGAAAACCGCCTTAAAAAGAATGGCAAGGCCGACTGGAAATATATCGATGTATACAGAATTCTAACCGATGAAAAATATATCGGCATGTTCGTAATGCAAAAAACCGTAGTCAAAAGTTTCCTTGATCATAAAGCCTATAAAAATAATGGAATCGAAGACAAAGTCATTCTAAACAACCATCATCAGGAAATAGTAACGAAGGATAACTTCGACTACATTCAAATTTTACTAAAAAACCAAAAAGAAAGCCCTCAACAATGTAGCAAAAGAAAAGATGCCAGTCCTTTAAGTGGCATCTCTTACTGTGGGTGCTGTGGACTTCCTCTGACAAGGATTATCGGCCACCCCGGAAAAGCATATGAAAGGTCGGTTCTGACTTGTAGAAATATTAAAAAGAACAGTATCAATTATAAGAATTGCGACTACAAAAGCGAGACAACAGACTACGATTTATCCGTCAAAGCGTTGTATGAAGTTTTCTGGAAATATTACGAAAAAACTGCCATTTCTGTCGGGTTTTTTATGCAAAACCTTGATATTTCGATTAAAGAGCTAATTGAAGAAAAGAAAAAAGTCGATTCAAAAGATTGAGAAACTCCAGGATGAACTTCAACAATTGTTGACTAGAGCAATATCGACCAATTCAAAAACAAATGAAATTGAATTTAACGATATCAACTTTAGGCTAAACGAAGAAAAAGGAAAACTTGAAAGAATCACCCAATCAATTTATGAACTAAGGGATTTAACAGTTGATGCGAACCACATTAAGCACATGCTTGAAAATGATGATGACCATAATCCAACTAATAGGTTAATTAGAAACGTTATAAAAATGGTGATTAGAAAGAAGGATGGTTCATTAAGATTTATCGTATCAAAAGATAGCCTCGCTACTACCGAGGTTCATCCACTACTTCAACTTGTACCCACTTATTCTTCTAGTGTTTCAAACGGAAAAAGAACACTGAATTATGAAGTCGTAGTTTTGAAAGGAGGTAAAAATGGAGCAAATTAAATCATTACATCCAATCCCTAAAGACAGAAAGCTTAGGGTTGCTGCATACGCAAGAATATCTAATGACAAAGAGGTTTTAGAGACTTCCTTGGCTGAGCAAATAAAAAATTACACCTCTCTTATCATCCAAAACCCACATTGGGAATTTGCTGGAATCTATCCCGATAACGGTAAAAGCGGCTCTGATGCGATTCATAGGAAAGAATTCATCACTATGATAGAAAATGCCAGAATTGGCCTTATAGACATCATCCTAGTCAAATCAGTATCAAGGTTTGCAAGGAATCTAATCGATATGCTAGAACTAGTCAGAGAATTTAGGCTAAAGGGCATTGAAATCTATTTTGAGGAGCAAGGGATCTCATCGTTGGATACGAAATGCGACCAAATGATAACGCTATGCGCTAAATTCGCCGAGGAAGAACTAACTACCATTAGCGAAAACGTCAAATGGAGATATACAAAAAACAAGAAGGAAGGCAAATATGCACTACCGCCTAACCTTTATGGCTATAAAACAATCAACGGTGAAATCACCATCGTTCCCGAAGAGGCAAAATGGATAAAGACCATTTACTCCATGTGCCTAGAAGGATGCGGCTCATCAATGATAATAAAATACCTAGAGCAAAATCATGTGCCTAGCCCTACGGGAAATAGTCGCTGGGGTCACAACACGATTTGTTCGATCCTAAGGAATGAGAAATATGTGGGCGATGCATTAATCCAAAAAACAATCAAGCCAGTCATCGGTTCCACCGGCTCAAGCAAGAATAGAGGCGAGGAAGAAATGGTTCTCGTGAGAAACGGCCACACTCCTATCGTAGATAGAGAAACATGGAATAACGTCCAAGCGGTCCTTGATGAAAGATGTGAGCATTTTAGGGTAAATAGAGAAAGCAAGAATCCGGTAAGCGAATTCACAGGGTTTGTGGTTTGCGCTCATTGTGGCTGCAACTATAACTCCAAAGTCAACCACTACTACGGTAGGGACTTTGTCAAAGCTAAAAGATTCCTAATCTGCAACAGCAATCGCCACACCAAAAACTGCAAAGGCGAGAACATTCCTGTGGCATGAATTTAAATTAGGCCTTGCACTACTAACCAAAAAAATAAAAGACAACATCTCTTACTTTAAAGAATTGCTTATCAAGGGCTTTTCCTCAAATGACGTAGAGGAAAAGAAAAACAGGATCCATGAAATCGATGAGAGAATCAATTCTCTTAAGGAACAATTAAAGGGATTTGTCGGTAAATTTGATGATTATTCCACTTCTATGACCACGGAAATCATGGAAACGATATCTTCCTTAACGATTGAAAAAATGAATCTTGAAAACGCCATTCTGATAGTCGATTCAGCAGAAACTAGAGCTAAAGGCAATAATTAGCGAATTTAACAAGCTTCCCAGCAAAATAGAATCATTTGATGATTTCGACTATAAGGATCTTTATTCAAGAGCATATGTAAAAAGCAAAGATGACATTCTTATCATCGTTGGAAACAAAGACGTATCGAAATTGAAACTATCCGCTACAGGTGAATTGCAAGTCGAGGTTCCTTACACCGTGAGGATAACGACTCTCCATCTTAAGCTATCGGTTTATGTAAATATTTAATGATTTTGCAAACGACAAAAACACCCAGCTGAGTTGCTGGGTTTTAATTTGCCTTTAGTTCAAGTCCCCCCTATCAAGGGAGTGGCATAGTTGCACTTTAAGTTATTTACCTATCGGTATGCTACGCGAACCTTACGAGCACTTATAATGATGAGCATTTTTGTCTGTTCAGGAATCTTCTGAATAGTCAAATCTATCAAAAAAGCCCCTAAATATAATAAAAACGAGATGATTTTTGGTATCATCTCGTTATCTTTTGAATGGCAGGGGTGGCAGGAATCGAACCCGCAACGACGGTTTTGGAGACCGTAGTTATACCATTTAACTACACCCCTATTTAGCGCTCATTAAGTTTACAAAATTTAGGGAAACATTTCAATAGAAACTAAATAAAAAGATGGACCATGAAGATCCATCTTTTAAGTATTTAGTTAGTTTCGACTTAGTAACGAGCGTTAAATGCAGTTTGTTCTGCTTCTAATAAAGCGTGTTCGTAGCTTTCAACTGCCATCGTGCAGCCAATTTCTTCGCCTTTTTCGCTAACTAAGTTTTCAACAAATGCTGCTTCAAGCGTTTTGCCTTCTAAGTAAGCAACTAGGCTATCAGCTTGTTCAAACCATTCTTTACCAATTGGGGATGCTGGTTCCATATTATAATCACCTTTTTGGTCGTGTTTTGAACGGATTGTTGTTCCATCAACTTGAACTTTCGTTTTGTCAACAGTTACTTCAAGTGCAGCTTCTTCTGTAGCTTCTTCGCCTTCACCTACAGTTACAGTCGTTTCTGTAATTGCAGCGTAAGGAATTTGATATTCATCAATTTTAGCTTTGCTAACGACTTTCTTGCCATCAAAGACTGCTCCAGCAATCGTGAAGTTGTCTTGCATTGCAGGATTTCCATCGTTTCCGCGACTTCCTAAGCTTCCAACACCTAATTTGGCATCTTTTGCTTTAAGTCCTGCGACTTCTACTTTTCCTTCTAAAGCTTCTTCAATGACTTCGACAAATTCGGTTACGACCATCGTAACACCAATTGTTTCGCCATCTTTAAGAGCGTCGCCACCGTGGTAGTCAACAAATTCTGCTTTAATTTGTTCAACCGTTTTGCCAACGACCCAATTTTCGAAAGCTTCTGCTTGTAAATACCATTCTTTTTCGATTGGGGATGCAACTGTCATTCCATAATCTTCAAGAAGTTCCCATTTCGTTTTTGTATCTTGTTTTGCTTCGTCGTTAGTTTTGCCAGTTAAGACAGTTGCGTCTTTAACTTCACCTTCAGCTTTAACGCTAGCTGCGGCCTTAATTTGTGCGACGTCTAAACGAACTTGTTGAATAACGCCTTTTTCGTTAGCTAAAACAGCTGCGAAATTAATATCTGTTTGAACATAACCGTTAGCGACAGCAGTTTTTGCTCTATTTAAGCCAGCTTTATTTTCTACAAACGTAGCATTGCTTCCAAAACCGAAATAAAGTTTTTCTTCCTTTTTACAACCTGCAAGTAAACTTGCACTAAAGAGGGCAGTTGTAAGCAATAGTTTTGTTTTGTTTTTCATAATTTACAATCTCCTTCTATATTTATACCTTATATATCGTATCGCTTATATGATATATAAGCAACTACAAAAAGTATAATTCGTTATTTTTTTCTCGATTATCATTAGTTTATAGGGAAATATATAAATATTTCCCAATTAATTAGTGTTTCCGCCTTATTCATTAGGGATTTCCTAAATAGAAAAGCTTCCCCTTAAGGGAAGCATTTCTCCTTGTTTTGCTAAGTTTACTCTTCTTTTGTTTCTTTTGGATCTTTTGAAGAAGCAATAAAGATAAGTAACGTTGCTAAGAATACTGATATAACAACAGCTTCAGTAATCCAATAAGGATTAACGCCGTAAGAAGGCGTTACCATAAAGAGAATGTTAATAACGAGTTCTGCAACAAAGAAAAGCGTAATAATAATTAGAAGTGTCAAATTTACTTTGTCTTTAAGAAGATAGGTCGCACTAGGAATCGTAAGTGTTAGTAAAAAGAGTACAAAAGCACTTACTCCAGCGGGGTCACTAAAGATGTGATCACCACTTACTAAACCTAAAACAACGCCAAGAAGGGCAATTATAATAGCGTTTAAACCTACAAACATTAATTTCTTTTTCATATATAATCCTCCAGATTTCTTTATTTAATCTACTCTTATATTAAATTATTTTTAGAGTTTAGTAAACGAATTTAGTGCGGTTTTGTAAATTTAGAGTTGCAAATTAGGCTTCTTCTTTTTCTACATAAGGGTCAAAGATTATAAGTGAAGAGTCTTTACTTCTTGGGTAGTTACTAGATTTAACAAGCGAATACGTTTCACTTTCATTTAGTAAAAATAAATATGATAAGTCGGTGTCGCTATAGGTTTCATTAAGAAACGAAATTGCTTCATCTAGTGGACTTACTAGAAGCGCTGTCGTAAGCGCATCTAGTTCCATGCCGCTTAGCGTTGAGGATATCGCATTAGCTAGTTCATGAGAGTTATTTGCAGGATACCCCGTTTTTGGATCAATAATATGACTTCTTAGATAGTCTTTTCCGTCTTTACTAAATCTTTTCCCCGTGTATGTACCTGAAGTTGACATTGCAAATTTACCAGTTATTTCCATATGATAACTCGTTGGATTCCAGTCCTTATCTTCTAAGTCATAAGGAATAATTGTTGCCATATTAAATTTATACGGTTCATTACAAAACTTATCTTGAAGCGTAATAAATGAGCTAGTTCCGCCATTTATTAGACCGCGCGTTAAGCCTCTATTTATAAATTCTTCTTTTAAGATGTCTTCCATATAACCTTTACCAACGCCGCCTAGAGTAAGTTCTAAGTCCCCTACTTCTGCACCGTTAAACTTATTTAACGTTGCATAATACTTGTTATCTTCACTTCGTAGCGTAAGCGCACTTAATATTTCTTCTTTAGTTTTTGGAACAAAAGAAACGTAATTTTCTAATGTTGCTTTTTGCTCAGCGTTATTTAGGGGGTCTTGTGATTCATTAAAACTAAGCGGATCAATTAAAACTTTCCAAAAGTCGTAGAGTTTGCCAACAAAGGGATTAAAGTTACCGTTAGTTTTAATACTTAAATCAAGTGATTTTTGAAGGATATCAAAAAGTGGCTCATCAATTTCAACTTCTTCACCAATGCTTTTATTAATTGTTCTTAAGTTGTTGTATCTAATTAAGTTTTCTTTTTCTTCACTTGTTGGATGCGTAGGATTAACCGGTTCTTCTTTATAGTAATAAGCGTGACGATCAAACATGCAGTGATAAGGAACTAAGTATTCGTTTAAGACCTCAATTACGCGATCTAGCTCACTTTTGCAGGCTGTTCCTTCGTATTGTACGTAAAAAGACGTTTCAAATACTTCTCTTCTATTACCGTCAACGTCATAAACTTTTACACTAGGAAATAGCGGCTTTTTAATAACCTCATTTGTATTGTCTTTTGGTTTAGTTGAAGTTCCCTTATTTGCCCCTACGACAATTAAGGTAATACTAACAACAAGAGTCGCAACAAAAATTGTAATCTCACGAACACTAAATTTTTCAAATAAGTTTTTAAAAAAGGCTTTAAACTTATTCACTTGCACTTACCCCACTTATCTTTTTTAAGTGATAGACGAGCATTTTACTAATTGCGCCAATAATAAAGCCCGTAATTAGGCCAGAAAATATCATAATGTAAACGTAATAGAGCATATTTGCGTTTTGATAAACTATCGCAATTAAAATTACTTGCCCAATCCCATGCATTACCGCGCTCGTAAAAGAAAGCGAATAAATCGAAAATTTATTCGTAAAATATAAGATTAAAACGACGGCGCTACTTAGAAGAAATCCTGTAAGCGAAAGCATGAAATTTAGACCAAAGCCGCTAAAGGTCCCTGCTAGTACAACGCGCAGGATGCCAACAATAAAAAATTCAAGCGGCCCGTAAAGTGCTAACGTTATTAATCCGACAGTATTAGCAATTCCTAGCTTTACTCCTGGCAAAAACGGCATTAATGGTAAATAGTTTTCAATAATATTTAAAATAACGCCAATAGCAAGAAGAATTGCTAAATTAACCATTTTCCGAATTTCAGCATGTTTCGACATTTTCCGCCTCAATTACAATATAAAAACTATTTGGTAAACAAACGATCGGTTGACCAACATTTTTCGTAAAACCTTGAATTGAACAATAATGACGGGGACTTTCTTCTTTTTCGACTCTTACTTTCCCGTTTTTAATTTCAAGGGTTATATCATCTAAGAAAATTGGATAATCTTCTTTATAGTAAATTTTTGTTTGATCTTCATTTAAATTAAGAGTATCGATTTTTTGGTTTTCTACAAAAACACTTACAACAAGTCTTGCATTGTTAGTCGATGCTCCTAAAATTAGTCGTAAAAAAAAGAATATTAAACTAGCAAGTAAAAGAATTGCACAAAAGGCATACGTATCAAACGGTGTTTTTTGTAGTTTAACATCTCTTTTTTTCATCTATTTTAAATCAATTGTTTTGCCATCTGGTCCTGGAGTTGAAGCTAAATATTCTCTTAACTTAACAGCATCTTCTTCTTTTAAAGGCCGACAGGCACTTGCTTTAGTAACTTCGCCTTTTAAAATGGCGTCAGCTAAACCTTGGCAACCAGGATAGCCGCAACTGCCACAATTTGCCCCAGGTAAAAGTTCAATAACTTTTGCTAAGCGTTCATCTTCTTTTACGGCAAACTTTTTACTAGCAAAAGCTAGACCTAAGCCTAGTAGTGCCCCTAAAACTAACATAATAACGATGCCAAGAATCGCACTTCCCGTGCTACTTAGTAATATTTTCATCTTCTTCTCCTTTTTGTTTCTTTTTTACTTCTCGCTCTCTTACGTGACAAGAAGTAATCGTGCACGTTTCGCACTCTTTATAAACGTCTTCGCACCCTTCTGGTTTTTTTGTTCTTCTATTTAGTAAATAAGCAAAAGCAAATAAACAACCTAGAAGGGTGACAATTAAAATAGCAACAATAACAGATAAAACAGGACTCATTAAATCATTCCTTGGAAGCCAACAAAGGCTAGGGCCATTAGTCCAGCGGTAATAAGGGCTACTGCATTTCCTTTAAAAGGAGCAGGAATTGCCTTGTTATTTGCAAGCTTTTCTTGCGTAAAGCTAAACATAAGGAAGACAAGGGCAAAGCCTAGGCCATTACTTAAACTATAAATTAAAATTTCTAAGAAATTGTAATCAGCGACACCGCCAGTTACGGCGACGACATCAAGCGCGACTGTTAAAACGACACAGTTTGTAGTAATAAGCGGTAAATAGATGCCTAGAGCCTTGTAAAGACCAGGCATAAAGCGTTTCATCACAATTTCCACAAATTGGACGAGTGAGGCAATAATTAGAATAAAAGCAACGAGTTTTAAAAATTCTAATTTTAAAGGAACTAAAACAAGAAAATAAAACCCATAACTTACAATTGAGCTAAGGAGCAAGACAAATAGGAGTGCTCCGCTCATTCCTAAGGCATTCTTTGTCTTTTTACTTACACCAAGAAAAGGACATATACCTAGGAATCTAGATAAAACAATATTATTAATTAAGATTGATCCTAAAAAGATAGAAAGTATTTTCATAACTATTTAGCCTCCTCTACTGTTTGCTTTTTCGCTGCTAATTCTTTTTGCGCAGCTTTTTTTGCTTGGCTTTTTTTAGCGCCCATAACAATAGCGTTAACGGCAGCGACTAAAAGCCCAAGCATAATAAACGCGCCAGCGTTATTTACAAATATGCTTATTGCATATTTTTCTGGAAAGATGCGAAGCGTAAAGAGCGTTTCGCCACTTACGAGTCCAACGTACGTTAGCGCACCCGTTCCGATAATTTCTCGGAATAAGGCAAGAATTAGGAGTCCACCAAGGAAGCCAATTCCCGTTCCAAGTCCGTCAAGAACTGAGCGACCGACATTATTTTGGCTCGCGAATGCTTCTGCTCTTCCTAAAATGATGCAGTTAACGACAACGATAGAAAGATATACACCTAAGCGCATAGCAATATCTGGCATATATGCATTCATTAGCATTTCAACAATCGTAACGACTGTTGCGATAATTACAATATAAACAGGAATGCGAATATCTTTAGGAACGATATTTCGAATTAAGGAAATAATAATGTTCGTAAGCGTTAAGATAACAACGACCGCTAAGCCCATACCTAAAGCATTAGAAAAGGAACTAGTTGTCGCAAGAACGGGACACATCCCAAGAAAGAGCATGAATACAGGGTTATTTTTTAGTATTCCATCAACGAAGATACTTTTTAAACTTTGTTTTTCTTTCATTTTACTTTCCTCCTAAACTTAGGTAGTCGCTAGCACACCTTTTAATCGCTTTTACGACAGGATCACCAGTTACTGAGGCGCCTGCGTATTCACTATCGGCGATTGGGAAATCGCCATCAGCAGGTTTACCTTTAATTAAGTCATTTATATTATTTAGAAAGCGTACGGCTTTTGCTTCACTTTCGCCTTGGGCGATAAGTTTAAAGCCGGCATAATTGCCTTCTTTAAAACCAACTTGGAATTTAACATCACCTTCAAAGCCACTTACTGTGACGTTATAGACGACACCAATTACATCTTCTCCTTTAGTAAAGGTGACACGTTGTTCAATTCCATCATCCGTAAGCTCTTTTTCTAGTTCTTCGCTTTTTTCTTCGTTTACTTCAATTCCATCTAAACTATCAAGTTCAAGAATTTCCATATAGCCTTTGTTTTGTCTCTCAAGTTGAACTTGAGCAATACGCGGAGCAGTAAGAGCGTTAACGCCAATTAGTGCGCCCGCACTAATTAGGCATACTACGCCAAGAAAAAGCGGTAACAAGAGCAATTTTGGCAGTGGTTTTTTTTGTTTTTTCTTCTTTTCTTGCTTATTTTCTTGCATCTTTAAATCCTCCTATTATTAGTAGGTGCTTAGGGCATCTTGGACAGCGTAGAATAATCTATCACAAGAGTAAGTTAGCCCTGCGCTTATATTTTCTCCCTCAACTTCATAAACTTGAAGTGGGTCAGTATAACTCATAAATGTCGCGACATCTAAGCCTTGGTAAGCTTTAAGAATTTCTGGTTTTCGTTCATCCCAACGTTTCTTAAATGAATCAGTACTTTGTCCTTCTTCACTTAAGTTAAGCGTAAGAATTGAATCATCTTCATCACTTGTATAAACATCAACCGTAAGCGTTTCATCAGGATACGTACAATAATCTCCTTCACACATCGGACTCGTATGTGAGCCAGTGTAAATTGAGATAGAACTAAACGCATCATACATTGCTTGATAAATTGATACACTTGAATAACCTTTTCCAGGAATTAAGTGTTCACCAGTTCCTACTGTTGCTCCCGCCGCGTCGATATTAAGTGCAGGTAGCATTCTAAAGCCTTTAACGTCTAGCGTTGTATAGAAACTAACTAATTGTTCAAGTTCTGCATCTTTTAAGAAATTAGCAGGCGAAGCATAGTCAGTAACTTCTAGTTTTACAATATTAAATTCAACGTCTAAACCGACTTCAACGTTCGTCGTAAAGCTTTCTGCATATTCGCCACCATTTGGCGCTTCGCTCGTATATGAACCCGAGTAAGTTTTAAATACTTCTACTAGTGGAGGTTCTTCTGAACTAGTATCGTCTCCAGGGCGCTTTGAAGCGACTTTTGCAGCGGCGACGCCGCTAGACGCACCAATAGCAACGACTAAACACGCTGCCATTGTGACATAACGTTTCCATAGGTTTCTATTTGTAAAGCTAACATTAAGCTTATCGATAACAGGAACGAGGAAGTTAACAAATAATATTGAAATTGCAACGCCTTCAGGATAATTTCCTGCGACACGAATTAACATCGTTAAAAAGCCTGCAATTACGCCAATTAAGGCTTTTCCAAAGTTACTAGTTGGACTAGTAACGGGATCAGTAAGCATAAATACACCACCAAAAGCAACGCCACCTAGACCAAATGTTAAAAGTAAATATGTACCAACATTTACTTTTGCAATTAAGGCTAGAGGAATTGCAATTAGAGCAATTGTTCCAAAATAAAAGACTGGTGTTCGCCAGTTAATAATTTTTCTAATTGCAAGGTAGACACCAGCAACAAGAATTAAAATTGTAAATGTTTCGCCAATTGCAGCGCTATATTTTCCTAAATATATGTCTAGCATTGAAAGGCCATTAGCTTCAGGAAGTGAAGAAAGTAACCACTTCGCTCCTTCTTGCGTCGCATATTTTGAAGTAATCGTAACGCCAGCGGCAAGTCCTCCTAAACTAGTAGGATCACTTCCTAAATAAGGTTTAAGTTGTGAGCCAAAGGCAAGTAAGATAATAACTCGCGCGGCAATTGCAGGGTTTACAATATTATTTCCAAAGCCGCCAAAGGCGTGCTTTGCAAGTAATGTTGCTAATATGTTTCCAATAATAAGAACGTAGTAAGGCGTTCCGATTGGAAGAGTAAGAGTAAGAATAACCGCCGTAATAAGCGAATAATTACTAAGAAGGAAATTCCATAAATATGGACCAAACTTTCCATCTTTTTCCTTTTTGTAGCGTATTCCCGCGACAAAAAGGTCGCATAAAAATGTAACGACAACACTTACTAGAAGCATTAAGATTGCTTTTAGTCCGTAGTTACCACCTAAAGTAAAGTTATAAATAATCGCTGCTAAATAAACGACGAGTAAAACGATTAAGAGTTCTACCATAATTCTTAGTGTCGTTTGTTTAGAGCGCTTATAGGGGCCAAAGCCAGTTTTTAGTTCCATATTTATTTCCCCTTTCTTTGTGCTTGTGACTTTTTAAGCCATAGAAGCGATTTTGCTCTTTTCATCGTGTCTGTTAGTTCAATGCCACTTGGACAAATATAAGAGCAGATTCCGCATTCTACGCACTTATCAACGCGTAACTTATCTAAACGTTCAAAGTCACGAGCTTCATAAGCTAATTTTATTTCAACAGGTTGAAGGCCTGCAGGACAGTGATACGTACATTCTCCGCATCTTAGGCAGTTATCAACACGCTTTTTAAAAGGTTTTACGATTGTAAAACCGCCATTAGGCGTTTGAACTGCAACATCTAGAATACGAAGAGCATTACTTGTCATTGGGCCACCGTTTAAGACCATTAGAGGTTTGTCTTCTGCAATATCAAATTCTTCTAATACCGTACTAACTAGTGTTCCTACTGGTACAAGAATATTACTTGGGTTAGTAATTAAATCTTGTTCACCACTAATAGTTAGAAGTCTTTTTGTAATTGGTTTTCCTTCTTTTAGAGCGTGATAGACTGCAATAGCAGTTTGAGAGTTATCGACAACGACATGACATTCACTTGGTAAGTTGTTATATGTTCTTTTAAAGACTTGTTCAATTAACGTGCGTTCCCAACCCATTGGGTAGCGATCAGGAACAAGATGAAGTTCAACGTCTTCGTAATTAACTAATTCTTCTTTAAGAGCGTTGATTGCTTTTTCTTTGTCTTTTTTAATCGCAATTACGACTTTCTTAGCGTCCGCGGCTTTTTTAAGTAAAAGCGCGCCTTCGATTAATTCTTTTGCGTTTTCAATTGTTGTAACGTAGTCAGTCGTTAAAAATGGTTCACATTCAACCGCGTTAATTAAAATATATTCAATATTTTCAACGCCATTATATTTAATCCAAGTTGGAAAGCCTGCGCCTCCTAAGCCTACAATGCCGGCTTCTTTAATCGCGTTAACAATTTCTTCGCGAGTTGCGTCTTCACCTACGACCTTTAAAGCATCGTTTTCAACTTCTTCTTTAAAGTCGTTTTCGATAACGAGATGGGGACAAGGGCGACCAAGTCCAGGGTTAAACATAACTTTGTTTGCGACTACTTTTCCGCTTACTGAGCTAAAAACGGGGACATACATATGCTCGCGAAGGGCAATACGTGTGCCAATTTTAACTTTATCTCCCTCTTTTACTAGAGGTGTGATTGGTTTAGCGTTATTTGCTAATAAGGGAAAGTAGACATGCGTTACTTTATTTACGTCTAATATTTTTACAGGTTCTTCACTAGTTAAGTGTTTATGACCGTTTAGACGTACTTTTCCGTGATTAGAAAATAGTTTCATATCCTTACTCCTTTAACGTGTGTTAGTATAACACACTTATAAAGAAAGAAAGCCGAAAACTTGCAAAAACGGTAATTTTTTCCTTGATTTTAGGTTGTTTTTAGGAAGTCTTAGAATTTAGGCCATTTTTACTCGTATTTTCTTAGCAAAAAAAGAGCCCAAACTTTATAAATAGGAAAGATAATTTATTTTAAGTCCCAAATTGTTATTTTTCTTTAAAAATTCTCTAAAATAACAAAAATGCGAATCGCTAAGACTCGCATTTTTTGATTTAATTTAGAAGCTTTTACTTATAAGTAACTTTTAAGCTTCCTTCAACTTTCATTGAAAGATTATCTTGTTCTTCAACGACTTCTTCGCTTCCTGGAAGAGTTTCCATCGAAAACGAACCATTTGCTTTTCCGCTTACTAAGTGACCGTATTTATCAAACTTAACTGAAGCTTCACCTTTTGCAGTTACTTTTACGCCTTCACCAAAGAGTGCGTCTAAGCCTAAGTCTTCTGCTGATTTAATAATTGCTTTAATTTCAAAGCCTCCACCGACATAAAACTTCATAAACTCCGGAATTTGTTCTTCATCTTCTTCGCTCATGTCTTTAAACGCTGTTTTTAAGTTAGTCGATAAAGCTTCGCTCATAGATTCCGCGACACTTTCATCTTTTGCTTCTTTTACTTCCCAAATGTTTTCTTCGGAGTTAAATGTATACTCAGAATCTAATACAACAGATGTTTTCTCGCCTGTTGTAATATTTTCTGCGGTAAAACTACCTTCTACAGTCGCGCTCGTATAGTTTTTTTCAGGAGCGTTAAGTGCTTCTTCTTTAAACGCCGCAAATGTTACTTCTTTTGAACCACAGCTTACGAGTAGAGGTAGAGTAAGTAGACCTAGCATTAAGCTTTTAATTTTTTTATTCATAGCTTCCTCCTAGTTTTAATTATAACTCTCTATAAAATTTTGTTTAGAGTTCATTTTTAGAGAGAAAAACAAGAAAAAAAGGAAACATCTTAGTTTCCTCATTTTTCAGATTGATTTATTAAATATAGGGAGAAATTTAATATTGTTTTTTATTTATCACTAGTTTGAGATTTCATCGTAGTATTTTAGGATTGTTAACGCATCATTTTTAGGCGAAACCTTGCTAAATGCACCTCTAATGACTCCATTCGGGTCAATTAAATAGCTTGATCTAATTACGCCTTCATACTCTCTTCCATACATTTTCTTTGGTCCCCAGACCTCATAGGCTTTAAGAACTTCAAGACTAGGATCACTAAGAAGCGTAAACGTAAGGTTATGTTTACTAGCAAAGTTAGAGTGAGAAGCAACGCTATCTTTACTTATTCCAATAACTTCAATTCCGCGTTTCTTAAATTCATTTAAATTTTCTTCATAAGTTTTTGCTTGTGTCGTACATCCTGGCGTATTATCTTTTGGGTAAAAGTAGATTACTACCCATTTACCTAAATAGTCACTTCTTTTAATAAGATTATTGTCTTTATCAAAAAGCGCAAATTCTGGTGCGAGTTCATTTATTTTTAACATATGTATTACCTCCACTTCTAGTTATACTGAAAGTTCTAGAAAGTATCAAATAATACGCTTATAAAGACTTATAAAAAGGCGGGTCAAATTGACCCGCATTTTCGTAAGTTTAATTAAGTTTTAGGCTTTATAAGATACTTTGAATGTTTTTGTCGTCGTAACGTTTTGGCCTTCGGCATTCTTTACTGTGTATTCCGATTTGTAACTTGCTAGATGTAAATACTTATCATATTTTACATCGATTTCAGTTTTAACACTTACTCCTAAAACAGTTACTTCTTGTGTACCTTTAATTTCAAAGCCGTTACCTACATAATACTTAAATGAAGCCGAATTATAGTAAGAATCTAAGTCGGTTTTTAAATTAACATTAATATGACCAAGTACTTCTAGTTCTCTTTCTGTATCTTCACCTTCATTTTCGCCTGTGCTTAGCCATTTGTCGGCATTTACTGCAAATGTAAAGTCAAAGTTAAAGTTAACAGTTTCTTTATCACTATCACTAGTTTTAGTTACAACTTTACCAGTAACTTTAGCAGTCTTATATGTCTTCTCTGGCGCACTTGCGACGTCTTCTTTAAACTTAGCATACGTTACTTCTTGTTTACCACATCCCGTAAGAAGCGATAAGCTAAATAACCCTACCATTAGTTTTTGTAATCGTTTATTCATAGTTCACCTCCCCTATGTTTATTATAACAATTTCCGTGCATTTTTTCTAAAAACCCATACAAAACAAGGTTATTTTCTCTATTCTTCCCAAATAGTAGGAACAAAGTCTTCGTTGTAGTGCCAGTGCTTCCCATCATAATTTGGAACATCACTATAAAAGTAAGTTGGGCAGTCACTTGGGTTCCATAAGGAACTCCAAAATTTTCCTACTTCACTTGCTTCAACAAAGATTACAAGATTCGTACAACCTGTAAAGGCATCTTCGCGAACGAATTCAACGCTTCGAGGAATAATAATTTGTTTTAAATTAACGCAGTCACGAAAGCAATTGTCAAATATTGCCTCTAGACTTCCTGGTAAGACAATTTCTTCTAAGTTATAGCAACCATAGAATGCATTAGGTCCTAAGGCAATTGTGTCACTAGGAATAATTGTGTTTTTACAACCAAGTAAAAGCGTTTTGGTATAAGTAATATTAATCGCATTGCAATTATCTTTTGAATCATAGTTTTTGTTTAGGGGATCTACTTCTATTTTTGCAAGACTTCGGCATTTTATAAATGCACTTGGACTTATAAAATCAACATTCTTAGGGATAAAAACATTCGTAATATTTTTACATGCATAAAATGCACCTTCGTTAATTCTTTTAATGCTTAGACTTATATCAACAGAAGTAAGCGAACTCATATAACTAAAGGCATCATTAGCAATTTCCGTTACTAATAGACCATTATATTTATAAGGAAGTAATATATCAGTTCCATAACTTACATTGCTCTTGTCCTTATACTTAAGTGAATATCTATCATTTTTTACACCAGTTAATGTAAATGTGAAGAGTTCTTCATTAATCTCGTCATTATATTGCTTAACGTAGCTAGCAGTGTACGTCATGTCTTTAGTGACTTTTTTAATTTCTGGAACCCATTCGTGAAATACATAGTTGTACATTTCATCTTCACTTACTTTCGTCGGTTCTTCGCTGTTGTAGGTCGGTACTTTTCCTACTTCTACTTCTTCGCTAAATAAAGTTGATCCATCCTCATTTTGCCACGTTATTGTGTATTTTTTTCCTTCAGAAGTACTAGGTTCGCTAGAGCTAGAACTTGGGGGAGTGATGCTACTTGTATCTGACCAGTGTTTGCACGATGAAAAGAGTAGTAAGCCCACTAAAACAAAACTAAGAGTACTGATAAATTGCTTCTTTTTCATCTAATTATATTTTAGTAAATATAATTCCTTTTTTCAAATTGACATTAAGAAAGCCCCTGTAAAACAGGGGCTGTTAACAATATATTTACTTACTTAGTAAGTTTAATTATTGCTTAGTTATCCTTTCGCTTTTTAGCTAATCTTATATAGCCGTAGCCACCAATTGTTACTAGAGCAAGTGTAGCAAACGTAACTATTACAGTTGTTGTTTGTTGTTGCTTAAGTATCATTTGGTTTGTCAAAGGATTCGCGGCAAATTCAGGAACTTCACGATTCATGAAGTTTTGATATGTGTCAGTTCCATACTTTGCCAAGATGTAGTCGTATCTTGCAGCGACTTGTTCTGCCACCTGAGCATCAGGACTTGGGTTAGGTAATGCAGTTCTATAAATATACCAATCTTCATCACCCAAATCGCCATTTTCAGTATCAAGGTACATTTCGGCTAAATCGTTCCAATCTTTGACTGATGGTGGGGTAAGACCATCTGGATCACAATCTAGTAAACCTAGGAACATTTCTCCCCAGTCATCAGCACCTTGGCTCGCTACGCGTTCATAGAGTTGAACGACATTATCACCACTGTAATAACGGAAGCGATCTGCGTTTGCAGCAGAATTATAATCAAGCGATCTTGATGTCGATTGATTATTGCTAATAACTACTCCTACAGCCTCTTCATCATACGTAATCGAGTTAACGAATGTCGTTTGACTCGTACTTGTGCTTAAGCCGTTAGAATTATTATTATGACCAATATACTGGCCATTAGCGGTTTTTAAACTATATCCACCTTCAATTGTTTCAATTTGAACTTGTAAATATGCGGGAGCGTCAATATTATTCCAATCATCAACTTCTACATCTACATAGTTTCCAACTGAATCTACTAAATCACCACTTGGATTAAAGGCAATATGTTCGCCTTCAGCTTTTTCTACAACAATAAGATACGTTCCATCCCATTGTGAGTGATTTTTTTCAACTCTTCTATATCTAGCACCTAGGACTACTTCAATGTAAAATGATGTTTCTACAGTAATTCCGTTTTCAGTATAGTATATCTCTGAGTCATAACCAGGCATATCGCTAAATTGAAAATAATAACCATCGTCCGTCAAAAATTCTATATCTTCAGTTACATCTTTGAAGTTAGCTTTGCTTTCATCGGCATTATCATAGGCTGTTACTACTAGGCCTTCACTTGAGAATCTTTCACCTGTAGCATACACAGTCTTGTTTGGTAAACTCGTTACTTTAATGTGATCTAGCGTACCAAATGATTCTTGATCCGCGACTGTAATTACAATTGAACGTAAGCCAACTTGTTTGTTTGAACCTGTTGCACCTTTATATCCAAGTGTAAAAACCGTGTCATTTAAGTTATCCGTTGAGAGTGTTAATTCTGTATCACTAGATTGAATATTTACATGATCCAATACAGTATCTGCAGCAATAGAATCTCCTTTATGTAACCATAATTCTGGAGACCCTCTATTAACAAGATCTAATTCGACACTTTCTATTACCTTTCCAGATTCCTCTAGTGTAAATGTAAGAGCCTTAGTTTCACTATCGACTTTATATGCTATACAAGGATAGGTTGAACCTACACCACTAGATTGTTTACTAGCAAATTCAAATTGTATTGTAGCTGCTGTAGATTGACCAACATTTGTGTGAGTAACGGTACGTTTCGTGTAACTATTATTCCAAGTAAACCAACTACTATTATTAGTTTCAAAATCATAGATGATTCCATCAGCCACTGTAACATTTTTAGTAACTGAATTGCTCTTTAAAATGCCGTTTTCTTCATAACTTACATTAAACGTGACACTTGTTATTGACGTTGAGGTTGCAGTTGCAGGACTAGCAGTCCACGTTGCGTAATTGGTAACATCTCTAGTTGAGTTATCAGAGAAAGTCGCTGTTGCAATTAAACCATCATATAGAAATGGCTGACCTACATAGTACTTGTTTCTATTTAGTTCACCACTTATGTCAAGAGAGGTTAAATCAGGAACTTCTACTTCTCCGCCAGCTTCATCAACTAGTGTAAAACTTTTGAAATAAACACGTTTAACAGCGGTAAAAGTTAGTTGAGTAACAGCGCTACCATCAAAAACACATTCATAATTAGCAAATGACTCAGTAAGACTTTTCGTTACTTCGTTAGTTCCAACTTTAACTTTAAGCGAAGCGGCCTCAGTTGATTTCCATCGTGAAGCATTAATGATAACTTTACTAAGCTGGATACTTTCTACATTAATTGTAAACTTACCGGCATTTTTTGTACTACTCATTTTCAAGCCAGTTATTCCATAATAAACATTAGCGATATCAGTTGCTCCAGTAACATAATCACTTCCAGATTCAATTTGAGCTTTTAATTGAGTTACGTTTCCAAATGAAGCAGTTCCATCTTTATCGTTGTCTTTAAAAACAACAGTTTTTTCAGTAGCGGCATTTGCAGAAACGAATGGGTCAACTATTTTTTGAGCAACTAAACCTCCTGCAATACCAAAAGCCATTGCGCTTGAAAGTAGGACTAAACTCCATTTTCTAAGCTTCTTTTGCATGTTGTTTCTCCTTTCTAGATTAATAACGATAAATACTAAGAGTGGTCGCTATTAATCTTGATACAAGAAATTATGTCTTGTTTTTTTATTTTCCGCCCATTAAATATTATAAACGAAATCTTCTTAGTTTTCAACATTAGTTTACTAACGTAGAAGTTTAAAGCGCTTTCAACGCCTTAATAATTTCTTATATATCTAGAGACATGTATATAAACTTAAGGATTCATACAGTTTTATTGACCGTTTGTAAATTAGTTGTAAAAAATTGTTTTTTACCTCAATAAAATTCAAAACCCGTAAAAATGTGCACTCATTTTATAAATAGGAAAGATATTTCACTTTTAGTCCCAAATTATTAAAATTCTTTTGAATATAAAAAAAGCACCTGCGCGTGCAGGTGCTAAACAAAACAATTTTTTATTAATTATTGCTTAGTTGTTTTTTCTCTTTTTTGTAAACTTTACGATTGCAAAGCCACCTATCATTAAGACAGATAAGACTGCAACGGAAATAATAATCGTTGTAGTTTGACTGCGCATTACTAATACGTTGTTCATTGCAAATTCAGTTATTTCTCTTTCCATAAAGTTCGTATATGTACTTGAGCCGTATTTTGCAACGATATAGTCGTATTTTGCTACTGCTTTTTGTAAGTCACTACCGTTATCATTTGCAATTGCGTTTTTAAGGTTTGTCTTAGCGTCTTCACCTAAACTAGCATGAATTAAAGCTAGGTAATCCCAAGATGCACCATGAGTAAATACAGGTGCAGTGTTACCAGTTGCGTCACAGCTTATGCGACTTAAGAATGCTTCAGAGTAAGTCATGTAGTCTTCTTCTTGGTCGTGAGATACGAATTGCATGAAATATTGACCAGGTTTATGACCGTGTTGGTTAAGGTCTGTTGCATTGAAAGTGTCATATGAACCATAAGTACCTGCCGTAAATGGTATACCTTCGAACATATAAGTCATGCAGTGATACGTTTCATTATCATAAAACCATGCAGTATCAGGAACGGTCGTACCAAACGCGAAATTAATATGAGTGCCACTTCTTCTTATGAAGATGTAATTTTTTGCATTGGCAGCATCAAGGAAATAAATATTTTGACCTTCACCGTTTTCTTCAAAGTACATATCTACACCATCGTTAAGTGTTGTAGATGTTCCACCATAATAACTATCCATTTGGCCAGTAAAGTAATAGTTGCCAGCTGGTGATTGAGTTTTTTCTAAATACATCTTATAAGCGATATCATTCATATATGGCGAATTACCAGTAAGAATCGGATTTTGTTCTGCTTCTTCTATAACAGTAACTGTCGCAGTTCCTTTCTTTGTTGCATCAAAAGTTGAAGTTGCAGTAATTGTTGTTGCGCCTGCGGCGTGTGCCGTAACTAAACCATTATTGTCTACACTTGCAATCGAAGCGTTTTCACTAGTCCATGTTACTTCTTCACTTGCACCACCAACAGTAGCAACTTCGGCTGTTAATTGTTTAGTAGTAACCGATACTAAGTCAAGCGTAAATGATGTAGGCGTAACAGTAACACTTTTGACTGCGGGTTCGATTGGTCCACTGTCCGTATCATAACTAATCTTTATAGATTTGAGATAAGCAGCACCATTACCACCTAAATGTAGGTAAACATATCGATAATCATATGATGCATCAACTTCCCAAATGGAAGTCGCTGATACAGTTTGCTCACCAAGTGAAGTACCATCAGCGGTATAGTTAGCCTTTTTTAAGACTGTTGATGCACTTGCATAAGGCGTCCACGGTCTTGCTGTTCCACTATCGTAAACCATTTCGATTTCCGTTATCGCGCCAGGGAATGGTGAAATATTATGGAAATAATCGCCAAAAGTTTTGCTTGATCTCGTTTGCATATTACTTTGAGCGGCATTCTCTAAAAATATGTCAAATTCACCATTAAATTCTGTCCCATCGGTGCCGGTGGCAGTCCATGGATCATTCGTCTCGTAAGCAGATGTACTTACCGCGAAACTATCTCTTGTAATAGTGACACTATGCGTAGCAGCCTCTACGTTTACTACTTCTTTTTGTTTTGCTAATGAAGCACCAACGCCAAAAAGAAGTCCAGTTCCGAGGATTATCGTACTCCAGCGTTTAAATAATTTTTTCAAAATTTTCTCCTTCCTTCATAGTTAGTTGTAAATTATTTTCTAACTAATATATTTTTAAACACGTTTTTAGTATAACACTGACTCTACCTTTTTTTAAGAAAAATTCTATATTTTCGAAATATTTACATTTATCAATACCAAGTTACTACTAAAACTCATAAAAACGCCCAAACTTATAGATAGGATAGATAATTCACTTTTAGTCCCAAATTGTTAATTTTCTTTTAATAATAAAAAACCTCGAGCGTGCTCGAGGTAAAAATGTAGTTAATTTTATTTTAGACTAATGCGCCTGCAAATTTTTCGTAGCGGACATTAAGTGGATCGCTACTATGTGTACTTACATAAGCTTCAAGACTTTCAATTGTCTTATTAACACTTACGATGTCTTCAACGCAGTCGTCTAGTAGGTCTAGCGATACTTTAACGCCAACTTTAATTCCTACAGTTATCGTTGTACTTACCGTTAAGTTATCTAAGAGTCTAGTATCTTCATTACCACTTATTACGATGTTTCCAGGACTAAAGATAGTCATTCCTGTTAGTTCATTTAAGTCTAGTCCAAGATGGAAGTCGTAATTAGTTTCATCAAAGATGTAGCTAGAAACGAGTCTTTCGTAGTGGATGATATGTTCTTCGCCACTTTCTTCACTAGGTTCTATACGACTCGTAATTAAGTCACTTAGTGATAAGACGTCTTTTAAGAGAATATCAATGATATTGTCTTTAAAGTAAGGTAAGTCGTATTTACCGTATATTTCATAGTTTTCATAGTTTCCTGTTGGAATTCCTAAGAAACCTTTACGACGTGCTTCTTCACTTCGATAGACGTAAATTAGATCATCGTCGTAATAGAGTTGTGCACTTCTATTTCTTGCACTTGCATACTTTTCATTAGGTGTAAGTAAGTTTACGGGAATATCGGTAAAGTTAACGGCGACGTTAACATTACCTTTATTATTAAGTACTTCTACGTCTAAAGGTAGATGGAGGGCATTACCGCCTAAACCTAAGATGACGGTTCTAATTTCTAAGTCTAGCGCACCACTGAAGTGATAGTAGTTAAAGCGCGATGTATTTAGACCAAGTTCTAGAAGTATCTTAACGTTAGAGAAGTCAAGGTATTCAGTCGTGGCTTCGCTATGAATTTCGGTGAGTCTTGTTGCATTTAGTGCTTCATCAAATGGTTTTAAGTTAACTTCTAGGTTAAGCTCTTTACCTTCGAGTACGAGGTCAGTGATACTAAGACTATCAAGATAGGCGTGTTCAAAGTCACTATCACCGTGATAGTTAATCGTAAGATGGAATGTTTCATCAATTCCAATTAACTTTAGTGATACATCTGCTTCAAGCGCTGTATCACTAATTTGGAGATTAGAAATGTAGTCTAGGTCTAAGAGTAGTCCGTAATTTCCTTTAACAGCTTCGTAAAGCGGTGAAGTTTGGACTTTTTCAAGGAGATCACCAAATAGTTCAAGGAAGTGTTCGCTTGGATCTTCTACGAGCCCCGAGACAAGTTCCATTAACTCTTTACCAACTTCGGTACTAAATTTACCAAAGAGAGTGTCGTTATAGGCAAACTTGATGTCATCACTTGCGATTACGTCAGCCTTAACGTTATGGTTGTAGTTATTTTTATCTACAAATGTCATTTCTCCGTAGCCCAGCTTATCTTCAAGGCTAAATTGGAAACCACCATCAATACCTAAAACTCTACTATTTAGGGCTGTATCATTAATATTCCCTGCAATTTCCATGCGGAATTGTTTTTGGGTTAATGTTTCCATGATTGCAGCAACTAGCGTTGAACTTGGTTCAATTGCAACGTATTCTTCATCGTTTACGCCATAGAAGATGTAGTCATGGAAGTCTAGGGTAACGTTTGCAACGAAGTCATTAACGGCTAAGTTACCGAGCGTTAATTTTGTTATTTCTTTATTAATAAAGGTAATACCTAGTTTAAAGGCATAATCTAGGCCTAAACTAGAGAAGTCTAGGTTAAGACCTAGGTCTTCGCTAGTTAAGGTTATTTCTTGAACAGTATTGTAGATATCTTGTGTAATTGTATTAATATCCATACTGCCAATTGCTTCAACAAATTTATCAGTTACTTCTTTTATTTTTGTTTCGCTCATTTGTGACATAACGTATTGAATAAGTGCATCAATCGTCGTTTTTTCGATTTTTACTTTTACGTTATGAAGCGCAGCATACACTGTTTCGTTAATATAGGCCGCACTTATATCATAGTTATTGCCGTTTTCACTAACGCTAGCGTTAAGTGAATAGAAGTTTTGTTCTAAATCAGCGTTTAAGTCAACATCAACATTAACAAAAGGCGTAAGTACTTGTTCTTCATTTAGTTTTTGAAGATCAACGTTCATTAAAGCACCGATTTGATCTTTACTCGTTAATTTATAAAGAGCATCAAAAAGTTGGAAAGCAGGAGCAAAATTAAAGTATTTTGTATTAATTGTATCGGGTGTTAGAGGATTTTCTAGTGTTCCGATGTTTTTATTTTCTTCTAAGCTAACATTAATACGATACTTTGTTCCTTTATAAATAAACGTATCGGTTCTTAGCCCTAAGAAGTTATCGTTTAAGTCCGTAATAACATAAAGTGGTAGTGCTTCTTTTCCTTCGCCAATAGTAAAGATATAGAAGTAACTATTACCGTTATCAATCGTTTTACGGTCACTTTCTTCAATAGCACTAATTTTATTCATTAACTCTTCTTGATTAATATCTTTTAAGGCTTCTGGTACTTCTAAACTTAATCCGTACTCTGGAAGCATATTAATAAAGGAAAGTAAATCAGCTTGTTCTAAATAGTAACTACATTTATCACTAACGGTAAATGTCATCGTTTCGCCAAAGTAACTAATATCGCCATTAATTGCGACACCGCTCATATCCGCGGTGTAACTAGCTAAAAGGGCGATATTTTCAATATCATTAACTTTTCCTAGGCCTTGAATATCAAGACCAATATAGGAGTCGTTTTCTAGTTCTAAATCAACTTCAGCATCAAATTCAATTCCTTCGTAGTCAATTAGCGATTGGATAAGCTTTTCTCCTGCGGTTTGAGTCGCTGTTGGAGGTACTGGCCTATTACCATCGCGCTTTGAGATACTTAGGAAAAATGTTACTGCGACAGATATCGTAAATAAGAGTACGTATATACCTGTATCAATTAATCTCTGCTTTCTTTTCTTGCTCATAATTTATTCTTCCTTTCTTTCTCTTTCTTTTAGAGATAGACATCGTAGTCAATATGTTCCATAAGTGATGGGATCATAAGACTTTCTTCGTAATAAAGTGTTTCTTTTAAGTGTCCTTTAGTGTTAGGAGAAACGATTCCAAACGACGTAACATCGTAAACTTCGTATATATCGCGACTTAAGAGTCGTAAGTTTTCATCAATTACGTAAGTTACTTTTACATCATGAAATGTAGGTGGGACACTTAGGTCACTAACGTGGACCATTTGTTTTACGTAGCGAATGACGCTATAGAGGGGGTCTAGTGTTAACGTTACTTCTAGATTTCCATCTACAAAGTTGTAATCACTTTCTAAGACGGTTTTTGAAGAGACAATATAAATTGAACCGCGAGTTAAATCTTTACCCCATTTTTCTTCGTGTTCTTCTAGCGTTAATTCTTCTTTAACGACTTCCGGCCACGTTGCTCTTTTTTCGTTTTCTAGTTCGCCAACATAGCTATAAACTGTATCTTCTTCTTGATAGAACCTTTTTGCGACGGAAACGAATTTCGATTTTGATAAGTTTTCCATGAAGTATTCATTACCTAAGCGCATTTGCGTTGCATATATTGTTTGCTTAACATTTGCGACCGCGGTTACTTCACCAATTCCTATCGTGACGAGGTTTTCGTTTTCTTCTGCTTTGTATTCTGCAAGATTTACAATTTCATAAGGTTTATAGACGTCAACGAGTTCTTCTAGCGTTTTTTCATTATGCTTAGTTTCGTAAGTCCTATAAAGTCCTTTAACGTTATCTTCAAAGTCTTTTGGATTTAATTCGCTATAGTTTGTGGCGTCAAAATGAAAAGTTCTCGCTAAAAAGATTCCAGCGGGTATCCCAGCACCAACAAAGAGAGCGCCGAGTAAGACATAAGTTGTAACTTTGCCAATATTCTTCATTTTGCCACCTTTCTGCTCTTCGTAATGAGCCACCTTAACTATAACGTGATGACTAGTCAATGTAACCCTATTGTTTTAGTCCCTAAAAAGATAGTTAATTCTCTTAGCAAGATAGGTGAAATCCGACTCTCTTAAAAAGAGAATTTATAATTCTCACTTGCAAAATGCCTACTTTTTTACTAAGGTTAAATTATGAAACCATTTAGACAAACGGTCGGAGATAATCTAGCGGCCCTAAGAAAAGAAAAGAAAATAACGCAATTTGAACTTGCGGAAAAGTTTAATTATAGTGACAAAGCTATTAGTAAATGGGAGACAGGGGAAACGCTTCCTGACTTAGAAACTCTATATCAACTTTGTGAATTTTATGGAGTAACCCTTGACTACTTAACTGATCCAGAAGCGGAGCAAAAGCGGGCAAAATACCAAAAATCAAGTGTTAAGAATAGCTTAGCGATTACGCTTCTTATTACTTCTGTCGTTCCAATGATTGCAACGATTGTTTTTGTCTATCTTCTAGTTACTAATGACTTAATTTATTGGCCTGTCTTTGTTTGGATGGTACCAGTATGCTGTCTTGTCCTTGTATTTATGAATCGCTACTTTTATCGGTCAAGACTCTTTAATCTCATCATATATAGCGTTTTCCTGTGGGGACTACTAACTTCAGTTGTCGTAACTATTTATATGTCAGCGACTAATCAAGTTATTTGGCCAATCTTCTTAATTGGCATACCAATGCAAGTATCAATTGTCTTATGGTACTTAACGAAAAAACGAAAATAGTAAAATTACTTAACTAAAAATAGCGACCTAAAAAAGGTTGCTTTTTTAATTTAAGTACGGTTTTGTAGCGAAAAACCTACAAAACCTGTGTTTTTTTGTATTTACAGATTAATTAGCATAACTTAACGCAACAAAAAAACGACTAGTAACGACAAGCGCTACTAATCGTTCTTCAAAGGCTTGGTTAATTAGAGGATGATAATTAGTTGAGGATATTGAACTTTATTACCAGATAGAAAGGAGGTCTTTTAAGTTCTACTCTTCTCTAATGACTTTAGTTCTAATAGCTGCTTGTTTTACTTTTTTAGCAACTAATTTATGAGCTTTTTTATCATATGGGAAAGGGAGGATGTAGTGAGTAGATAGTTCCTCATCTTTGACGCAGCTAGCAATCCCTTCGCTTGCTGCGACCATCATTTCATAATTTACCGTTGTTGCCTTTGCATCTATAGCTCCCCGGAATAATCCCGGGAAAACTAAAACGTTATTAATTTGGTTTTCGTATTCACTACTCCCTGTACCAATTATATATGCTCCTGCTTCTTTTGCATCAAAAGGATCAATTTCTGGGACTGGATTAGCTAATGCAAATACGATTGCTCCTTCATTCATTGATGCGACTTCTTCTTTACTAACGCAGTTAGGAATACTTACACCAATAAAGACATCTGCGCCTTTCATTGCAACTTTAAGAGGTCCACGAAGTTTTTCTTTGTTCGTGAATTTTGCAATTTCTTTTTGCGCATCTGTTAAGTTATCGTCGCCTTCGTTAATTATACCGAAGCGATCAACGACAACGATGTTTTTTGCTCCGTAGTTATAAAGAAACTTACAAATTGAAACGCCTGCCGCGCCGGCACCGTTAATGACGATTTTTACTTCATCAATCTTTTTATCGACTAAGCGGAGGGCGTTAATAAGCGCGGCAAGCGTTACAATTGCCGTACCGTGTTGGTCGTCGTGAAAGACTGGAATATCAAGTTCTTCTTTTAAGCGACGTTCAATTTCAAAGCATCGCGGAGCACTTATATCTTCTAAGTTAATACCGCCCCAACTGCCAGATAGAAGTTTAATCGTTTGAATGATTTCTTCGACATCTGTACTTTTTATACATAGAGGATAAGAATCGATGTCGCCAAATGTTTTAAAAAGAGCACTTTTCCCTTCCATTACAGGAAGTGCAGCTTCGGGACCAATGTTTCCTAGGCCTAGAACCGCGGTACCATCCGTTATTACCGGAACTGTGTTCCATTTTCTTGTTAGAGTAAAGGCTTTATTCACATCTTTATGAATTTCTAAACATGGTCCACTTACGCCTGGCGTATAACAAAGTGAGAGTTCTTCCCTAGTTCTTATACTTACGCGTGGTTTCGTTTCAATTTTTCCTTTCCACGTCGCGTGGGCATTTATCGATAGTTTTTGATAATCTTTTTTCATTTTTATACTTACTTCCTTTCTCTACATTGGGATAAACGAGATTGAGCTACTTAGTGACATCGTAATAAAGATTGCACACCATAAAAGTGAGCCAGCATAGACATTTCCGACTCTTTTATACATATAGCGATTAAATATAGGTAGTAATCCCATACATACGATAAGAGGGAAGATCATATTAATATAAAGCCACATTTCATTACTATCAGTAGCACTATAGAAGCCGTAATATACGGTTCCCGTTTTAAAGTAGACAAAATAGTTAATTATTAGCATAAAGACTAAGCCTAAGATGTTACTTAGTGAACTAATTAGATATACTTGCCATTCTTTAAAGCCTTCGCGAGCAATAACGAGATTTACGCGAAGAGCATTAGCAAAATAGAACACGTAGAAGCCGCCTAGGTATATAAGCATCGTTACAAAGAAGCGAGCATTTAGAGGTGCGGCGGCGAGTAACATAAAACGATAGTCTTGGTGCGTTAGAGCGTGAACGAGGGCAAGAAGGCCGTAAAATGCCGCGTATAAGACAATTGCTAAGCCTAGAGACTTAAGTAAATTCATTGGGTTAACTTTTAGTCCTTTAAATTTATCCCAACTTACTTTATTTTCTTTTCCGAAGTACTTATGAGCGATATGGTAGTAGAGATTTTCTAGTAGTGTCGTACCAAAAAATAGGACAAGACCTATTAATCCGTTTACTAGTGCCCAAAGGAAGACGGCGTTCATCATTCTTGCTGGGAATTTACTCGTAAACACGTTAGCGGCGGCATCTTCCATCCATTCCATGGAGAGTCTTGCTAAAGGAATGTAGTCAAGACATGCAATAATTGCCGTTAAAATTAGCGGGATCCAAAATAGGAGCCGGTTGCCAAAGCCCTTATTTTTGTGTTCTTTGTCTGTTTTTGCTCTAACGTAGACGTCGCTACTATAAGTTTCGCGAATGTCTTGTTCTAGTTCTAAGCGTTCATCAGCTTCGACCTTTAATGGTTTCATAAATGGGACGAAGGTAATGACGACGCTAACGAGTGCTAGCGTTAACATAAACGCGAAAACTAGACTCATTCCGTTAGAAAGTTCCTTGCCAAACCAGATTTGATTCGTGGCTTTTAAAGGAGTGTTAATATCGAGCGTTTTTGTAAAAAACGCGGTTGTATTTGCAAGTGACGTTGGACTATACATTTCAAAGCAATGGTTTAAATCTTCGCGATAAATGATGCGATACGTTCCATTGCTTACATCACCGTAGTTATAGGCTAGGTGATATTCATCAAAATGACCATTTGCCGAAGCAGTCTTGCTATTTACTTCGTTAACAAAACGAAGGGCAATGACTTCATAGGCACTATTTTCATCTTGATAACGGAAGCTTCCTTCATCGTATTTTGCATAAGATAGTCCGGTATTGCAGCGTAATTTATAAAATACGTTAGCCGCACTCGTTTTAATATAGCCACTAATGTAGAGCGATTTAATAATACTATCTTCGTATGTATCGCCTGCAAAATCAGCGGCTAACTTACAAGCATCACCGCCACCTGCACTATGGCCAACAATACCGATTTTATTGCGGTCGATATAATCAAAGCGATCAATGTTGTTATAAACATATTGAACTAGATACCCCATACCGTTTCGACCAACAGCATAAGAGTTTTGAATTTTTTGACCATTTTCATCTAAGACATACGTTTCGTTTTCGACATCGTATTCGTAGCCACCATTACTTGAGTTTCCTTGGCTTCCTGGGTCAATCGTAAAGACGACTGAGCCTCTTCTTGATAATTCAATCGCATATTGACTCATCGTTGGTTTCGTTCTTGTAAATCCTGGGATTACAAAGACAACGGGAGCTAAGTTTGTCGTTGATGCTTCTTTAGGTTTATAAACGGTATAAGCATATTTAACATTAGGATCATCAATCGTATAACTCATCCCGTTAAGTGGTTTATCGCGGTTATATAGATCGGTATCTTTTCTCGTAAGCGTATAGTCTTTTACGCTTACGCTTCCCGCGCTTGTTTCAAAAAGGAAGCCACTTACGCTTGTAAGAAGGATTCCAGCTAGCGAGATAACCGTAACGATAAAACTTGGTTTTTGATACCATTTCTTCTCTTTTTTAACTTTTTCTTTATACGCTTCGTTATATACTTTTTTAGTTTTTGCTTCGCTTTTAGAAGTAAGCGCTAAGATGTTAAAGACAAAAGCTAGAGGGGATACGATAGAAAGAACCGTAATAACAATTAAGGTTATCTCATCTTTTTTATTTAGTTCGTTATTAATTCTTGTTCGGTATATTAGAGATTCCTGAAATAATCCAATAATAAAAGTTAATAGGAATAAGACTAGAAAGAGAATATAAAGATTATTACCTACTGAGAAAAAGAGTGCAGTAGTAAGAGCATAAATAGCACTCGCGATATATGCAAATATTGAAGCAATTCGTAAATGTTTATGTTTCATAATTCTTTTCTCCTCTTCTAGTTAAATACTGCTCGCGCTTCTTCGCTTAAGATGTAAGACATTACTTTTAAAGCGCCTTCGCTATCAGTTAGGCGATGGACGAAGCGGTTTTTAATGTTGCCGTTATAGGTGACCGCATAGGGTTGTGATTCTAAGACCATATCTTCATCAAGCGAGCCAGTAGTTGTAATATTTTCTAAACTTCCCCAACCAAACATAATATCGACGTCGCCGTCATAGAGAATTTGTCCAGTTGTAGGACCAACGTTACCGCTATAGCCGCGGAAGACGATAGTATTACGATCTTCTTCGCTTACACCTTCACTTGCAAGATAATTAAGCAAATTAGTGTATAAAATGTCCATTTGTGGGGCACTAACGCCGCTTGTCGCAGGTTTGTCGTACCAGGCAACAACGGCGTAATGATATTCGCGAGGTATTTCATCTTTATGAATAATTAGCGCGTTTAAAACGATTGTATTGTTTTCGGCAGCGTCTCTAACGTCCATATAATGAACCATCCTGCCTGCGCTAATATATTGGCTTTTAAAATTATCAACGTTAGTTAAATCTAATTCATGATATTCGTAATATGTCCAGCCTAAGAAACGAAAGTCTTCTGGGACATAGGCATCACTAATAATAGGTGATCTTACATTGTCAAATTGCGTTACTACGCCGCTACTTACGACGTTACCTTCGCTTACAAAGACAACTTTAATTTCTTCTTCAAAGTAATCAGCGATACAGCCGCTTAGTGTCATTACACTAAGTAGCATCGTAGACGCAAGTAAGAGTTTTTTTAACTTTTTCATCCTTATCGTCCTTTCGCTCCTTTATTCTGTAAATAAAACATCGTAAATGTTTCTTGTTAGGCAATTATCGCTAAGAAGAGCGACTTTTCTACTTGCAGCAACTAAGCTTGTTGGGATATCTTTTTTAGCGACGATACTCATGCCTGCGCCAGTTTCGCTATCAACGTTATTTCCGCAGCCAACGATCATATCTGTGCCTTTTCCTTCTCTTAAAGCACGCGTTGCTACGCCTAAGTCAGCGACTTTATTTCCTTCAACGATTACTTCTTCAAAAGTTAAAGTAACGTTATATTTTTCGCTTAAAGTTTCTTCTTCTGCGATTCCTAAGTAGGAGTTTAGATTTCCTTCAATTAATGATTTTATATTTAATAATTCTTCTTCACTTACCCAAGAGTAATCGCTTTTTGGCCAAAAACTAATGTGAACGACAAATTCACTAGCGTCTTCAACTAGGAAATTGTAGAGTTTTTTCGCTAATTCAAGGTGTTCACTTGGACATGAGCTATTAATTAAGACTTTTCTTGAAGTATTTGCAAAGTGTTTTAGACCAACGTTAACTAATGCCCCTTCTTCGTGAGCCGTAAACGTATTAAGGGGGTTATTTCCGCCTATTATTAAATCAGCATCAGCGTTAGTTTCAATTTCCGCCTTAAAGTCATCAGCTTTTGCGTTTAAGATATTGAATTTTACATTTTCTGTAGTTAATTCACTTCTAAACCGAGCTTCGACTAATTTTGCTTCTTGTTCGGTTAAGTAAGAGCCGTTTACTTGGATATAGACGACTAAATCTTCTTCAACGACAGGATTAGCGATAAATACAGGATAGAGATCAAGCATATCGCTTCCTTCTTCGATTAAGTGTTTAATGTCGTCGTATGTGAATGTTTCGTTTAAACCGACTTCTAAAACGACTTTACCTGTAGCACTCGTTGCATAGCCTCCAAAGTGGTAGCCTTCGGGAACTGTAATTTCTGGTAATTCAATAGTATCTGTAGATTTATTAATAACCGTTACTTTATTTTCATCACCGTGAACTGTAACTGTAATATTTAAATCTTCTTCTGGAAGCGAAGCGAGTATTTCTTCGTCCGTTAAGTCTTTTACGAGAGCTGGGTTAACAGTTACGTCTTTTCCGTCAACATTTTCAACTCTGTTTAATGACTTAAGCCGTGTATAGACGTTTAAGCCATTTTCGGTAGCTACGCTAGTTAGCGCAACATAGCGATCTCTTTTATTTATTCCCATTTGGGCACTAAATTTGTAATCGTTACTTCCTTCGTAAAGGGAGACATTAGCGGTTGAGTTAATATTATTACCAACGCCAAAGAGTAGATCAACATCACCATCAGCGTTAACGCCTTCACCTAGCGTTGCAACGTTAATTGAGGAGTAATCTCTAAATTGGACGTTTGCAAGGTCTTCTTCTGTAGATCCTGTTGCTAGTAAGAATTTCCGAATATTGCGGTAAATTAGTCTTACGTCAGTTTTGGTAAGATATGATGTTAGTTTTTGTGTGCCATCATCATTAATTGTTGTACATTCCCACCAACCAAGAACGAGATAATATTCTTTACCTTCTTCTTTTTCATCTTCAACAGAAAGCACTTCTCCGCCTTCCTCGATTTTGCTAAATTTTGCGTTAAACGTAGCATCGTGCATTACGACATACGTTTCAAAATCGAGTAATTCTTCTGTCCCTTCTTCATACCACCCAGAAAACTTATAACCATCTTCTGGGGCAGGATCAGTGATTTTTTGCGTAATTTTTTCGCCTTCTTTTACTCTTGCCGTTGCGTAACGTTTATCGTTTACGTTAAAGGCAATCGTGTAGTAGGTTGTTATGCTAGTGTTATCTCCATTACTACTATCACTTGGTTGTGGTTTTGTTCCACACGCTCCAAGGAGTAAGGAGAGTCCGACGAGCATTAAAGATTTTCTAATTTTTTTCATTTTGTCATCCTCCAGTTTCAAAATAAATTTAAATTATATAATCTACTGCCTCTAGTAAGGTGAGGCAGGTTTGAGTGGGAAAAGAGGCAAAATAGTCGCATTTTGCAACATTTACCTTAAATATAGCGCGCACGTGACACGCGGCAGAGTAATAGGCGCCTAGGCCAGATTGATGGCGTTCATCTTCGGCATAGACATTAATACCAAGCGTTTCATAAGCATAAGCAAAAGCTTTGCCTACAAGAGTGACGCTGCTATCGCTTTCGCTAGCAGCTTCTAAATAGGCATTTCTTAAGGCTAGTTCCATTTCACTTGTTGTAGTGTATTCGGTACCTTCTATACCTTTAGGTGATCCCCAAGTTTCATATAAATATGTTTTCGCGCTTGGTTGCGTTTCTAAAATTCGTTTTTTAAGTTTTATAACCGCATCTAAAAAGAGATTGTAGTTAGTTAGTGGAGTCGTTGATTGTTCTTGTAAGATTATGTAGTCGTAATTGTTGCTCGTTAGTTTTTCTTCAACAATAAGACCCATTTCATCATTTACATCAGCAAATTTAGTTAAGGAATGACTACCTTTTAATACGTAATCAATGTTAGTATCAATGTTAAAATTAGCCGCAATTTGCTTAAAATAGTTAGGAACTGCTGGGTTATCTGGCGTTCCATCACGGAACGTAAAGCTGTTTCCAATAAACAAAACGTTTACAACATCAAATATATAAAGATGTGGTTCTTCGTTTTCATCTAAGTAAAAATAATTGCCAGGTGTTTCTGGTTTACTTTCGCGGTAATAATAAACTTCATTTTTCCCTTCGTTATTTACGTTTTCGCAAAACTATAAATTATTGTCTTTGCATTAAATGAGTTAGCGGCTATTTCACTAACTGATTCGGGGATAAAAATGTATTCTAACGGTAAGGAATAAAAAAAGTAATCACCGATATTGTTAATTCCATTATCGATGTTTACTTTTGAAATCATCTTACTTATAAAGTACCAAGGAACATCGGTACTTTTTTTATAATCTAGGGCACTACCTTCACCAGAAACTAGCAGCTCATACGTATTATTAGCTTTTTTTAGAGTTGCGGTTAAGCTTTTATCTTGATTTAAGGATATGTCAAACTGTTCGCCATCATGCTTATCGACGACAACATTGTCATTATTACACCCCGAAAGAGTCGTTAAAAGTCCGCAAAATAACAAAATTCTCGAAAAACATCCCTTTTCCATTAGATTGTCCCTTTTATTCTTCTAACTTCATTTTAGCAAACGCAAGATATAAGAAAACTAAATATTTTGATATGTATATATAAGAAAATGTTATACTAAACTTATGAACTATAAATATCTTCACGTTTTCTACACCGTAGCGGTCCACGAAAACCTTTCAAAAGCCGCCGAAGTTCTTGGTGTAACGCAACCTGCGGTCTCAAGAATTATTAGTAATATTGAAAAATCTTTTAACACAAAACTTTTTAATCGCTCAAAAAACGGCGTAACTCTAACTAGAGATGGCCTAAATCTTTTTAGGATGATTGAAATTCCTCTAAATGAACTCGAAAAAGTTTCTTATAACTTAAATGAGATGTCTAGTCTTAAAGAAAACATCATTCACGTAGGGGCAACAGCGATGTCACTATATTGCTATATCTTTAATTACAAAATTTTCAATCGCTTAAGAACAAAGTACCCAAATATTCAGTACAGAATTTATACTGATTCTTCAAAAAACTTAATGAAACTTGTAGAACAAGGCAAAATTGACTTTGCTTTTATTACTACTCCTTCTCCTACTCCTGCAACTCTAGAAGTAACTAATATATTTAAAATTGATTTAAGTTTAATTGCTTCTCCTTCTTTTGAGGAAGACTTTAATAGTGAAGTCTCGATTAAAGATTTAGCCAAATATCCTTTTGTTCTTTTAAACCGCGATACACAGTTTCGTGATCACATTGATTCGTTTCTTAACGAACATAACTTAACTATTGAGCCTAGATATGAACTAGAAAGTAGCGCGCTTCTTATTCCTTTTCTAGAAAATGAAGCTTCCTTAACGTTTGTCCCAACCTTAATGGCCTATCCTTCAATTACGAACAAAACCGCGACAAAAGTTAATTTAAAGGAAGAAATTCCTCCGCGTTTTGTTTCTTTTGTCATTAAAAAGGGTGATGGCAAGCGAGAAATTATTAAGCAATTAAGAAAAGAATTATTTATATAAGTAATACTACAAAAGAAACAAAAAAAGACTGATATTGAATTTTATCAGTCTTGTTTTTTGTTAGTGGTGACCCGTACGGGATTCGAACCCATGAGTGCATGCGTGAAAGGCATGTGAGTTAAACCGCTTCTCCAACGGGCCAAGTGGCGCCTAGTGCAGGACTCGAACCTGCAACCGATCGGTTAACAGCCGATTGCTCTACCATTGAGCTAACGAGGCGTACTTACGTATGTAAGCATTAGTAAGATACCACAATTAAGTAAGATTTTGCAATAACTTTTTAATTTATTTTGCTAATTTCTTTTCAATCGTCTTTTGCACGTCGCCTACAGTTTTAAGCGAGAGCATTTCGTCGTTAGTGAATTCGATATTAAATTCTTCTTCTAAGCGCATCATTACTTCGACTAGATCAATGCTATCTAGACCGATTTCGCGTAGTTCAGTTTCTGGTTTTAATTCTTCAACTTTAACGACTTCTTTAAGAATTTGTTCAATTTTTTTCATATTTTCGGACATAATTTTACCTCGCGATTAGATTATACTATAAGGCTTTTTATTATTCAAACAAGATGAAAAAACGGACTTTATGTCCGTTTGTTCATTATGGTGTTGTTTCATCTAAATTATCCATTACTTTATTATATTGTTCGCTTATTTGGTCGTTAGTTTGATCGACAATGCCTTTAAATGTCGCTGCGACTGCACCAAATAACATTAAGACGAGTAATACACCGAGTAATTGCCCTTTTAGTTCTCCCATTTTCCCTCCTTTCTTTTAGTAGTATCCAACCATAGAAGTACGCTTTATCGCGACTTCTATTGTTTCTTTGCTTATTAGTAGCGGTTTATACGTTTTATAAAGTTTAAAAGTAATAATGTCACCAATTGGAGCGCTCGTGCAGTTATTAATACACGTGATTTCTGCATTATTTAGTGTTACGAATTCTTTTATTTCTTCGCTTATTTCGCCAGCGAGACTAATTTTGTAGCTTACTTGAACAGAAAGAGATTCAAGCCTTGCATGTGTGTTTTGTAAGACGAGGAGATCAGCTCCGCATAGAAAACAAGGAATAAAAAGGACTAAAGAAAAAATAATCCCAAGAATACTAGCCATAGAGTTGTTCTCCAATAATTAGAATGATTCCGCTTAGTAAGCCAAACATTAAAATAGCGATAGCGACTAAAGGCAAGTTATTTACCATGTTGTAAGAATTTTCTTTCTTTTGAACGGCGTTTTGGCGTTCGGATTCCATTAGTGTTTCGTAAAGTCCATTAAATTCATCAAAACGCTTCGAGTCGCCGCCATAATCAATAAGCTGATACATCGTTAGGATTACTTGATGAACATCGCTTTCTTTGAAATTTTCCATAAAGTTAATAAACGGCGTAATTGAAGGGTCATCTAGCATTTCTTCTCCTAGCGTTTTAAAGGCGATACTAATATCTCCTTTTGTATATTCGCTCGTTTTAATAATTGCGTTATAAACGTTTTCGTTATTTTTATAGCAAATGCGAAAATAACTAAGAGCATCCACGAAGTCTTTTAAGGGAATATATTTTTGCTTTTCTTTTTTCTTTTTCTTATTAAAAAAAGGCGGAAGAAAGTAAAGTAATTGAACAAGCGTAATTCCAAAAATATAGAAAGAATTAGTAAAGAGGTAAAGAACAATAGTTATAACCAACAACAAAACATTTATTACTACTTTAATTACTCGTTTAGTTTTTTTATTAAGCGGCTTTTTCATGTTTACTTTCCTTTCTTCCGGTATAAAAATAAAAGATAAGTTCGGCGGCGATGATAAGTAAAACATTTACAATATGAAACGAGGCGACAAAAAAGATGTTGCCGCTCATTGCCATAAAGAGATCTTTTAATGCGATTTTAAAAGTTGCAGTAATAATAAGCGTGAATAACCAAAGCGTAATAAAGTGAATTAAGGCTCTTTTTGCAAGGTATTCTTCCTTAATGATATGTTTTTTCTCTTGTTCGACTTGTTGAAGAAAAGGAAAACTAGCATGAATTATATCTGTGCCTTGTTCTTCATAAATTGTAAGTAAATCAATAAATACGTCTAATAAGGGATAAGGAAAGGAATTAGCTAAATAGTGAAATGCATCAAGAGGATTACTAGCATCAATGACAATTAATTCATCTTTTATTGCTCCTTTACTAATTAGAAGCGTATCGTCAAGCGCTTCATTTAGACTATTTTTAACGCTTAAACTTAAAATATAAGCGTTGAAGAAATCTAATAAACTTAAGTATTCTTTTCGCTTCTTTTGAAATTTCTGTAAGCGATTATTTAAGTAGATTACGTAAATTAGTAAGAGCACAAAATAGGCGCCAAAAATAATGTAATTATTAAACAAAAACATCATTAATAAGCTAATAAGTAGCGGCAAAGCAAGTAAGGGCCAATAAAAATTAGGCATCTTCTTCTTTTTCATAAATTACCTCCTTTTTACCTTCTTTATAAACAATAATCTTTTCGATAAAGCGAATAATTTGTGATATTTCGTTACTTTTCTTTCTTAAAAAGATAACGATAGGATAAGTTGCTTTAAGTGAATCTAGCGCATCTTTATAAGTTAAAGTTTTAAAGATATTTGGGCACATTTGATAAATGCGTGTGTAGACGTCTTCGCAAGTATCGCTATGAAGAGTAAGTATTGTAGGGTGTCCAGAAAGCGAGGCATTATAGATTTCTTCCATCTCGTCGCCACGACTTTCGGCGATTAATATATAATCGGGATTAAAGCGAAGCGCTGTTTTTATGAGCGATTTAAGCGAACTGGGGCGCTTATCATCATTTAATTCCCAGACCGTTAAATCAAGATTTTCATGTGTCTCTTGTAAAGATGAAAGTTCTTGAACGTTATCTATTAAGATGACTCGTTCGTTTCTTGGTAGTAAAGATAATAAATACTTTTGTAGTTCTGTTTTCCCTACTCCTGTCGCCCCTGCAATTACGATTGATTTCTTTTGATTCATTAACTCTTTAAGCGTTTCAACTAACTTTTCATCTAGCATGTGATTAGCGACTAGATCTAGCGGCTCCTTTGGGGCAATTCGAAGCGAAAAACTACAACCATCATCATAGTTTATTCTTCCAATTGAAGGATGGACCGCACTTAAACGATAGTTAGCAAAAGAGACGTCTAAAATTGGTTTTTGATAGGAAAATTGTTGGTTAGTGATGTTAGCAATTTGTCTTAGCATATTCATTATTTTTTGTTGTTCAACAACGCGATAAAATGAGCGACCATATTCATTGCTTACAAAATATATTGCTCCCCCGTTATAAGTAATGTCTGTTACTTGTTCATCTTCTAATAAGGGTTTTAAAAAGCTTTGTTCGAGTAAAAGAGCCGCTTTTTGCATAGTTTACCCCGTTTTTGTAATCGTATACGTCATTGTATCTTTATACGTATACGTAAAAATAATTCGACTAGTAAAGTTAAGGGTGAGCTTTTCGCCGTCACTTGTTTTAGTAAAAATTGTTTCAATATCGTAATCACTATTTTTAAGATTAGAAGCAAAATAATCGTTTACGACATTATTAACACTAATGTGATCAAAAAGAACTTCGTCTTTACCTTCGTTAATGATTACAAAAGGAGAGACAAATCCGCGATGAAAACTATGAAAAACGTATTTTGCGTGATTAACTCGCGTTGAACTTAAAAAGAGCGTAAACATATTTAGTAAAAGAATTAGAGAAAAATAACTATTAAGCATTATTTCCTCCGTTTCTTACAACAATTTGATATGCCCCAGCTTCGCCAAGAAATGGCTTCTTTGCCATAAATTCAAAATCATAAGTGTAATCAACACTTAATTGTCCTAAGCCACCAATAATAAATTTTGCTTTATATAGTTTATTTAATGTAAGTTTGTTTTTGGGAAAGTAGATTGTTCTTGTGCTCGAATAACCTTCAATCATCTTTGGAGATAAATATCCAGTCGCCCTATTTACGTAGTAAGTCATAATTGTTGAAAAATAGACTTTATCGCCTTTTCTGTTAGCCATTAGATAAAAACTAATAGCGTTTTCAAAATTTGGCTTAAATTTAGGAAAAATGTCCGCTACATCATATAAATATAGCGTCGCGTAGCGATAACTTAAATTCGTTGAATTAGTATTACTATTAAAATAACTAAATTCTATATTCTTAAGGCGAAAGAATAAATCATGATCAAATTCCATGATTGGCGTAAGACGAGAAAAATCGACAACTTCATCAATATAATCAAAAGTTGATCCGTTATATTTTGTAATTGTCCCAGCTTTAAAAATATTATCCCCACCTTTTTCGTAAGTGAAACTCGTTTCTTTTTGGGGATACACAGAAAAATAGCGGTAAGTTGCTCTAGTTTCGCGATTGTTTTGATATTTAAGAGTAAAACGTGTTAATTCGTCGTAATTTACGTGATGAGTTGGAATTGTATAGCGAATAGTTTGCGGTGAATTTGCATAAAGTGTTCTTCTAATTTCCCCATAATATATGCTAGATGCTTCTAGAATTGGACGAACATAAAAATTAACAGTTAAAGTCACTTGCCGCTCAGCGTAAAACGTAAAAGCAAGTTTTATTTCTTCTCCTTCTTTAACAGGATACACAGTAAAAGGTTCTAAAAAAGTTAAGTCACTAGGAGAAGGTCCATATTTTGGAACATTAGAGCTAAGGAGTGGTACTAGTAAGAGAAATAAGCATTTTTTCATAATTCACCTCACTTGTTCTACTTATAAATAGTCGCTATTAGAAAAAAACATCATTTTTCATAAAAAAAGTAAAATCGTTGTTATAATAAGAGAGAAAATTATGATTATTCTCGTTGGTGCAAGCGCAAGTGGAAAAACGGAAGTCGCAAAAAGACTTGGACTTCTTTTTGGTATGAAAAAAGTCATCACCCATACGACTAGAGAACCTCGAGTCGGAGAAAAAGATGGTGTTGATTATTATTTTGTAACTGTTGAAGAGTTTCAAAGGCTAAAAGACGAAGGTCAGTTTGTTGAAACGACGTTTTATAACGGAAATTATTATGGAACTTCAAAAAAAGAAATATCCGATAATAAGGTCTTAATTGTTGACCCGGAAGGCTTAAAGCACTTTAAGTCGCTTAATGATAAACGTATCGTCGCTTTCTTTATTGATGTATCGAGAAGAACACGAAGAAAACGGATGTTAGGCCGCGGCGATAGCGTTGAAACTGCTAATTCAAGAATCGCTAACGATGACGAAAAATTTAATTTACGAAATATTAGTGATTATGACTTTATTATTAATAATGAAACATTAACAATCGATGAAGTTGCTTGTTATATATTTGAGCGCTACGCGCAAACAATTAGTTTATTGTAGATATTAAATTAAATTAGTACTTAATTCTTTCTCAACACTATAAATAAAATCTGGAACATACTTCATATTATCTGTGTTGAGATTTTTTATTGTTGGAAGTCCAGAAATTGCAAAAAGACCACGAGGATGAATAACTTTATTTTTACCGTCTTCACTTGAAATTAGCGCAGTAATTATCGTTAGAGCGGCACGTTCAGGATTTTGAAAGAAGATTTTAAGAAAATTTCTTCCGGCTTTAACAAAAGACCCACTAAAACCACCATTGGCTTCTCTAATGATATTAGTGTTCGTAATTCCTGGATGAATAAAATAGGTTTTTACTTTATCTGGGAGTTTAAAATCATTAAATTCAAACTCAGTTGGATTCATTAAATATAGTGATAATAATTTAAGTGCACCTTTACTATGGTTATATTGAGCGTTTCGACTAGCGTTACTTTCATGGAACCATTTTTCAAAGTCTTCTGGGTAATGTTTAGATGCCGCTAAAGAGCCAACTAAAACTAAGCGAGTATCATCTTCTTTTAAAATATTGTTATTAACTAGTTCTTTAATAAGGTAGTAAACGCCTAAGAAGTTAACACCAAAAGTAAGAGGGTATCCTTGCTTAGTTTTTGCATCTTTACTTGGGTAGTAAACCCCGGCATTTGCAACAAATCCACTAATATTTAAGTCAAGTTTTGCAAGGTTTTGAACAAAAGAGGCTATTTTTGCAAGGTCTGCTTGATCATACTCAATAAACGTTAACTTTGCTTTTTTATTAAAGCTTTTAATACTATCAATTGCTTCATCAGCACGTTTTTTACTCCGGCACGCCATAAAAACATGCGCTCCTTTTAGGGCAAGAATTTTTGTTACTTCGAAGCCAATGCCACTATTAGCGCCTGTTACTATATATGTCTTCCCATCTAGAGAAGGGACGTTATCTTTTATCCACTGTTTCGTTCTCATTATAAATACACATTTACGACTAAAACTATTACAACAATTAAAATAATTAAAACGACAAGACCAACGCCGCCGATAATATAGAAAATTTTCCGATCAACGGGATTTTTTAGACTCGGCTTTGCTTCATCTTCCGGTCTTTCTTTTAACGCTTTATTTTCTTTTAGTCCAAAAAACATAACACATTAAATATATAGTAATTTATTAAATTATACAAATATTAATTATCTTCTTCGTTAGATATGATTTTACTAACTTCAATTTTTTCAACTGTAAATTTATCAGTTTTAGTTACAACGATACGATAGCCTTCATAATCAAACGTATCGCCTACTTCTGCAAAGCGATCAAGAATGTCTAAACACCAACCACTAACAGTGTCGTAGTCAGTTTCTTCGTCTTCTTTAATATCAAGTAATTCAAAGAAGTCTTCAAGATTATAACTTCCATCAACTTCATAGTGATCATCACTAAGCTTAATAACGGGTTCATTAACTTCATCTTGTTCGTCCCAAATTTCTCCAACAATTTCTTCAATGATATCTTCAGTTGTAATAATACCTTCTGTACCTCCGTATTCATCAATAACGATCGCGATATGAATTCTTTCGCGTTTAAAATCGTCTAATAATGAGGGAATGTTTTTAGAGTGATGGACAAAATAAGCCGGAATTAAAAGTGATTTTAAATCAAATTTAGATTCGCTTAATACAAGTCTAAGTAAGAGTTTTGTCGGCAATATTCCAATAACATTATCAATCGTATCTTCATAAACAGGGACATGCGAATACTTAAAAATATCTTCTTCCTCTTTCATTAACGTATAAATGTCATCTTCAATATCAATTGCGAAAACATCAATGCGAGGCGTCATAATTTCATAAGCTTCAGTATCGCTAAAATCAATCGCTGATTTAATTAACTCACTCTTATCTTCATCAATTAAACCTGATTCTTCAATTTCATTTACCATTTCTTGAAGCTCATCTTCAGAATATACATCCTTATCAACTTGAGTTTTATCTTTTTTCTTATTAACCGGTTTCATAATTAACTTTATTAAACCGTTTACTAAGAATGTAACTGGGAAAAATAAATAGTAAAAGAAAACTGTTAAAGGAAGGAAAGCATAACTTAAGTGGTAATTAAACTTTAAACAAAGAATCTTTGGCGTTATTTCACAAAAGACTAAAATTACTACAAATAGTATCGCCGCGGCAATCGCCGCCCCTTTTTCGCCTCCATAATGCATTCCTAGAAGCGTTACTATCGCACTTGAAGCAATGTTAACTAGAGCGTTCCCAAATAAGGCAGTTGGGGCAACTTTATTGTAGTCACTAGCGAATTTGAGTGCAGTTTTGCTGTACTTCTTGTTATTTTTGACGTCTTTTTTAAGGCGTAAACGATTAACGGTAGGATAGACGTTTTCGACACCACTAAAGAAAAAACTAAGAATTAGTAAAATTCCAAGGACAACGTACATGATAATAAGTTCTGTGTTACTCATTTGCCCGTTTCCTCTTAACTTTACTCATTTTGTTAATTGGTTCTTCAATTTTTCCAACAAGCTGCTGAAGGACGTCTTCCATCGTTACCATGCCAATTAATGAGTTATTTTCGTCATAAACAAAAGCGATATGTGTTTTATGTTTTTGAAAGCCTTCAATAATATCGTCAAATTTAATATCTTTACTAACGTAGTAAGGACGATGCATGATTTTTGATATTTTTACATTGTTATCGTCTAAATATGCTTTTATATATTCGCGAACAACGATAACGCCGATGATGTTATCTTTAGTATTTCTATATATTGGAATACGCGAAAATGGTGTCGTTAAAATACAATCATTAAGTTTGTCATTAGTTAAATCTTTTATATCTAGCGCAAAAATGTCTTCTTTTTTTGTAGTAACTTCAGAAACAATACGATCTTCAAAAACGAGCGTTGATAAAATAATGTCACTTACTGTTTCGTCCAATACGCCTTTTTCTTCACTCTCTTCAATAACATTAGAAAAGTCTTCTTCTGTAAGCGTTGTATCTTCCGTAAACTTAAATATTTTCTTTAATAATTTAATAAAAAGACGGAAGAGAATCGTTAAAGGATATAGAATGACTAGGAAAAAGGCTACTAAATAGCTATTAATCATTGCGACACGTTCAGGATTCGTGTTTGTAATACTTTTTGGGATTGTGTCGACGATAAGAAAAATCACTAGCGTTATAACTAGTGTTGCGACTACTCCTCCTCCACTGCCGATTAAGTTAACAAAAAACATTGTCGCAATTGAGGACAAGATAATTTGCACGAGATTTGCCCAAATTAGGACAGTAATAATCGTGCCATCAATATGTTTAATAATCCAAAGTGCAAGTTTTGCACTTCGACTTCCGTTTTCGGCTTTTACTTTTAAGCGAATTTTATTCGCAGTTGTATAGGCAGTTTCACTCGCCGAGAAAAACATCCCTATAATAATTAGAATAATGAATGCGATCCACAACAAATGAGGCTCGTCAGGCATTTGCGCCACCACTCTCCTTTAATAGATAATTTTATCTATCGGTTAAATAATAACACAGTTAAAATACGGAATGCAAAAAAATATATAAAAAAGGGGTAGTATAACTACCCCAATAATTTATAACTAATTTAACTTATTAAAGTTGTTTTAGTTCTTTAATGTAGTCGACGTTTCCTGGTTCATCAGTAAGACGTTCGATATTGTCCGTGGCCATAACATCATCAACGAGTTGTTTGGCACGTTTTAGTGATAAGTCACTAGATACGCGTAAGAAGACTGGTGTATCAGCATATGTTTTTGCTGGTCCACTATCTTTTACGGGGATTGGACTATCGGCATAGTCAGCAAGATTAAGTGCATAGTAGACTCTAAATCCGGAGTTACCACTTGGGGTAATCTTGACATAAAGTTTACGTTTGGCACGGAAACTGTCGGCACTATTAGAAACACGTGATTTAACATCATAAGAAAGAATGTAGTTTTTAAGCTCGTTATATTTTGCTTGTAAGTCTTTGTCATAAGAGAGGACGCGTTCGTTAAATGGAATTCGACGAACTGGTTCTTTCTTTTCTTTTTTAACGACTGGTTTTGGTTCTTCTTTCTTAACAGGTTCTTTCTTTTCTTCAACGACTGGAGCTGGTTTTGGTTCTTCCTTCACTGGTTCAACTTTTACTGGTTCTTCTTTAACCGGTTCTTCTTCAGCAACTTCGTGAACGTGAATTGTAACTTCTTCTCTAGGTCCTGATAAATAAACATTATCTTTCTTTAAGAGGACATAATCAGCCATTTCGCTGCGGAGAATGTCACGGTAACGTTGTTCTAAAGCTGTTCTTTCTTCTTCGCTTAAGCCTTGTTTAACAGGTTCTTCGACGACTGGAGCAACTTTTGGTTCTTCATAGCGTTTTTCTAGCGGTACGAATAAGCCAAGGACAAAGACGACCGCGGCAAAGGCAACGTAGAGTGCAATCATAATCACAAGATACATCGTTACTTCTTTAGTAGCAGCAGCGTTATAGTAATCGCTTAATTCGCCGTTATAAACAACGACACTCGTAATTAAGGTTGTCGCGACGACGAGCATGAATGGTTGAATGTAGGCAACGGCTTTGCTTCGTGTCGTTAATAATCTTAACCACCAGACAATCATAAAGAAGAACATTAGTCCTGTACCAATTACAGGTACGTACCACCAAACTTCTGATTCATAACCTTTGTAGAAATCAAAGTAGCCGGTGAACATTTTCGAAAGGTTCGTGCCCATATCTTTTGATCCCCACAAAATGTGAAGGAGCATGAAAATCATGAGTAAAACAATTGCAGAAAGTCCAACGAGAACATTAATGCCTTTAGCGTGTTTTTGGACACGATATTTTACTGGCTTAGGTTCTTTTTTGGCTTTTTCTTTTTTCTTTTTGCAGCATTTTTTAGGTGCTTTTTCTTTTTTCGGTGCTTTTTCTTCTTGCACTTGTTCTTTTGGCTCTTCTTGAACTTCTAAAACTTCAGCAGTTTCTTCTTTTTTGACTTCTTTAGTCTTTTTTTCTTTTTTTGCCATAATTATATTCCTTTCTTTTTTTCTATATACTATTATATGCCAATTTAGCGAACTTTCAAGGTTAAATGCCCTAAAATACATTAAATTTGCTAGGTTATCGCCTAATTTCCCGTAATTTATCACTGGTTTAATTAATTTATCGACAAATTACGAGTGTTTTCTCAAAATTGACTCATTAATCTTGCAAAATCAAAGTTAATTTATAAAAATCGCAAAATTTCAAAAAAAATCAAATTTTCTTACTTTTCTGTTGCAGTATTACTTTAATAATGATATATTAGTTTTCGCAAATATGCAGGTGTAGTTCAATGGTAGAACACTACCTTGCCAAGGTAGTTACGCGGGTTCGATTCCCGTCACCTGCTCCAGATTAATTAAATCGCCTTAACGAAATGATTAGGGCGTTTTTTTAATTATTCCAAATCTTTTTTTTTGCAACACCCTTATTTTGATATAATAAAAATGGTTATAAACCAAAATTAATGAAAGGAATTTAAGGATAATATGGCAAAAGACAAAAAGAAACTACTTACACAAATTCTTAATCTAGTTCCACTTCTCTTTGCAATAATTGTTTTCTTCATGATGTTCGCAGCTGGAGCAGTGAGTAAAAATGATTCAAGCAGCACTATCGCAGCAACAAAAATGACATTTGGAGCAAGTGATTCGTTTGCAGGTATTGGTTCATATAAGTTGAAATTTAATTTTCTTCTTATGCTGTCGTTCTTTCTTCCATTGATTTTAACGATAGTTGCATTGGTTTTAAGTTTAGTCGGCAAAACTAAGGCAGTTAGATACTTGAATATTGCTGTTTTTGTTGCCTTTTTGATTGCAATAATTGGTTTCTTCACTGCGTTAAATACGAGTGTATGGGAAATTACTATTCTTGGTAACACAACTAGTCAATCACTAGCTAAAAATGGTGGACTTAAACTTGGTGCTGGAACTATTACAGCCGGTGTCTTCTCGATTTTTGGCTTACTAGGATCAGCCGCAGTAGTATTAGTTCCACTAATTAAAAAATAAACTTAAACTTTAATTAGAAAATTAAGAATTTAGAGAAAAATCACCCTTTGGAATGCACAAAGGGTGTTTTTCTTATATTCATCTTAGTTGTTCTTGTTATAATATTAATTGGATTAAAAATTTCAATGAAAGGTAATAAAAAATTATGGCAAAAAAACAAAAGAAGAGTCTTTATATAGCGTATAGTCTTATGTCTCTTATTCTTGCTATTGTCGTTATGGCAATGATGTTTGTTGATGGAGCCGCTGCAGATAGTTCGAAAATTGTCGGCTATGACATGGCTTTTGGAGGAGAATTAACGAGTATTAAGTCACCTTTTTCTGGTTCAAATATTGCGGATTTAAAATTGAATTTTAATACATTCTTAACGCTTTCATTTTTACTTCCGTTAGTCCTATCTCTTGTTGCGCTTTTCTTAGCACTAGGAGGAAACCGAAAAGGATTAATCTTTGTTAATCTCTTTGTCTTCCTCGTCTTTGTCGCCGCAGCAGTTGGCTTTTTTACTTCCGTTAACACAAGTTCAGGTGAATTTACGCTTACTATCTTAGGTGTCGTTACGAAAAGTACGAGCACATTAAAGGAAGCTGGTTATGAACTTGGAATAGGTTCAATTTTAGCAGGAAGTTTTGCAACACTAGGTGCTTTTTCAACGTTTACGACTACGCTAGTAATGATCGTTAAAAAGTAAGCATTCTAAAGAAAATTCTTTAAAAGGATGAGTTATCATCCTTTTTTCTTTTCTTTCTTAAGATGTGATAAAATTACATTATGAAAAGAAAAAGAAACTTACTTTTACTAACTCCACTTCTCTTAGTATCGCTAGCCTCTTGCAATAGTAATGATGGACCTCGCGAGGGCGAAGATATTAATAAAGCTTTAAATAAGCGCAATTTTGTCGCATATTTAGTTCAAAGCAATCATTTTGATGAAATTTTTAATAAAGAAGTTTATGCTCAAGCGCTTCTTACGCTTGGGGATATGAAGTTTGTTACGAAAACGAAAGAACTTTTTTCTTCAAACGAACTTTCTTATTATTATTTTAAAAATAAACACGATGGTTCAAATAGTTACGATATTTATTACAAGGAAAAGACAAATCGCGAAAGTCGCTATTTAGGTAATAGTTATTATGAAGGTTATCGCTTCCGTTTAGGTGATACTTTTAATAATATTCCTAATCTAGATACACTAAAAACTTACTATAACGCTTATGATGTTAGTGTTTTAGAAGCAGATGACTTTACTTATGATAATAATCGCGGTGGCTGGTACGAATTAAACGAAGATGCCTACAATAAAGTTATTAGTAATTTCTTTGAACTAGATGAAACAAAATACAAACTTGAAGTCTTTGATATTCAAATTGAAGAAGACCACGTAAATAGCATTATTTATAAAGTTAGCGGTAGCGAGGATGGGGAGGATGTCGTTCTTGAAAACGAACTAATTTATCGCTATAGCACCGTTGATTTATACTTAGATGAACCGCAATACTCACTCATTAATAACGTTGAAATTAAAGAATACGTTCCTGAAGTTATTGAAGAACCTGATATTCCAAGTAGTGAAGATACTACCGAGGAGCCAGGGAGCGAAGAACCAAAGGAAGAACCTAGTAGCGAAGATTTAACAACTGAGGAAGATACGACAGAATCGACAGAAGTTTTGCCACTTCTTAATCCTGAAGAGGAAACCGAAGAACCTGTTGAAGAAGATATTAAAGAAATTTTAACGTTCTCATTATATGAAGATTACAATCTCTTCTTAAAAGCTGATGCCAAAAACGTCATTAGCGAAATTAACCTCTATCACAATTTTGATTTAGATAGCGAAGAAAACGAAATTATTACGAGTTTAGTAAGCGAAGACTTAAAAACAATTCGTGATCGCTCGCTTAAAATTTTAGATAAACCTTTAATTCATGGTGATCGCTACTTACTTAGAGTTACGCTTTCTACTGGCGAACACTATGATTATAATTTTATTCGTTAAAATACCTTTCTTTCTTTAAAAAAAGATTAAGGCGCTACCTTAATCTTTTTTTTCATCTTCTTCTATATCTATAACGACTTCTTCTTCATTTGGTGGGGAATTTGTAGGGTTAGCACTATTTGTAGCGTTCTTTTGCTCAAGTTGTTGCTTTAATAAAAGGAGCATCGAAATGTAGGCTTTTTTCATATCGATGTTTGCTTCTTCAAAAAGAGCCGGCAAGCGCATATCTAATTCATTATTGTTTAGTTCCGTAACAATTTCGTTAATTGTGTTAATGCCTTCAACTTGTAAATAAAATTGAAATAGTGTTTGACTAACGCGGCCAATATAAGGAAGAAAGCTAATTACAAAAATAAGTCCAAAGGCAGTTCCTAAAAAGAAGATAACGCTAAGGGGGAGACTAAGAAAATATCCTAGCGTTACGCCTCCTGCGTAAAGAGCGATATACCCTAATATTAACCACCACATTTTCTTAAAAAAGAGGGGGTAGTATACAATTTTTCCAAATCTTCCTTTAAAGTTACGGCCGCCTTTTCTTATTGTTTTATATGGGTCAATAGTGAAAGTAAGGTAATAAAGTTGCTTATAAATGTTATTAATAATTCCAAAGACGAGAACAGTGCTAAAGGCAAGCGAAGTTAGACCATTAAGAATAAGAAGATAAGGATAGAGAACTTCGCTATGAGCGTCTAGAGCATTAGCGTAAGCAGTAAATACGTCATTAGGACTAGATGCAATTGCATCTTTAATTTCACTTATTGCAAAAGCTAAATTAGCATCGACACTTGGTCCAATTAAATAAATTAAAAAATAGCCAAGAAAAGCAACGCCAAGAGAAATTAAAAAGGCCATTAAAAAAAGAAAAAAACTAATTAACGGGCGATAAACAAAGCGTAGCATCGCAAGAAATCCCGTTTTAAAGAAACTTTTTTGTTTAATTTGTAGTGGCTTTTGAATTTGTTCAAATTGATTCATAATAAGCGAAGTTAAAAACGGTAAAACAACAAAAAAGAGGCCAAAAGTGCCAATAAAGGGAACAAAAATATTAATGCTTAGAAAAAGGAGTGTAAAAAGTAAAAAGAGCGCCGTCATAAACGGCGTGTAATTAGACTCAGTCTTTTTTAAGTCTTGATAAATCTCATTAAACTTTTCTTCTTTTGTCATTCTTTTTTTGTTTTTTTGCTTTCTTGCGCCGATTTAGTTTATCAATATCACTTACGATAGTTGCAAGTTGTTCTTTATTGAAGGGATTGATGTCTCTAGACTCAATTGCCTCAATTAAAGAGGCAAAATCTTTCCGGTTAATAATATAACTATTACTAACATTATTATCAAGGGAAAGGATATCGCATTCATCGTTAACTAAAACGATACTAATAAAGACACCTTCTTCAATTTGAGTGCGTAAAGCTAGTTTTTTTCTAAGAAAATCGTTTTCAAGAATTGGATTTTCAATTAACGTTTCTTTTTCTGTTTTCTTATTAACTAAGCGAAGCGTCGCATCGCTTCTTTCGCCTCTAAGGAGACCTTTATAATACCTATCTTTAATAACGTAAATGTATTTATCGCCAAAAAGAAGGTGATCATAAATTAGTTCGCGGTCTTTTTCATATTCGAGGCGAAAGTCATTAATTAAGTAATAATCATTATATAAAGCGACTTTATTAACAGTCTTAAAATAAACGCGGACGATATTTCGCTTTAGCATAATCTTAAGGTGAAGTAGATAAAATCCTAAACAGATTAAGCCAATAACGACGCACGTTAAAACAATAATTAAGACAATTTGCGTTGCAGTAAGTGTTAAAAAAATCATATTCGTTTAGATAAGGGTGTTAGTCGGCAATTTCAAGAGCAACTTTTACCATATTCGTTAAGCCTTCTTGTCGTTCCATAACCGTAGCTTTGCGACTCTTATCAATAAAGCTATCAGTAACCGTAAGAAGACAAAGGGCTTTTTTATTAAGGCGCGCCGCTGTGCAATATAGGCCATAACTTTCCATTTCAACGCCCATTACGCCCATTTTTGCCCACTTCTTCCACATATCTGGGTCTTCATCATAAAAGACATCAGCAGAATAAATGTTTCCGGCGTGAACGGGAATGTTGTGTTTTTTATAGGCGTGATATGCACGGTCAACGAGTTCAAAATCAGCAATTGCAGAAAAAGTTCCTGGTAAATCATATTGTTTTGCCCAGTTTGAATCGGTGCAAGCGCCAACGCCAATCAAGACGTCAAATAGTTTAATGTGAGGTTGATAAGTCCCGCATGTTCCGATACGAATTATCGTTTCAACGCCGTAATGCGTGTAAAGTTCGTGGCTATAAATACCAATCGAAGGTAAACCCATCCCGCTTGCCATAACAGAAATTCGTTTCCCGTCTTCCGTATAGCCCGTATATCCTAAGATATTTCTAACGTCCGTTACTAATTTAAAGTCTTTTAGAAATGTCTTTGCAATCCATTCAGCTCTTTTTGGATCTCCAGGCATTAAAACAGTTTTTGCAAAGTCATTTTTATTTGCATTAATGTGAGGTGTTGCCATAATTATTCTCCTTTATTAATCTCTTTTAATTTTAGCATATATTTAGCGAGTTTATTTCGCTTTAGGCCGTTTTTGTTTAGTTAATTGGAAAAATTCCGGGACTTTTTCATCTAAATCCCGATGAGGATTATTCATTATCTTGTGATACTTTTGTTGATCCTCAGCGTTTTTGAAAATTTTACTTGCGCGAGCATCGCAGACATAGGTGTTAGCGGCTAAGTCATGCGCGGCTTTGTTTTGTTTGTTTAGCGTGACCGTTGCACTCGTTAAGAAAAGTGGGATAAAGAATAGTCTTAGGGAGCCGCCAACTTCGGCAATACTATAAACTAAATAGCGAACTATTACGTTAATTGGTCTAACTCTAAACCCTTTTACGTCACAAAGACAAAGTCCGCATAAGTGCTTACCAATTGTTAGCCCATTTCCAAAAATTAGCGGAATTATTAAGATTGGGATAAGTGAGCCAATTACAAAGGCTCCCCAACTACCATAAAAAAGCATATCGCGAAATGGCTTATTAGCTTTTCGATATATTGGCATTCTTAAAAAGTTATTAACGGCTTCAACATAAGTCTTTTGCCAGAATTCTTTTTGCCGTGCTTCTTCTACGCCTTCTTTTAAGACGGCGTTATTTTCTTCATTTAGCTCGTAAATTGAATCTTCAACTTTTACTTTTAAAATGAAAATATCGTAGTCAAAATCGACAGAAGTATTGTAAAATGTAGCGTTTTCGTAAATAAATACGTTTTCACCATTGTACTTACTTTCTGTATAAAACTTTTTTACAACGACTTCTTGTTGAAGGTAATTTTCGTATTCAAATGTCTTTTCCTTTTCGTCATTCCAAGAATAAAGAAATGAAGATTTTTTTACTTCATAAAAAGTAGTGTTAACGTTTCTTCCTGCTTTTGAGTTGTAATATATTCCTTCAATCGCCGCATAACTTAAAAAAGCGATAACGAGACTTATTAATAAGTCGATAATCATCGCTAAAAGGCGCCGCCCAAAAGGGGCGGCGATGATGTCGACATTTGGATGCTTACTATATAAAGGATTCGTTTTTGCCATAAATAAGACTTAATTTGTTGTTATTCTTCTTACAATTAGTGAGCGTAAGCGTTCAAGGCTAACGCTACTTGTTAAAGTTTGACCAGTTAGTTCGCCTTTTGAGTCAAAGAGAACTTCGACTTTACCTTCTCCCCAACTAATTTCTTGTTTTGTTGTATCGTTTTCATCTAATCGACCAATAAAGAAGGAATAGATTGCACCAATTCCGTTTGCTTCTGCTTCTTTTGTGTTCCAAGCAGCAATTGCACAATACGAGAGATCTGCAACGTTTTCCCAGTAGCCAAAATCTTTTTTAATTTCAGCAGTCGTTGCCATTCTAAATGCCGGATGTTCTTTTCTAATATTGATTAATTCTTTGTAGCGATTAAAGACTTCTAAGTTATTTGCTTTATCATTCCATTTATAGCTATTTGTGTCGTAGCCAATGTTATAAGAGTTACCAGAATAATAAACGCCATCATCGCCTTTATGCCATTCGTACGTGTGTGTTTTCATAAATTCAATCGCTGTTTTTGTCGTTGGATCAAATGGTTTACTACGTAGTATTTCATCTCCTCCTTGAAAGAAGGGAATACCTTGAGAAGTAAATAATATTGAAGAGGCAACAACACTAGCGCGTGCTGCTAGAGCCTCATTATAGCCATACGATGCTAAGAATTGGTCGTGAATCGTATAGTTATCGTGACAGCCTATATATTGGACGTTTTTCTTAGGATCATTACGATATTCTTCGCCATTATAATAGTCGCCTATCATTCCGGCCATCATCCCTTTTGTTCGATTTAAGAAACTAGGATCACCTTGGTTATCGCCTTCACCTTTAGAAATCCAGCCATAATGTTTATTTTGTTTAATATCGTTTTCACCTTTTAGACCGTTTCTACCTTGGTCATTAAATTGTGCGATATTTGTATTTCTAAGATAATCGCTATAAACCATATCACCCCAATATCCTGCGGCACTCCAAGGTTCACCCCAGACGACAATATCTGGATCAATTTGTTTTAGAGCATTATCGACAGCTTTTAGCGTATCTGCGTTAATTAATTGCATCAAATCAAAGCGGAAACCTTTGATTTGATATTCTTTTGCCCAGTGACAAACGCTATCGACAATATAATTTTGTGCCATTTTCATTTCACTAGCAAAAACGTTTCCAACTCCAGAATCATTATTTAGTGTTCCATCTTCGTTATAGCGGAAGTAATATCCCGGAACGATTTTTTGGAAATGACTTGAAGAGGCACTTGCCATGTGGTTATAAACAACGTCCATAATAATACGAATATCGTTTTTCGCGTATTCTTGGACGACTTGTTTAAATTCACTAATTCTTACTTCGCCTTTTTTTGGAGCGGAACTATATTGTCCTTCTAAGGCATTAAAGTTAAGGGGGTTATAGCCCCAGTTGTGTGAAGGTTCTTTACCGTTTAATTCAATTTCAAAGTTAGCTTGATCGTAAAAAGGCATGATTTGTACAGCATTTACGCCTAATTCTTTAATGTGATCAAAGCCAGTTTTTACGGTTACTGAGCCATTAGTATACGTTGTACCTTCTTCTATTAATCCAAGGTACTTACCGCGATTTTCTTCTGTGCCCATCCACGTTTCATCGCGTGTAAGGTCTGCTACATGCATTTCATAAACTGTTAAGTCAGTAGGAGAATTTAATTTATTAAATGTAATATCTCTAAATCCTAAGGGATCAGTTTTACTCATATCAAGAACTTGCGCACGTACACCGTTAACGCCAACGGAGGTTGCATATGGGTCACATACCTCGTTTTTGCCAGCACTATTTTCAACAACATACGTGTAATAGTCTTTATCTAAATCACCTTCAACGGTGACACTGTACACTCCTTGACCGACATATTTCATGTCATAAGTTTCTTTTGGAACGTCGAGAAGAATATTAGGAACGACGCTACTTGGAGTTCCGCTAAAGAAAGTATTTAGCGTTACTTTACTTGCGCCTGGAGCCCAAAGTTTAAACGTAGTGGCTGTAGGCGTATACGTTGCTCCTAAATCATCACCGTCGTAAGTATAGTTATTAATAAATTCTTGCGTAGTATAAAGTCTTTTTAAACTAACTTTTCGTTTTGATACGCGGTCAGGTTTATCAGGGAAACTTGCCCGTACTTCATAACACCTATCAAGTTTTGCAGTTTCGTCTAAAGCTAGCGTTTGAACCGCTTCTTTTCCTTCATAACTTTTTAGGAGTTCATCATTTGCATAAAGGTCATAACTTATTGCTTTAGCGGTTGCATTTACGCGAATACTATTAAAAGATATGAATTCTGCAGAGTTTAGCTTATCGCCAAGCGCGTCATCAGCCCGATGATATAGTTCGATAACGTTACCATCGCCAATTAGGCAATATACGCTCATTACATCATCGACTTCGCCAAAATTACTATATTTAATTTCACAGTCTGGAGTTTGCCATGCCCAACTATCTTTGCTTCGTAAAATAATCATTAAGCCGTGAATACTTGGATATTCTTCTGTAAAAACGGTCTTCTTTGCCCAATCAGCGTCTACTGCTTCTAGAGCATAAGCTTCACCCTCAACCCCATCACACCATAACCAAAGTTGGTAGTCACTTACAGGACCAGGTAAATTTACATAAATATCGACTTGTTTTGGCACTTGTCCTTCTTCGATAGGATTACCGACAATGCCTCCGCCACCTCCGCCAGTTTCACTATTCGTATCTTCCGAAATTGGTGGAATATCCGTAATATCTTCACTTGGTTCACTTATATCTCCCCCACCACCACCTTTACAAGAGGCAAAAAGAAATAAAGAAAGTAAACTCAAGATTATTTTGTTTGCTTTTTTATGCATAATAAACTCCTTATATAAAGTATATATATCATTATACTATCACATATTAATATAGGCGTGAATGCGGGTTAGAAATTTTTAAATTTCTAAATAAAAAAAGGACCTGATTGCTCAGGTCCATAAAATATATTTTTTTCTTAGGCTGTTTTTGTAAAGGTGAAGGATTCGAGTTCGACAAGAGCTCCGTCATTTGTGAAGACGAGTTCGGCTTCATAAGTTCCGGCTACTACTGCCATATCTCCATCACCAGTGCTAAAGCTTGTTTGCCATCCATCATATGGTCCAAGGGCACCAAGTTTAAGTTTGGTTTTACCTTCGCCGGTGAATGTAATTGAGCCCGTAAAGCGAAGTGGATTTTCTGCATCAACAGTTAATGGTTCAGCATCATCATTCCAATTTAATGGAGCAGCGCTTCCGCGATAGCCAAATGTCGCAAGACGTGCATAAAGGACGTCGCCTTCTTCACTTGGTACGAAGACTAATTGGTAAATACCAGTCTTTCCAACTTTATAGTTTCCAGTTGGTTTTTCTTCTTCATCAAGATCATAGGTAATGTTTTCATCTAAGACGTCTTTTTCACTTGGTCGGTGTTGGACACTCCAACTATTGTCAGCACGAAGTTTAAATTCTGCACCTTCTTCTAAATAAATTAAGTCATAACGGTAGTATTCGCCCATTTCGTCATAGGTTAGAGCTAGGTCTTCCTCATCTCCCCAACCATTAACTGTGCCGGCAATACCATAATTAGGTACTGAGCCTTCTTCAGGATTTGGTTTTGCACCACTTCCTTCAGCGACATCACCAATGCGAGTGACTTTAAGCCAGAGTTCATCTTCTTCGAATTCAATGCGATACTTAGCAGCGTCTTTAATTAGGACGTCACGGGTGTCACCTTCTTTTAAGTATTCAGGTACATCTAAGCCTTCTTTTACTTCATAAAGAGTTGTGTAGTCGGCTTCAGTATCATCATCCCAAGGAACACCAGGCTTTTTAATCTTGAACATTCCATTGTAACCAATTTCAAGTTCAATTGAGAAGGTGTTGCTAGTTTCGGCTTTTGTTAAGTAACTGCGTTCGTCGATTGGTCCTTGTGGATCACCTTCAAATTTGGTTGCCCAGTTAATGTAATCAAGATCCGTATTAGCAAGATCACCAACAATGTGGTATTCGCTTTCACTTGGGACATAAATTCGATCCCATTTGGCGAATAAATCTAGGTCATCATTTACTTTTGTGTCAAAGTTGTATTTTTCACCATATTTGCCGTTTTCGTCTTTTAAATACCAATCATCAAAGGTAAATCCTTCTTTTGTTGGATTTTCAGGACGAGCAACAGTTTTTCCGTGAGCAACTTCAACATCTTCGTAGATTGCATCTTGGAGACCAAGATAGAATGTAACAAGATGCGTTTTGTTGGATCCACAGCCAGCGAGTAATCCAACTGACATTGCTGTTAGCATCATGTTTTTGAAAAACTTCCTCATATTTTCCTCCTTTTATTTTTTGAGAAATGTTTATTTAACGACATACTGTCGTATATAACAATCTTATCTTACTATATGTAAGCGCTTCCGTAAACCTTTAAACTTTAAAAAGGTTAATATTTCCTAAAAATCACCTTAAATTAGGCTTTTTTCGGTTTTTTCTTAATAAGAAAGTAGATACCAAAGAAGAGCGGCGTTCCAACTAAAATTGTTGCTCCGACGGCAATACCTGCAATCGCGCCGGCACTTAATTTAGCACTACTCTTACTTGCTTTTTTAAGAACTAATGTAAATGAGCCATAACCGCGAACATTATAAATTCCTTTTAAGCGTTCGCCGTTATTAAAGTGGCCATACGTATCAAGAACGACTTCGTAGCCATCAACATCAAGTTTCACACTTGTTGTTGCACCGACAAAGTAAATCAAGTAATCGTTAACTTCGTAGCGAATAACAGCGTCAGTAGTTCTTGCATCGCCTTCTAGGTCGCTACCCCAGGTAACTTTTACGTGTTCATCAATATCTTCACGAGTCGTATAGTTAAAGCCTTCATCGTTTTGTTTTAAGTCGATTAGTTGTTGATAAATTTCGAATACATTGTAGTTTTCGACTTTTAAATTCCACTTAATCGAGTTAATTTCGATTGGCCATTTATATGAGTTATTTGAAATGTATGTATTTGGTTCAATCCCAGCTTTATAGTCGCCTGTATCAGTTTCTAAGAGACTTATAATTTCAGGCGTTGAAGCCGTAAATTGTTTTGAGCGGAGCATTTCGCTACCAGCGTGAATAAAGGGTACGCCTTGCGAAAGCAAGACGATTGATTGTGCTTGTACGGCCATATTTTTAATACGGTCTTCTTGACCAGCGTAACTAAGTTGCGCACCTAAGCGAACTTTATCATAAAGCGTAAAGTTATCGTGACACGAGACGTAGTTTACGGTTTTTCTTGGGTCATCGTGAACTCTTTTTCCGGAGCCGTATTCACTAAATTTACCAAGAAGTGCGTCTTCTACGTGTTTCTTCGTATTCCCGTCTTCATCTGGGAAAGGAAGGTGTACGTAACCTTGCGTTCTTCCGTTACTAAACGGGACGCGTCCGACGATACTGTCGCGCGCGGAATCACTAAAGGCTGCGATATCTTCTAGTTTTGGGAGGTTATCGTAGTAAGCAAAGTCTCCAGGAACGTTAACGGGCGTTACTGGTTGAACTCCGCCATAAGGCTTCCAAGGTTCACCGTGGATTACAAAATCAGGGTTGATTTCTCTTACTGCCTTACTTACAGCATTCATAGCATCAATCGTGTGATAACCCATTAAGTCAAAGCGATAGCCGCCTAATTTATATTCACGAGCTAAGAAAGTCGTTGAATCAATCATAAAGTGTTCAAACATTGCTCGTTCACTCATCGTATCGTTTCCTACACCCGTACCATTAGATAAACCACCATCGATGTTTGTTCTAAAGTAGTAGTTTGGCACCATGATGTTAAGTGCGTTATTTGCAACACTTGAGACGTGGTTATAAACAACGTCCATAATGAGACGAATGTCGTTTTCGGCAAATTTTTGTACGACTTGTTTAACTTCGTTCATTCTTACGAAGCCGTCATAAGGATCTTTACTATATATTCCTTCCATGACGTTATAAAGGTGAGGGTTGTAGCCCCAGTTGTATCCGCCATTTATTTCATCATTATCTTGATCATAAAATGGAAGGATTTGTACAGCGTTAACGCCTAGTTCTTTTAAGTGATCAAAGCCGGTTTTAAACGGTTACACCATCTTTAGTGTAGGTCGTTCCTTCTTCAATCATTCCTAAGAATTTCATGCGGTTTTCTTCGCTGCCATTCCACGTTGCATCACCTGTAAAGTCTGCAACATGGACTTCATATGTTACTTGTGCGGTTGGGGGAACTGATTCAAGTTTTACTTCGTCCCATCCGGTTGGGTTAGTAACGCTAAAGTCACCAACTAAACCTCTACGTCCATTAACGCCTGCGGCCTTCGTATAAGGGTCAGCAGTTTCGCGTTCTGTGTACGTGTCATTAGTTACAACGTAGGTGTAATATTTGCCGTGTAAATCTTCATCAAGTTTATAAGTCCACACGCCTTTTGCACCCTTAACCATTGCAAATTCGCGGTATTCGTCACTTCCTTTAACGCTATCTACATCAGTTGGAGTGCCGTTTTCGTAGACACGTAATTTTACTTCTGTGGAGAAGGGTGACCATGTTTTAAATGTTGTTGATGTCTTTGAATAGGTTGCCCCTAAGTCAAATTCATCATAAACCATTGTTTCTCTAAAAAGTTCTGAGTCATAAAGACCACTAAAGGCAACTTTTCTCGATTTGACAGCGTTATCAACAAAAGTTACTTCCATTTCGTAATTGACATAAAAGTCCGGTACAAACGTATCCGGTAAATTAGCGTCAATGTTATAACGGTTTGTTTCGCTATCGTTAAGTGTTAGATCACCAGTAACTACTTCTGCTCCTTCTTTTAAAACCCGATATGATTTTGGTTTATTAAACGTTTCAGCACTTATTAATTTTTCATTTACAAACCGTGCGCTTAAAACTTTCGGCGCAAGAGCTTCTTCCGCCGATGTGTAGATGTCGTTATCCATATTTATAAGGTATATGTGATAGACATCTTCGACTGCAGTTAATGGTTCTAATTCTACTTTTAGGTCAGAAGTTTGTTTTGCCCAATCACCATAGCGAATAATTACATTAATTTCTGTTTTAATTTTGTAATTGCTAAGTGGGACAGTTACAAATTTTCCGTAAGCATCATCACCTTCGAAGGTGTGAAAACTACCATTTTCGCCTGTACCCCAAATCCAAAGACCGTAATTGTTATAGTCATTATCGGTACGATGGTAATGGAATGTCACACTTTTTGTTTCATCCATTAAAGGTTTTACTTCTGGCGTTCTTTTTACTGTAGCAGGCACAGATTTTTCTTCATTTCGTGGCGTTTCTTTTACTTTTGAAGCAAATAAAGAGCCACTTAGAAAAATTAAGGCTGCTAAAGTAAGGTGTTTTCCTAGTTTCTTATTCATAATAAATCCCTATTCCTTTCTATATTTTTTATTAAGCTCGCCTAAAAATGCGAGACGTTTTTTTGTCTGTGTAAAGTTTTTTAGTTTCCACTCCCAGTTTGGTCTTCCAATTGTGCCAGGTGTGTTAAAGCGCGCTCTATCATCAAGACCTAAAACATCTTGAAGCGGGAAAATTGCAATTCGCGCAGTGCTACTTAATGTATAAGCTAAAAAGCTATCCATCGGATCTTCATAAGTAAAGCCGCGATTTGCTAAATCTTCAATTATTTCAAGTTGTTTTTTAAGTGGAAAACTCGTAAACCAGCCCTTTAGCGTTTGGTTATCGTGCGTGCCTGTATAGACTAGGCGATTAGTTTTTGGATACTTAATACTGCTATCTTCACCTATTTCATAGGCAAATTGCACGATTTCCATCCCTGGAAGATCATAGTGATCACGAAGAACGAGAACTTCTTCTCTTAAATCTCCAAGGTCTTCAGCAACAATCTTTAAATCAGGATACGTTTTTAATAACTCATCAAAAAGTTTATATCCTGGCGCTAAAATCCATTCACCAACTTCCGCAGTTGGACAATCAGCAGGTATTTTCCAATAGGTATCAAAAGCACGGAAATGATCAATTCTAATTACATCAAATAACTTGCTATTGTAGCCAAGGCGATCTTTCCAGAAAGCAAAGTTTGTTTTTTCTAAATATTCCCAGTCGTAAAGAGGATTCCCCCAACGTTGACCGGTTTTAGAAAAGTAATCTGGCGGTACACCCGCGACGTGCGTCGGGAAGCCGTTTTTATCTAAAAGGAAAGTATCTCTATTTTCCCAGACATCAACAGAATCGATTCCAACGTAAATTGGAATATCTCCAACAAGATTAATGCCATGTTTTTTGGCGTAGCGATGAAGTTTTTGCCATTGTTTATAGGCAATAAACTGAAGCCACATATTAAATTCGATTTCTTCTTCAAAATAACTTAAATCAAGGTTTTTATGAAGAGGATAATCTTTAAATTCAATAGGCCAATAAAGCCAAAGCGCATCATAGTTATGCTTTTTAAACGTAATAAAAAGCGCATAATTATAAACCCATGGATTGCGCTTTTTAAAGGCTTTAAAGCCTCTTCTGTTTTCTTTTATAAACTTTTCGTAGGCTTTTCGTAAGTAAGGAAGTTTAAACATCCTAACTTCGGTGTAGTCAACGCGAACACTTTTTGGATGAAAAGTCGCGATTCGTTTTGGAAGGAGTTTATCGCGTTGAAGTTGCGTTAATGAAATATAAATTTCATCAATTGCTTTACTACTATACGGTTGATAAGGTGAGTTACCATACCCTAGTGGGTTAAGCGGAAGGATTTGCCATAAATCTAGGCCATTTTCCTCTAACAAATCAATAAATTGATATGCTCTAGGGCCAAAGTCTCCAATCCCGTGACGCGATGGAAGCGAGCTAATCGCTAAGAGAATTCCCGTTTCTTTTTGTTTCATATTTACTCCTTCTTCCTATTTCTCTTTTAAGACAAGAGTAGAATAGGGGGCAATGTGAATCGTGTTCCCTTTAATTTTTGATCTTACTTGTGTCGTAAAAATATCATCGGCAATTTCAAGGTCTTTTAAACCATGCTTTGCAAAATCGACTTCTTTTGTCTCTTCATCAAGATTATGCATTACGTAAATTACTTCATTATTTCTTCCCGTAATTTTTAGAAGCGTGACCGTTCCTTTAACGAAGTGAACTTCAATATCTTCAACGCTTGCATAATTAATAAAGGGATATTTATTACGAACATTAATAACTTTTTTATAGTGATTTAAAAGTGAGAATGGTTCTTCTAAGAATTCCTTAACCCCATCTTTTATTTGATAACTCATGTCGTAAGTTGTCCCTTTTGGGTTTTTTGGACGCATCGTATCGTTAGCACGTTGCCATTGCATGGCTAGTCTTCTATTTGCGTCAGTATTTGCACCTCCGCGACTCCCTTTAAGACCAATTTCTTCGCCATAATAAATAAATGGTCGACCAGGTTGAAGCATATAAATGCTTGCCCCTAACTTAGCTTTTGATTGTTCTTCATCAATCATCCACATTGGAGCACTTCGATCCATATCGTGATTCGTAAGGAAGTGTGCGGTTAAGGCATCTTCAAATTCGCTTTTGTTTAAAGAATTAACTTCACTTATTCTTCTTCCTAAGCCTGTCGCGTTTTTAGTGACGACACTACTTATGATGTAGCCATTCGTATCTGAGCCTGCAAAGTTAAAGAAAGAATCAATCCCTGAACGATAATAGGGAGAAACTTGTTCAGGAAGATTTTTCCAAGCTTCTGCGACAAAATAGTTATCTTCGCGGAATTTATTTGCTTCGGTTTTTAGGAAATTTAAAAACTCGTTATTTGCTTCTAACACTGAAACGCCAGCTGGTAATTTTGTTCTTGCTACTGGTGAATCAAAGTAATGAGGAGCGGCATCTAACCTAAATCCCTTAACTCCATGATCAAACCAGAATTCCATAATCGCGCTTATTTCTTCTTTAACGCGCGGGTTAGCAAGGTTTAAATCAGGCATTGAACGATCAAAAACGGCTTCGTAATTTACTTCGCCACCCTCGTAGTAAAAATTATAGTAATTAGCCTTATCATCGTTATTATTAGGATCATAACTCGGTTTTGTAAAGTTTTCTTTACCTTCAATAAACCAAGGGTGTCTGTTTGATGAGTGATTTATTACTAAGTCTAAAATAATATCAATGTTACTGTCATTTGCTTTTTCAATTAGTTCATCAAAATCTTCAATGGTTCCAAATTTTGGATTAATTGCGACGTAATCTTCGACATCATATCCGTGATACGAGCCAGTTGGATGAATTGGCGTAAGCCAAATGCCGCCAATTCCAAGGTCCTTTAAATAAGGAATTTTTTCAGTAATTCCTTTTAAATCACCAACACCGTCGCCATTACTATCACAAAAAGAACCAACGAAAATTTCGTAGTAGACATCGCCTGTTTCATTAGTTACGTTTTTGTCAAATTCATACGTTTTTGGTGTTTTACTTTTGCAACCCGTAAGAACAAAAAGCGTAACAAGGAAAACTTGCGAAATTTTCTTTAGGTTCTTCATTTCTTTATCCTTTTACGGCTCCGCCAGTGACACCACTAACGTAGTATTTTTGCATCCAAATAAAGAGGATTGTAATTGGTAGAGAAATTAGCGTTGCGCCAGCACAGAAGACAGTAAAGTATTTTGGAAGTTTTCCAACTCCATTTACCATTTCGAATAAACCTCTAGCAACACTCCAGGCTTGCGTGTAGCCCCGCGTTATTGTGTTTACAAAAATGTAGTCACCCCACGGTCCCATAAACGCCGTAAGTGCTGTATAAATTACGATTGGTTTAGAAAACGGGAGAATAATGTGCCAGAAGATTTGTGCCTTATTTGCACCATCAATTTCTGCGGCTTCGTCAATTGCATGTGAAATCGTATCAAAGAAGCCTTTTGAAATGTAGTAGCCCATCGCCGCGCCACTTGAATAGACTAGAATTAGTGCAACTAAATAGTTAGCAAGCGGCACAGTCGGGTTACTTTCAGTCGGCAGTAAGCCCATACCTTTTAATATAAAGTAAATAGCGATCATGCTCATGAATCCTGGGAACATGCCAAGAACCATGAGAAATTTCATAATCGTTTGTCGTCCTTTAAAACGTAGACGACTAAATGTATAACTTGTTAGTAAGACAATAATTGTCGAGAATAAACAAGTGAAAATTGCAACAATTAACGTATTTAAGAACCATCTTAAATAAGGCATATCTTTATCAGTAAAGAGCGTTGCATAGTTTTTAAATGTATATTCTTTTGGAATAAAGTAGTTTACAAGACCGGTAGATTCTCCTCTAAAGGAGTTAAGTACGAGCCAGGCAATTGGGAAGAGCCAAATAAATGACATCAAAATCAAAATGATATAAATAATCGTATTGGAAATGACGCGGCCAACTTTTTGGTTATGGCCTTTAATTTTCTTTTTGCGCTCAGCTCTTACTTCAGCTTTTTCAAGAGCGACAACTTCTTCTACAACCATTTCTTCGTTAGCGGTAGCGACTTCTTCTACTTCTAGTTCAACAATTTTTTCATTCTTTTTCATATTATGCAAAGTCTCCTTCCGCGGTTGCCGCTGATGTTCTTGAGTAGAGCATTAAAGTAATAAATACAGAGATTAGGAAGATTAAGATTCCTAGCGCACTACCCATTGCGTATTCTTGTTGGGCTCCACCTATCGTTAACTTGTAGAGCCATGTGACAAGAATGTCAGTTTCTCCGTAAAGTCCTGGATAGACCGTATTAGACGGCCCTCCTCCAGTCAGGAAGAATATGACATTAAAGTTATTTATATTTCCTATAAAGTTTGTAATTAAATATGGGCCTGTGACAAAAAGCATATACGGAAGCGTAATTTTCATAAATTGCGTAAACGCATTTGCTCCGTCGATTCTTGCAGACTCATATAGGTCAGCAGGGATGTTCATTAAAATTCCTGACGTAATTAACATCGTGTAAGGAACACCAACCCACATGTTAACGATGATAATCGTAATTCGGGCGCTCGTTTTCTTTCCAAGGAAGTTAATCCGCTTATTAATCCATCCCCATTTTAAGAGTAATTCATTAAACGGCCCGTATTCTGCTAGCATCTTAGACATTAATAGAAGCGTAACAAATTGCGGGACCGCAATTGAGATAACAAAAATTGTTCGCCACATTTTCTTTAGCTTAATGCCTTTTTTATTAATCATAATTGCAAGAATCATTCCTAAGATATAGTTAGAAAATGTAGCAAATAGGGCCCAAATGATCGTCCATTCGAAAATTGAGCCAAGGGCGACAGCAAAGCCATCGACCTTGTCGTTAAATAACTTATTAAATGTACTAAATCCAGTCCAAGTAAATAGTTGGTTTGGTGGACCTTGCGTGCCACTATAGTTAGTAAAAGCAAGCAAAATCATAAAGACAAGCGGTAAAATTGTGAAAATTAAGATCGTTATTGAGGGAAGCATTAACGTTGTGTAGTGGAAATTTTCATTTACCATTGAATTTGCTTCTTCTTTTGCAGTCGGATGAGGATTAGTATAAACCGGTTTTTCTAGCTCGGAAGCTTCAACTAAATCATTAGTTTGCGCTTCATAATGAGCTAGTCTTTCGTTATACGCCTCAAGAGTTTCATTTTCCTCCTTAACAGGAGCGACTAAACCAGCACTTAAAGCTAGTTCAGAAACTTGTTCATTGTAGTTAGCAAGATTAGCATTATATTCTTCTTTTGCTTCTCTTTCGCGTAAATCTGCAAGGTGTTGACCTTTAATTTGTTTAAAGTACATAAAGGCAAAACCAACAATAATCATAATCGTAAGAACGCTGTAGAGCATAATTAACATCGAGTTATCTAAGAAAACCTTTTTAGGAACGATTGTCACGTTTCCAAATGGGTCAATTTCTTCAACCATGATAATTTCAAAAGGTTTATCGCCAAGATTACCAAACTTAGATAGCCAATAACCTCCACCACGAGGTAAGGCCATAAACATAATAAATAAACCTTCTAGTAATAAATATAATGTTGCCTTTATTGGGCGACCACGAAAATAGTGTCCGACACCACAAAATAAATATGAAAGTCGTGTCTTATAACTTCCATCAATAAACCACATGATGTAGTCTCTAACGACTTTATAAATCTTTTTACCAAGAGCGACTATACCTTTATAGGCGTAGATAAAAATATTAAGAAGACTTCTTAAAATGTAGAGAATTATCGAAATAATCCATTTGCCAAGTTTAAGAAAAAAGTTTCCAATTGAAACAAGGATGTACATCCAAAAATTATACGGTTGTACATTCGTTTCTTCGATAACAATATCGTCATTATTTACGATGATATTACTAGGAATTTTTTCTTTAGTTTCTTTTGGTACTTCAGATTTATTCTTTTCTTCTAAATTCATAAAGTTCCCTCATTTTCTAAAAAATTGACGGGTGCTAAAAGCACCCGTCTATATATATTGCATTAAACCTTATGCGGCTTTTGTAATTTGTGTTACAAAGTTGTCAAGCATTTGTTGCGGTTCAAGTTCGCGAAGTTCTGGATCGACAATATAGTCGCCAACTGCTTTCATTGGATCCCAGAATGTTCCGCCAACTGATGCGCTTTGTGAAATTGCAAATTCTTTTTGTGCGCCTAAGCCAGCAGCAGAGAGGTTACCTTCAAGAAGATCGGTTTCCATAAGTGCTTTGTTTGTTGGTAAGCGTCTAATTTTTTCATAACGAAGTTGTTGTGCTTCTTCGCTCGTAATAAATTTTGCAAATTCAAGTGAATAAGTGACGTGTTTTGTTGATGATTTAACACCGACTAATTTACAACCGATAAATGCACCCATTTGGACTTCTTCAACTTCTCCACCTTGAGTGACATTAAATGTTGGAAGTTTTGTTGCAGCAACTTTAAAGTTAGCGTCTGCACCAATTTTGACATCGTTCCATGATCCACTAACTGCGGCAACAACATTACCGTCTTTATTAGTGAAGTCGCTAAGGGATTCGTCAACGTTACCAGCACGGAGGCCATTGTCTTTATATGCATCAAATAAATCAACCATGCCATTAAGTGAGGCTAGTCCATCAGCATTGTTAAAGTCAGTTGCGTGGACTTTTGTTTCTGGGTTGTAACTAATGTTTCCACGGACCGCAAATGGTGAAACTGCATAATAACCATTGCCTAATTCAATCATAAATTGATGTGTAGCATCAAGTTTTCCTGACTCTAATGCAGCGTTAAGATTAAGGTTGTTAGCTTCTTCTTCTGTGAAATAATCAGCATCGTAATACATGAAATAGCCATTATCTTCTGAGAATGGGAATGCAAGCAAATCACCTTTATGGTTTGTCGCTGCTGTGACTGAAGATTCACTGTCTCTTGCGATGATGTCTTCTTTAATTTGTCCTTCTAATTTGTAGAGAACACCAGCTTCATCAAGTACTGATAGTTGGTCATCTGGGAAAATGAAGACGTCTGCAGCAGTCGTAACGTCAGCTTTTGCGTTCGTTGCAGCGTCAGCTTCACCGACATCACGGAAGATAATGCTAAATTCTGTATCTTCAGTAATTTTGTCGTTGAAACGTTTTGCTAGTTCTTCGTAAACTTCTTTTTCTTCGGCTGGGCCCCAAACGAGTAAGCGTACGCGATTACCTTTATTACCACCGCCGCCGCCACAACCGGCAAGTAAAAGAGCGGTTAAACCAAGAAAAGCAAATTTTGCTTTATTGCGTTTAAACATAAATTGTCTCCTTTCATTTTAGGTAGGATGTGTTTTTTATTGTGCGATTATTAAAGTTTTTGCACGCATCCTACTCAATTTTTGTTTATACATCTCTATTATAACGAAAGGCATAAACTTGTAAAGAAAAAAAGTAAGCGTTTACATAATATGTAATCGTGATTTTTGCTTAGTTATGTTTTCGCTAATTTAGCCTAATTGTTCATTAAAGAGTTAAAACCTTACAAAAACGCAATGAAATAAAAAACCCTTCTATTATAGAAGGGAATTTTATGTTTTTCGTTAAACAACTAAATTATCGTTTTATTGCGTTCTTGAATTGGTAGACTTTCTTTTTCTTCAACAGTATCAACCTTAAAGATATGACACTTACTTAAGTCCATAACGAGTTTTACTGTATCACCAATATGAATGTCGTTTTCAGGATCAACATTTACTTTGCTAACGATACGTTGATTTGCAAATTTTCCATGGAGAATATATTCATTTCCAAGAAGTTCTGCGACGTCAACATCCATATCAAAGACAGCTTCAGGATATTTCTTTGCAAGTGCGCCTGTTGCATAATTGATATCTTCTGGACGAATACCAAAGACGACGTTTTTGCCATCATATTCTTTTAAAGCCTTACGAATTTCAACGGGAATTGCAATTCGAGTAACTTCAATAAATTGATAGTCATCACTTAAAACAACAGCGGCTTTAAATTCATCAATTTTATCTTCGGCAACTTTTTCTTCTTCTTTTTTCTTTTTCTTCATGTAAGCTTTGCGTTTTTGCCGTTTTTCTTTTCTCTTAGCCTTTTTATCTTCTTTATCTTCAACTGCTTCCTCTTCGGCGACTTCTTCACCTGTTTGTTCCTCTTCTACCTCAGTAGTTTCTTCAGCAGCAGGTTTTAAAGCAGTTTCTTCTTCAACGGCGACTTCTTCAGCGTTTTCTTCTTGAAGTTTGGCTAATTCATCTTTGTGAATGTAATTTCCAAAAACAATTTCGTTTTTATCGATTTTTGCATCTAAGAAGTTCATTGAAGGCGATCCGATAAAGGATGCAACGAACATGTTTACGGGATTATGATAAATGTCGATTGGTGAACCGATTTGTTGGACAAAACCATCTTGCATAACGACAATTCTACTTGCCATTGTCATAGCTTCGGTTTGGTCGTGAGTAACATAAATCGTTGTTGCATTCATTTGTTCATGAAGACGAATAATTTCTGAACGCATTTGGACACGTAACTTCGCATCAAGGTTAGATAATGGTTCGTCCATTAAGACAACACGTGCATGACGGACGATTGCTCGACCCAATGCGACACGTTGACGTTGACCACCTGAGAGAGCTCTTGGTTTACGTTCTAAGTATTCTTCAATTTCAAGAATTCTTGCAGCTTCGCGAACTCTGCGATCAATTTCTGATTTTGGAAGGCGTTGAATTCTTAAGCCAAATGCCATGTTGTCATAAACTGACATGTGAGGATAAAGTGCATAGCTTTGGAAAACCATTGCGATTCCTCTAGATTTTGGTGTTAAGTCATTACAACGAACTCCATCGATATAGAGATCACCTTTTGTGATGTCTTCTAAACCCGCAATCATTCTTAGCGTTGTTGATTTTCCACATCCTGAAGGGCCAACAAAAACGATAAATTCTCTGTCGGCGATTTCAATGTTAAAATCTGTAACGGAATAATTTGGGTTACCTTCGTATTGTTTACATACGTTTTTTAAAATAACTTCTGCCATATTATATTATTTTCCTTTCAAGCATTTTTAATATAACACATTTAAAAATTATTGACTTGTGCACGATGCACAAATTTAATTTCTCGTGAGTTCTAAGTAGAGTTGGAAGTAAAGTGCATTCCAAAAATCACGTATGTCAAGTTTGCTGCTTTTAATGAATTTTGTAAGTCTGTAATTAAACGTATTTCGGTGCACATATAGCGAATTTGCAGCGTTTTTAGCATTTAATCCATTACTAATGTATGCCTTTGCCGTTAGAATTAATTCATATGGCACGTCTTCAAATTCGTTAATTACGGCCTTTTTTATATCTAGTTTATTTAAAAGCAGCATCTGTAAAACGACACTAGGGAGATAGGCAAACGGGATACCGTTTTCATAAGCAAATGTGAGTGTTTTATTAGCAACTTCATTAATATCGTGAGCGACAATAATACTCATTTTTACTCCTAGGTCACTACTTATTGTTGAAGCGATATTTTCAATCGTTAAAACATAGTCGCTATCGACTAGTAAATAGCAAGTATTCTTATCGGTGTAGTGTATATCAATGTCTTCTAAGTTTATTGTCTTCAAAAAGATACCCATTAGTGGCGAGTTATACAAATTTTTAGCTCTAATTAAAATAAATTTCTTCATACTTTTATCGCTTATCTCTTAGTAATAAAACCGCTTCAAATGGGCGTAATTTTATAACACCATCTTTTATATTTTGATCTTTGTAGTTAGCGAGAAGCACATTATCGTCTTCCTTTATTTCACTACTATAAAACTCATAATGTTCCTCGCTAAAGGAGGCAATGACAATAAGTTTTTGATTTTCATCTTCGTGACTATAAGAAAAGACATGAGCGTCATACTCGTTAATCAAATTAAATTCAGTGTTAATTACAAGATTTAAAATATCTTCTTTTTTACGAAGTGCCAATGCTTTTTTATAAAAATTTAAAATTGAATCAGGATCTTCTTCTTCGCTTTTTACGTTTACGTAATTATAGTTATTATTTACCTTTAACCAAGGTTTTGCAGTACTAAACCCTGCATTTTCAGTGTTTTCCCACTGCATGATTTGGTGACCGTTAGTACGACTCACTCGATTCATGTGTTTTAATATATCTTCTTTTTTGTGAAACGGTAAAAGCTCATTTATATAGCCTTGGTCGCTTACATCACGAAAATCATCAAGGTTTTCATAATTCACATTAAACATGCCAATTTCTTCGCCGTTATAAATAAAAGGTGTTCCATACATAAAAAGAAGCACCATTCCAAGCATTTTTCCTGATTCTTTCCAATATTTTAATGAGCCATATTGTGAAAGAACGCGTGGATGGTCGTGGTTATTCCAATAAAGTGGTAACCATACTTTTTTATAACATGCATCAAACCATTTTTTAAATATTTGCTTCATATTAATTAAATACGTAATTTGATGGTCATGGTTTTGGTAGAAAAGATCATAGACGTTGTTATTCCACGCAGTATCGAAATTGAAGACCATATCTAGCGGCCCTTTTTCTAAAGAAGCATATTTTAGTGCTTCTTTTGGCGTGACCGAACCACCTACTTCTCCAACCGTAACGCAATCGTAATTTACAAGAACTTTATCCCTAAATTCATTTAAATAGGTAAACATTTCGGGACGATTAGAAAACTTTCGTGGTTCTAGAGTTAAACCAAGGTTATTCGTTGGTTGGAGGGAATCAGAGAAAGTTAGGTCACGAGCAAGGTGCGCGACAGCATCAAGGCGGAAGCCATCACAACCTAAATCAAGGTAAAATCTAGCGATTTTGTAAATTTCTTCACGCATTTTTGGGTTATTCCAATTTAAATCAGGCATTTTCTTAGAAAAAATTTTCATATAGAAACTGTCACTAATTTCATCATATGCCCAAGCTGAATCACTAAAAAATCCCGCCCAATTGTTAGGTGGTAATCTTTTGCCATCAACCGTTTTACCATCGTGCCAAATATAAAAGTCGCGCTTTGGATTATTTTTGTTTTGCCTTGCTTCAATAAACCAAGGATGTTCATCAGAAGTATGATTTAAAACAAAATCAAAAATAATTTTCATATCGCGTTTATGAACTTCATCAATTATTCGCTTCATATCTGCAGTTTCTCCAAATTGTGGATCAACTTCATAATGATTACTTATGTCATAACCGTTATCATCTTTTGGGGATTTAAAAAACGGACAAACCCAGAGTAAATTAACGCCTAAATCCTTTAAATAATCTAGTTTTTCGATAATACCATTTAAGTCACCATATCCATCGCCATTTGTATCGTAAAAAGAGGCAGGATAAATTTGATAGCCAACGGCGGTTTGCCACCACTTAAATTGTTTAGTCATAGATTAGATCCCCTTTTTGTGCGCTTTTAATCATTTTTATCATTTCTTCTTTTGTAACTTTTTTACTAAGCTTTGGTAGATCATCAACATTAAAATAGGCAACATTTGTTATTTCGTGGTCGTGACCTTTTAATGGTTTTAAAAGTTTGCCACGAAAAACGATGACATATTCAGGAACACTCGTTTTATTTTTAAATGGAGTGCGATTCAAAATGCCAATCAAATTAGTAATTTCTACTTCTGCACCCGCTTCTTCTTTGCATTCTCTTTTCGCAGCCTCGGTTGGACTATCGTATAGATCACACCATCCTCCAGGAAGCGAATATCCGCCATCACTTTTTTCTCTTACGAGTAATACTTCATCGTTTTCGTTAAATATACAAGTTCTGACGGAAATGTTTGGAGTTGGATATATATCACGTTTAAAAAAAGGATTACCTTCTAAATTGATATCTTGAATGTTTTCCAGCATATCAAGCGATAAATCGCGAATTTTTTTGTAATTTTCAAGAGCATATGGGTCAGTTGAATAAAGTAACCCAATTTTGCTAATTGAAAGAACTTTTAATAAGTAATCATAGACATTTTTTTGCTTATTATTTTCTTTTTCCATAACACTATTAACTATTATATAAAAAGATTTAAAGATAATCACTCAATGTTTAATATGGTAAAATAATTTTGAATTATTATGAGTAGTGCACAATTTTGGTTAATCTTAGGAATTACGCTTCTTGTCGGAGCCATTCTTTTTATGGCTACTGGTTTTATTTATGTTCATAAAAATCATAAAGCCGTTATTGAAAAAGATGGTGAGTTTTATGATGTTAAGGGGCGCGGTTTATATTATTTTCTTCCATTCAAAGCTAGAAGAGTTGGCATGTATCGAACTGGTAAATATGAGGAAGAAATTAAGTTAAATAATAAAAAAGTTGTTGTCACTTTTACGATTAGTGATTTTAAAAAATATCACTACAATGGTCACTCAATTTACTTTTTAGTAGAAGTCCTAAAAGAAGATCACGAAATATCAAAAATTAGTGATTTAGAGGCGCTTTTGCCGACTTTAGGCGTAAATATCGTTAAAATTAAGGAGAAATAAGCATGATTAAATTAGTTCGTTGGCCACGTTTTGTAAAACAAGTTGATGCTTTCACTACGACTCGTGAAGGTGGAGTTAGCAAAGAAGAATTTACTTCTTTAAATCTTTCGTTTACCGTAGGTGATCGTATTGAAGATGTAAGCGAGAATCGCGCTAGATTATTTAGAGAATTTAACCTAGATAAAGAAAACACCGTAATCGTTAAACAATTTCATAGTGATATTACAAAGATTGTTACAAAAAAAGATGCCAGTAAAGGGTATGAAGGGTTTTTAAGTGGCGTTGAAGCTGATGCTTTATTAACAACAGATAAGAATCTTGCATTAGGTATTTATCACGCCGATTGTGTACCCGTTTTCCTTTATGTTCCAACGATTAATCTTGTTGGTATATGTCATGCTGGTTCTACTGGGACATTAAAGTTTATTACACAAAAATGTATTAAAAAAATTAAAGAAGAATATAAAGTAAAACCAGAAGCAATTTATGCATATATTGGTCCTTCTCTACATTTTTCAAATAATGAAATTTCAAAAGAACAAGCTGATGAATATTTAGCGTTAGGTTTAGATAAATACGGAGTCATCAAGGTAATTGATGGAAAATATTTATTTGATGTGCCGCTTTTTAATTTTATGCAATTAAGGGAAGAAGGCATTCCAACAACTAATATTGATATAAGTGAGTTTTGCACTTTTGAAAATGAAGAACTCTTTTACTCATATCGTCGCAATAAAAAAACGGGACGAATGATGTCATTTATTCGTCTCCGTTAATTAATATTTTTAATTATCTAGTTCTTTCATTGCCTCTAGCACGGCTTTAGGAACGTATTTATTAATGCATGCTCCTCCGTGGTAAAGTTCTTTTATCGTGCTACTTGAAATAAATGTGAAGTCAGAATTAGCCATAAAGAAGACCATTTCAATTTCACTGTCGATGTTTCTATTTACTGCTGACATTTGAAATTCATATTCAAAATCTGTTGCCGCTCGTAAGCCACGGACTATCGCTAATGCATTGTGTTTTTTTGCATAATCAATTGTAAGACCGCGAGTTTGGTCAACTGTTACATTCTTTAAATTTAATTCTTTTATGACGTTTTCAATAATATCGACTCGTCTTTCAAGTGAGAAAGCCGTTTTCTTGCTTGGATTGTTTGCGACTAAAACAATTACTTCATCAAAAGTCTTTAAAGCACGTTTAATAATATCAACGTGACCATTTGTTATTGGATCAAATGAACCAGGATATACTGCTATTTTTTTCATTTTTCACTCCTTTTTATAACATATAAGAACGTTTTGCCGAACTTATACTTGTTTACTTTACTATTTGGTGTTTCAAAACTAGTTTGATCTAAGTTCTTACTAGATTCTAAAACAATTATACTATGCTTCTTAACAATGTTCGCTCTTATTGCTTCTTCATATATTTTTTTAATATTTTCTTCATAGGGCGGATCAATATAAACAATATCAAAGGCTTCTATGTCCCTGTTTTTGATTAGAAAGTCCTTATAGTTTTCATTAATAATTTTAATTTCTTCTTCAACAAATAACGTGTTTTTGTAAATAAAACTTAGCGAATTAACGTTATTATCAACAAAAGTAACTTTACTTGCGCCCCTAGATGCTGCCTCAATTCCAATTGATCCAATGCCTGCAAATAGGTCAAGAAAATTAGCGTTTTCAATGTTCTCTCCGATAATACTAAAGGCGGCTTCCTTCACGCTATCTTTTGTAGGACGAAGATCACTAGACAAAGGAAAAGCGAGTTTTCTACCCTTATATTTACCTGCAATTACACGTATTTTCATCGTTTACCTTCGAATTAATTATTGAAAAGAGTTCTTCTTCAATTTTGAAATATAATTTATTAACTTCTTGATACTGTTTATAGTAACTTATTACAAGTGGATGCATATCTATATCCCTTTTGATATTACTTAGTTCTCTAGTAATTTTGCTTGTTCCATTATCACTAAAGGAATGCGTTTCTAAGTAATCTTCAAGTTCTTTTTGAACGCGTTTAAAGGCTGCAAATTTAGGCTGTAATTCTAAACTAGCTTCCATTTCGGCCTCAATTGTTGCTAGTTTTTTAACTTCTTCAGTGTTTTTTAAACAGTCTTTTAAATTAATGCATGCTTCGAAAAGTTCTATATTCATAAACTAATTATAAAGTATTTAATCATCTTGTTAAACAAAAGGCTCGTAATATGTTAGTATAATTTCGCTATGTTGAAGATATATGATGATACGTACAAAACGTTACGTGAAAAGTCCAAAATTGTAGAATTACCGCTAAGTGATGAAGATGAAAAACTCGCACTAGCTCTTTTAGAACATCTAAAAATTAGCCAGGATCCTGAACTAGCAAAAAAATATAATCTTCGCGAGGGTGTCGGCCTTGCCGCTCCGCAAGTTGGTGTTACAAAAAGATTAATTGCCGTTTACTACGATGATGGCGAAAAAATAGTTGAACGAGTTCTTGCTAATCCAATTATTATTAGTGAATCAAAAAGAAAAACATACATAGAAAGCGGTGAAGGCTGTTTATCAGTACCTCGCGATGTCGATGGACTTGTTTTTCGCGCTTACAAAATTAAAGTTAAAGCCTATGACGTCATCGCTAAGAAAAATATAACTTTTGGCGCTACTGGTTTTGATGCAATTGTCTTGCAACATGAAATTGATCATTTAAATGGAATATTGTTTTATGACCACATAAGTCCATTAATAAATAAATCTACTTATCCTGATGCAGTTGGGATCTAACTTTACAATTTGTTAATGATTACATATAATTTAATTGTCATTTATAAATAATAATAATCGTTATTATTGAGAAATGTGAGGTCTTTATTATTATGGCAGATTACAAAAGACATTCGCCCGTTTCTGTTTATGCGTTAGGCGGGCTTGGTGAGGTCGGAAAAAACACATACGCAATTGAAAACGATACTACGCTAATTTTAATTGATGCTGGTATCCGTTTTCCTGAAGATGCAATGACAGGTATTGACTATGTAATTCCTGATTATTCCCATATTCGAAATAATAATAAGAAATTCAAAGCTCTTTTTATTACTCATGGTCACGAAGACCACATTGGCGGGATACCTTTTTTAATGCAGGCTTGTCATATTCCTGTCGTTTATGCTCCACCTCTAGCAGCGCAATTAATTCGCCATAAGTTAAAAATGATGCGTGTTAGAACAGAATTGAAAATTGTCGAATATACTGAAGATGATGTTTTCGAGATTGATGACTTTAGAGTCTCATTTTTTCACGTAACCCACTCAATTCCTGACTCTTTTGGAATTTGTATTGATACTCCAGAAGGAAGAATTGTTACTACTGGGGACTTTAAAGTTGACCTAACTCCAATTGGAAAAGATATTAATCTTGGCAAAATGGCGCAGATTGGAAACGAAGGTGTTGACCTATTTCTTAGTGATTCAACTAACGCCGAAAAAGAAGGATATACACCAAGTGAACGTAATGTCGTTTCCGCAATTAATAAGATTTTCACCCTAACATCGGGAAGGCTTATTATTTCAACATTCTCAAGTAATATTTCACGAATTCAACAAATTATTGATGCGAGTTTAGAATACAATCGTAAAGTTGTTGTTATTGGAAGTTCTATGCAACGCGTTGTTAATGCATCTCGCGAACTAGGCTACATTAAAATGAGCGATAAAAGTCTTGTTGCTGTCGAAGATATTGCCTCACTTAGACCAAATGAAACCGTAATTTTATGTACTGGTTCACAAGGCGAACCTATGGCAGCCTTAAGTAGAATAGCTGATAACGATCATAAAGATGTTCGTATTATTCCTGGAGATACGGTTGTTTTCTCAAGTTCACCAATTCCTGGTAACGGCGTAGAAATCGATAAGGTTGTTAACAAATTAACGCGCCTAGGAGCTACAGTACTTACGAATTCAATTTTGACAAATATTCATAGTTCTGGTCACCCAAGTGAGCAAGAATTAAAACTTGTTTTAAGAATATTTAGACCTAAATATTTTATGCCAATCCATGGTGAATATAGAATGTTGAAATTACATGCTGATTTAGCTACCACAGTTGGTGTAAAAGAGGAAAACACTTTTGTCTGTAAAAACGGAGAAACACTAATCTTAAAAAATCACCATGTCGAACGTGGTCCTAGTATTCCTGCAGATTCTATTTACATTGATGGAATTAGTATTGATGGTGTTTCTGATGCAGTTATTAACGATAGAAAACGATTAGGGGAAGATGGTATGTGTGCTGTCTTTATTCCTTTAGATGCGGCAAATAACCAACTTTTTGCACCAATTAATTTGTACGCAAGAGGTTTTGTCACGCATAATGCTTCAAAATTAATTCCTAATGCAGAAGACTTAGTTAATGAATCTGTAAATAATATTTTCAAAAAAGGGACGACTACTTACGCCGAAATTAAATTAACTGTAAAAAATGTTTTAGAACCTTATTTCTATGAAAAAACAGGGCGAAGTCCAATGATTATTCCCTTAATTATGAATAAAGGTAACTAATTATGTTAATTCTAGCCTCGCAGTCGCCAAGAAGAAAAGAATTATTAAAGCTTATTTGTGATGATTTTATAGTTGAAGTCGCTGATATCGATGAAAAGGCGATTCATACAACAAATAGCGAACTAGCGAAGGAACTTAGTAAATATAAAGCATATGAAGTATTTAGCAAGCATCCAGATGCTACTGTTTTAGCATGCGATACAGTTGTAATAATTGACGATGAAATTCTAGGAAAACCCGCAAATTATGAAGAGGCTTTTGAAATGCTATCAAAACTTAGTGGTCGTCGTCATCATGTAATAAGCGGATTTACAATAATTAATAAAGATAAAGAAGTTAATCGTAGTGTCGTAACGAGTGTTTATTTTAATAAATTAACCCCTGAACAAATTGATGAATACATAAAATCTGGTAGTCCTTTTGATAAAGCAGGTGGCTACGGAATTCAAGATAAAAAATACGATCTCATCAATCGCATTGAAGGTAGTTACTATAATGTTGTCGGACTTCCAATTGAAGTAATAAAAAATTATTTATAAAACTCTTCAACTACACCTTTTAAATCTTCATTTATTAATAAAACGTATTTTTCACTCATTGAAATTACTTTTTCGACACCGATTTTTTTAAGTTCTTCAATATTTACAGTGTTTTTATTTTTGACAAAAAGCGATAATCTTGATCCTTGTAAACTTAATTTTTCAATGTTGTCTTTTCCACCACAAAAATTAAAAAACGCTGCAAAATTATTTATTTCCTTCGCATTTTCCTTGTCTTTTCCTTTTTTCTTCGCGTGAGGTATTGCAAAAAATAAAATAATATTTATCCCAATTAATGCTACAAAGAACAAGGCTATATAGAGTGCGTTTTGTTTTAGAAATTCATCAAAGCTCATTACTACCTACTTTTTTACAAACGTTGAATTTAAGACTTCAAAATAATCTTTATTTTCGTTATGTATTAATTTTAATACTTTTTCACTTTCAAATATAGTAATTTCGTAATCATGATCTAAAGTTAAGACAAGATGGTCATAACCAATTAGCGATTTAGAATCGACAGGTTTAAATGTAATCTTGTGTTTACTATCAAGTACTAGCGGCGAAGCCATTGGTCGATAATTAATGTTTGAAAGAGGTGCAATTTCTTGAATTTGAAAAACTCTTAAACCTCTTTCAATTAGTGCACCACCAATTGAACGATTGTAGGCACTACTTCCAAGTTGAGAACTAACATTTAGACCATTACCGTTAAACATATACATCAATCGGTTATCAATATAAATTCCTGTTGAAAGTGTATGAAACGGGTTTTCAATTCGTATTTCATTTACTGCAAAAACGAGGTTAATTTTATTAGACCCTACAATTTCGGCCTCAATTAGTGGATATTCTTTTGGTTCTTTATTATCTTTTATACGAGTATAAAGATTATTCAATTCATCTTCATTATAATCGCAAAAGAATCCTAGAGCTCCAGTTCTAACGCCAACAAAAGTTAAGTCATCTATTTTTTCTAAATAGTGATGAACAGCGCGAAGCAACGTCCCATCGCCTCCAACAAAAATAACAATATCAGGATTGGTGTCATCGTTAATGAAACCAATCTTACTAATATCGTTTTTAATTTTCTCAGCGATGATTTTACTTTTTTCGTCGTCGCGAACAAATAAACCTATCTTTTTCATTTAAAGTCTCTATCGTTATTTACGATACTAGTTTATCATAAAGCAATATTTATTAACGTTTATTATAAATGAAATTTCATGTTTTCCTAAAAAATATAAAAAAAATATTTAATCAGTGATTAAATACTTTTTTAGATAATAAATAAATTTATTTTTCTTTTATTTGCATTATATGTTCACATTGAGGATAATTTGGACAACCTTCGAAGCAACACGCTTCCATAGCAATACGCTTTGCCATTGGAATGAAGGTCATAATTTCTTCGCTGTTATAGCCGACTTGAATTCTTCTATCGTCAACCATTATCGGTCGCTTTAAAACAGAGGGATTTTCTTTTATAAATGAGAGTAGTTCATTAATTGACATCGAATTAATGTCAATGTTTTGTTCTTTGATGATTTTACTACGTGTTGAAATAATATCTTCAGTCCCATTTTCCGATTTTGCTAAAATTTCACGTAATTCAGCTTCGTCTAATGTAGCATCAAAAATATTCCGTTCTTGAAACGGTATTTTTTGTTCTTCAAACCATTGTTTGACTTTTCGACAAGATGAGCAACTAGGTGAGGTATAAATCTTAATCATAAGTTTATTTTATAACAAAAATGTTACTTGTACAATGTAGGTTTGTAAATTGACTATATCATAGTCTTTTATTATAATTTTTAGTACAGAGTAAGTAAAAAGAGGTAAATTTATGCGTGTATTAAGTGGAATTAAACCGACTGGAAAATTGACGCTAGGAAATTACATTGGTTCCTTGCGAAATTTTAAAAATTATCAAGATGAAAACGAACTTTTCATTTTTATCGCTGATTTGCACGCTTTAACCATGCCAATTGAACCTGATACTCTTCGAAATAATACGCGTGATTTAGTCGCTTTTTATCTAGCCGCCGGGCTAGATCCAAAAAAATGTACTATTTTTAAACAATCTGATGTCAGCGCTCATGCCGAATTAGCGATAATTCTTCAAAACTACTTGTACATGGGTGAATTATCACGGATGACACAGTTTAAAGATAAAAGTGAAAAATTAAATCAAAACGCAATTGGTTTAGGTTTATTTGCCTACCCTGTTCTTATGGCAAGCGACATTGTCCTTTATGATGCAAAAATTATTCCTGTTGGGGAAGATCAAATCCAGCATGTCGAAATTACTCGCGACTTAGTAAAAAGATTTAATAATCGCTACGGCGAAGTCTTAGTAATGCCTGAAGCGAAAGTTACAAAAGTTGGTGCAAGAATTATGTCTTTAAGTGAACCGACTGTAAAAATGTCAAAGAGTAATGAAAAAGGCGATATTTTTCTAAGTGATTCTCCAAAAGTAATTCGAAAGAAAATAATGTCTGCGGTTACTGATTCAGGCGACAAAATTTATTATGATGTTGAAAATAAACCTGGAATTTCTAATTTATTAACGATATATGCTTCAATGAAAAATATATCAATTAAAGAAGCTGAAAAAATCTTTAGCGATGCTCGCTATGGCGAATTTAAGAAAGCTGTCGCAGATGCCGTACTTGAAGAGATTGTTCCTTTTCAAAACCGTTATCATGAAATATTAGATTCAAATATTATTGATAAAGTTCTTGAAGATGGAGCTAAAGAAGCCGCGAAAATCGCAAATGTAACACTAAAACGCGTGCAAAATGCCGTTGGATTGAAATAATGAGTAAACACCCATATCTTATTGCAATAGACTTAGATGGTACCCTTTTAACAGATGATAAAAGGATTACCCCTAGAACAGTAGAATATTTACATGGCCTTTCAAAACAAGGCCATTATATTGTTATTGCAAGCGGCAGACCTCTTAGAGCTTGTATAAAATATCAAGAACAACTTGATGTTAAGGCTCCGATTATTTGTTATAACGGTGCTTTAACGACACATCCCCATGATGAGCACTTCCCAAGACGACTCATTACTCTAGAACTTGATATCGTAAGACAAATTCTTAGCGAAATCGATTTTTCATATCTGGATAATATGATGATTGAAACCCCTAATGATATTTTTCTTTTTAAAAGAGATGATCAATTAAATATTTTCTTCTGGAATGAAGGCTTAGATATAAATTATGGTGATCCTTTAGAATTGTTAAAGGAAAACCCAATGACACTTATTTTTAAAATCAAAAAACGCACGCCTCAGTTTGATGCTTTTATTACAAGCGTTGTCGAAAAACACGAACATTATCGCCTTCGTTTTTGGGATTCAAGCCCATATTGCGAGGTTTATCTAGAACACGGTACAAAAAAAGATGCGTTAGTGCACTTAAGTGAAACACTTCATATTCCTCATGAATATACAATTGCAATTGGTGATGCCGAAAACGACATTCAACTCTTACAATGGGCAAATCATAGTATCGCGATGAAAAATGGCGTTGATGTTATAAAAAATGCCGCCGTATATATTACTGAAGAAGATAACAATAACGATGGCATTATTAAAGCAGTTAAAAATATTATTTCTGAATAAGTTCAAGCATTAATAAGTGGTATTCATTTGCTTCTTTAAATGCTTTTTCTTTACTTATATCGCTTTTTACTCCGTAGTAAAATTTACATTTTGGTTCAGTCCCACTTGGGCGAATTGTAATCGTATTACCATTTTCCAAAATTAATTTTAAGACATCACTTTTTGGTAAAGTGATTTTTTCTTTTCTTAAGCCGATTATACGTACACTATTTAAGTAATCTTCAATAACTTTTACTTTGTATTCACCGACTTTTTTAGGATACTTTTTGCGCAACTTAGAAAGCATTTCCTTCATTTCGGCATCCCCTTTGGCCCCTTCAAACATTATTGATTTTGTAATATCCGCGTAGTAACCAAATTTCTTACTTAATACTTCATAAGCTTCATCAAGCCGCATATCGTTTTTCTTATAGAAGTTTGTCATTTCTGCATACATTACAAGTGCTTGAAGAGCGTCTTTATCACGAACAAAATCTTTTATTAAGCAGCCGTAGCTTTCTTCATAACCAAATTCAAATGATGGGCCACCTTCTTTTTCATAAATCGCAATTTGATTGCCAATAAATTTAAAGCCCGTTAAGAATAACTCACTCTTTACTCCATAATGTTTTGCGATTTTAACACCTAACTCTGAAGTAACGATTGTGGAATAAACAACACCGTTTTCGGATAAAAGACCGCGTTTTTGCCGCTCTTTTAAAATATAATCAAGAAGTAAAGCACCTGATTCATTACCAGTAAATCGTTGCCAATTGCCAAAACGGTCAACATAGCATACGCCAACGCGATCAGCATCAGGATCAGTAACAACGACTAAGTCGGCATCGACTTCTTTTGCAATTTTTAGCGCTTCAACGTAGGCACCATCTTCTTCAGGGTTAGGAGAAATTGTATTAACAAAACCAGGAAGTGGTTCAAGTTGTGAAGTAACAGGATAAACATCATATCCTAACTCAGTTAAAAGTCGCATTCCTAGCATTGACCCAGTTCCGTGTTCAGGAGAAAAGACAATTTTAAAATCACTCTTTATTAATTCTTCATTAATTTGAATGCTTTTAACATCTTCTACATATTCATCATCTAATCTATGATCAAGAATAGTATTTTTCCCGGACTCATTATATTCATCAAGATTTAATTCTAGGAAAGATGGTAACTTGTCAATTGTTTCAATTAAGCCATCAACTTTTTCTGGTACTAATTGACAACCATTTTCATCATAAACTTTATAGCCGTTATATTCTTTGGGATTGTGCGAAGCAGTAATCATAATTCCTGCGACACAATTTAGTTTTCTTACAGCATAACTTAGTTGCGGCGTTGGTCTTAAGGCATCAAAAATGTACGTATTAATACCCATTTTGTTAAGAGTTTTCGCGATATCAAGCGTAAATTCACGTGACATAAAGCGATTATCGTGAGATATAACTACTCCGCGTTCTTTAGCATCACTAAATAAATCGATTAAATATAAGCCAAACCCAACGGTTGTTCTTCTTACCGTAAAAATATTTAGGCGATTCGTGCCCGCGCCTAAAAGTCCCCGCATTCCCGCGGTACCAAACTCGACGTTTTTATAGAAGGCATCAGTAATTTGTTCATCATTCATCGCTTTTAATTCGTCTTTTAAATATGATGGCATATCTTTATGATTTAGCCATTTACTATATTCTTCTCTTGTGTTCATATTTACTCCTTAATCTAAACGAGCGAGAATTTTATTGAAGTCTTCTGGCATCGGTGCAACTAGTTTGACTTTCTTTAAATATTCAAATCGTTCGTCGATATTTTTAATTTGTATTTCATGACAATGCAAACAAAGCTGTCTAACATCTAAAAAATCATTCAATAAGCTATCGCCATATTTTGTATCACCTAATATTGGATGATTAATTCTAGCCATGTGGACGCGAATCTGATTCGTCCGGCCAGTTAAAATTTCAATCGCGACTAAAGATAGATTATTAAAATATTTTATTGCCTTATATTTTGTAATTGCTTCTTTTCCTTCTTCATCTACGGTAACTTCACTACCATATTCAAGTTCTTCTTTTTTTAGTGGTAAATTAATTACACCCGATTTTTGCACCTTTCCTGAGCAAATTGCAAGGTATTTCCGTGTAATGTTATCAGAATCCTGAAATGTATTGCCAAGCGCTTGGGCGGCAACTAACGTTTTTGCGAAAATAATAATTCCACTAGTTTGTTGATCAATGCGGTTAACAGGTGAAGGAATATATCCACGGTTTTTTGGATCAAATTGACCTTTTTCTTCTAAATAAGTTAAAACTTGATTCGTTAATGTGTCTTTCTTTGCAAAAATCGTACTATGGACAAGAATTCCTCTTGGCTTATCAAGTACTAAAATAGCATCATCTTCATAAATGATATCTGCAGTTAGAGGCATTTTTGCAAAGTAATATTCTCGTGAAAAAGAATTTAGTTGTTCATCAGTTAAAAAAATCATAACTTCATCGCCCTCTTTTAGGATTGATCCAGGGAAGGCTGAGAAATTATTAATCTTTATATCTTTCTTTCGAAATAACTTATAAATAAAGCCAGCGGGTGCTAGAGGAAGCACCTTTTTTATATACTTATCAATGCGTTGATTAGCGTCAATTTCTGTTATTTTATAAGTCTTTCTTACCATATTCTTAGTTTATCATATAAAGGAATGTTTATTATGTGATTTTTAATGATTTTCTTTCGTTTAATGTTATAATAATTTCCGCCGACGGAGAAATACCCAAGCGGCTGAAGGGGCGGGCTTGGAAAGCTCGTAGGTCTTAATAGGACGCGAGGGTTCAAATCCCTCTTTCTCCGCCAGTAAATTAAAAGAAAAAACCGTGAATTTAACAACTTCACGGTTTTTTTAGACTGTTCGATTACTTAAATGAAATTTATTCCATTGAAACTTTTCGTTTAGTTTCAACAAAGGCAAGTGCAGCAAGTGCACCGACAACCATTCCGGTTTGTTGAAGTGCAGCAATTGTTGCACCTTCTGCCAAGAAAATAATCCAAACAATAAATTGTGTAAGCAATGCACCACCTAATAAAATAACTCTAATAAGAAACATTTTGTTTTGTTTTTTAAGAGCATCAATTAGATAAAGGGTTAGATATGCTACTAATACTAGTAATTGCAAAAGTATAAAAACAAATACAACGACTGTAGAACCATTACCTCCACTTACAAATTGTGCAAAGTCGATAAACATGTAAAAACCATATGTAAAAAGAGTAAATAAGGCTGCGCCTAAAACTAAATGATCAAATAAGCGTAAGAAATTTCCTTTATGAGACTTTTTAGGTTTTTCTTGTTTTTCGGCAGTTTCTTCTGTCTTGACTACTTTTTCTTCATCAACCATAATCAATTTCCTTCCTTCTTTTTCTTTATAGTTAAAACCGTAAATCGCAATAATTTACGTTTTATAACCTTTTTTTTATAGCATTCTATTTAAATAGTGATAATGATTATTCAATTGGGGGAATATAAAAGCGACCATAAACTTGCCGCAGTTCAATTACATTTATAAAAGCATTAGGATCTTTTACTTTAATTAAATCAATCGCGCTTTTTACTTCAGTCGAAGATAAAGTCATATATACAATCGTTCTTTTTTCACCAGTGTAAGTTCCAATCGCGTCAACAGTTGTCGCTCCATGTGGGAAGTTTTCAATAAGAATTTGTGCTATTTTTGCATCCTCGGTAAATATTTGTAAAAGCATTTTCTTATTACGAATATTTATAGAGTCAATAATAAATGCACTAACAACTAGATAAATAATTGAATAGATTAAGCTCGTGATCGCAAGGGGATAATGTTCGCCAGAGACTAACATTAAAATAAAGTAAATTGTAACAATTACGCCGTTAAAAATTACGGAATATATACCAACCCCTTTACTTTTTCGATTAGCAAAATAATAAGAAATTACATCAATTCCGCCGCTTGAGGCATTAGCCTTAAATGACGTCGCCGCACTTACGCCAGATAGGATTCCTGCAAATAAGGGTCTCGTAATTTGCGATTCTAGCATAACCGCTTGTTCAAATGACTCAGGAATAACACTAATGAAAAGAGACGTTAACCCGACATTTATTGCCGAAAACGTTGCAAAACGCTTACCAATCTTAAACCAAGCAAGTAAAAGAATTGGGACGTTTAGAACAAAATATAGGATCGATTGGAGGAGACTTTTACTAATTGGCGCTCCTGCAATATCAATAACAATTTTAACAATATTTTGGCTAAGCCCACTTACGCCGCCACTTACAAAGTAAATGAGATCAATTTGATTTTCACCGACCATTATTGAACTATTTGATGGGGAAATGAATAAGCGAAAAGAAATCGCGAAGAGAAACGCACTAAGCGTACACATAAAAAACATGTACAAATATTGCAACGTTTTTTGTAACGCGGGATTCTTTTTCGATTTATCTTTTAAATTCTTATAGGAACTGTCTTTTTTACTCATAAGGTGTACCGTATAAATTATATTAACGCCACATCTTTTTTGCAACTTATATGAGCCGCGTAAGAAAATTAACTCAAATCATTACTTAAGTAATTATTTGTTGAAAAGCATTTGTCTTAATGATACGATAATAATGCTATTCTTTTTTAGGAGGATAAGTAATGAAAAAATTCTTTGCTGCTATCGGAAACTTCTTTGTTAAAATTTGGCGCTGGATTAAGAATACAGCCTGGATTCAACCACTTTTAATTGTTGGATTAATCTTTGCGATTATCTTCTCAATTACGCCAATTTATAATGGCTTTAAAGACCTTAATGAAAAGAAAAACAGTCCCGATGCATATTATCGCCAATTTAAAGTATCACTAAAGGGTGGAGAAAATAGTGATGCCCAAAAACTATTAGATGAAATTTATGATAATGAAAACTACGAAAATGTAAATTCTCTTGAAGGTCAAAAATTCTTCTTGGCATTTATCCAAAGTAAGAACAGATGCTCACACTGTGATGCCGCTCAAGAAGGCTTTAAAAAACTTCAATCATATAAAAAAGAAGAATTAGGTGGTTACGAATTTAAATTAAAAACCATCTTTGTTGATGAAGAAACGAATAAAGATTGGCAAAAAGACGATAATAAAATCGATGATGAATGCAAATCAGCTTTTGATGCTCTCTTAGTTAGAAATCAATTATATTTTGAAGAATATGCTGGTGTTGCCCAAGCTTCTGATTATTTCCTAAATCATGGTATTGATGAATCTACGATTGAAAAAATTGAAGAAGCTAACGTTGATACATTCTTAACGCCTACCATTCTCTTAGTTGACTTTACAAAAGACGCCCCAACACAAGGTGTCCAAACTGCATTTATTGAAGTAAAAGGCACAAACAGTGTAACTAAGGCAAACTTCTTAAAAGACGCCTGGTTATATGAAGGCGACTTTGGTCCAAAATAGTTATTATTTATTAGTTTAAAAAAGTTCGACTCGAGGTCGAACTTTTTTTATACAAGATCTTCTATGTATTGCTTTATCTTATTAGCGTGTTTATTACATTCTTCTAGAGTTTCTGCTTCAACCATAACTCTAATTTTTGGTTCGGTTCCACTAGCGCGTACGAGGATTCTACCAGTATCACCTAGTTCTTTTGTGCTTTCATTAATTAAATCATTTAATCCTTTATGATTTAAAATAGCTTCTTTATTTGGAACAATTACATTTACTAGGACTTGCGGAAGTTTAGTAAATCCAACAAGCGCTTCTTCTAAAGTTAGTTCTGCTTCTTCTAAAAGTGATAATAAGTGAGTAACAACTAATAGGCCATCACCTGTTAGTAAGTAATCCGCTAAAATAATATGGCCGCATTGTTCGCCACCAAGCGAATAACCTTTTTTAATCATTCTCTCTTGGATGTGACGATCGCCAACATCAACAATTTCATAGTTTATGCCGCTTTTTTCTAGTGCTTTTAGTAATCCAAGATTACTCATAACAGTAACTACGACGGTATTATTTTTTAGTCGTCCTAGTTTTGCTAAGCATTTAGCAAGTGCATAAATTAGATAATCTCCATCTAAATGATTACCATCTTTATTAACGAGTAAGACGCGATCACCATCACCGTCAAAAGCAACACCGTACTCATATTGATTTTCTATTTGTAGTTTCTCACTTAAGTGATCTAAGTGAGTTGATCCACAATTAAAATTAATATTTACGCCGTTTGGCTGCTTGTTAATAATTTTGTGAGTTATTGGAAGCTTAGAAAATACATCTTTTGCAATAAAACTACATGAGCCATTCGCACAGTCAATAAGTAAAGGTGTGTCTTTATTTATGTTTACACCTGACATTAACTTATCTATATATTCATTTGTTAATTCGGGCGCGTACGTGTACGTGCCAATGTATTCGTTTTTCGCTAAGGGAAGATAATCTTTTAGTGAATCAATATATTGATCAAGAAGTTCTTCTGTTTTTTTATCAATTTTCTCACCATTTGATTTAAAAAGTTTTATGCCATTATCATAATAAGGATTATGTGAGGCACTTATCATTATTCCAAATGTAAAACCTTTTTTGCGCGTAAGATAGGCGACACTTGGTGTCGTTGAGATACCTAAATCAGTAACATTTCCCCCAGAAGAAAGGATTCCAGCAACTAGACCATTTAAAAGCAATTGCCCGCTTATTCTTGTGTCGCGGGCAATTAAAATATTATTTGCGGTTTTATTTTTCTTATACTGGCCTAAAAATCTTCCAATTCGATAGGCAATATGCGCAGTTAATTCCTTATTAGCAACACCACGTATCCCATCGGTGCCAAAATATTTACTCATTTTAGTTTTCCTCGTTTCCTAGGTCCATGTATTCAACAAATGTTTTATAAAAATCATCGCGATTTACAGGTTGTAAATTACCTTTGTAGGCAATTGAAATTCTTCCCGTTTCTTCACTTACGACAATCGTAACAGAATCGGTAATTTCACTAATTCCTAGACCTGCTCTGTGTCTAGATCCAACTTTACCTGATAGTGGTTTTGTTGAGGCAATATAATAGACACTGGCAGCGATAATCATGTCATCGCGAATTACAACTGCTCCATCATGAAGCGTCGTTCCTTTGTAGAAAATAGTTGTTAGGAGTTCAGCAGTAACCGGAGCATTAATTGGTTTACCGTTTTTAATAATGTCATCTAAAAGCATGCTTTTTTCGACTGTAATCAATGCACCCGTGCGTGTTCTTGTTAGATAATCAACTGCTTTTGCAATTTCCTGGAAGACACGTTCGTAGTCATAAATTTTACGGAATTTTCTTTTTTCAGGTACGTTTCTTCCATATCGTTTATCGCGTCTTGAAGACATCCTTGTAATAAACGTTCTAAAAGCGACAATATCGCTATAAATTAGAGCTGATGTTCCAATGACATAGATTGCAAGAGAAATATAAAATAAATATTGAAGATTAAGTAAATAAGCGGTCGTAATTATAGGTAGCATAACTACGTAGAACCACGTTACAAATGATTCTTTCTTTTGAAAAATTAAAAAGATACTAACAAAAATAAGAGCGACTTCGCCTAGAGCAAAGCCTAACCAGAAATACCAATTATTGAATTGTTCTAATACTGCATCAAAATTCATAATAATTCTCCTTTAACAGATAATCATCTAACCTTATTTATTATACCTTATAATAAATAGTTTGTTGCAAAATCACGCTCGATTTTACTATTTTTTAAATTGACATTGTTTTTGCAAGGTTTAGAAGAAAATCTTATCTCTTATCGTGGCAATTTTGAGTTCATTTTAAGAAAAATATAAAAAATGCGACGTTAATTGTCGCATTTTTGATGGCGGAGTAGGAGAGACTCGAACTCTCGCGCCAGTTACCCGACCTACTTCCTTAGCAGGGAAGCCCCTTCACCAACTTGGGTACTACTCCAGACGCCTATAAATATAACATATATTAATAGGCAATGTAAATATAAATAATTAATAGGCTTTCGCAATAATTACAACGTATTTTGCTTTCTTTCCAGAGATTAAACATTTGTCTGTAAATGGCGTTTGATCAAAGGGAAGACATCTTGCGGTTGCACTATATTTTTCTTTAATAACATCGAGACATTCTAGGTCTCCACTCCACATCATTTTTGCATAGCCACCATCAACTAGTAAAACTTGTTCAAGTTCTTCAATAGTGCGTACTTCTTTAATATGATTTTCTAAATATACTTTTGCACGTTCATAAAGAGCGTTTTGGATATCTTCAAGTAGCTCTTCAACTTTAGTTTCTAGTTCACTTTCAGAAATAGAAAGTTTTTCGCCATTATATCTAATCGAAGCAGAAACTTTATTTTCCTTAATATCTCTTGGACCAACTTCAAGGCGAAGTGGGACACCTTTCATTTCATATTCACTAAATTTCCAACCAGGCGTTTGGTTAGAATCATCAATTTTAGAACGGATTCCAATTTTATTTAACCGTTCATTTATTTCGTTAACCTTAGCAATAACACCTTCTTTTTGCATTTGGATAGGAATAATAATTACTTGAATTGGGGCAACTTTTGGAGGTAAGGAAAGACCATTATCATCTCCGTGAGCTAAAATTACCGAACCAATTAAACGCGTTGAAACGCCCCAGCTTGTTTGATATGGGTTAACGAGTTTGTTTTCGCGATTTTGAAAAGTAATGTCGAATGCCTTTGCAAAAGAATTTCCAAAGTAGTGCGTCGTTCCACTTTGAAGAGCTTTTCCGTCAGGCATAAGTGCTTCAATAGTGTACGTTTTTTCTGCGCCTGCAAATTTTTCGTTTTCGGTCTTTTTACCGACTAAAAAGGGAATTGCTAAAAGTTCTTCTCCCATTTTTTCATAAATATGAAGCATGTCTAGCGCTTCTTTTTCGGCTTCCTCTTTCGTTTCATGCATCGTATGTCCTTCTTGCCATAAGAATTCTGCACCTCTTAAAAATGGTCGTGTTGTTTTTTCCCAACGGACGACACTACACCATTGATTATATTTTTTCGGTAAGTCGCGGTGACTAGAAATAATTTTACTAAAATGTTCACAAAAAAGAGCTTCACTCGTTGGGCGAATAATTAAAGGATCTTCAATTTTATTTTTGCCACCAATTGTCGCAATTAACGTTTCGGGGGCAAAGCCTTCAACGTGATCTTTTTCTTTTTGAAAAAGTGAAGTTGGAATAACTAAAGGCATATAAACGTTTTCGTGCCCGGTTTCCTTAAATTTCTTATCAAGGTATTGTTGAATTAATTCCCAAATGGCGTAGCCATAAGGTCGATAGATTATAAAACCTTTAACAGAACTATAATCCATTAATTCCGCCTTTAAACAAACGTCAGTATACCATCTCCCAAAGTCTTCACTTTGACGAGTAATTGATTCATTTTTAAATTCTTTTGCCATATTTTTTACCTCTTTGTTGTCCTTGTAAACGATTGTAATCGTTGCATTTTTCGCCTTTCTACTGGTAGCATCATTGAACCTTTCTTTACGAGTTCTTCTGAAGATACATAATTTATTCCTGCGCGAACTAGATATTCAATACTGCTCCAACTTGGTAAATCACTTACAATAATTGGTTTTTTATAACGTAAGAGTTTTCCAAGCGTTCCCATTAAATAGAGAAGTTCTCTTTCATTATTGTGTATGTCTTTAATCGTTCGTTTATCAAAAATAAAATAGTCAAATTGTGCGTAAATAATGTTCGGCATTGTTAAGTCTTTATCACTAATAACAAGTGCCTTTTCAAAGTTTTTACCCATTTTTTCAAGAAGCGCTACAGTTTCATTTGGATCTTGCGATGATATTGCGACGTCTTCTTCATCAAACTGTAAAACAAGATTAACTTCTAGAGCATGGTTCATTCTTGGTAATGAGTAAACGATTGAATTGTAATCACTCATTAACACTTGATAAAAAACCTTGTGCGATTCAGAAGTTCTTTCGTTATAGAATTTTGTAAGAACATTGCGGGCCATTACCGAAAATAATTCTTTTTCTCTTTCGGTCTTAAGAGCAAAGTCTTTAATTTCAGCAAAACTATTAAAGACAGATTGTGAAGGCTCGACATAAGTGAAATATCCGACAATTTTACCTTCTTTTGCTGCAAGTATAGGTCGAAGACCCACAACAAGGCGTTTATCATTAATAATTAAATCAAGTTCTTTTCTAAAGAATGTATTATCGAGCGCAAGGATAGGTTGCATACGGTCGTGATAAATAATTTGCGAAGGATCTTTTTCAATATAGATTGCCATTTTTCTTGCCGTTTCTATTAAGTCACTAGCAGAAATAAACGCATTCACATCAACAACACTTATTGTAAATGAATAACCCTTAATTGAGTTTATATCAATATAACCATTAATTGATTTTCTTAAACTACGTGCAATTTGCCGGGCTTTTTGGAAATCTTGTGCTCTTTGGTCAAAGAGCCCAACTTCCATATCACTAATATTTACAAGAATTCGATTGTTCGTTAAGAAAGTTGTAACCCTATCTTTAAGTTGCGTAAGTAGTAATTTTTCTAAATCTGGTTCACTAGCTTTTCGCCGATTAATTTTAAAGAAACGAATAAAAATTAAAATTCCGCGATTTCTCGCCTTTGCTTTTTTAAGAATTGGATCAAGTTGATCAACGTCAATTGCTTTCTTGGCACTAACGGATTTTTTGCGATTAATTTGATGTTTTGGTGTTAAATAACGAAGTAAGTGACTTTCTAGATAAACAATTTCTTTTTCACGGTCAACTTTTAAAACTTGTAATAATGAAAAATACGTTGCTTTTTTGGCTTCGATATTCACATCAGCTTCAAAACAAGTTGGAGTGTTAGGAACATCTTTTATTAAATCTTCTAACCAGTTTTGTACTTCTTCAGCAGCATTCGTTTCGAATTGATGGAAGAAAACATCAAGATTTCCACTAGTTCGATTTGCAAAATCGCGCCGATTAAAATAAGTTGCCCGATCTTTTCCAAAATCAACAATAAAAATTCTAAGTGTATTTATACTATCACTAATTGATTTGTTCATCTTTTTTGATTTATTGCGACTTATTAAATATAAAACCAAAAATAATATTGAAAAAACAATTAGAGCAACAATTGCGACAAATATAACTATGTTTTCTTTAAAAAAATCAACTAATTGTTCCATAAACTCTATATACCTTAGTTAACGTACTTATTATACACTAATATGAAAAAAATTAATCATTTAGCAAGCTAATGATTAATTAAAGAGTGAAGTAAGAAATATTTTTTTGAAAAATCTTTTTATTAGAAATAAATGTAAAGGAATTTTTCTAACTTATGATATAATTTTATCGCCTTTGGAGAAATACCCAAGATGGCTGAAGGGGCTGGTCTCGAAAACCGGTAGGAGGTTCTACCTCGCGAGGGTTCAAATCCCTCTTTCTCCGCCATTAAAAATACTTCGATTGTAATTTATCGAAGTTTTTTTAATAAGAAAAAACCGCGTTTTTGCACGGTTTATTCGTAAAATGTAAGGGTTTTGTAAGTTATTCTTCTTTTGGAGTTTCTTCTACTACTTCAGTTTCTACTACGGTATTTGCTTCGGTTTCTTCATTAAGTAATGATAATCGTTGCGCTCTTCTTGCACGTTTTTCGTTTTCTAAGTCGACTCTCTTTGCAGCGACGACTAGAGTAATCATTACTACGATTGTTCCGCTTAATGCAATAATTGCACCAAGTTGCGAATAATCTAACTTCGAATTATCAATAAGTCTTTGTTGGCTTTGAACTAGAGCGTTTTCTAAGTCACTAATTTGGCGAGCAACAATTCCTAGAATTCCTAAAACTACTCCGGCTAGAATTGCTAAACCGCCAATAACATAAAAGATGATTTCACCAACAGATACTTTTGTTTTATTTTTTGTTGCCATATCTACTTAACTCCTAACTTAATTACTATATGCGCATACTGAGAGGCCAAAGCCTTTTACGCCAACATGACTCATAAAGACTGGGTCAATGCATTTTGCCTCTTTAATTCTAATATTACTAAATTTTTCTTTCAAGGTAGATGTAATCTTTTGTAGTGCTTGTGTTGTAGCTTCTGATCCAAAGTGAAAGTAATTAATAAAGATTTCTTTTTGATTTTCAATTAATTCTACAATTTTGTTTAAGATAAGTTCAACATTACGGTGTCGGCTTCTGTTTGTAGCGATAACTTTCATGTAGCCTTCACGAAACTTAATTACAGGTTTAATTTTTAGAAAATCACCAACATAATATGAAATTTTTCCAAGGCGACCACCGTTATGTAAATACTTAAGTTCTTCAACTTCAAAAATTACCATTGAATTTTCATTATGATGATTAATTTTTGCGATTAACTCTTCAACTGATAAGTCTTTCTTTAAATCATCTCGAAGCGATTCAAAAAGCGTGTCATACCCAATTGAAGCATTTAATGTATCTAAGACGTGAATTTGCTCTTTTTCTTTATCCCCTAACATATCGCGAGCCATTAGAGCACTTTGATAAGTGCTACTTAGTTTACTAGAAAGTGGGAGAACGATTATATCTTCATAACCCTTTGCAAGTTCTTCTTTGTAAGTGTCTAAAAATTGCTGAGGGCTAGGGGAGCTCGTGGAAATTTTCTTTGAGTTTAGAAACTTTTCCATGTATTCTTCGTCAAATACATCAGCGTTAACGTAAGTTACTCCGTCAAGAGTTACATTTAAAGGCACGAATACAAAGCCGTATTCTTCCATTAGATCATCTGCAATGACTGCAGTTGAATCAAAAATAAAGCCTACTTTATTCATTTTTATTAAGAGAGCCTTTCTTCTGGTTTTTCAAAGTTTTGAAAATGTTTTTGATTGTATTCAATATAGTCTTTTATTAATGGGGCAAAATCAGTTTTCCATAATACTTCACTTTTCTCGACTTCTTTTAAGATTGCTTGTTCAACATCACTAAATAACGAAGGGAAAGTAACGCCTTCTGGAAGCTGTCTACGTCCGTTCATTGCTTCAATTAACATCATAACTTTATCAAGCATTGCGTGATAAGAGGCATCTTTAACGCGGTTATGTTTCTTTTGGAATAAAATAAAGCCAAAATATTTATTAATATCGTCGTTAATAAAGTTAACTACAGGACTCTTTTCTCCCTTAGCTTCGCGATATGCGACTTGAAATTCGTTAAATAACTTAATTAAGTCGTGAACGATAACAAGGTGCGATGCGGAGCGGAAAAAGTATTCGTTGCTATCAATCGCTTTTTCTAAATATTCCTCGTAAGTCCCATTTTCTTTTGCGTGCTTTAAAAAGCCTTGCATAATATCTTCAATCGTTTGAAAAATGCCGACGACCATTTCGTAAAATACTGTGTGTTTTGAAGCATCGACTTCAACTTTATCACCGTGAACTTTTACAATTGTTGAATTTTCTCCATAGACTTCATCATAAAATTTTTGAAGATTTTTCATTACTTCTTCGGCCTTTTCGCCGTTATTTTTAACAAATTGCCCAAAGGGCGCATTTTCATTTAATAGTGATTTTAAACCTCTTTCTCTATGGTTATAAGCCTCAAGCTTAAACTCCTTATTTGGCATCATATATTCAAGAGAATCACGTAGTATTAAATTAATTTGATATATGCCAAGTATATAATGTGTCGTTTGATTCATAATTTCCTCCTATTTATAAATACTCCTCAAGTTGCGAAACGTTAGCAATTATTGTCTTTGCGTGCATTTTCACATTTTTTGGGCTGTGTTTCATACAAAATGAATTTTCGTAAAAAGTTTTAAACATTGATATATCATTCCCGGAGTCTCCAACAACATAAGTCTGTTCTTTTTTGTATCCGCGATGATCTAGATATTTTATTAAACTTTCACCTTTTGAGCAACTAAGAGGCGTGATTTCAACAAAGAAATGTGTCCAAGAAGTCTCAAACTCATTTGGATAATTTTCTCTTAGATACTCGTGCGCTTCCTGAGCACGCTTTTTACCTTTTTTCCCAAGGCCAAAGAAAAACATTACTTTATATATTTTTCCATTTGCAAGTTCGTCATCTAGCAAATCTTGATCAATAATATGATCTTCTCCGTAAACTCCTTGAAGTTTGTAATAAATAGAATAAAACATTTTTTTAAAAATATTCAATTTTGGGTTTGAAAGGAGCATCGGATACTTCGTGCTTGTTAACATTACGGCTTGAATGTTAAATTTTTCTTTCATAAGTGAAGTAAGTTTCACTAAATCAGTATCAATAAAATGTTCTTCAATTAATTTATCATCAACAACAATATAGGCTCCATTCATTCCAACAACATCAAGAGGATAGCCAATTTTTTCTTCAACTTTTTTTGTATAAAAAGGTGACCTTGCGGTAACTAAAACGAGTTGATTGCCATTTTCAATAAAACGTCGACAAAAAGCGATATTTTTTTTCGTCATCATATTCTTTCTACGTTTAGGGTAGAAAAGCGTTCCGTCTAAGTCTGTCGCAAGTACTTTTTTCATAGTATTTAATATTATATATTAAATCACCCCTTTTTAGTAAACAAAATGAAAATATCGCGTTTTTGCATTAAAAACCTTGCAAAACGCAAGTGTTTTCAAAAACAAAAAAGGGCAAGTGCCCTTTTTCGTCTTATTAAAATAACCTTTTACTTTAATTTGTTTTCGGCCTGGATTATTCCATACCCTCCATCATTCCGGTGATAAAGAAGCGAAATTAAACCATCTTCCTTATCTAAATAAAGAAAGAAAGCATGATCTAAAGCTTCCATGCGAATTATTGCTTCATCTAGTTCCATTGGTTCTAGAAATATTGATTTAATGCGAACAACATTATCTTCTTCTTCAAATAACTCTTTATCCGCTTCAAAGTTTTCAAAGGCGATTGCCTCACCTAAACTTGTTTTCGTTTTATTTCTTCTTGACATCTGCGTTTTTAATTTACGCATTTGACTTTCTAATTTATCAATGACTTCATCAAGAGCATTATAAATATCGGAATTTTTCTCCTCTGCTCTAAAGGTCATGTGTTTTGTAAATATAGTAACCTCAACTTTCTTAAAATCACTATAACTACTTAAAAGAACGCGGCATTCAACATCGTCGTTAATAACAAAATACTTATCCATTCGTGATAATTTCTTAATAACAGCATCACGAATAGTATCTGTCACGACTATATTTTTGCCAACAATTTGGTACTTCATATATCGTGCTCCTTTCTAAAATTATATATGTGAGCTTACCCACTTTTATTATAATAAAAAATAGGAGTTTTTTTTATAAAAATGCTTATTTTTTATTTTATTCTTTTATATTTTTTAACTTTGACAAATTCTTTAATTTCATCAACCTTGTCAAGATATTCCCAAGGTAAATCTAAATCCGGGCGACCAAAATGGCCGTAAGCTGCTAATTCTTCGTACTTAAATGAAGGATTAGTTAAATTGAAATTCTTAATAATGACGCCAGGTCTGCAATCAAAAAGACTCGTAATTATCTCTAGGATTGCTTCATCACTATAGTTTGCTGTTCTAAATGTTGAAAAAGAGATACTAATAGGTTCAGCGACACCGATTGCATAACTTAATTGAATTTCAATTCGTTTACAAATGCCAGCGGCGACTAAGTTTTTAGCAATATAGCGCGCCATATAGGCCGCGGAACGGTCAACTTTAGAAGGATCTTTACCGCTAAATGATCCGCCACCATGACGAGCATAGCCGCCATACGTATCAACTATAATTTTTCTTCCTGTTAAACCTGTGTCTCCTAGTGGTCCACCGATTACAAATCTTCCCGTAGGATTAATTAAATATTTAAAGTCAGTATTAAGACCAAAAGAAGCAATTACCGGAATCATAATTTCCTTATAAATATAGTTTTTAAACTCATCCATATTAACGTCAGGATTATGCTGAATTGACATCAAAACTGTAATTACCCTTGGTTTTGCAGGGTTTTCATAGTCAATTGTCACTTGTGACTTCATGTCAGGACGAGCACTTTTAAACTTTCCTTCTTTTCTTAAACTCGTTGCAACGCGGACTAATTTATGTGCAATAACAATTGCAAGTGGCATGTAATTTTCATTTTCATCACTAGCGTAACCAAACATCATTCCTTGGTCACCTGCTCCTTGCGTGTAAATACTGTCTCTTGTAATACCAAGTGCAATATCACTACTTTGTTTATTTAATAAAACACTAACTTTACAAGTTTTGGCGTCGATGCCAACTTCTTCGCTCGTATAGCCGATTCTCTCTAATACATCGCGAGCTATTTTTTCATAATTTGGATGTTTTAATGTTGTAATTTCACCAGTTATAATAATGTGATTTTTTAAAGCGAAAGTTTCGCACGCTATTCGTGCATTTTGATCAAGATTTAAAACGGCATCAACAATTGCATCACTAATTTGATCACAAATTTTATCTGGATGCCCTTCGCTTACCGATTCGCTTGTAAATAAGTTCGTATTTTTCATTTTTTTACTCCTTTTTTATTAAAAAAATACTTTCATAAGAAAGTAAATCAAATAATTACTTCCTTATCGTTCAGTTTGACCTGCTAGGGAAAGCACTTACTCAAGTCTGAGAGTTGCTACTACACTAGTTCCCCTTTATGTAGTTCTTGATAAGGTTATTATCACGTGTTTCAATATATCACGCTTACTTAGTTTTTTCAATATTACAAAAGTATTTTTTTAATGAATTTTGAGGTGGTTATTTTACGATTTCTCCGTAAACTTCGCCTTCTAATCCTGCAGCATTACTTTCATCAGTATCAACGTGCATTGCAAGGCGGAAATTTTCATTAACACGAATGACAACATCTTCAAAAATAAGGTGGCGATCGTGTCCTCCAACTCTAACTTTTACGACATCACCGTGTTTTACACCAAATTCTTCGGCATCACTTGGAGTCATATGAATATGACGTTTAGCGGCGATTAAGCCTTTATCAAGGGTAATTTCGCCTTCTGGTCCAACGATTTTTAGCCCTGGTGTATCAACGATATCTCCACTTAGTCTTACAGGAACTGCAATGCCTAAAGTTCTTGCATCTGTTAGACTAACTTCAACTTGCGATTCTTTTCGTTCAGGACCAAGAATTGAAACTCTTTCAATTGAACGTTTTGGACCAACAAGCGTTACGCGTTGATGCGAAACAAATTGCCCAGGTTGACTTAAAGGAGCGCGGACTTCTAGCTTTGCACCTTTACCAAATAATTTCTCGACATCTTCTTTTGTTAAATGTATGTGACGTGCCGATGTTTCGACAAGAATTTTCTTTTTCATAATTAACCTCCTGTTGAAATTATAGCATTATATTGATAATTTATAATTGCTAATGCTTTATTGTTTAATAGATACTTTAATATTACAATATACTTTACTACATGAGTAAATGTATATTACTAAAATACTTTATTAGGAGGTGCAACAATGGCAAACATTAAAGATTTAAGAAACGAAATCATTGAACTTGTTGAAACTAAAAACGTCGTCGCTTTACGCGAGCTTGCAGAGTCGACACCTTCGATTGACTTTGCCGAGGCTTGTAATGAGATTGATGATCTCCAAATTTTACTTTTTGTTTTTAAAACAGTCCCTAGTGAATACACGGCGGAAGTTTATACAGAACTTAGTTCTAATCAACAAAATCACTTAATTGAATTTTTAACTGATAAACAAGTTTTAGAACTTATTGAAAATACGTACACTGACGATATTGTTGACTTCCTTGAAGATATGCCCGCGAACCTTGTTAACAAGGTTTTAAAAAACGCCGATAAGCAAACGCGGCAAGATATTAATTCACTTTTAAATTATCGCCAAGATACAGCAGGATCAATTATGGCGACAGAATACATTCGAGTTCGTCCTGAATCGACTGTAAAAGAATCCCTTGACTATATTAAGAAAGTCGGCGAAGACGCTGTTACAATTTATGATATTTTTGTAGTTGACCATTTCCGTAACTTAATTGGTGTCATCGACCTTAAAACTCTACTTTTATCAGATGAATCACAAGTTATTAATGATTTATTAACGACAAATTTCATCTCTGTTAACGTTTATGCTGACCAAGAGGAAGTTGCACACTTATTTAAACGTTACGACAAATCAACGATGGCCGTTTTAAATAATGATCAAAAAATGATTGGTGTAATTACCGTTGACGACATTATTGATGTCATTACCGAAGAACAAACCGAAGACATTGCAAAAATGGCTGCGGTTAAGCCAATAGAAAAAAGTTATCGCGAAACAAACGTTGTTTCTCTATTTAAAAGCGCAGCCCCTTGGCTCCTCTCACTTATTGTCTTTAGCGTCTTTACCTCGCTTATCATAAACTCATTTGAAGCGGAAATTGCAAAGGTTATTGTTATGTCTAGCTTTATTCCCTTCCTTTTAGATAGTGCCGGAAATGCTGGTTCGCAAGGCGCTGCGATGGTTATTCGCTCACTTGCGCTTAAAGAATATGACAAAGGTGAATATAAGAAAATTGTCGTAAAGGAACTCTTAGTAGGGTTGCTTTTAGCAGTAACTGTAGGTGTCTTTACGTTCTTCTTTATTAACCTTGAATTCATCATTGGTATCGTTAAAGTAGATACGATTGGTGGGGCTACTTTTGCCAAGTGGTCGGCTGATTGGTGGTTTGCAGTGCTAAAAGTTTCTGCAATTGTTGGGACAACTGCATTTATTTCTACTGCAGTAGCTAGATTACTAGGAGCACTTCTCCCGCTTACTGCAAAACTAATTAAAAGAGATCCAGCTTTAATGGCCAATCCGCTTTTAACGACAATTGCCGATATCACAACACTTGTCATTTACTTTCTCTTAATTATTTGGTTATTTTAATAAAACATGAAAACGAAAGCAGAAAAAACAAAAGTTCCTTTAACTAAACGGCCAATTTTCTGGGAAATTGTCCGTTTTGTTATTGTTGGCGGTATTGCAACAATTGCAGACTTTGCCGTCTCATCACTTTTTTTATATGTAATTTATACGAGTAATGAGACAGTACAAATCCTTTGGATGACTTTTACAAAGAAAGTTATTTTATCGACAATAATGGGCTTTATAGTTGGTGTTATTGTTAACTATATTCTTTCAATTGTTGTTGTCTTTAAAAATGTCGCCAATAAAAAAAGAAGCCAATCTGTCGGAGGATTTATTGTTTTTGTGCTCCTTGGTTTTTTAGGAATGATTATTAATTTATTACTAAAAGAGGCAGGAAACGCAATTATTCCTTATGAAGGCAATGTGTGGTGGTTTATTATTGTCTTTGCTATCGCGACACTAATTGTCTTAGTTTATAACTATTTAACGAGAAAATTTATTCTCTTTAGAGCGCCTAAAAACAATGAGGAAAACGGAAAAATAAATAAACAAAATGTAATTGAAGGCGAATATATCGAAATAGAAAAGGATGATAAAAACGATGAAAAATAAAAAAGAGACTGCAATTATTATCGGTGCGGGCCCTGCTGGGCTTACCGCGGCTTACTATTTGCTTAAACAAACAGATATTAAACCAATTGTTTTAGAAGCAAGTAATGAAATCGGCGGGATTAGTAAAACCGTAGAATATAAAGGAAATTATATCGACATTGGCGGTCACCGTTTCTTTTCAAAGAATGAAGAAATTATGGCACTTTGGGAAGAAATAATGCCCCTTCAAGGAAAACCTTCTTACGACGATATAGTTTTAGAAAACGAAAAAGAATTATCTCTTGATGGACCTGATCCTGAAAACGAAGATATTGTCATGCTTTTAAGAAGGCGAGTCTCACGAATTCTTTATCTTGGTAAATTTTTTGATTATCCTGTATCACTTAAATTTGAAACCCTTAAAAATATGGGCTTTTCGCGGACAATGAAAGCTGGTTTTGGCTACATTGGTGCTTCATTTTGCAAAAAGAAAGAAACAAACTTAGAAAACTTTTATATAAATCGTTTTGGAAAACCACTTTATTCAATGTTTTTTGAAAAATATACCGAAAAAGTTTGGGGTGTTCATCCAAGTCAAATAGATGCGGACTGGGGTTCGCAACGTGTTAAAGGGTTATCTTTATGGAAAACACTTGGCAACGCAATTAGTAAACCTTTCCGTTCTAAAAAGAAGGAAGTTGAAACTTCCTTAATTGAACAATTTTATTATCCAAAATATGGTCCAGGACATTTGTATCAACATATGGCGCATTTAGTTAAAGAAATGGGCGGAGAAGTTCTTCTTGACCATGAAGTAGTAAAAGTTAATTTAGAAGGTAATAAAGTTACGAGTGTTGTTGCTCTTAATAATGAAAAAGAGGTTGCTTTTGCAGGGGATTACTTCTTTTCTTCAATGCCTTTAAAAGATTTATTTAATGCTTTTAATGAAGATGAGATTGATAAAGAAGCAAAGGAAATCGCTACTTCATTAATTTATCGCGATTTTATTACAGTTGGCGTTTTAACGAAGAAACTTCTTCTTGAAAATAAAACCAAATTTAAAACACTAAATAATATTGTTCCTGATACTTGGATTTACGTTCAAGAAGAGGACGTAAAAGTTGGTCGCTTACAAATATTTAATAACTGGTCGCCTTACATGGTAAAAGATGTCGATAACACTGTCTGGCTTGGGATGGAATTTTTCGTTAATGAAGGCGACGAAATGTGGAATATGGATGATGACTTATTTATTGAAAAAGCAATTGATGAGTTAGCAAAAATTAATGTCGTTAATAAAGAAGATGTTCTTGATACGACACGAATTAAAGTTAAGAAAGCTTATCCTGCTTATTTTGGTCGCTATAAAGAAATTGATAAGGTCGTTAGTTTCTTAAATACGATTGATAATTTATATTGTATTGGTCGTAACGGCCAACACCGTTATAACAATATGGATCACTCAATGCTTACTGCAATCGAAGCTGTTAGAGTTTTGACGAGTAACGGTGAAATCTCAAAAGATATTATTTGGAAGGTGAATACCGAAAAGGAATATCATGAACAAAAGGACAGCGGAAATAAGAAAAAAGAGTAAATTTGTAGAGTTTTTTCAAAAATTGTATAGTTCTAAATATAAATATTTTATTTATATACCAGCGCTTTTTATAATTATTTTTGTTTTGTATTTGCTTTTTACTCTTTCTATGCCGGGTACTGATCCTGCGCGCATTCAAGAAATTAACGCGATTGAACCACTTCGTAAAAGTCTTGAAGCACTTTATGCTTATTTTCGTGAACTTGACTGCCAAACTAACGACAATCCAGTAAGAATTTTTACTGGTGTCTCACTTATTTTTGCTGTGTTTTTTACATTTTACTTTGCGAGGAAATACCCTCATAAAAAGTGGCTTTTTATTACTTTTTTTATTCTCTTTTCGGGATTTTCACTTCGCTTTATGTACGCAGTTCACACGAATGCAATTGTTGAAAGGCAACATGATGTTCTTTCAATTCGTGGGAGCGGACACTATGGAATAATTATGAGTTATTACCGGACCGGAAAAGGTCCTGAGCCTTTTTTAAATCCTGACGGAACTGTTAATTTTAGCTATGGATATCAAATGTATCATCCTCGCTTCGCTCACATTTCTTTAGCCTACTTTATTCGTTTCATGAAAATATTTTTAGGGAGTGATGAATACGTTCTTTATCAATCGACACGGATTTTGCTGTGTTTTAGCTCTTGCTTGACATTAATGTTGGGTTATTTAATCTTAAAAGAATTTTTCGAGGATGATCGAAGCATTGCTTTTGGAAGTCTGATTCTTGCGTTTAGTCCGATTTTCTTAAGGCTAACTGCAATGACTAATAATGATAATTTTTCAACATTATTTATTTTTATGGCGCTTTACTATTTTGTTAAATGGTATAAAACAAGAAAAATACCTTACATCATTGGTATAGCCTTTGGTATTGGACTAGGAATGGCATCAAAACTTAACGTTGGCCTTCTCGCTATCCCGATTGGCATCGCCTTTATTTACGTATTAGTAAAAGAAATTATTGCTTCTTCTAAGGAAGGAAAATTTAAGAAGTCGCTTGGAATGCTTTTGCTATCGTTTCTTATTTTTGCAGTCATTTGTTTCCCACTTGGTTTATATTACCCACTTAAACATCTAAAAGAGTACAATCAACCAATAACGTATGTTTATAAAGTGCCTAACAATGTTCTTGCCGTTACAAATACAAATGTATTTCAAAGATTTCTTTCGTTCTCTTTTAGACATTACTATGAATATCCTTATGTAAGACTTAGTTCAATAAGTCCATTAGGACAAGACTATAACATTTATGAAGTATCCTTAAAATCGCTAAGTTTTGGCGAATTTAACTATTCATATACTACAGCGGCTTTCTTTATAAATAGTCTCTCACTTCTTGTCTTTATCTTCGTTTTATTTAGCATTGTTTTTACGATTTATTTTTACATTCAAAATAAGGACTCACAAACAAACAACTACCTCTTCTTATACTTAGCTTTTATGCTTATCATTGTCTTTGGATGGTCGTATGTAACGTTTAACATTAAACACCCGGCGACATGCACGATGGACTTTCGTTATATTATTCCCTTGCTTATTAGTAATGCTCTCTTTACAGGACTTACTTTTGAGTCATTAAACAAAAATAATAACGTAGCAATTCGAATTTTTAGTTATGTATATTTGAGCGTATTTGGTCTATATTTTCTTTCAACGACAATTTTCTATTTTGTCGTTTAATAAAGACGATTACTTTTCTCTTGAATCTAGGTTTATTATTGGTATAATAACATCGCACGCAACTATGGCGGAATTGGTAGACGCGTACGTTTGAGGGGCGTATAGGTAACCCCTGTGAGAGTTCAAGTCTCTCTAGTTGCACCAGTAGAAACACCCAAATTAATGGGTGTTTTAAAATACTTATATCTATAAAAGATAAAGTAAAAATGTAGAGTTATTTATATTTTTGCACAGTTTAGCAAAGAATGGGCTATACTAATAACTGAAGCATTAAATAAGGAGGTGTCATTATGAAAAAGCAAAATCAACCAATATCTAAGAATCTATTGCATCGTTTACCACTTTATTTAAGCGTTGCAAAACAATTACAAAGTAATGGGGAAGAATATATTAACGCTCCAAAAATTGCAGAAATTACAAACATTAACCAAGAAACAATTAAAAAGGATTTATCAATAATTTGTAAATCTCCTGGTAATCCTCGCGTAGGCAGAAAAACAGAAAAATTAATTCAAGAAATTATTGATTTTGGTGTTTTCACGCAAACTACGGATGCGATTATTATTGGAACTGGAAAGTTAGGTTTAGCACTTCTTTCCTATACTGGTTTTGAAGAATGGGGTTTAAAATTTGTCGCTGGATTTGACGTAGATGAAAATATTGTCGGCAAGGATGTAAACGGCGTTCACATTTATGATTTAAAATTACTACCTAGCATTATTGAACTCACAAAACCTAAAATCGCCGTTATTACAGTTCCAAGAGATCAAGCTCAAGAAGTCGTTGATATTGCAATTGCAAATGGAATTCAAGCGATTTGGAACTTTGCAAGCACGCAAGTGCAAGTTCCAAAAAACATTATTTTGTATAACGAAAGCATGGCAAGTTCACTTGCAGTGCTAAATTACAATCTCTATATAAAACAAAGTAAAAAGAAATAAAAAAAGTCGGTCTCTACTCGAGACCGATTTTTTCATCTAATTCTTTTAAGATTCGTTTTAACGGGCGAATTACTTTTTTTACATTGCCTTCTTCAAAAGGATTTCGTAGTTTTCCTTTTTCTAAAAGTGTAACGAAAGGATATTTTCCGCCTAATTTACAAAATCTTACATACTTATTCCATGCGCGTTCATGGTTTTTATATCTTTCAACGGCAAATTGGAAGGCACATACTTGGGCTAAAGTGTAGTCAATGTAGTAAAATGCGGTTGTGAAAATATGACCTTGTCTTGTCCAAAAGCCACCTTCTTCTAGGAAGGGGAAGCCTTTGTAATTAAGATGCGGTAAATATTTCTTTTCAATTTCGCGCCACTTAGCTTTTCTTTCCTCATGAGTCATTTCTGGATGTAAATAAACATTTTCTTGGAACTCATCAACTGCGACGCCATAGGGGAGGAACTTAATTGCTCCTTCTAAATGTGATAAACGATATTTATCAGGTTCATCGAAGAATAAATCCATCCACGGCCATGCGAAGAATTCCATTGACATTGAATGAATTTCACAAGCTTCTAAGGTAGGTTGTTGATATTCCATAATTTTAATATTTCTACTTAAATAACCTTGGAAAGCGTGACCAACTTCATGTGTTAAAACATCAACATCACCTTGAGTTCCATTAAAATTAGCGAAAATAAATGGCGCTTTATATTTTGGAAAATATGTCATATAGCCGCCACCATTTTTACCTGGGCGAGCTTCTAAGTCCATAAGTTCGTTTTCAATCATAAAGTTAAAGAATTCGTCAGTTTCTTTGCTCATTTCGCTATACATTTTTGAGGCACTCTTAACGAGTTCATCTTTATCGCCTTTTGGAAGAGGATTTCCGTCTTTAAATGATTGATTAAAGTCATAAGCCATTGGGCGAGATATTCCTGCTCGTTTTGTTGATTGTTTATACAATTTTTTTACTAGAGGAACGACTTCTTCATAAATTTGTTCGCGATATTTTCTTACATCTTCATACGTATAATCAATGCGACCAAGACGTAAATAACCAAGTTCAACATAGTTTTCAAAACCTAGTTTTTTCGCCATTGAGGTTCTAACTTTAACGAGTTCATCATAAATCTGGCCGAGTTTTGCATCGTTATCTGCGTAAAATGCCGTTACTTTTGTATAAGCTTCTTTTCTAGTTTCGCGGTCTTTAGAAGTAACAAATTTACCCATTTGCGGTAAATTATAAATTTCTCCATTAAATTCAATTTTTGCACTTGATAGTAATTTATTGTATTCCGTCGTAAGCATTGCTTCTTTTTGGAGTTCTTCAATAATTAAAGGATTAAAACATTTAAGAGAAGTTTCTATCATTGTAAATAAATAGCTACCGTATTTTTCTTCTAATTCACTTCTAAACGGACTAGAAACTAGCGCTTTTTCGTATTCGTTATAGTGCATTTGAATAAAGGGCAAGATGTTATCGATATGTTCGTTTGCTTTTGAATAGACTTCATCAGTCGTATTTAGAGAAAAACGAACAGAAATTGTTGTTACATCTGTACTTAAATTAACCATTAAGCGATTCATTTTCTTCATCGCTTTATTTGCTTCTTCGACACTTTCAGCATTCTTAAAACTTTCGGTAATTGCATTTATTTTTTTAATAATTTTATCCTTATCAGGAATGTTTAGAGGATATTCACTAAATTTCATTTTTTTACTCCTTAACTATTAGACTATCTTCTGTCATTTCACTTGGTTTTTCTTCACCTAATAAACTAATAATTGTTGGGGCGATATTACTTAATTTGCCGCCTTTTTCCATTAGTTTTACATTAGGAAGATTAATACCAAAGTAAACTTGATTTGTTGTGTGGGCTGTAAAAGGATGACCTTTTTCATCAACTAATTGTTCCGCATTACCATGATCTGCAGTAATCATAATAGTTGCATCATTTTTCTTAACCCAATCTAAAATTCTTCCAACACACGTATCAACTGTTTCAACAGCTTTTACGACCGCTGGGAAAATTGCCGTGTGTCCGACCATATCGCAATTTGCAAAATTAAGAATTACGACATCTAAATCACCTTTATCTAACTCTTTAAGTAGCGCATCAGTAACTTTTTTGGCACTCATTTCTGGTTGTAAGTCATAAGTTGCAACTTTAGGAGAGTCAATTAAAATTCGGCGGCAGCCTTTTAATTCTGGTTTTTCAATGCCGTCAAAATTAACTGTTCCATCAAAAAAGAATGTAACGTGCGCGTACTTTTCGGTTTCTGCGATGCGTAATTGTTTGTAGTTGTGGTCTGCTAACCATTCACCTAAACCGTTATTAAGTTTCGGAAGCGCCATAGCGATTTCGCCTTTAACGCTATCTGCATATTTCATCGTACTTACGAGGAAAATATTGTTTAATACGTGTTCAGGAACGTATGGTTTAAATTGTGGTTTTCCATCCTTTAGAGGAGGATTTTGATAGAAATATGGATTCGTTAATAACGTTGAAATTTGAATTGCGCGGTCCGGGCGGAAGTTCATAAAGATAACGGCATCATTATCTTGAATTCTTCCATCAACGTTAGCGTTATAACTTGGCGTTACAAATTCATCTGACGCTTCCATACCTCTTTTTGGGAGATTTTCATATTCGTTTTTAAAGTATTCTTTGTAATCAGTAAATGATTGGCCCTCATGGTCAACCATAACTCTATAAGCAACATCAACGCGATCAAGGTTTTTATCGCGGTCCATAGCATAATAGCGTCCACCAATGTCAGCTAATTTACCAAAGTTAAGTTTCTCCATAACTTCGAGAACTTCAGCAATATATTTTGGCCCATTTTGTGGGTCAACGTCTCTTCCATCCATAAACGCATGGAAATAGACATCATCTAAGCCATAATCTTTTGCCATTTTAATCATTGCTTCGATGTGCGTAATATGGCTATGAACACCGCCATCACTAGTTAGACCAAAAATATGAAGTTTTGAATTATGGTCTTTAACCCATTTCATCGCTTTTAAATACGTTGTATTCTTAAAAAATTCACCGGTTTTAATAGCGTTATTAATGTAGGTTAATGATTGATAAACGACTCTTCCCGCACCTATATTCATGTGGCCAACTTCAGAGTTACCCATTTGTCCAGCAGGTAAACCGACAGCTTCGCCTGATGCATCAATTAGTGTCGTTGGATATTCGTTAAAAAACTTTGTTAAGGTTGGTGTTCTTGCTGCTTTAATCGCATTTCCGTTTTCTTCATCACGATGACCAAAGCCATCAAGAATTGCAAGAATAATTGGTTTCTTTTTATTCATAATAAAAATCCTTTCTTATTACCTAACAATTATATTCTTTATCGATACTTTATTCAAAAGTATTGCTGAATTTACTAAATATCTTTTTTGTAGTCAAATCTAAAAAGCATGATGAAAAAGATAAAAAAGCTTGATTTTGCATGGTTATTGTATGTTTTTGCAGTCTTATTATGAAGCATAACGATACGACGATAAGAATTATCGTTTTCTAAAATTGCTTGATTGTGATTGTTAAAAAAATCTTTATCTTCTTCATTGTCTAAAGTAGCAAATAACGTTGTTACTTCTTCGTGAGCCTTGTTAAGCGCGTCAATATAAAAAGGACGATTGTCATTTATTTCATCAATGTTTGTTTTATCAAAGCTAAATAATTTTGATTTTGGTTCTAAGCCTTTTTCAAGTAGATAATCTTGCATTGCTTTTAATTCATTATTTTTATTTACGATTAAAAGGCGGCTTGCTTTTTTATGTTGGCGCATCCGCTTTTTATAAAGAAACATTAAATTCGTAAAAATGAATCCTAAGATAATATAAATCGCAAGCAATGTAATATAGGCTATTGTAAATCCATTCATACTCGTCCTCTTGTGTGCTTTAAATTATATCATACTCATTATTTTTTAATTGAAAATATCAAAAGTGAACGTCTTCAAGTCTTTTGTATTTATATTATCTCATGATAATATAGAGTAGAGGTGAATTTATGGCAAGAAAACCGATTATGGCATTTATGTACGACTTTGATAAGACATTATGCCCTGAAGATATGCAAAATTATTCCTTTATCCCTGCTCTTGGGATGACTCCAAGTGAGTTTTGGGGAGCAACAGGAGAATTTAGTAAAAATACTGGCGTTGAACGCATCTTATCGTATATGTATATGATGATTGTTCTCGCGGAAGAAAAAGGGATTGAGTTAACACGTGAACGTTTACAAAGTTTTGGAAAAGACATTAAATTTTATGATGGCGTTCGTACTTGGTTTAAACGTATTAATGATTATGGTGAATCAAAAGGCGTTAAAGTTGAACACTATCTAATAAGTAGCGGCAACAAAGAAATCGTTGAAGGCTGTGCAATTGCAAAAGAATTTAAGGAAATTTATGGCTGTGAGTTTCTCTTTGATGATAAGACAAAACTCCCCGTTTGGCCGAAGCTTGCAATCAATTACACGGCAAAAACACAGTTTTTCTTTAGAATCTCTAAAGGAATCCTTGATGTAACTGATGATGCTTCTGTTAATCGCAAACAATCAGATCGAAGAATTCCCTATCGCAATATCGTCTATCTTGGCGACGGGATGACTGATGTACCGATTATGCTTTTAGTTAAATCAAATGGTGGTTCTTCTATTGCGGTTTATCCAAAAGGTGAAAGACATCATGTTGAATATTTACTAGAAGATGACCGCGTATCTTTTGTTTGTAACGCTGACTACTCTTCTAATTCGCAACTTGAGAAAATTTGTAAACTCTTAATTGATCAAGTAAGCCTTGCAGATGAAATTGAACGTAAGCAAGAAGACTTAACAAAAATTAGCAAGTAAATTAAATGAATTACGCAATAATACTAATCGCTGGTGAAGGTAAGCGATTTAGTAATAAAATACCTAAACAATTCGTTCAAATTGGAGGGAAACCTCTATACTTTTATACTTTAGAAAAATTTGTTAGTAATTCTCATATTGATGAAATACTTCTTGTTGTCCATAAGGACTATATTTTAGATGTAGAAAATGAATTAAAAACATTTAATTTTTCTAAGAAAGTTCACTTAGTAATTGGTGGTTCTACCAGGCAAGAAAGTAGTTTTCTTGCTTTAAAATCGCTAAGAGATAAGGCAAGCGATAATGATATTGTCTTAATTCATGATGGCGCTCGCCCGCTCGTGAGTGAAAAAATCATTAACGAAAATATAAAAGCTAGTGAAAATAATAGCGCTATAACAACAGCGATTAAAGTAAAGTATACAATTGGAAAAAGTGAAGATAATTTTAGCGTTAATGAATACGTTGATCGAAGTAATCTTTATGAAATTCAAACGCCGCAAACTTTTAACTTTGGAACTATCTTCGAAGCTCATGAATTGGCAATTGAAAAAGGAATAACTTCTTACACAGATGACTCAAGTGTCGTTCTTGCTAGTAATAAAAAAGTAGCTCTCGTAGAAGGTAGTCCACTAAATATAAAAATTACGACACTAGACGATTTAGAACTCTTTAAAAAGATAAAAGGACTGAAAAATGAGCAGTTTTAAATACAAAATTGGGGATATTATTACTGGCAAAGTAACTGAGATTCGTCCTTACGGAGCACTCATTGATTTTGGTAGTGACATAAAAGGTCTCCTTCATATTTCGGAAATGAGTAATCACTTTGTAAGTGATATTGGCTATTTTTGTGAAGTCGGAAGAGATATTGCCGTTAAGATCTTAGAAATAAATGAATACAATTATTTCCTGAGAGTTTCACTAAAACAAGTTCCCCAAGAAAAGCGTTTAAAAGGACCAAACAAAAAAACAAAAAGAGTAAAAATAAATCAAGAAGACTATGACTTTTCGCCACTTAAGGCTGCATTACCTGGGTGGATTGAAAAAGCAAAAGGAAATGAGGAGGATGAAATGATTAAGTTAGATGATTGTTTTTTAATTAAGGAAATTGATTTAAAAAGTTACGTTGAAAAGGTAAAAGAAATTGACGCAAATATAAATTCAAAAAAAGGAAAAGGTAATGACTTCCTTGGTTGGGCTGATTATCCAGTAAATTATGATAAAGAAGAGTTTGAAGAAATTAAAAAGACTGCTAAATACATTCGTGAGAATTTTGACACGCTTGTAGTTTGCGGAATTGGCGGCTCATATTTAGGAGCAAGAGCAGCAATTGAAGCACTTCGCGGCCTCTATCCTAACGACAAACTTGAAATTGTTTTTATTGGCCAAACTTTTTCCCCAACCTACCTTTCACAAGTTTTAGAACACTTAAAAACACGCAATTTTGCGATTAATGTTATTTCAAAAAGTGGGACAACGACAGAAACAGCAATTGCGTTCCGTTTAATAAAAGAATTATTAGAAGAAAAGATTGGTAAAGAAAAAAGTAAAGACGCCATTTTTGTAACGACCGATAAAGAAAAGGGTGCATTAAAATCTTTATCTCTTAAAGAAGGTTATAAAACATTTACGCTTCCTAGCGATATTGGCGGAAGATATTCTGTATTAACTCCTGTTGGTCTTCTTCCTATCGCTGCAAGTGGAATAGATATTGATGAATTAATGAAGGGTGCAAAAGATGCGCGAAACGATGCCCTTACAACGCCTCTTGAAAATAATATTCCTTATAAGTACGCATGTATTCGTGACCATATGTATAGAAGCGGATATAAAGTCGAACTTTATGTCGTCTATGAACCACATCTTGCAATGTTTAACGAATGGTTAAAACAACTCTATGGCGAGAGTGAAGGGAAAAATAAACTTGGTCTTTATCCATCTTCTGTTACTTTTTCCACGGATCTTCATAGCCTTGGACAATTTATCCAAGATGGCTCACCAATTTTGTTTGAAACAACGCTTTTTGTCAATGATCCACTTCGAAATTTAAGTGTTCCTAAAGATGAAGACAATTTAGACGGTCTAAATTACTTAGCAGGCAAGGAAATGTCTTTTGTTAATGAACAAGCATTTAAAGGAACATTAAAAGCTCACGTTAATGACGGAAAAGTTCCAAACATTGTCTTTGAAATTAGTGAACTAACCGCCTATACTCTTGGCTACTTGTTCTACACATTTATGCGAAGTTGTGCGATGAGTGCCTACTTATTAGATGTAAATCCCTTTAATCAACCAGGAGTAGAAATTTATAAACGGAATATGTTTCAACTCTTAGGAAAAGAAAATTATTAAAATAAATTTAATTTTTTCTTATAAAATCACGTAAAAAACACGTATAAATATTATTCATAAAATCAATTTTATTCCCTCTTAATTCCTTTCATAATATTCCGTTGACTTAAAGGGTGCTAAGTGTTATATTTAAAAAGCATATTTAGCGTATGCAGCCGGATGTTTAGCTCAGCTGGGAGAGTAACGCCTTTACACGGCGGAGGTCGGGGGTTCGATCCCCTCAACATCCACCATTAATTATTTACACTGTTGGAGGAGTAGCGAAGTGGCCAAACGCGGCTGACTGTAAATCAGTTCCCAACGGGTTCGGTGGTTCAAATCCGCCCTCCTCCACCACTCACCTTGGGGCATAGCCAAGCGGTAAGGCAATAGACTTTGACTCTATCATTCCCTGGTTCGAACCCAGGTGCCCCAGCCAAATCCTTCTCCCGTTAGCTCAGGTGGTAGAGCACTTGACTTTTAATCAAGGGGTCACAAGTTCGAATCTTGTACGGGAGACCACTTCTCTTGCCCAGATGGCGGAATAGGTAGACGCAAAGGACTTAAAATCCTTCGGTAGCAATACCGTGCCGGTTCAAGTCCGGCTCCGGGCACCACTAAAGCGGCAAAGCAAACTTATTTGCTTACATTAACGACCTAATGCATTATGTATTAGGTCTTTTTAAATGTATGTTATAATCAATTTGGAGGTAGAAAAATGAGATTTTATAAATGTGAAATTTGCGGTAATTTTGTCGCAATGATTTATGATTCCGGCATTAACCCAAAATGTTGTGAACAATTTATGACTGAAGTTGTAGAGAACACCCAAGAGGATGTTGCAACCGAAAAGCACATCCCTGTTATCGAAGTTAAAGAAAATAGTGTAAAAGTAACCGTTGGTGAAGTCATTCACCCAATGATTCCAACACACTTTATTGAATGGATTATCGTAAGTACTACCGAAGGAAATAAACGCAAAGTTTTAACTCCTGCCGATGCTCCAGTTGCAGAATTTGCCCTATTACCTGGCGAAAAAGTTCTTGAAGCTTATGCTTATTGTAATCTTCACGGTCTTTGGAAGAAAACACTCTAATTTAAAATCATTTTAGTTGTTTACGATGGACATTGAAAATTTAATTAAGGCGAAATTAGAAAAAATTCGCCCCTTTATTAATCGCCATGGTGGCGATATTGAATTCGTTAAATTTAAAGACGGATACGTCTATGTAAAAATGCTAGGAGCTTGCCAAGGTTGTAGTTATGTTGATCAAACTCTAACCTATGGCGTTGAAGATTTATTAATCGAAGAAGTTCCTGGTGTTCTTGGTGTAATTCTTGTGCCATAAAAAAAGTCAGCAGTTACGCTGACTTTTTTTAAAACTGACTTCCATCAACAACGCCGTTAAGGCGGAAGTAATCCGCGATAATATCACGGATATATTTTCCTGTTTGGATTTGCTCATAATTATAAAGTGGATATTTTGTACTTACATAATCAATCGTTACGACAGTGTTATTATCGCGGATTTCTTCACCTATATAATAGGCATTATAGTTTGTAATATTATTTGCATCAGTTCTACTAACATTATCAATAATTCTAATTTCATTATCAAATGGGAAGGCTTTATAAAGATCGCCGTACGTTACTTCGCCTTCCTCAAAAGAATAAACTCTAACTCCTCCAGTATTGTGAACGGCGATATTAAGTGAAGGATATTCTTCCTTAAAAGCTTCGTACATCACTCTATTAGCTAGATTTAGAATATTTTTTCTTGAAGGTAAGCCGTGCGTTAATGTCCCAACAACTTCTTCTTTAACTTCACGAATTTCTTCTTCGTAATAACGAGAATAAATTTCTAGAGCCTCTTCATCATCTTCGTATTCAATTAAATTAGAATAATCAATGTTTTCATATTTATTTAAAGTAATATCATTTTCATTACGATTAAACGTTAAATTAACGTGCATTAATTGTTTTCCGTTACCGTTAGTTTGTAAAATTGGTACGCCGTTTATTTTTTGTCGGTCAAGCGTATGCGCATGCCCTGTAAAAATTAAATCAACGTAAGGTTTTCCGTTATTAGTAGTACCGTTTAGCGTTTCTTTATAATCATTATAATTACTAACTAGAGAGTCATGAGTTAGCAAAGTTACAATATCCGCGCCGTTTTTGCGGAGTTTTTTACTTTCTTCGACGATATAGTTATCAGGAACTCTAAATTCGTAGTCCTTAACATTTTCATAAAAAATTGAACTTTCTAAGCCGTTTCCTACTGTCCCAATTAGACCAATTTTGACGCCATTTCGCGTAATTATTGTGCTAGTTTCAACAAAACTTGCTAATTCGCCAGTTGCTTTTTCAAAAATATTTGCGGCTAAAAACGGGAAATTACTAAGTTCGCGATTAAGGGAAATATAATCCGTTTTCCAATCAAATTCATGGTTACCAATTGCCATTCCTGCAAAATTAGCATCATTCATTAATTCTGTAAGAAGTTTGCCACGCGTAATGTTGCTATCTGCAGATCCCTGCCACATGTCGCCAGCAGAAACATTAATTATTCCGCCAGGATTAAGGCGTTCTTGTTCTTTTAGATAACTTGCAATTTTAAACCAGCCTGTCTCGCGATTATCATCATCTTGAGTAATTGAACCGTGAAAGTCGTTAAGTCCATAAAAATCAAGTGTAACTACATCGCTTTCAATTTCTAAAGTAGTTTCTGAAGGTTGTTCTGTGTTTATAATGTCTTCACTAGGATTACTTGTTACATCTGGGTCTTTTTTACAGCCAAATAGTAAGGTAGAAAAAAGTCCCACTAAAACTATATTTATTACACTTCGTTTTTGTCTCATTTAGAAATCCTTTCCATCAACAGTTTTGTGGTTATTAAAATATTGAACTACAGCTTCACGAGCGTATACGTTTGTAATCTCATAATCTTTATAAATTTGTTCAAAATCAAGCTCGTAAATGTAGGTAATTGTTAAGACATCATAAATTTCGTCCATTACGATATCATCAACCGTGAGATTAAAATATCTAGCATGTTGCGAGGAACTTTGCATTAATGTTTTAAGTTGATTACCAGTTAATTTCATAATGACAATTTCATTGTCAAAAGGAAATGCTTCGTATATATGTTCGTATTTTACTTTACCGTTTGGAAGTTCTCTTCTTACGCCACCGCGAATATTGTGAATTGCTCCAACACTTCCTGGAACTGCTTCAACCATCGCTTTTACAGCAAGGTTAGCAGTTTGAGTAATAGAAAGTGGTCCATTTTTAACTTTACCAACAACTTTACTCTTCATTTTTGTAATGTCTTGCGCATGATATTCATAGATTTGTTTAGCAACTTCATCTTCAGTTAAATCTGGGCGATAAGGTTCAATAACAGAATCTATTCGATAGTCATCTAGAGTTACCGCGCCATCTTTATAGGCAAAGCGAACATATTGAACTTCTCTACCGCGACCACTTGTTTGTAAAATTGGAATGCCGTTATCTTCATAAAAATCAAGTGCGTGTTCATGACCGCAAAAGATTGCATCAACGTAATGATTGCTTATAATTTCTGAATAGTCTGCATTAGGCGTTGTTAGTGTGTCATGAGTCGATAGCACGACAATATCCGCGCCTTTTTCGCGAAGTTGTTCAGCTTCTTCCTTAACATAATTAGTAACAACGTCAAATTCAATATCACTAATTAGTGATGCCTGAACAGTTCTTTCTAGGTCAGCACCGATCGTACCAATAATGCCAATATTTATTTCATCTCGAGTTATAAACGTACTTGCTTCTAGCCAATCAACACGACTTCCTGTTTCTTTATCAATAATATTTGCGCCAAGATAAGGAAATTTTGAATTTTGTTTGTTTTCTTTAACTTGCTCAGTAGTCCAATCAAATTCATGGTTTCCCATCGTAAACGCGTCAAATCCTAAGTAATTTAGTTCATCCGTGACGAGTTTTCCCCTCGTTAAATTACTATCGATCGTTCCTTGCCACATATCGCCATTTGCAAGAAAGACACTTCCGCCAGGATTTTCTTTTCTGCGGTTTTGCATGTAATTTGCTAAAACGCCAATTCCAGGTTCACTTTTTTCTAAATTTTGTGAGACCGCACCATGAAAATCGTTTAATGCGTAAAAATCAACGTACTTATAGCCCTCTTCATCCTCTAAAATTTCGTAATCGCTATCTTTGTAAGGTGTGTAACTAGGAAAAGTAACGCGTTTCCCGCATCCACTTAGCATTAAAGAAAAAATTCCAAGTAGTGTTAAACTAGCGTTTCTCTTTTTAATCATAATAAGTCTAAATGCTCCCTTTTATTTGTAATAAAGTAGCCTTCGCGATTATGTACATCTTCGCGATTATAGGAATATCTTGATCCATCAGGTTTTAGAAAGAAGCCGCCAGCTTCTTCAACAATAATTTGTGAAGCTGCTGTGTCCCATTCCTTCGTGCCATCACTACTTCGATATGAAATATCAGCTTTTCCTTCGGCAATCGCACACGCCTTAAGCGCAGCACCAATTGTAGAAACCTTAGTAATGATGTCTTTGTTTTTATCAATGAATTCTTGTTCTTTTTCTTTAAAGTGATAGCGAGATCTAACAATATGTAAATCATTTGATTTTGAAGATACGTGTATTTTGCAAGGTTTACCATTACGAATTACGTATGAACCATTATTTTTAAGTGCGTAATATATATCGCCGCTAACGGGAGCAAAAATTACACCAAGAACAATTTCGTGCTTATAGGAAAGCGCGATGTTTGTCGTAAACTCATTATCTTTTCCAATAAAATCTTTTGTTCCATCAATTGGATCAATAATCCAAACGTAATCGTTATGTAGTCTTGCTAAATTATCTTTTGATTCTTCTGTTAAAAATGCATGTTCAGGAAAATGCTTTCTTAAATGATTAATTAAAAATTGGTCAGTAATTAAATCTGCTCTAGTTACTGGGGAATCATCGCTTTTTAGGGCAACATCAAAGGGCGAGTGATAAATATCTAAAATCATTGGCCTTAAAATTTCAAGGGCTTCAAAAATAACATCTAAATACTTGTTTAAATCCATAGTTTTCACCTTCTATTTAATTTTTTTAATTAATTCATTAACGACAGCTTCAACTTTAGAGAAACTATCAATTTTACATCCTGCCGCAAGGCGATGGCCGCCGCCACCAAAGAGAACAGCAACTTCTTGAACATTGTATTTATTACTACGTAATTCAACTAAAATTTCCTTTTCGCTGATTTCCACAAACGATGCCCAAATTGGATAGCCATCAATATTACCAATTTGATTAACAAACGTTCCTGCGCTTTCAAAATCAAGATTATGTTCTTCTAATATTTCTTTTGTAATTACGATATAAGTAACGCCATCCCTTGCCTTAAAATTACTAAGAATGTAACCACGAAACCGTAACTGATCAAGCGTTTTTCTCATTAAAATATTATTGATTTTGCTAAGTTCAGCCCCTTTTTGCAGCAATTTCGCTGCTAAATTAAAAGTTAACGTACTCGTTTTCTCATACATAAAGCGACCGCTATCTGTAATAATTCCAAGTAGCAAGGAACTAGCCCCAAGCGGCGAAATTTTCATTTTATTTTCAAAAATAAAATCAGCAATTATTTCCGATGTTGCAATTTTTTCTGTATCGATGATCGCTTCATTAGTGTAGGTGTGGACAAAAATGTGATGATCAATTAAAAACGTTTCTTTCGCGAGTTTAAATCGTTGGTCTTCAACGCGTTCACTATTTGCAACATCTAAAATAATTGCAAACGAATTTGCAATTATTTCTTCTTTTACTTCGTCAAACTCTCCGGTTATTTCTTTAAAGTCTTCGACACCAGTACTTATGGCGTAGACTTTTTTATTTGGAAAGGTCGTTTTAATAGCTTCTTTTAATCCAATTAAAGAACCAACCGCATCTCCATCAGGATAGACGTGAGAAAAAAGAGTTATAACATCGTAATTTTCTATTTTTTTATAAAGCTTTTTAAAAGGGGTCATCAATTATTTTGCTTTGTTGATACAACCAAAGACTTCACATTTTTCTCTTACAACGTGAGCGATGCCTTTCATTCCAGGCCCGATAATTTTTCTTGGGTCGTATACTTTACTATCATTATTTAAGACTTCACGAACAATTCTTGTGAATTCTTGCTGGCATTCAGTATTTACGTTAATTTTTGCTGTGCCTCTTCTTATTGCTTCTTGGATTTGAACATCAGGAATACCTGAACCACCGTGAAGAACGAGAGGTATTTTTACTAATTCAGAAATTTCTAACATTTCTTCAAAACCAAGTTTTGGTTCGCCCTTATATGGTCCGTGAACTGAACCAAGTGCAGGGGCTAAGCAATCAATATTTGTTTTTGTAACGAGTTCAACACATTCACTTGGAATTGCATACATCGTTTCGGCGATGACGTGTTCTTCTTGACCACCAACGCGACCAAGTTCAGCTTCAACACTTACTCCACGTGGGTGAGCGTAGTCAACGACTTCTTTTGTAATTTTGATGTTCGTTTCAAGATCTTCGTGTGATGCATCGATCATGACACTTGTAAAACCAGCATCAATTGCTTGTTTACATAATTCAACAGAACTTCCGTGGTCGAGGTGAATTGCGATTGGAATCGTATAGCCTTGATCATGAATTAATCCTTTAATCATTGCGACAACGACGTGAAAACCACCTATGTATTTAGCGGCTCCTTGGCTAACACCAAGAATTACTGGAGCTTGAAGGGCTTCACATTCATCTAAAATTGCTCTAGTCCATTCAAGGTTATTAATGTTGAATTGACCAACAGCGTATTGTTCTTTTTTTGCTTTAATAAGCATTTCTTTCATATTTACTAACGGCATTTTCTTATTCTCCTTAATGTCTTTAATTAAATTTATTCTTCGTCTTCTGCTTCAGCGTCTTCTCTGTCTTCATCTTCATCTTCATCATCATCAAGACTAGCGCGTTTTGAAGCAGTTCTTAAGCGAATTTGTTCGCCATCATCATCAAAATCTAGTTCGATATCGTCTTCGTCATCTTCTGTATCTTCCGTGTAGAAGTCATACATTGAAAGGTGAACGTCTGCAAAAGTTACGCGGTCACGTAAATCCCACGTATTATCGCGGACATTTACAAAGCGGCCGTCTAAACTCATGTTTGTATAGAGTTGCGACATTCTTTTGCCAACTTCTTCTTCACTATATTTTTTTTGCTTATTTACTTCTTCCCATAGTTCCTCAAAAGTTACCGGCTCATTAGCCTTTTGTAGAATTTCAAGAACTATGTCTAAATTTGCTTTTTGTGTCATGTGTTTCCTCCTTAGAATTACATATATTCTGGTGCTTTAACACCAATTAAATCTAAACCATTTTTAAGCGTGATTGCACTTGCTTTAACAAGAGCGAGGCGCGTAGCCGTTAATTCTTTGTTTTCTTCTTGGATAATTCGACATTCCGTATAGAAACTATGGACGAGTGTCGCTAGTCTTTGAAGATAAACAGTAATTTTATAGGGTGAGTAAGAATTTGCGGCGTCTTCGACTACGAGCGGGAAATCAATTAAACAAATTAATAAATCGTTTTCTTGTTTACTCGTTAGTAAGTCGTAATTAATTTTGCCTTCAATTTCTTCGCCATTTCGAAGAACGGCTTTTAGCCGTGCGTGAGCATATTGAACGTAGTAGAGCGGATTAGCATTAGTTGCTTGCTTTGCTAAATCAATATCAAAATCCAGGTGCGTGCTTGCAGCGCGAGCAACAAAGAAATATCTAACCGCATCAACGCCGACTTCGCTACATAACTCATGAAGCGTAATTGCATTCCCCGTTCTTTTACTCATTTTTATTTCTTTGCCATCTTCTAGAAGGCGGACCATTTGGATAATTTCAACGTGAAGTTGATTTTCTTTATAACCAAACATTTGCATTGCCGCTTTCATTCTATTTATATAGCCGTGATGGTCAGCACCTAAAACATCGATTAATAAATCGTAATTTCTTGAAAACTTATCGAGGTGATAAGCAATGTCGGGTAAAAAGTAGGTGTAGTCACCATTACTCTTTACAATTACGCGATCTTTATCGTCACCAAATTCACTAGTTTTAAGTAGAGTTGCGTCTTCTTCAACATATGTAAACTTAGATAAATCGCTAAGTAATTTGCTCATTGTATCGGTTGTGCGAATATCAGTTTCAAAAGTAAACACGTCAAAATTGACATTAAAGTCTACTAAATCGTACTTAATTTGTTTTAATTCAATTTCAACGCTGCGCTTTTTAAAATATTCAAGTGTGTCTTTATCAAGCTTAGTGTACTTATTACCAGCTTCGTCAATTAGTTGTTGCGCGACATCAATAATGTGTTCACTATGATAACCGTCTTCAGGTACATCCATTGGATTTCCAAGTAGCGTTTGATAACGAGCAAAAACACTTTTTGCTAAATTATCAATTTGAACTCCGGCATCATTTACGTAGTATTCGCGCGTAACTTCGTGACCTGCTTTTGCAAGAATTCTACATAGAGAGTCGCCAATAGCTGCACCTCGAGCATGGCCTAAATGAAGTTCACCAGTAGGATTTGCACTTACAAATTCAACATTAATTTTTAGAGGGTTTTCGGGTTCTAATTGCCCAAAATCATCGCCAAGTTCAATAATTTTTGGAATGATGTTTGTTAAATAATCTTGTGTGATCGTAAAGTTAATAAATCCCGGTCCGGCAATTTCTTTTTTGGCGATTGCTTTATCGTTAATGTCATTAACTAACATCGTTGCAATATCTCGCGGCGACTTTTTTAAAACACTCGCAAGTTGCATTGCAATGTTTGTCGCATAATCACCGTGTTTTTCATCTCTTGAACGTTCAATTACGATTTGTTCAATTGGGAAAGAAACATTATTTTTTAATAATGCTTTGTGGATTGCTTGTTTTAATACTTGTTCAATATTCATTTATATCTATCTTCCAGACGTTAATTATACTATTTAAATAGTATATATTAAAGTGAATTTTCATGAATGCGACGAAGGATTTCACCTTTTCCTAGAACTTTAAAAATATTTACTAGTTCAGGACCATGATTTTCGCCCGTTATAATTAGACGAATTGGCATGTATAAATTCTTTCCTTTCGCTCCAGTGATTTCTTGAATTTCTTTAAAAATTCCTTTCACTTTTTCTTTATTTAATTCTTCGCAGTCTTTAATTAGCCGTGCGAATTCCTTAAACACTTCTTTACTTAATGGCGAATTTATGAGCGCAATTTGTTCAGGTTCTGTTGGTTTATGGAAATGAACGAGTGGTTTAAGTAAATCAACAATTAGTTCGCCAAATAAAATTTGATCTTTAAACATATTCGCGATGTCTAAAATTTCTTCATCTGTCTTTTTCGTTACATCAACTACTTTAGCGACAAACGGTTTTATTAAATTAAGATAGTCTTCATCACTTAAATTTTTGATGTATTGTCCGTTCATCCAATTTAATTTATTTTGATCAAAAGTTGATGGTGATTTTGAAAGTCGTTCAGGATTAAAGACTTTGATTGCTTCTTCCATTGTGAAGAATTCTTCTTCTGTTTCTGGCGACCAACCAAGAAGCAAAATAAAGTTCATAATTGCTTCTGGCAAATAACCTTTATCACGGTATTGCGACATAAATTGCAATATATTTAAGTCTCTTTTGCTAAGTTTTTTACCGTTATCATTAACGATTAAAGTCATGTGGCCAAATGTAGGAACTTCCCAATTAAAATATTCATAAATTTGAATTTGTTTTGGTGTATTTGATAAATGTTCTTCGCCGCGTAGGACGTGAGTAATTTCCATCATATGGTCATCAATAACAACAGCAAAGTTGTAAGTGGGGATACCATTACTCTTTATAATTACCCAATCGCCGATATCATCGTTATTAAAGCGAACTTTTCCACGTACTAAGTCATCAAAAACAAATTCATGATGTGGTTTAAGGTGAATCCGAATTGTCGGTTTTCTTCCTTCAGCACGATATTTAGCTTTTTCTTCTTCGGTTAAATGAAGACATTTTTCGTTATATTTTGGGGCACTTATACCTCTACTAAGTTGAGCATTACGTTCTTCTTCAAGCTCTTCCTCCGTGCAATAGCATTCATAGGCATAACCCATATCGATTAGTTTTTTAGCATATTCTTGATAAACATCAATCTTTTCCATTTGGCGATATGGCGCATATTTGGGATTTGGTTTAAGTGGCGATTCATCTGGAATTATTCCTAGCCAAATTAGATCTTCAATTTGACTTTGTTCAGCGCCTGGGACGTTTCTAGCAACGTCAGTATCTTCAATTCTTAAAACAAAATCGCCATTAAAGTGTTTTGCAAATAAATAATTATAAAGAGCACTTCTTGCTCCACCAATGTGTAGAAACCCTGTTGGGGAGGGAGCGTATCTAACTCTTACTTTTTTCATCATTTTCTCCTTAATATTTAACTAATTAATTGCTTTTTAAAAGAACAATTGCATATGCAATGATAGCATTTTTATTGCCAACTTCATCAATTCCTTCATTAGTCGAAGCTTTTATCGAGACATTACTAATTGAGGTTTCAATAAGTTTAGCAATATTTTCTTGCATTTTTGGAAGGTAGGGACTTAGTTTTGGTTCTTCTAAAACGACTAAAATATCAATGTTTGCAACTTCAAAATTAACGTTTTTCATTTTAGTAACAGCGTCTTTTACGATAAGCGCGCTATCTAAATCTTTGTTTTTAGCATCTTTATCACTAAAATTAGTGCCTAAATCGCCTTTATTTAGTGCGCCATAAATTGCCTCGGCGACAACGTGATAAATAACATCGGCGTCACTATGTCCGAGTAATCCTTTTGAGTAGGGAATATTAACTCCCCCTAAAATTAACTCGCGATCAGAAACGAGACGATGGATGTCTCTACTAAAACCAATTCTCATAATTACACATTGAATCTAACAAAAACGATGTCGCCATCTTTCATTAGATAATCCTTTCCTTCAATTCTTAATTTTCCGGCTTCTTTTATTGCACTTTCACTTGTAAAAGTGAAAATATCTTCATATGTATAAATTTCCGCTCTAATAAATCCTCGTTGTAAGTCAGTATGGATTAGCCCTGCGCATTCACTAGCGGTCATACCTTTTTTGAAAGTCCAGGCTCTAACTTCATCTTTACCTACTGTAAAAAATGTCGCTAGTCCTAAAAGATTTAAAGCAGATTTTATTACTTTTGGAAGCATTTCTTCTTTTATTCCTAAAATCTCTTCATAAGACTTTTTGTCATCTTCACTAAGAGTAGCAATTTCACTTTCAATTTCTACGCTTATTGGAATAACTTCCGTGTTTTCTTTTCGCGCAATTTCTTGAACAATTTGAAAATAGGTAGAATTTGTAGGGTTTTCTATATCTTCTTCACTAATATTAGCTAAATAAATAAGCGGTTTTTGTGTAAGAAGAAAGTAATTTTTGCGTGAATAATCATATTCTTCTTTTGTTAAATTTTTCATTGCACGAACAGGATTACCGGCTTCTAAAAAAGAAATCATCTTATCAAGAATGTTTAATTCAAACATTGCTAGTTTTTCTTTGTTCACTCTTGCTTTTGGTGCGATTTTATCGCGTCTTTTATTTAGAGTTTCTAGGTCAGCAAAAATTAGTTCGAGATTAATTGTTTCTATGTCTCGCTTTGGATCAACATTATTTTCAACGTGAACTATTTCACTATTTTCAAAACATCTTACGACTTCAATTAAAGCATCACATTCACGAATATGCGCTAAAAATTGGTTTCCAAGTCCTTCACCTTTACTTGCTCCTCTTACTAAACCAGCAATATCAACAAATTCACATGCAGCGTATATTGTTTTTTCTGGTTTAAATAAGGAACTTAAAAATTTCACTCGTGAATCAGGAACAGAAACAATTCCCGTATTTGGTGAAATTGTCGCAAATGGGTAATTAGCGGCTTCAACGTGATTTAGTGTTAAAGCATTAAAAAGCGTTGACTTGCCAACGTTAGGTAAACCAATAATTCCAACTTTAAGACCCATTTGCACCTCCTAATGTGCATAGTAATTATAGTATTATAATTAAATAAAACAAAATGAATATAAAAAGGCTAGTAAACTAGCCCTTTATAATGTAAAAACAAAGCAAATTAAAGTTTTTTTACATTTTGTGCCCGATTACCACGATCGGTATGTTCAAGATCAAATTCTACGCGTTCGCCGGCAGCGATGGTTTTATATCCATCCATTACTAAAGCAGAATAATGGAAAAAAACTTCTTCGTTAGATTCAGTGATGATAAAGCCATAACCTTTATCCTTGTTGAACATTTTTACTGTTCCAGTCATATTTAGTCCTTTCTTATACATATTGATATTACCACCTTTATATATTTTTCCGAATTAATTTCGATTTAATAAGCTGTAATTTTACTTTATCTACATCTCTTCTTTTAATAGCAGCAATGGACTTTCATTTTTTATTGAAAAACTTGCTAGGAAACCCGCGATTAGAGATAGCGTTAATCCTACTAATATTACGATAATAAACGGCAAAATACTTATTGTCATCATTGTAGAATAAAAGACTTTATTTAATACATTATCAAAAACAAAATTTAGGATAACTAATTCGATAAGTGCGATAAATATTGCCTTTAATCCAAATGATAGTCCTAAAAACGTAAACATTGTGCGTACTTCTTTTAGTGAATATCCGCAGAGGCGTAAAAGAAAAATGTCCTTTTTACTATCTAAAATTGATAAATATACGATTAAAATTACGGTAATAAAGGCAACCAAAATAGAAAGCGAGGCGATTACAAAAATAATTGATGTGAGTTTATGAATTGTCTCATTTACACTTATTAAAAGTTCGCTGCTTGGGCTATAAAAACTAAATTCACTGTATTTTTTGTTTAAATTTAAAATATCATCGCGTCGTAGAACCTTATCTTCTGAAAGATTAAGAATGAAGCCGGAAGGAATTACATTAAACGGCCCAAGGCCAACATAATTTTGATAAAAAATTACTGGCCAATTGGGATTGTGGTAAAACTTTAAATTATCATCATTTACTACTGCTCTTACAGTTAATTTCTTGTAAACATAGTCTCGCACAAGCTTATTATCTATTGTTTTAAAACGACTCTTTTCAGTAGCTAAATAAATTACTTCATTTTCGCTTTCTTGTGTGGAAAACAGTTTGTTGCTTAGACCGCTACTTATAACAATTTCATCATAGTTTTCTAATAAAACATCGGTATTTTGCATATTTAACGCCGAAAATGTAGCGTTATTCTTTTTATCAAAAGTAAGCGAAGTAGATGCTACACCCTCTTCTTTAATATCAATTTGCTCAAAAAAATCTTCACTTCTTTCTTCGTCAATACTAATAATATTAGATAGCGTTTCTTCGTCACTTGCAAAGTAAATAGGATTTAAAAAACCATTAATTAGATTATTTCCAAATGTTATATAGCTCCTATCACTAGTTAGATGAAAATCATAAATTTCATCTTCCTCTAATAAATCAGTCATAATGTTCTTAAAATTGGGATAATTTTTAGGTCGCTCATAAATTATTATGCGTTTTCGATAATATTCTTCTTCGAGTCTTTTGTAGTGTTTACTAGATGCTAGTTCAAAAAGAAAATGATCATTAAAAAGCTGTTCATTTAAAAATTTGTCCTGTTCATTTACACTGAAAAAATAACTTTTCTTTAAAGTCCATGGGTATTGATCTTTTTTTATTAAATTTAATTCTGATTTAAGTTGCATAGTATCTTCAAATAACTTTTCGGCTAATCTTAAATTACTATGAATTATCCCTGTAGCGGTACCTCTTCTTACGCCAACAACATTAAAAATTTGACTGTCTTCATAACCCCATTCGTTATTTTTTACAGAAATTATTAACTGTGTAGAAATATTCTTTATTTTCTCTCCTAATGCAATGGGTCTGCCTTGAATCTGTAGATTAAAGATTTCATGTAATAATCGATAATCTCTTATAGATAAATTTAAAATTATTTCATCATTTGCTAAACTTCCACTAAACTCAGGAAAAATCTCTTCTTTTTCTATATCATTTAGAGAAACTATTTCGTTAAAACTATTAATCGTAATTGAAGAAAATAGTGTGTTAAATCCTACAGCACTAATCATCGATTCGTTAAGATCTAAAAAGAAATCATCAATGTCAGTATGATAAATAACGCCTATATTATCAGTGTTTTCGTGTATAGAATTTAGAAAAAGTTTACATGATTCTATGTTTGCGCTCCTAACATTAAACTTTAAATCGCTACTAGCATTACTTTCCACAATTACTCTGTTTTCTGGATATATATTCGTAAATGTCTTTTCAATTTTATTTCTAATATTACTCATTAATAATGAACCAATTCCAATTGCTAATAAGCCAATAGAAATAGATAAAATTGAAATTATATTTCTAATTTTTTTGTGTACGTTTATTTTCTTTGAAAGAGAAAACATTTCATAGTTTGTCGGCTTTTTTTCGCTCACTTTTCTAAAGTTAAGTTTTAAAGCTTTTTTGTTAGTATTTTTTTCATTATTAAGTTCTTTTACATCTGTTATTTTCCCGTATTCTAGATTAATAATTTCATCAGCATACTTATTTATTAATTTCTTGTCGTGACTTACGACAATAACTAATTTCTCTTTTCCAATAGTTGAAAGAATTTTCATTACTTCATTTTTGTTTTTTTCATCTAACGCACCAGTTGGTTCATCGCATAACAAAATTTCTGGATCATTAATTAGGGCACGTGCAAGGGCGACACGCTGTTTTTCGCCTCCAGAAAGTTTATTTACGAAGCGCTTTTCATAGTTGTTTAAATGTAAAAACTTTAATATTTCCTTAACTTTTCGATTCTTGTTTTCCATAGAACTTGTATCAATTAGATTTGTCGGTAAAAGGATATTTTCGCGAACGGTTAAAGATTCTATAAGAAGAAATTCCTGAAAAAGAATACCAACTTCTTTTATGTGATAAGAATTTAATTGTTCTTCTGATAATTGTTTAATATTTTTATTATTTACAATTACTTCGCCTTCATATTCTTTTATAAACCCTGCGATTATATTTAAAAGTGAAGTTTTCCCGCATCCACTTGGGCCTGTTATGCAAACGAGGCCTTTCTTAGGAAAAGTAAAATTATTTATATCTAAAACTAGATTATTATCATATCTAAGTTTTATTTTATTTAGTGTAATCATTCACTAGTTAGGCTCCTAATTAGTGGTTTTTTATTAATAATCCTAAAAATAGTAAAAATAACAATGTACGATATTAAAAATATAGTTAATAAGAGTATTAATGGAAAGAAATAAGGAATCCCAAGGTAACTTTTAAGTGGAAGTTTAATCGCATTATTTAATCCAGTGTATTTAAAAAGTAACGCGTTTAATTTCGGCTCTAAAAATATTATTAATGGCACTGAAAGCAGGGCAGAACAATTTACTAAAAAAGACTCAAAGAAAAAAATATTAAATATTGTTCTTTTCGGGGCGTTAAGTGTAATAAGAAGGGCAATTTGAACTTTTTTACTAATTATTTTTGTAAATGATGTGATCGATAAAATAATTAGTGTTGCGACTACACAAATGACTAGAAATACTCCAAGCGTACCATTTATAAAAAATACGATGTTGTTCATTAGTGATATTGTTTGAATATTATTACTAGAAAATTGAATATAACTATTACTATTTTTAAGTTTCTCGTTCATTTCAATCGCTTTTTTTACAGTTTCATAATTAGAGAAAAAAAGATTATACGAATAATTACTTAGAGGATCATTATCGGAAACTTCTATTAAATAACTATAAAGAGAAACGTATCTCTCTTTGATATTACTTTTGTTTTCAAGTTTAATATTTTGAAAATATTGTTTCCAGACTTTGTAGTCATAAAAAATTCGCTCCTGTTTTAAAAATTCCCCCTCTTTAACAATTCCAATTATTTTTAAAGGTATGTCAAAATTTATTTCATCCCTAAATAGTTCATTGTTTTCGTCATATGTTTCTATTGCAATCTTAAATGAAAAATCAAAATATTTATCACTCCAATTATCTATGTTAAATGTGTTTTCAAGATTTTTTGCAAAACAATTATTTATAAAAACTTCATTTGGTTTACCTAAAATAGGCCGATTTTGCAGCGTATTACTTTTATCTACCTTATTAAAATCACTCACAATGACTGGTATTGGATTTACTTTTTCTTCAAATATCTTTAAATCACCCTGATTAAATAGTGGGTTTAAACATACATCATAAGTCGTTCCTGGTAGAAATTTTACTACTGATTCTACCTCACTTCTAGATGGCCTTTTCTTGCGATTAATATTTAGGGGACTATTATTAATTTCAATTTGTTCGTGCTTACTTATTTCTAATACGTGTTTATCAAAAAAAAGTTGTTCTTCATTATTTACTAAAACTTTTGAGTTAATAGCAAAACCTAACATCGCAAGCATGGCAAACGAGCTAATTAGTACTGCAATTGAGACGAGAATATTTTTAAATATGTCTTTTTTAAAATTATTAATTACGATACGGCTAAATATATTCACCTTTGGTTTCATATAATTCTCCATTATTTAGGTGAAATGCTTTTTTAGCATATGGTAAAAATATGTCGGTATTATGTGTAATAACGATAACTATTTTCTTTTTACTAAGTTCATAGAAATTATCTAAAACAATTTTTGTGTTTTCTAAATCTAGTGATCCCGTAGGTTCATCAGCTAAAACAATATCAGGATTAGAGACAAGCGCTCTTAAAATATTTACTCGCTGTTTCTCTCCTCCTGAACAATACTTCACTTTTTTATGAATTACATTTGTTAAGTTATATTTTTTAAAGTAATTTAAAATTTCTTCGTCGTTAACATTTTTATTTGTAATGTATGCACTTAAATAAACGTTATCAAAAGCTGTTAATTCTGAGAAAAGATAGTTGTTTTGATAGATAACCGCTACATTTTTCGCCTTATTATTAATTTCCTTGTTATTAATAAATACTTTTCCCGATGTCGGATTATCTAGTCCTGCAATTATATTTAAAAGTGTCGTTTTCCCGCTTCCTGAAGGACCATGAATTACGTACAACCCTGGTTCGTTAATTGTAAAAGTAAGATTTTTTAAAACAGTAAAAGGAACATTATTAATAAAATACTGTTTACTAACTTTATTGACTAAAAGACAGTTCATATTTATCACCTACTTACAAGTAGGCAAATAAATAGCATTTTAGTCTTTATTAAATAATATTTCTTCTTGGTGAGATATAAATTGTTTAAATCTTTCGTTAAATTGGATTCGCGTTAACAAGATAATCCGTCCGCAACCTTGACATTGAATTTTTACATCGGCGCCGAGACGAACAATTTGAAAAATTTTCGTCCTTGCGTTGCAAGGATGGGGCTTTTTCATTTCGACTAAATCATAAAGCTCAAGTTTTTGTTGCATCTATCTCTTTTCTTCTTCCATCTTAACGGCTGCAGGAACTTTAGGTAATCCTGGCATTGTTAGAATTTTACCGGTAATTGGAACTATAAAACCGGCGCCGGCGCTTAAATTTACTTCTCTAATTGTGATTGTAAAATTACGAGGAGCATTTAAAATCGCGGGATTATCTGTAAATGATTGCGGCGTTTTTGCCATACAAACAGGAAGATCACCGTAACCCATCTCTTTATATTTTGCAATTTGTTTAAGGGCTTTTTCTTCGTAATGAACATCACTTGCGCGATAAATTTCCTTACATACTGTTTCAATTTTTTCTTCAATTGATAAATCTAAATCATAAATAGGTTTAAAGTTACTTTTACTATTGAAGGCTAAATCCCAAACTTTAAAAGCTAGGTCTTTTGCACCTTCACCGCCTTTTTCAAATGATTCTAATAAACTTACTTCGTAATTATTGTCTTCACACCACTTAGTAAGGAAAGCAATTTCATTTTCGGTGTCAGTATGGAAACGATTAATTGCAATTACAAAGGGGACACCAAACTTTGCAATATTTTCAGCGTGTTGTTTAAGATTTGCGCAACCTGCTTGAAGTGCATCAATATTTTCAACGCTACTTTCTTCTAATTTAGCGCCGCCATGCATTTTTAGTGCTCTAATTGTTGCAACTAAAACAACAGCGGAAGGCTTTAAGTTTCCAACGCGACATTTAATGTCAAAAAACTTTTCTGCACCCAAATCCGCAGCAAAACCGGCCTCTGTTATAACAATAGGCGATAATTTTAATGCTAATTTTGTAGCAATTAGTGAGTTACAACCATGAGCGATATTAGCAAAAGGTCCACCGTGAATTAGACACGGATTTCCTTCTAACGTTTGAACAATATTTGGTTTAAATGCTTCTTTCATTAATTTCATGATTGCATTAGAAATTTTAAGTTGTTTTAAATAAACAGGTTTTCCATCAAACGTATAAGCAACGATTATTTTATTTATACGATTTCTAAAGTCTTCTTCATTTTCAGAAATACAAAGAATTGCCATTAATTCACTTGCGACCGTAATCATAAAGCCACCTTTATGAGGAACGCCGTTTCCTTCTCCAAGCCCAACTTCTATTTCGCGAAGAGCCCGGTCATTCATGTCTAAAGCTCTTTTCCAAACAATATTATCTGGATCAATATTTAACTCATTTCCTTGATGGATATGGTTATCAATGATTGCACTAATTAAGTTAATTGAGCTCGTTAATGCGTGCATATCCCCTGTAAAATGAAGGTCAATTTCTTCTTTAGGTGCAATTGAGGCTTTTCCGCCACCCGTAGCTCCGCCCTTTATTCCAAAGACTGGTCCAAGAGAAGGTTCGCGAAGGCAAAGTAGTGCATCTTGACCAATTTTTGCCATCCCATCAAGTAGGGCAATTGAAGATGTCGTTTTACCTTCACCTGCTTTTGTAGGCGTAATTGCCGTAACTAAAACAAGCTTTCCGTCTTTCTTATCTTTTAATGTTTCATAAATGTCATCGTTAATTTTTGCTTTATAACGACCATAGTATTCTAAGTATTGCTCGTCAATATGAGCCTTTTTTGCAACTTCGTTAATCAATCGTAAATCTTTCATAATTATTTCTCCTCTTTTTTTGTGTTATAAATATCTACCATATATTTTAATGCCTCATCGTGAGATTTAAACCACTTTATTGGCAATTGATTTTTAAAAAATGTTTTTTGTCGTTTTGCGTATTGTCTTGTTCTAAGTTTAATAAGTTCTTTTAGTTCTTCAGTTGTTAGTTCTTCGTTCTCGGCAAATTGTCGATAACCTATGGCACTAAATGCACGGAGATTCTTGTCGTAATTTGTAAATAACTCTGCAATTTCTGCCTCTAATCCGTTTTTAAACATATCTTCAACTCGAAGCGAAATTCTTTCTTCCAATACTTTTTTAGGTATATCTAAACCAATAAATACGACATCATCATAAATTATCTCTTTCTTTTGTTCTTTTTCGATTTCAGATTTTGTCATACCTGTTGCTAGATAAATTTCAATGGCTCTTAATAATCTTCTTCGATTATTTTTATGAATTTGTTCGGAACTTTCTTTGTCTATTTTTGCTAAATAGTCATGTAATTCTTCATTTGTGAGATTATTAAATGCTTCCATATCAACTTCGACATTTTCTCTAAATTCATAATCATAAAATGTGCTACGAATATATAATCCAGTTCCCCCAACAAATATTAATGGTTTATCTTTGTTGTCCGAGATTATTTTTCGGGCATCATTTTGATATTCCTTTACAGTATAGTCGTTTTCAACACTGCAAATGTCGTAAAGAAAATGGGGAACAACTTGTCTTTCTTCTATCGAGGGTTTTGCCGTTCCAATATTAAGTTCTTTATAAACTTGAAAAGCATCGGCATTTACGATGTATCCGTCGATTTTCTTAGCTAAATCAAGTGCTAATTTACTTTTTCCAGAAGCTGTTTGCCCACAAATTACAAAAATCATACACCCGTCCGTTTAAAAAGTTTTTCTAGTTCATATTTAGTGTAGTGAATCATTGTAGGCCTACCGTGAGGGCAATTATAAGGATTATTTGTTTTTGATAAGCGAAATATAATATGCTTCATATCTTCGTACGTTAATCGCTTATTAGCTTTTACTGAAGCTTTACATGCCATCGTTGCAATTGCGTTCTTACGTAGTTCTTGAATGTCAAGTTTATCATTATGAAGAACTTGTTGAATTACATCATTTACATATATGTTTTCGTCATATCCTTCTTCAAATATAGGAATTTCTGTAATTTGAAAAGATGTTCCGCCAAAGAACTCCAAATTAATTCCTAAAGTCCTTAACGTTTCTTTTATTTCTTCGGTAAGTAATAATTTTTCACTTGGTGTTAATTCAACAATTATTGGCGTTAAGGGTGTGCGCATGTATTTTGGCTGCGATAAAGTTTCTTGGAAAAGTTCATAATTCACTCGTTCCATAGCAGCGTGTTGATCAATAATATAGAAGCCACCTTCGCCATCTTCGCAAATAATATAAGTTAAATTTAATTGTGCGACAGGTTCCATTTTTGTAAATATAGTGTCTTTTTGTAGTGGTTTCTCTTGCAAAACCGGTGTCTTTTCGTTATATTCGCTATCTTCTTCAAAACTGTCGCGAAATGAAAAAATATGCTTTTTAGGTTCTTCTTCCTCAAATTTATCAAAATCAAGATAAAGCTGTTCGTGCTTTACATTTTCGATTACTTCATCTCTAAAATTATTCGCACTTACTTTATGGGAAAGATTTTCTTGTAAAAGTGCTTTTGGAATTTCTTCCATTAAAACTAAACGCAGTTCAGTTTCTTTTGAAAAACGTACTTCTCTTTTTGTTGGATGAACGTTAAAGTCCACTAATGCAGGTTCAATCGTAAAATTTAAAACTACAAAAGGAAATCTATTCGGAGGCAATATATCTTTATATGCTTCAATAATTGCGTTTTGTACTTTTGGCATATAAACGTTTCGCCCATTAAGATTAGTAATAATCGAGTAGCGATTACTTTTTGAAAGTTCGCTATTGCCAACAAATCCTTCAATTGAAAAATCACTCGTTTTGTATGTTAAAGGATAGATGTTTTTTACAGTCTTTATTCCAAAGACATCCATAATCGTTTCTTTTAAAATACCACGACCGTTTGTTTTTAATCGCATCTTATCATCGATAAATAATTGAAAGGCGATGTTTGGATGAGCAAGTGCTAATTTGTATACAGTTTCAACAATATTTGCGTTTTCTGTATAGTCGGTTTTTAAGTATTTTAGTCTTGCTGGAGTATTATAAAATAAATTTTTAACGGTAACGATTGTTCCTTTTCGAAGTTTATACGGATTAACTTCCATATTATTATTTTTAATAATAATTTCCGTTCCTTCTTTCCCATCAGACGTAGAAAGAGTAACATCGGCTACAGAAGAGATTGAGGGAAGGGCTTCGCCTCTAAATCCCAAACTATTTATCCTAAATAAATCAAATTTTGCTCTAATTTTACTCGTAGCATGGCGGTAAAATGCTAAACGAGCATCTTCACTACTCATTCCATCGCCATTATCTTCAACGCGTATTTCTTTTCGCCCTGCTTCATAAACAAAGACATCAATCACGCTTGCATTCGCGTCAATTGCGTTTTCAACTAATTCTTTTACAACGCTAGATGGGCGTTCAATTACTTCTCCAGCAGCAATTTGATTAGCTAACTCAGTACTTAAAACGATAATTTTACTCATTATTCAATTCTCCGTTTTAAGTCGTATAAATATTGCAACGCCTCTAATGGAGTTACATCTTCTAAATCAATATTTCTAAGTTCTTTAATGTAATCCGGTTCAACATATTCAACTTTTGCGGTTTTTGTAGGTGGAACAACATATTTTGTATCACTTTCTTCTAAATGCTCAAGAATTTCTTTTGCACGAGAAACAATAGAATTAGGTAGTCCTGCAAGTGTTGCAACATTTATCCCATACGATTTACCCATTGCACCGTCTTTTACTTTATAAAGGAAAGTCACTTCATCGACTTGTTCTTTTACTTCAACGTGAACATTTTTAAGCGTTGGTAAATCTTGTTCAATTGCAGTAAGTTCGTGATAATGTGTCGAGAAAAGCATTTTTGCGTGGACTTTATTTGCGACATATTCAATCATCGCATTCGCTAGAGCCATTCCATCATAAGTCGATGTGCCTCTTCCAATTTCATCAAATAAAATTAGTGAGTTTGTCGTTGCTTTTCTTAGTGCATAATTTGCTTCACTCATTTCAACCATAAAGGTAGATTGTCCACTAATTAAGTCATCACTTGCGCCAATGCGCGTAAAAATTTGATCAAAAATCATAAGATTTGCTTCTTTTGCGGGGACATAACAACCCATTTGCGCCATTATTGCAATAAGCGCTAATTGGCGCATATATGTAGATTTTCCGCCCATGTTAGGTCCAGTAATTAATAATATGTCTGTCTTTTCATCCATCAAGATATCATTTGCGACATACGTATTATTTGTCATTACTTTATCAACGACAGGATGGCGACCATCTTTAATAATTATTTTTCGTTCGTTATTAAACTTAGGACGTACGTAAGAATTACTACTGCTAATTTTTGCAAACGAAATTAAAACATCAATTTTTGCTAGATTAACAGAAAGTTTTTGAATCATTCTTGTATATGTTTGAACTTCTTTTTGTAGTTCGATAAATAATTGTTTTTCTAGTCCTTGACGTTTTTCTTCTGCACTTAAAATTAAAGCTTCTTTTTCTTTTAATTCTTCATTAATGAACCGTTCGCCGTTTTTTGTTGTTTGTTTGCGAATATAACCGTATTCTTCCTTAATTAACGGCAAGAAGGAATTACTAACTTCAATGTAATAGCCAAAAACAGAGTTATAGCCAACACGAAGATTCTTAATGCCTGTCTTTTCTTTTTCGGCTTCGACAAATTCTGCAATCCAGCGTTTACCGCCTCGCGTTAAATTAATTAATTCGTCTAGTTCCTCACTATAGCCAAGATTAAAAATTCTTCCTTCACTAATTGAAAGTGGAGCATCCTCGCGAATCGCACGATTTAATAAATCAATTAAGAAAGAAAACTTGTCCTTTTTATCAATTAAGCCTGAAATTGCAGAATTTTCAGTTAAAATTAGCTGTCTTTTTATTCTTTCATAGGCTTCTAGAGATTGCTTTAATTGAAGTAGGTCTCGAGGATTAACATTTCCGTAAGCTACTTTTGCAATGATTCGATCTAGGTCATATATTTTTTGTAATTCAACTGAGATTTCTTCTCGAACAATAAAATTTAAAATAAAGGCATCAACTACATCAAGGCGATTATTAATTTCTTCAAAACTTGCGCTTGGTCGATTGATCCAGTTTTTTAATAGTCTTCGACCCATTGCGGTATTTGTTTTATCTAAAAGCCAAAATAGTGAACCGTATTTTTCATCACTTCGAATCGTTCTTGTTAATTCTAAGTTTGTTCGAGAAAAACTATCGATTAAAAGAACTTCGTTATTCTTTTGAACCGTTATTGGTTTAAGATACGTTAATTCTCTACGTTGAATTTTAACTAAATAATTAATGAGTCTTGTAGCAACTTTAATTAAGAAAGGATCATTTACATCCTCAAAAATTTCATCATATAATCCAGATTGATAGTCTTCATCTTCATAAGAAACGACAATATTCATAGAGGTTTTTAAGCTAGAAAGTATTTTTTGAGGAAAATCTTTTCTAACGACGATTTCTTTTGTGCCAAGATTAGCGATAAAATTTGAAAGTACCAAAATATTTTTTTCAATTGATGTTACATTTATTTCACCTGTAGAAATATCGGCATAAGCAATTTTATAATCAATTAAAGTTTCATCAATTGCGACGATAAAATTATTGCTATCTTCATCAATGTCAATAATTGCACCAGGCGTTACGATACGAACTATGTCGCGCTCTACGAGTCCTTTTGCAGTAGCAGGGTCTTCAAGTTGTTCGACAATACCGACCTTGTATCCATTATCAACAAGTTTTGCAAGATACGTCGTAATTGCATGGTGTGGAACTCCACACATTGGGATTTTTTGATTATTGCCTGCTGCTCGTTTTGTTAAAACGAGTTGTAATGTTCGACTAGCGATTTCTGCATCTTCAAAAAAGAACTCATAAAAATCACCTAAACGAAACATTATTAAAACATCGGGGTTTTCCTTTTTGATTGATAAATATTGTTCAATCATCGGTGTGTATTTTGGTTTTTTCATAAATATCACCTCTATTTTTTTATTTTATCACAAAAAAAGTCCTTTTTTATTTTATAAAAATGGACTTTACACGTTGTTATTTTAGAATGTCACGAATTTGGTTAAGAAGATCTTCAACACCTTGTTCAGCTTGCCTAAAATTTGTTACTAATGGATGAGTGTTATATTCATTTATTAATTTTTCGTATTCTTCTTTGCATTCTGCATGATACTTTGGTTTATGAACATTTAATGTCATTTCTTTTTGAAGTGTGACGATTTTTTCGTTCATTAGTTTAAGTTCATCGCTTTCACTAATTGCCTGTTTTAGTTTCATATATTCAACTACAATCGGTTCATTATAAAGATGTTCTTTAACGTGTTGTAGTTGTTTTTCAAAATCATTCATTCACTAATTCTCCATGAAGTGCATAAACTTTTGAATGTGTTATTTTAACTTTAACAATTTTACCAATTAAGTCCTCTGTTCCTTCAAAGTGGACAAGTTTATTTTGTTCGGTGTAGCCGCTTAATCTTCTTTCATCCTTTTTTGAAACGCCTTCTACGAGCACAGGTTGCGTCGTTCCAACTAGAGTCTCTGCAAATTTTGCCGTTTCTTCTTCAACAACCTTCTTTAATTTTTCAAATCTAGCGTCTTTTTGTTCTTTAGTTGTTTCATCACTTAGTCTTGCGGCAGGCGTACCAACGCGCGGAGAATAAATAAAAGTAAACGTTTGCGCATAGCCTACTTCTTTAATTAATCTAAGCGTGTCTTCAAATTGTTCATCTGTTTCATTAGGAAAACCGACAATAATATCAGTTCCAAATGCAATTGAGGGCTTTTTTGCACGGATTTTCTTAATAATTGTAAGGTATTCCTCACTTGTATACCTTCGCCCCATCCGTCTTAAAACTTCATTGTTTCCTGATTGCAGTGGTAAATGAAGATAGGGCATGATGTTATCGTATTTTCCGATTACATCAATTAGTTCATCAGTAAAGTTCCAGGGATGAGAAGTAAGGAAGCGGAGGCGTGGAACATTTAGTTTTGCAACTTCTTCTAAAAGAGCAGCAAAACTAACTTTTTCATCTAGATCATTTCCATACGCATTAACGTTTTGGCCAAGAAGCGTAATTTCTTTATAACCTTCTTCAACTAAAAACTTACACTCTCTAAGAATGTCTTCTTTTTTACGACTTCTTTCTTTTCCCCGTGTATAAGGAACAATGCAATACGTGCAAAATTTATCACATCCATAAGTGATATTTACGAATGCACGATATGTTTTATTTCGGCACGATGGTAGATTTTCATAAATCGTAATGTCATCGCTTGGGACATTTATTACTTTTTTCTTCGTTTCTAAGTGAAGTGAGATAACGTCTAATAAACTAGAAATCGCGTTTGTACCAATAAAGATATCAACGGCTTTATATTTATCTTCTAATTTTTTTAGCGACTCTTCTTGTTGAATCATGCAACCTGAAACAATAACAATTAAATCTTTATCGCGCTTTTTGTAATGCTTTAAAGAACCAACTTCGGCAAAAAGTTTTTGCTCAGCGTTTTCTCTTACCGCACACGTATTTAAAATAATAACTTTCGCTTCTTTTGGATTTTCTGTTCTTTTCATGCCGATAAACGTTAGCATTCCTGCTAGCGTTTCCTCGTCACGAATATTTGCCTGACAACCATGCGTTTTAATAAAAAAAGCTTCCCCACTTAGAACATTTAAGGCTGGTTTTGCAGTTAATGTCACGTTTTTGTAGGGTATGTCAACGTTGCCTCGTTTTCTAGCAACTTTTAAATCTGGTTCATTTAAGACTATTTTTTTACTCATTTATTTCTGCTATTTCACTAAGGGGCGTTATTTTAACTACCTTCTTTGTTTTATCATCAATTTGTAAAATTACAGCGGAAAATATTCCTGTGCCTGTACCTTTATATTCATAATACTTACTATGGTCAAACCACATTTTCGTAATTACGCTTTCTTTTTCAACACCAAGTACCCCATCATAATCTCCACACATCCCAACATCACACATAAAAGCTGTCCCGTTAGGAAGAATGCGCGCATCATTAGTTTGAACGTGAGTGTGTGTACCTAATACGGCAGTGACCTTGCCATCTAAGTAATAAGCAAAGGCTTGTTTTTCTGCTGTTGCTTCACCGTGAAAATCAATAATGTGAATAACGTCCTCATCCAATTTAATAATTTCTTCAACTTGTTTAATTGGTTTATCGACTTCCATTCTAATAAAAGCTTGACCTAGGACGTTCGTAACACGAATTTTTTGACCATTTTTTGCCGTAAATACGCCGGTTCCATTTCCAGGATAGCTGTTTTTTAGGTTAAGTGGTCTAAGAAGTTCATTATATTCGCTAATAAAATTAACGGTGTCGTCTTTATCATCATAGTGATTACCAAGAGTAATAACATCGACACCGTTTTCTTTTAATTCAAGAAAATGGCGTTTATTAATTCCGCGTCCATGCGTAACGTTTTCGCCATTAGCGATAACAAAATCGATTTTTTCTTGTTTTATTAGCGATGGCAAAAAATGGGCGAGTGTTTTTCTGCCTAATTTTCCAACAATATCTCCAATAAATAATATATTCATCTTTTATTTTGCGACGTCTTGAGCACGATATTCTCTAATTACATTAACAGTAATTTGACCAGGATAAGTCATTTCGTTTTCAATACGTTCTTTTATTTTCCTAGCAAGAATTGCTGTGTCTTCGTCATTAATTTTTTCTGGTTGAACCATAACGCGAAGTTCGCGACCCGATTGAACGGCATAACTTGTTTCGATACCTTCGTAACTATTACAAATATCTTCAAGTTCTTTCATTCGGTTAATATAATTTTCCATTGTTTCGCTTCTTGCGCCAGGTCTAGCGGCACTTAAAGTATCCGCGGCGATTACAAGATAGGAATAAATAAAGTGAGCTTCTTTATCTTCGTGGTGCGATTCAATTGCATCAATTACGTAATCTGGTTCGCCAAATCTTTTTGCAAGGCGAACACCAACTTCAACGTGACTTCCTTCAAGTTCAAAGTCGGCGGCTTTACCAATGTCATGCATTAAACCTGCTCTTTTTGCCATAAGAGGATCTAGACCTAATTCACTAGCCATGATTCCTGCAAGGTGAGCAACTTCGAGCGTATGTTTTAGTGCGCTTTGGCCATAACTCGTACGATATTTTAGGCGACCAACGTATTTAATAAGTTCTTTATTAATCATTGGAAGACCAAGTTCAAAGACTGCGTCTTTTCCGGCTTCTAAAATAATTTCATCAACTTCTTGCCGCGTTTTTTCAATAACTTCTTCAATGCGACTTGGTTGAATTCTACCGTCTTGAATAAGCGTTTCTAAAGAGCGTCTAGCAATTTCGCGGCGAATTGGATCAAAACAACTAACCGTAATAACTTCTGGTGTATCATCAATTAAAATATCGACACCAAGAATTTTTTCTAGTGTCCTAATATTTCGTCCTTCGCGACCAATAATACGACCTTTCATGTCTTCGTTAGGGAGTTCAACAACAGAGATTGTTCTTTCTGTCGTTACTTCTTGCGAGTACTTAGCGATTGCATTAACAAGAATATCGCGAGCTTTTTCATTAGCAGTTAATTCTGCTTCTTCTTCGCGATTTTTTACATAAATTGATAATTCGCGATTAAGTTTTGCTTCCATGCGCGAAAATAACTCATCGCGAGCTTCTTGCGTTGACATTCCGGATACTTTTTCAAGTTCCTTAATAATCGCGTCAATTTTTTCTTGTAGTTCGCTTTCGCGTTTGTTAAGAAAGTTTAATTTCTTGTTGTAATTTTCTTTTTGATCATCAAGACTTTGTTCTTTACTCATTAGGGCAAAATCTTTGCGATCAAGGGCTTTTTCACGTTCGTGAATTTGCCGTTGGGTGATTTGTAATTCTGCCTTCTTTTCTTTTATGTCTTTGTCGGCTTCGATTTTTGCTTCATAAACTAATTGTTTAGCGTCAATATCAGCATTTTTAATTATATGTTCCGCCTTAATTTCTGCGTCTTTAAGAATTTTATCGGCTTGTTTCGCCGCTCGTTTTGCCTTTAAGGCAGGAACTAAATAGAAGATTGCGATCGTTAGACCAATACCTACGATAAAGAAAAGAATTGAAAACAGAATTATGAGTGCTGTTTGAGTCATAATTTTGTGTCCTTTTCTATAAGTTTAGTAATCTAAAGTTTAAAATATACCTAAACGTAAAAATTCGATGATTTTATGTATTTTTCAATAAAAATTGAGATATAAATGTTTAGGTGTATTCAATAGAATACTTTTTTATTATAGCAATTTTCATCAATAAAATGAAAATTAGTTTTTTGCTTGTGGGGTAACTTCTTCTTTATTACGTAATTTTTTATTTAAATCGTTTAAAAGATGCGGTCTTTCGATTAAAAAGCGTTGGGCAGCATCTCTTCCTTGCCCCATTTTTTCGCCATTTATTTCATACCATGACCCTGACTTTTTAATTAAGCCTTTATAAACGGAATAATCTAAAATCTCACCGACGCGATTAATTCCTTTTCCATAAATTATATCGACTTCACAAGTTTTATAAGGCGGGGCGACTTTGTTTTTAACGATTCTAATTCTTGCAACGTTACCAATTTGTCTAGTCCCATCTTTAATTTGTTCGCCTCTTCTAATATCTACGCGAATTGAAGAATAGAATTTAAGGGCTCTTCCGCCTGTTGTAGTTTCAGGGTTTCCGTAAAACACACCAACTTTTTCACGAAGTTGATTAATAAAAATAATCGTGCATTTTGCCTTATTTAAAATTCCTGCAAGTTTTCGCATAGCTTTAGACATTAGGCGAGCGTGAAGTCCGACTTGATTATCACTCATTTCGCCTTCAAGTTCTGCCATTGGAACTAGCGCGGCGACACTATCAACAACGATTAAGTCGATTGCTCCGCTACTTGCAAGCATTTCAACAATTTCTAGAGCTTGTTCGCCAGAATCAGGTTGCGACAAAATTAATTCACTCGTATTTACTCCTAAATTAGAAGCATAAACGGGGTCAATTGAATGTTCTGCATCAACAAACGCAGCCCTGCCGCCTACTTTTTGACATTCGGCAATCGCATGAAGCGCTAAGGTTGTTTTCCCGCTACTTTCTGGACCAAAGATTTCAATAATCCTTCCTTTTGGATATCCACCTACTCCAAGAGCCTCATCTAAAAGAAGCGATCCACTAGAAATTACATCAATATCTAAACGTGGACGTTCATCTAATTTCATAACTGTCCCGCGTCCGTATGTCTTTTCAATTTCTTTTAAAGTTTGTTCAAGTAATTTGTCTCTATCTTTTTCAGCCATATTTTTAATCTCCCAATTATAAATAAGCCTCAATGTCGTCTTTTAGTACTTTATTTAATAATTCCCAGCCTTTTTCTACGCACTCTTCCCTAATTTCATTACGGCTTCCCTTTAAATTAAGGTGAGTTACGATAGTATTTTCTTTATAACTTAGTCCGATATAAACTTCCCCAACTTCTTTGTTATCTAGAGTAAGAGGACCGGCATTACCTGTAAAAGATAGACAATAATCTACACCTAATATTTTTCTTCCATTTTCTGCCATTGCTTTTGCGACTTCAGAAGAAACAACACCAAATTCATCAATTAATTTCTTATCAACGTGAGCTACTTTGTTTTTTAAATCGGCTCTATAGGTGACTAAGGCACCTAAAAAAACACTTGAAGCACCAGGAATAGAAACTACGCTACTACTAAATAAGCCGCCTGTTAGCGACTCGACACTTCCAAGTGTTTTTTTGTTTTTAAGGAGTTCATCTAAAATAGCTTTTCTATTTAACATTATCTTTTTCCTTAAAAACATCACGATTTTGCACGATATAGATGATTCCGCTTACTAAAGAAAGCGCTGCGGCAATCCAAATAAAGACAAGAGATACATAGCCTTTGTGGTCGTAAAGGAGCGCAAAAGGCCAATCGTTTAATAGAAATAGAGAAATTGCAATCATTTGAAAAACAGTTTTTAATTTTCCAAAGATATTTGCGGCTAATACTTTTTGTTGCTCAACGGCGATAAGACGCATTCCATCTACAAAAAGATCGCGAGCAATCATAATAATTACTGGAACTAATGGGACTGCAAGTTGCGTGGAATTATACGCAGCAGTTTTACTAGGAACGAGTAATATTAAAAGCAATGAATTTACGAGTAATTTATCAGCGATTGGATCCATAAATTTTCCGTAATTTGTAACAAGATTATGTTTACGGGCAATATAGCCATCAAAGAAATCGCTAATGCTTGCAATTAAAAAGAGAATAAACGCAATAAAGTAGACTAGATTTACTTGATCAAAAATATAAGGGATTTCTGCGCCTACTGCTTCGTAGGGAAAAACTAAAAGAACAATAATAATCGCGACCATTATTATTCGAAAAGTTGTAATTTTATTTGGTAAATTCATATTTTTGTCCTTGTTTTAGGTGAGTTGCGATCCTATAAGCCATGTTCTGTCTAGGGTAATTATTTATCTATGCTTACACATATTGCTTTTGATTCTTAATTCTCATTAGCAATTTCCCTTACCAAATTTTAGGTTTCTCGTTTGTGGGGTTTACCTCGTTCCACTCTTCTAGTTTCCTAGAAGACTTCGTCACTGTGGCACTTTCAGAAGATTAACCATATTTTTTTTAATTAACTTAGGTCTTTCTTCGCCGTTAGGGACTCCTCCCTACCTAGCATTATTTTTTCTGCTAGCACAATCACTACTTGCATCACAGCAAGTACGAGCATGGACTTTCCTCTAATAGACTAGCTACCAGCAATTACCGAGATCGCCGTTATTTTAATTTATTTGGGTCATAACCAAGTTCATAAAGTTTACTCTCATAAATACCAACTTTTTTTATTAATTCGAGGTTAGAATTATTTTTCGCGGTCGCTTTTTCAAAACTATCGAGTTTTTCTTTTTGGTTCGTAACGATCGCTTCTAAGTCAGTCGCTTTTTTTTGAAGTTTCTTAAATTCGTTTTCAAGTTTTTTTAAGGCACTTTCTAGTTTTTGCGTGTAACTTTCGAAAAATTGATAGTCCTTAATTACAAGATCTAGCATCTCATCTACCTCTAGAGCGTTATAGCCTTTAACGTTAGGGGTAAACTTTGTCTCATAAATTTTTTCAGGTGTTAAAAATAACTTCTTTTTCATTGGTGACCTCGATTAGATTATATCACGAATTATATATTTATTATTAAGATATATCTTATTAATATAGTCATCTATTATTTAAATATTTTGATGAATTTTAAACCGTTTAAATTGGTGTGTTTTGCTGATTTTCAAAATAAAATACATTAGAATTCTAAGTCTTATATATGGAAAATATTCTCATTAACGAGTAGACTATAAGCGATGAAAAAATTAATTTATAAAGTTAGAAAATATAACACTTTAGTGTTTGTAGACCTTGAGGGAACACAGTTTTCTCATGAAGCGATTGCAATTGGTGCAGTTAAAGCAAAAATTAACAAAGAGAATTTTCAAATTAAGAAACTCGATAAAGGTTTTAAAGTTTACGTTAAACCTCATAACCCAATTGGAGGATACGTAAAAAAACTTACCGGAATTACCGATGAACTCCTAGAAGAAAAAGCAATTCCTTTTAAAGCTGCAATTAAAAAGTTTGTTAGCTACTGCGGACGCGATTTTAAAAATACATTGTTCGTTACTTTTGGCTCGCATGATGCACGGATTTTTAATCAATCCTTAATTCATTCTAGTGACGCTAATAAAGAAGATGTCCGTCACATTGTTGATAACAATTTAGATCTTCTCTCGATTTTAAACGAATACATTCGCGACCAAAATAATAATACTTACTCATTAGCGAATTATCTTCGCCTTTATAACGTAAATTTTGAAGGCCAAGAACACGATTGTTTGTGCGATGCAAGAAATCTTGCCTATTTATATAATGAGGTATTACGTCAACCAGAAATTCTTTATGACGAATATTTAGGATATTTATCTAGAAAAACAAATATGCCACGCCCAATCGTAAAACTTGTTCAAAAAGTTGTAAAAGAAGGCGATGCTGACTACGACGATTTTATGCAATTTGTAAAAGATGACGTAACCTACGTTCCCCCTAAAAAACGCAAGCGTGATTAATTATCCTAATGGTAAGAAATCAGTAAATAAACCAAAAAACACTGCAAAATCAACATATTTAAACAAAAACCATGCAAATCGCGGGCGTTTTTTAGAAGCAAAAATTTCTGAAAGCAATGATTTTTATCGTGAGCAAAACTTAGCGCTAATTTATAAAAGACCAACTCCAATAAGAGTTGTCGAAGTTGACTACACGCGTGGTCCAAAAATTGTTAATGCATATTTTGAGAAGCAATCTACAACTGACTTTAATGGTGTAATAAGTGGTCGCTATATTGATATAGAAGCAAAAAGTACTTTATCAAAAACTAGTTTTCCTCTGCACAATATATCCAGACACCAAATTGAACATTTACGAAAAGTCATTATTTGTGGAGGCTTAGCTTTTTTTATTATTGAATTTGCTTATTACGAAGAAACTTATCTCCTTGATGCTGGGTTTGTGATTAATTGGTTTGACAATAATAAAAAAAGATCCATTCCCTATCCTTTAATGAAAGAGAATGGACATTTGATAAGGCAGACACTTGATGCGCCTGTAGATTATTTATCGATAATTTTAAAATTTTATTTATAAATTTTTGTTCTTTTCTTTACAAATTGCAACTAATTCACAAGTCTTACAAGACGGGCTTTGTGCTTTACAAAAATAACGGCCAAAATGAATAAATTGGTGGTGCGTTTTAATGTAGCGCGACTCATCAATTTGGGCTCTTAATTTTCTTTCAACTTCTTCGACACTATCGTTTTCATCTGCATAGCCTAGTCTTTTTGAAACGCGATTTACGTGCGTATCTACAGCAATTTCAGGAATTTTAAATAATTCTGCTCTTACGACATTTGCGGTTTTTACGCCTACTCCTGGTAATAAAAGCAAATCACTTTTGCTGCTTGGGACTTTGCCATCAAACTTTTCTAGAAGTATCTCACTAATTTCCTTAATGTTTTTCGCTTTTGTTTTGTATAATCCTATGCTTCGAATAATATTTTCAATATCTTCTAATGGGGCATTAGCGTATTCTTCTAGCGTTTTATAAGTAGAAAATAAAACACGCGTAACTATGTTTACGCGTTTATCTGTCGTTTGCGCACTTAAAACAACTGCAAAAAGTAGTTCATAATCTTTTTCATAAAGTAATTCAGTTTTAGGATCAGGAAATAATTTATCTAAATATGAAAAAATTAGTTCATTATTATTTTTTGGCACTAGTTTTCTTCTTTTTCTTTCTTTGCTAAATCAAGAACTTCATCTATACGAATACGATTTGCGTCAGTCGCTGCCGTATAGCCTTCTTTTTTTAAATCTCGTTGTTTTGTTTTTCTAAGTAAAATTCGATCAACGGCTTTTATTGAAAAGTATTTTCCTTTTGTTGCTTCTTCAAGAGCATCAATAATATCTTCTTCTGTATATTCAACTTGAACCCATTCATGGATACGCTGAATTTCTAAAGGAGTTAAGTTTCGTCCAAACGCAGCTTGGAATATTTCATATAATTTTTTAAGTAAATCTTTATTATCTTCGGTCTCTTCCATATTTGAAACGACTAAATCTTTTTTAAATTGATTTGAAAGACGCTTATAAAGAGGATCTAAGGAAGTTGTAATCTTTCCTTCTTTATCAAGATACTTAAAAATATCCTTTTGCATTAAAGAAGCAAGAATGCGATCAATTTCTTCTTGCGAATAATTCATCTTAAGTGCTAGTAAATCAGGAGTTACAAAAGGATTTCCTTGATTAATAAGATGATCAATCATTAAGATTACTACTAATTCTTCTTCCGTTATTTTCATTTGTTTATATTTATCAAGAAGAATATAGCGAAAATCTAGTCCATCAATAAAGTCGTTTCTCATAAGCTACCTCCTTAAAATACTATCACAACATTAATCTTATTTAAAAGTAAGTGGTATATCGTATTCGTTTAATAAACGAATTGTATTATTTTTGTCAAACTTCATCATTTGTCTAATTTCAAAATTAGTTTTATCTTTATTTAGTAAAAACAGGTCGTTTTTGCAAAGAATAATTGCTTTTTGCAAGGTTTCTTCAATTTCAAAATCTAAAACTAGACTAAAGCGAAGTGCCCTTAAGATTCTTAGAGGATCTTCTTTAATTCTAACTTTAGGATCTCCAATAACACGAATAATTCTATTTTCTAAATCTTCTAATCCATTAGCAAAATCGTGAATTTTTAAGTCCTTATCAATGTACAACGCATTAATCGTAAAATCACGTCGCGAGTAATCTTTTTCAATGTTTTTAACGAAAATTATTTCTCCAGGATGACGAAAATCTTTGTAATCTTTTTCGGTTCTAAGCGTCGTGATTTCGATTTTTACCCCATTATCTTTAAAAAAGACAGTCCCATATTTTGCAAACTGCATACTTAAATCATTTAAAAATTCACTCATTTCACTTGGCGTTGCATCCGTCGTAAAATCTACATCTTTTGGCTCAATTCCAAGAAGATAATCACGGCTTGTTCCTCCAATCATATAAAGGTTGTAACCGTGTTTTTCAAAGATCATTGCATACTTTTTAAATAGGGAAATTATTTTCATATAACTATTATAACTTAACAAGAAAAAAAGAGTGCGAGCACTCTTTTTCGCTAAAAGCAGCGTTTAGATTATTGTACGCTTTCTTTGAGCAGTTTAGAAGGTTTAAATACGATGGTTTTTCCACCAGGAATAATAATGTCTGAACCATCAGCTGGGCTTTTGCCTCTGCGTTCTTTACGAGTACGAACTGTAAATCCACCAAATCCTGATAGTTTTACTTCTTCACCACGTGCTAATGTTTCTTCAATAGTTTCTAGAAGTACATTGATCGCTAATTCTGCTTCTTTCTTCGAAAGACCAGATTTTTCAGCAACAAGTCCAATTAATTCTGCTTTGTTCATAGAATTCCTCCTTATTTTCTTACTTCTACATCTTCAAATTAACACATAAAATCAAATAATACAAGTTTATTTTAATGCTCAGGTTTGAGGGGTCGGTCCATTAAAATCACAATTGCTTCCCGTGGAGAGACATTTTCATATAAAACTTTATAAATGGCGTTTATTATCGGAACATCTATATTGTTTGCCTTAGCAACTTCATAAATAATTTTTGTTGTCCTAATTCCTTCAACAGTTTTCTTGTTATTTTTGATGAAATTTTCAGCATTATTTTCTCTTCCAATAGCAAGTCCGGCTTGAAAGTTTCGTGAGTGAATTGAATTACAAGTAACAATTAAGTCACCTAACCCCGTTAAACCAAGATAAGTCTGCATTTTCCCACCGAAATGCGTGCTAAAGCGAACCATTTCTGCTAGACCCCTTGTAATTAGGGCTGCTCGAGCGTTATCGCCATAGCCTAGACCAGCAAGAATTCCACTTGCGATTGCAATTGCGTTTTTATAAGCAACACCAAGTTCAGCACCAATTTCATCAGTTTGTGTGTACACACGAAAATATTGATTAGAAAATAATTTTTGAACTTTTTCTGCAGCACGCTTATCTTTACTCGTTGCCGTTACGGCAGTGACCATTCTAACGACAACTTCTTCAGCATGACTTGGACCAATTAAACTTACTACCGCTCTTAAATTTTTCTCATCAATTGTATTTCGAATAACATCACTAATTCGCATAACTTCTTGAGTGTCAAAACCTTTCGCGGTATTAATAAATAGCGCTCTATGGTCAAGATGTGCATTTATTTCATTTAATAAACTACGCATCGCGGCAGTTGGAACACTTAAAACATAAATATTTGAAAAATTGATAGCCTTTTTAATATCAGTTGTTGCTTTAATGTTTTCATTAAGATGAACATTTTCACCAAAAAAGTAACTGTTCATATGGTTATTATTAATGTCGTCAACTTGGCTTTCTTCAATTCCATAAATTAGGACTTTATGGCCATTATCGGTTAAGACTTGTGCAAGTGCAGTACCCCAAGTACCGCTTCCAAAAACTGTAACTTTCATATTATTTACGCTCCCTAAATATTAATTTTATTGGTGTTCCGTCTAAAACAAAAGCTTCACGAAGTTTATTTTCGATGTATCTTTTGTATGAGAAATGTAGGTAATTTGGATTATTTACAAATAGTACAAAAGTCGGCGGTCGTGTTGCGACTTGCGTAATGTAGTAAATTTTTAAGCGACCACCTTTAAAAAGTGGCGCTTCGTTAATAAGTTGTGCATCATTTATGACAGCATTTAATAGATTAGTCGCAATATGCCTGTTATATGCTTCATAAACGTAGTCAATTTTTTCAAAAATAGTATCAACTCTTAATCCTGTTTTAGCAGAAACTATAACAATTGGTGAGTAATCTAAAAATTTAAACTCTGCTCTTACTAACGAAGTAAATTCGTTAATTGATTCGTATTTATCTTTTGCGATATCCCACTTATTTACAACAATAATAATTGCTTTATTTTTTTCGACTGCGTAACCTACAACGTGTTTATCTTGTTTTCGAATTCCTTCATCAGCGTCAATTACAAATAAAGCAATATCGCTTCGTTCAATTGCTAGCATTGCGCGTAGCATTGCATACTTATCTATATCTTCAATAATTCTTCCGCGTTTTTTTAGTCCTGCCGTGTCAATTATCGTGTATTTTTTTCCTTCACGCGTAAAATCAATATCAACCATATCGCGTGTTGTTCCGGCGATTGGACTTACAATAACGCGGTCTTTTTTTATAAGAGCATTAATTAGACTTGATTTTCCAACATTAGGTTGGCCGATTACACAAAAGGTAATCCCATTTTCATCTTCACTCGTTTCTTTAATAGGAATAGCTTTAACTATTTCATCAAGAAGATCACCGACTCCAATACCATGAGCACTACTTACGGCGATGATATTATTAAAACCTAATTGATAAAATTCACTAGTCGCACTAATGTGCATAATGTCATCGATTTTATTCGCGGCGATAATAACAGGTTTATTGATTTGTCTTAAAATACGCGCTATATAATCATCATTTTCAGTAACGCCAACTTGTCCGTCAACGACAAAAACAATAACGTCAGCTTCATCAATTGCTAAATGAACTTGAGCATTAATTTGATCTTTTAAAGGGACATCTTCAATTTCTAATCCCCCTGTATCGATTAAATTAAACTTAACATTTAGCCATTCACAAGGAGCATAAATTCGATCACGAGTTACTCCTCGTTCATCATCAATAATTGCTTTCCTTTCGCCAATAAGACGATTAAAAAGCGTTGACTTACCAACATTAGGACTTCCAATAATTGCAACAGTTGATAATTTATTCATTACTTAAATTTCGTTCCTTCACAAGTTTAATTACTTCATTTACTACTTCTAGAATTGTTAGATCGCTTGTATCAAGTAAAACAGCATCTTCAGCTTGTTTAAGTGGCGATATTTCGCGAGATGAATCAAATTTATCGCGACGAATAACGTCTTTTTCAACTTCATCATAAGTTCCCTCAATGCCTTTTTCAACATTTTCCTCGTAGCGTCTTCTTGCTCTAGTTTCAACAGAGGCGACTTGAAAGATTTTTAAATCGGCATTAGGAAGAACGGTCGTACCTATATCTCTTCCATCCATTATGACACTTTGTGATTCTGCCATTTTCCGTTGTTGAGCAACTAAGGCTTCTCTAACTTTTTCATAAGATGAAACCGCACTTACATGAGCCGTAACGGGGATACTTCTAATTTCTTTTGTAACATCTACGCCATTACAAAATACTTTCTCATCACTGGTTAATTTTATTTCTATTTCAGGAATAAGTGCTTCAACATCTTTTTGTGAGTTTGGATCTACACCTTTTTCTAATGTGTACCACGTAAAAGCACGATACATTGCTCCTGTATCAATATAAGTAATGTTTAATCTTTGCGCGACAATTTTAGCGATTGTGCTTTTGCCTGCTGCTGCAGGTCCATCGATTGCGATTGCGTAATTTTTCTTCATAATATCACCACTATATAATTATCGTTAATATGATTCCAATTAATAATAATGCTGTTAAAACAGAAATTACAATAATTGCAATCTTCCGATCTCTTTTTAATTTTTCTTCTTCAAGTTTGGCTTTTTTTCGTTTTTCGCCACTTGGGTCTTTATAGTTTTCAAATTCATCAATTATTTCTTTTAATGAACCTGTGTTAGAAGTCGACTTTTTCTTGGCTAACGCTGCATTTTTCGCTTCTTTTTGCGTTGTTAAAACTTCTTCGTCTTTTCGCGAAGTGTAGTCTTGCATGTTCGCAATTTCTTTGCGATATTTTGCGTATCGTTTCGTTCGAGAATATTCCATAATTTTATCGTTTTCTAACGCTTTTATATTAATATAAAACGACCTAAATTGGTAGTGCTTAACCTACCTATTGAGAATTAAATGCCCATGTTATATAATAACTTTGCATTATAATACAAAGGAGAATTAATTATTATGGCAAAGAAAGTAACTCTTGATAAAGATTTATGTATTGGTTGTGGTGTCTGCAATGCACTAGCCCCAGAAGTGTTTGATTGGGATGATGACGGAAAAATGAAAACTGTCATGGACGAAGTTCCTGCTGATCTAGAACAAGTTACAGAAGACGCAGCAAATGATTGCCCAGTTCAAGCAATTGAAGTTGAATAAAAATTAAATTAATTTATTAAAAAAGCGTTCTTATGAACGCTTTTTTATTATATTCTATCGAAGAATCGGTGAACCGATTTATAGATGGGCATTGTAATCGCTATTACAATTGCGTTCTTTATCGCGTTAAAAGGAATTACAATCGCGATAAAGTCATCAAGGGTGAACGGTAATCCGCCATAGAAACTATTATATAAATGATATTGAACGTAAAAATTGTAAACCGTGGAAACACCAATTTGTGTAACAAAACCTATGATAAGTGCGAGAACAGCACCGCTAAATTTACGGTTTTGTTTATAAATAAATGCTGCGGGCAATACAAAACCTAGTGAATAAACTAGATCACCTAGTTCTCCAATAAATCCTGTGCTAGATAATGGTAGTTTAATTAATGTTTTTACTACTAAAACAATTACTCCCATTAAAGGTCCATAGGCAAAAGAGGCTATAAGAACGGGAACTTCATCAATATGTACTTTTAAAAAAGAAAAGGCTCCTGGAAAAATTGGAAAGTTAAATGGAGGAACAGGAATAATATAGAAAAGAGTAGCTATTGCACTAAAAACTGCCGCACGTGCAATAAAGGAAACTCTTTTGTCACGAATTTTACCTTTTTTCTTTTTTAGAACTTCTTTACCTTCGACTTTTTGTTCTTCTACTTGTTCCGTTTCTGTTTTTTTCTCTTCTAAATCTTCAGTAGTTATTGTCGCTACTTCTTCTTGTTTGTTTTTCTTTTTCTTACACATAATCGGTTCTCCTAATAAGTAATAAAAAATGCCCAATTCAGGGGGCATAAAATAATGAAATTTCTTCTTTCATCCAGACTATACTGTCGCCACCAGAATTTCACTAGTTCAGCTTTCGCTCGCGGGGTTTTACCGCCGGTGAGGAATTTCACCTCGCCCTGAAGACAATTAAATTATAGGTCAATATTCTAAAAAAGTAAAATTAATATAAAAATATATGTCTTAATCGTGCATTTTTTCTAAAAACGCTGCAAAATCAGCTTTATTTTTGAATTTAATATTTAATTCATTATCGCCTTCTTTGATACTGGCGTTATATTTTGTCTCTAATTTAGAAATTTTATTGTTGTTATTAATTCCGCGATATTTTCTGTTTTCTCTTTCTAAATCTCTAACTGTTAAATTTTCTTTAACAGCGCGATCAGCTAATTCAATTGCAAGATTTTCAGGAAGTGTAATTAAAGCTCGCGCATGTCCATACTTTAATTTCCCGCTACTTACTAAATTTAAAACATGGTCAGGCAAGGTTAAAATTCTCGTAAAACTAGAAATTTGTGATCTACTTTGGTGCGTTAACCTTGCAAGAGTTTCTTGTGAATAATTATATTTTCTTGAAAGTGAGGAGCAGATAATTGCCATTTCAATTGGGTTAACATAGTGTTCAGCACGAGCGACCATTAATAAAATTAAAAGCATTTCTTCATCCGTATAATCGATAACTATTGCATTTACTTCTTCGACATTTACTTTACGAGCAACGTGTAGTCTCTTTCTTCCAACGACTACTTCATAATGATCTTTTTTAGGACGAACGATAAGAGGTTCAAGAGGAATATTATTCGCATATGCATTTAAAAGGAAATTTAATTGATCTTTTTGAATTTTAATTTGTTTTAAATAACGATTGTCATCAATATCTGTTGTCTTAATTTTTGTAATCGGTAATGATTTATATTCGCGCTCAAGTAGAAATAAAACATTCGTGTCTGAATATTTTTTAACGATATCTTCAAGTTTTGTATTAATAATTTTTTTGTTCTTCATTATCCAAAACTTCCTTAGCCAAACTTAAATAAGCAAGCGAACCGCTACTTGTTGGTCGATAGTTAATTACAGGCATCCCTTTAGCACTACTCTCTGCAATTGAAACATTACGCGGAATTTGCGTAATAAATGTAGATTCCTTAAAAAGACCACGAATTTGCTGAGATATTTCAATAGAAAGCCTGGTTCTGCTGTCATACATTGTTAGCAAAAACCCTTCAATTTCGAGGTCTTTATTATATTCATCTTGAACTTGTTTAATCGTTGAAAGGATTTGTCCAACAGCTTCTAGCGCAAAATATTCACATTGAACTGGTATTAAAACAGAGTCTGCAGCAACTAACGCATTCGTAGAAAGAATCCCAAGCGAAGGCGGACAATCAATAATTATGTAATCGTATTGTTTATTTATTTTACTAAGAGCTTCTTTTAAAAAGAAAAATGGATGCGTATCTTTCCCAACTACTTCAATATCTGTACTAGCTAAATTTAATGAAGAAGGTAATACATCAAGATTCTTAAAGACAAGTTTTTTAATTGTTTTATTTATATCAGCACCTTTATATAAAACGTGATAAATGTTTGTTTTTAATAATGCAGTATCAATTCCGAGTCCACGAGAACTATTTCCTTGTGGATCCATATCTACAATTAAAATTTTTCTTCCAAAATGTGCTAGCCCTGCACTTAAGTTTATTGCTGTCGTTGTTTTTCCGACTCCGCCTTTTTGATTCGCGATTGCTATAATTTTTGCCATATTAAATTCCTTACTTATTTAAAGTATAACAAGTTTCACGTAAATTTCACGGACACTAATTTTAAAAGAGTAAAATTAGTTGTTTTTAAAAGTATTAAAGCGGCCTATGCTTAATTTCTGAATAAGGACGAGGGTAATGTTTGTTCGTTTTTTTATCCTTTTTAAAAACAAAATTATAGCGAAGCGCTTCTTCACTAATTAATTTTTCTTCATTAATACTTACTAAATGAATGTTAAGTTTTTTCATTGATTTTCTTTTATTCAAGGTCATAAATTCGTTTAATCCGTTTTTGCCCTTCATTACAATAATTTTTCCATTAACTTTTACTAAGGGAGTAGATAATTCAAGAACTGTTGATAAACTCGAAACTGCACGCGTAACCGCGACATCATATACTTCACGATTGTTAATTGCATAAATTTCAGCTCTTTCATTAACAATATTTACATTATCTAAGTGTAAATGCCTAACTAAATCAGTTAAGAAACCGCATTTTTTCTTATTAGATTCTAATAGTGTAAGTTTAATTGTTGGGAAAATTATTTTTAAAACAACGCCAGGAAATCCCGCTCCTGTTCCAACATCAATTAACGATACATCATTAAAATCCATTGTATTTGCTAGAAGTATTGAGTCATAGAAATGTTTTTCAACAATTTCTTCGCTACTTGTAATCGCGGTTAGATTAAATTCTTTGTTTTTATAAACTAAAAATCTTTCATATTTTTTTAGTTGAAGAAACATCTCAGGCGTTATCGTAACGTTAATATTCTTACTATATTCAATTAGTTGTTCGTAATTCATTTTCTTTTTTCCTTAAATATACTAGTAAAACGGTAATATCAGCAGGGTTAACCCCACTTATTCTTTGAGCTTGCCCAATAGTTAGAGGTCTTACTTTATCAAGTTTCATTCTTGCTTCAAGGCGAAGTCCGTCCATTGTTAGATAATTAATATCTTCTGGTATCTTCATGTTTTCTTGTTTTAAAAGCCGTTCGGCATCTTCTTTTTGACGGTTGATGTAGCCTTCATAACGACTCATGATCTCGATTTGTTCAATTTCTTCTTCGCTTAGCCTTATATTTTCTAACTCTGGGATAAAGGGAAGGATTTCTTTATAACTAATATCATGACGTTTTAATAAGTCAAAATTAGTTATTCCACCCTTAAAATCGCTATAGCCTTTCGTAGTTAAAAAGTCTCTAGCTTCTTTTGTTCCTTTAAAATAAGTTTCTTTTAAAATTTTTGATACTTCATCGATTCTTTTCATTTTTTCTTTAAAAGCTTTGTAGCGCTCTTTACTTATTAAGCCTAATTCATAACCTTTTTCAGTAAGTCTAATGTCAGCGTTGTCATGACGTAGTAACAAACGATATTCCGCACGACTTGAAAGTAAACGATACGGTTCTCTCGTACCTTTAGTAACTAAATCATCAACCATTACACCAATATAAGCTTCATCGCGTCTTAAAATAAATGGATCTTCATCGCGTAATTTTAGTACTGCGTTAATTCCTGCGATTAGTCCTAAACCCGCGGCTTCTTCATAACCTGAAGTCCCACAAATTTGCCCTGCTCCGTAAAGTCCTTCATACATTTTAAGTTCTAAAGTAGGTTTAAATTGCAGTGGTTCAATTGCATCATATTCAATTGCGTAGGCGTATTTTAAAATTACAGCATTTTCTAGTCCTGGAAGAGTACGGACCATTTTATCTTGCACGTCTTCAGGCATACTCGTTGAAAATCCTTGTAAATAAAGAGAATCGGTACTTAGTGATTCTGGTTCAAGAAAAAGTTGATGCTTTTCTTTCGTTGCGAAACGAACAATTTTATCTTCAATACTTGGACAATATCTTGCTCCAACACCCGTAACGATGCCACCATACATTGCTGAGTCTCCTAAGTGTTCACGAATAATCTTATGAGTCTCCGGTTGCGTATATAAAAGATGACAAGCAATTTGATCTTCGACTTTATGATTTGTCGTTGTTTCATAGGAAAAATTAAGTTTTCCTTCCATGCCATATTGCGGCGTTAATTTCGAAAAGTCTACAGAATCAGCCTTAATTCGTTGCGGTGTCCCAGTTTTTAGGCGAATTAATTCTATTCCCATATTCTTTAAAACATCAGACAATCCTTTAACATTATCTTCGCCATCTGGGCCTTCATCTTTTACTGTATGACCAATTAAAATTCGAGATTCTAAGTAAGTGCCAGTCGTTAAAATAACGGCTTTTCCAATAATTTCTTGTCCGTCCGCAAGTTTGACACCATAGACCTTATTTCCATTGACTAATAAATCAACAACTTTATTTTCTATGACATCTAAACCAGGTGTATTTAAAACAGTTTTTTGAACAAATGCAGGATAACCAAGTTTATCTTCTTGCATTCTTAAGCATCGGACCGCTGGTCCTTTACTCGTATTTAACATTTTTACTTGAAGAGGGTTGTGGTCTGCAAAGTAGCCCATGTAGCCGCCAAGCGCATCAATTTCTCTTACAACAATTCCTTTTGCGGTCCCGCCAATATTTGGATTACACGGCATATTCGCCATCATTTTGATATTTAATGTCAAAAGAAGGGTGCTTGCCCCCATTTTTGTCGCTGCAAGAGCAGCTTCAACACCGGCGTGACCGCCGCCAACAACAATTACATCATATTCTTTTTTCACTAACCAACAGATCCATCCATATCAAGTTTTAATAAACGATTTAATTCAACAGCATATTCCATTGGTAATTCATTACTAAATGGTTGAATAAATCCCATAACAATCATTTGTGTCGCTTCTTCCTTAGTTAATCCGCGACTCATTAAATAAAAGAGTTGTTCCTCGTTAATTTTACTGACCGTCGCTTCATGCTCAATATAAGATTTATTATTAAACATTTCATTTTTCGGCAACGTATCACTTTTAGAAATATCATCTAAAATTAACGTATCGCATTCAACGTGACTCTTACTATTAATTGCCTCTTTTGCAACTCTAACCGTTCCACGGTAATTTGCAACACCCCCATCATGAACGATTGATTTAGAAATTATCGTAGAACGAGTGTTTGGTGCTAAATGAATCATTCTTGCACCAGCATCTTGGTATTGTCCTTTACTTGCTACTGCAATAGTAACGCACGTTCCTCTAGCATTTTCTCCTCCTAAAATACAGGCAGGATATTTCATATTTAATTGACTTCCAATATTCCCATCAATCCATTCCATTTGGCCGTTTTCTTCAACATAAGCACGTTTTGTAACTAAATTTACAATATTATTCGACCAATTTTGAATAGTTGTATAGCGGCATTTTGCATTTTTATGAACATAAATTTCTACGACCGCAGCGTGAAGCGATTCTTCTGAGTATACGGGCGCTGTACAACCTTCAACATAATGAAGTTCAGCACCTTCATCAACGATAATTAACGTTCTTTCAAATTGACCCATTTTTACGCTGTTAATACGGAAATAACTTTGAAGCGGTTTTTCTAAAACTACATTTTTAGGTACATAAATAAATGATCCACCAGAAAATACAGCTCCGTTAAGTGCGGAGAATTTATTGTCATTATATGGAACTATTTTATTAAAGTACTTGCGATATAAATCAGGATATTGTTTTATTGCTTCTTCAGTAGAAAGAAAGATAACACCTTTCTTTTGAACTTCTTCAAGCATACTGTGATAAATAACTTCTGATTCGTATTGCGTCGCTACTCCACCTAAAAACTTTTGTTCCGCTTCAGGAATGCCAAGTTTATTAAAAGTATTTTTAATCGTTTCTGGAACGTCGTCCCAACTTCGCTTTTCTCCTTCAATTACGCGCGTGAAATAAGTATAACTATCAAAATTAATATGCGTTAAGTCTGGTCCAAAATTAGGAAGTGGCATTTTATTAAAGAAGTTATAAGATTTCATGCGAAAATCGCGAACCCAGTCGGGTTCGTCTTTAAAATCACTGATTTTTTCAATAACTTCTTTACTTAAACCAATACCAGAATCAACAAGTGTCGTATCTTTATCATGAAATCCATACTTATAAGTTCTAGTTAGCTCACTTTTTTTAATGCTCATGTTTTTCTTCCTTTAAAGAATCAAGTAGTTCATAAACTCCGTCCCAACCAATTGTCGCGCATTTTATTCGCGACGCTTGGCGGTACGTATTAATAAAGACAATAGCTTCATCTAAGACTTCTTCATCAAAATCTTCGCCATGAAGCATTGCCTTGTATTGGCTAATAATATAAAAGGCTTCATCTTTTGTTAATCCTTTTAAGAGTTCGCTCATTATTGAAGTGCTTGCAATAGAAATTGCACAACCAATTCCATCAAAAGCAACATCGACAATTTTGTCATTTTCCATCTTTAAATAAATGTATAAATCATCAATACAGCTTGCAGAATCCATGTGGATTGATAAATAACCACTTTCTTCTGGAGTTCTTTTATTACGGGGATTTGAATAATGATCCATAATTATTCTTCGCATTAATTCTGGACTAAATGAAGTAGGCATCGAGAAAATCTCCTCCTTTTTTACATGCTTCGACAAACTTATCAATATCTTCTTTTGTCGTATATAAATATGTGCTTAGACGCAATGTTGAATATTCACCAAGAAATCCTAGTAAGTTTTTTGCACAATGTTGTCCGCTACGTACGGAAATTCCGCGACTATTTAAGTAAGTCGCAGCATCTTGAGCAAAAACACCGTTAATATTAAAGGTAATTATTCCAGCTTCAGCATTTTCGTTATAAATTGTAACATTATCAAGTTTCTTAAGTTCAGATATAGCATATTTTCTAATCATAACTTCGTGTTCTCTTATGTTTTCAATGCCAATACTATTTATATATTTAATAGCAGCATTAAGACCAAAAATACCTTCTAAATTAAGCGTACCTGCTTCAAATTTTTCTGGTGGTCTGTAATAGGTAACATTTCCTTTATTATCAAAGCGAGAATTCATACCTCCGCCTGTAAGAAGGGGTTCCGTTTCTTCTAATAAATGATATTTTCCGTAGAGTACGCCAATCCCAGTTGGTCCAAGCATTTTGTGGCCACTAAAGGCAAGAAAATCTATATCTAAATCTACTACATCAGTTTTAAGATGAGGGACACTTTGAGCACCATCAATTACAATAATTGCTCCGTGGTCATGAACAATTTTTGCTAGACTTTTAACATCAGCAATATAACCTAAAACATTTGTTACATGAGCAATTGAGACTATTTTTGTTGACTTTGATATCGTTTTTGCAAGGTTTTCGCTCGTTAAGCGTCCTTCTTTTGTAAGGGGAATATACTTAATTTTGGCACCAGTCATCTTCGCAACTTTGACCCAGGGAAGAATATTACTCGCATGTTCAGCTTCCGTTAATAAAATTTCGTCTCCTTCTTTTAAGTGCGTTAATCCATAGCCAAAAGCTACTAAGTTAAGTGACATCGAAGTACCAGCAGTAAAAACAACTTCTTCTGGTTTAGAATTGATAAACTTAGCGATTGTCTCTCTTGTTTCTTCAACTCTAAGGTCAACAACGTGAGCAATATCATAATCTCCTCGATGTGCATTAGATGTTAACGTGTTTAAATATTCATCGACCGCTTCAATAACGACGTAAGGTTTAAAAGTTGTCGCTGCGTTATCAAGATAGACAAGATCAGGATGTTTTTTAAACATTGGAAAATCTAAACGAATTTTATTTGCATCATACATTTTAAATAACTCCATCTAGTTGTTTTAACAACATTTCTTGCTCTTTCTCTTGTTTATATAACTTAACAACAGGTAATAAATATCCCTTTGTAAGGAGTTTTTTTGCTTCTTCTTCACTAATTCCTCGTGAAGCTAAGTAAAACAATATTTCATCATTTAATTTACCAACTGCTGCCGCATGAGAGGCAACAACGTTGTTATTGTGAATTAATAATTTCGGATTTGCCTTTGCGACAGCATTTTCATCAAAGACGATAATTTTATTTTTTTGATGAGCTTCGCATTTTGGAATATTGTCTGCAATTTTAGAATTTCCTGTAAAAGTAAGACGCGATGCATCAACAACAACACCATAACTTTCAATCGAAGAATAAGTTTTTTCTTTCAGGTGATTAACGTTAATGCTGAAATATTTATCAACATTTTTTGAAGCAAGAACAGATTTTTTAAAGTTAATTTTCGCGCCTTCTTCAAGTAAATTAAAAGTCAAATTAACCTTTCGATTTAAAAAAGAAAAGTCAGCAACTGCTACATTAAGTGTAAGAGCGTTTCTTATATCAAATTCACGGTTAATTTCATTAGCGTTATCATCAAGAAATAGCGAAAATTCACTTTCAAAACAACCGAAAATTGTATATTTCAGTGCGGTTTTGCGCGGTTTAACTCGCAAAAGCACGCTAGAATTTTCGGTTATATGAAAAATAACTTCATCTATATTACTTGGAATATCTTCCTCATTAATATCGCTATTTTTACTAAGTTTTATTTCTAAAATTTGTTTATTTTTCATCAAAACTCTCTTTCACCGCACAGTCGCCAAGTACGACATTTATGTCATCTCTTCTTAAAGAAATTCCTAACTCGGCTTTTACCCATTCATACCCTTCTTTATCGATACGATTTATAATACTTGTATCCCCATCGTAAACGATACTTCCATTAACTAAAAGAATTGCTCTTGTTGGTTTTATTAGATCATAAATTCTTGCATAGTGAGAAATAATAAGAAACATGTTTTCACTACTTTTTGTTAAATTTATTTGATCTGCGACCATTTTAATTCCGTCAATATCTAACCCTGAATCAATTTCATCTAACATTATTAGACTTGGATTAAGTAATTTCATTTGAAGAATTTCATTACGTTTCTTTTCTCCACCCGAAAAGCCTTCGTTTAAATTGCGATTTGCAAGATCAATTGGCATATCCATCTCTTTTGATGCCTTATTGATTTTTGAAAATAATTTAATTGGCGAGACAGGTTTTTCACTTCTTGCGTTTAACGCAGCATTTATAAAATCAGCATTAACTACGCCAGGAACTTCAGCGGGATTTTGAAAACCTAAAAAGATTCCAAGTTTTGATCGTTCATCTACTGGAAGTGAAAGAATATCTTTTCCATCATAAACGATTGATCCACTTGTGATTTTATAATCAGGATTTCCCATAATTACGTTTAATAAAGTCGATTTTCCGTGACCGTTTGGCCCAAGAAGCGCGACTATTTCGCCATCCTCTATCGTTAGGGAAACGTTATTTAATATTTGTTTATCATTTACCATTACTGATAAATTTGCTATTTCGAGTTTTTTCATCTTCCCTCCAAATCCGGTTTTATTTTACAACAACGCTAATTTAACAACAAACAATACGATAAAAGATGTGATAAAAGCGAATATATTTATAGAAAATTAATAAAATTTACCAAGAAAACAAGCCACTTTTAAGCAATAAACGTGAATTATAAGGAAAAATTAATATATTTAATATATATAGATATATTTATTCTTGAAGTATATTACTTAAAACTATACAATAGTAATGCATATTTAAATAGGAGGAAAACACGGAAATGAAAAAACGCTCAATAACCGTCGCTCTTACGGCCCTTGCAGCACTTACTACATTAAGTGGTTGTAATAGTGGCGTAGAGAAAAAAGACGGTTACTTGTTAACAATGACCGGTAAGAATGATGAAACAGTTTCACTTTCTGCCGAAGATTTTTTTAATGATTATTTAAAATCTCGTACCGGCATTAAAGATTACTATGATGCTTTATATGAAGTCGTCGTCCGCGAACTCTTTGAAGTCAAATTAGTAACGAAACGCGCCGAACTTTATGAAAAAGCTAAAGATAAAGTTGCGAGCGCAAAAGAAGATGCGAAAAATAACGCTTCCAAGGAATCTAGTTATGATAAAGAATTCAAAAAAATTCTTGATGATAACAAGGTTAAAGACGAAAAAGAGTTATTAGAAAAATTCGCATATGACCTAATGAAGGTCGAAGTAAAAGACCAATTTTACGAAAGTGGTGCTACTTCTTGGGCTCCTGAAGCCTGGAACGAGCTCGTCGTTGGCGAACGTGATGAAAGTGGTAACTTAATCTTAAAAGACGGAAAACCAGTTTATGAAGGATATCTCGAATCAATGATTCCTTATCACATTAAACACATTCTTGTTAAAGTTAACGCTGGCCACAATACGTTCTATAACGGTGCTATTAGTAAAGAAAATGCCAAAAAATTAGGTGGAGTTGTCAAAAGTTTAGCGACTCGTGCCGAATATGACACTTTTGGTAAGATTGCAAAGTCTTACTCAGAAGACGAAGGCTCAGGTAAAAACTTTGGTGAATTAGACCCAATGACAAGAACTACTTCTTTTGTTCCTGAATTTAAACTTGGTGTCTATGCTTATGAAGGATTATTTAGTTCAAAAGCAACCGACGAAGAAAAAGCCAAACTTAGAATTCCTGAAGCCGCTTCAACAAAATTAACTGATGAATTTGGCCTAGGTGAAATTCCTTATGAAGCAGCTTTAAAACTTATTGAAGTTGCAGAATACGAAACCGACGCCAAAGGAAATAAGGTAAAAGATGGCGAAGCAATCTTCTATCCAAGAAATATTTACTTCAATAAATACTTTAATAAACATAACATTAGCGTTATCACGCCAAACAGTACTAACGCTGCTGATGAAGTTGGTACACCTAACCCAACGTATGAAGCCTTATCTGGTTTCCAAGCAGTTCCTGAATTAGGTGGTAAGAAAGTTCTTACTGACGAAAAGGGTAACGTCGTTCTCGTAGCCCGCGCTGGATCAAGCGGAAGCTATGAAGGTGTTCACTTTATCGTTATTGAACGCTCTGCACTAATTAATGAAGTTGATGGAGTTACGCTAAAAGATTACTACACAATCGAAACTCCAGATTCTGATAAATATCCTCGTAATGACGAAGGCGAAGTTCTTGATACTTACGTAAACGCCATCGCTACGGACGCAAAAGGATATAAAGAAAGAGCAACAAAAATTAAAAACGGTATCAAAAATTTTGATTCCCGTATTGATGACCGCATCTTTATGAAGATGATGGAATTACTTAACGTTCAAATTCATGATGAAGAACTTAAAGAAAAACTTGAAGCATACTTAACTAACAAAAAAGAAAACGCCCTTTATGATGCAAATCAAAAAATGCTCGAAGAATGGGATAACTTCTTAATCTTCTTAGATGCTCAAGAAGAAAATCGTATTGAAGAACGTCTCGTAAATGAAGCTTGTGCAATTGCTTTCCGTGAAGCAGGCACAGCCCCAGAATACGCAGAAGGAGGCATTTGTGATAAATATGTCTAAACGAAATATTAAATATCTCATTAGCGCTTTAGCCGTTTCTCTTACGCTTACAGGCTGTAACAAAGTTGAAACAAAACCTGGAAACTATGATGATCCACTAGCTGATGAGTTAACGCACGAAATTAACAATACTCTTGCCTCTCTTTACGATGAATACATGAAAAGTGATGCAAGTGAAACAAAACTAGTTGATGACCTTCTTTATACAATCGCTAAAGTCGAATTTGGCGCTTATGAAGAGTTAGAAGCTAGTGATCCTATCAAAACGAAAATTGATGAACGCGCACAAGATAAACTTTTTGAAAAGATTAAATCTAGTGTCTATCAAGTCTCATTTGGTAGCGATAAGGGCGCATTTGATGAATACAAATTTGCCCGAAAAGGTGTTTATAATCTTGGCTACTACCTCGTTGATTCTGAAGGCAAAGCCTTAAAAACTGACGAAATTGATGACCTTGAGTTCTATCAAAAGAGTCACATACTACCTAGAATCAACGAAGAAAACTTTGCAGACCCTGCAAACGAAATTATTCACCTTGATTACTACACCGACTACTTAAAAGAAGCATTCCACGAAGAAATTTATCGTGAACTTCTCGTTGAAAATTATCTCCTTAGCGAACAAGAAGCTACGCTTGGTAGAAACTATGCTCGTAAAGTAAATTACGTTGCAATCGCTGAAAGCGAACGCTACCCTGACGCAGTTCGTCGTTTATTTAACACGTTCATTGATGAAAACATCTTTGGACCAAATGAACCTGATTTAGAAATTCTTGCTAATGCATGGCGCGGGATTAAAGAACAATTCACCGCTAATGAAATGGAATTACTAGAAAAGGCAAACCTAATTATTAAACCAGACGACGAAGCTACGCCTGACGTTGATGAAGGTGAATATGAAACGCTTTATGGCGCCGTTCTTAGTGACTTCAACAAAATTACCGATGATATCAAAACAACTGATAAAGAAATCGAAAACGAATTCACGAACAACGGAACACAATCTTCTGAACTCGGCTTTAAAAACAAAATCGACGAAGTCGCGAAAAAAGATTTAACGACCGATGGTTGGGCAATTAAAAATGGTGGTCTAAGTTCACTTCCAGAAGCAATTAGAAGCCGTATCTTTAATATCGGTACCTCAAATGGTGTTGATCTAGTTAAAGATGACCAAGGCGTCCTTGCCGATGCTGGAAAAATGGATGAAGCATTTAGTACGACCGCTAATACATTTGTCCGTAATATTCATGGTATCTACTACCTCGTACCTAAGGAATATGAAAAGAATGACAACAGCAACTTCTTATTCTATGAAAACGGAACATACTTTATTTTCCAAATTGAAGAAGCTGTAAATACATCAAAACTTACCGAAGGTAATGCGCGAGAATATACAAAACTTGGCAAAACCGAGGAGGAAGTTACAGAAATTAAAGACGAAATCGTCCGTAAGCTTGGTGCTCTTGATACAAACCGCACCGCAACAATTGAATATTTCATCAAGAATGCAAACTTACAATTCCATGATGAAAAAATCAAAGAATTCTTCGAAACGAAGTATCCAGAAATCTTTGGAAAGAAAAAATAGCGTTTTTTCAATCTCAATATAGAAAAAGGGGCCGCAAGGCCTCTTTTGTTTTATAATAGAAATGTGACAAATTGAAACGAGGTGAAAAAATGAAAGATTGTATTTTTTGTAAAATCGCTGAGGGAATTATTCCTTCAACGAAAGTTTATGAAGATGATGATGTCATCGCCTTTTTAGATATTAACCCCGCAACGATTGGCCATACGCTTGTAATTAGTAAAAACCATTACGATAATTTTCTTGCAACACCGCCAGAAATTATGCATAAAGTCATGAGTGTTGCTCAACGTCTTGGCCAAATCATGATGAAAAAACTTCTTGCTCGCGGTGTTAATATTTTAACTAATTGCTATCCTGCCGCCGGACAAAGTGTACTTCACTTCCACGTTCACGTAATTCCTCGCTACGATAAGACCGATGGCCTACAAATTTCAATGTTAGAACGGAGCGGACAAAAATTAAATCTCCCCGCAGTTGCAGAGAAAATTAGAGAAGAATTATAAATAAATAGCCAAACAAAAAACTCGTGTTTAATTTATTTTAATTAATCACGAGTTTTTTTATTTATTCTTCTTCGCTTTTATAAAAGGAAATATTGTCTAGAGCCCACATACGGTCACTAAATTCACCAGGTTCTGTCGTACTTAGGGCTTTATCAATGATATTCATCTTGCTATCAAGATTATCAATAGTACTTAATAAATACGCTTCTTTTGTCATTGGAAGGACTGGTGAACCAAATTCAAGTTTACCGTGATGCGATAAAATCATATGGGCTAGTAAAATTGGAACTTCGCTTTCAATGCTAAGCTCGTTAGCAGTTTCTAAAATGATTGCACTACCAATTGAAATATGGCCGAGTAATTTACCTTTTTTCGTATATTCCGTTAGAAGCGGCCCACTTAACTCAATCATTTTACCTAAGTCGTGAATTAAGATACCCGCGATTAATAAATCGCGATTTACATCATTATAGTGACTTGCCATAAATTCACCGACTTCGACCATTGAAAGCGTGTGTTCTGCTAAACCTCCAACGTATTCGTGGTGATTTCTTGTCGCTGCGGGAAAAGTAAGAAAGTTTTCTTTTAAAGTTGAGAAAAGATGATTAATAATTTTGCTAACATCTTCGTTTTTAAAAGAAGCAAGAACTTCATCTAATTCGCCTTCAAGTTCCGCATGAGTTCTTACTGAACTCATCACAAACTCTTCTAAATCGTACTTCTTTACGTCTTCAACAGTATAACTAACAATTTTTAATTGTAATGAGGAGCGATATTCTTGGACATCAGCGATGACTCTTACGATATTTCCTGGGACAAAGGAGGCAAAGTCTTCTTTTGTCGCTGCCCACACTTTTGCATCAATTTGTCCAGAATTATCTTGAAGCGTTACGGTTAAGTAGGGTTGGCCGTTATTGCTAACTCCACTTGTAACATTACTTACAAGATACGTTTCATTAATTCTAACTCCTGTATTTAAATCTTTAATTTTTAACATTTGTGTTATCTCCTTTACCAGTTATTTCTTAATGTTTTTATATAAACGCGTTCCATTCTTTCGCCGAAGCGTTCAAGGGAATATTCGTCTGCAACCAAGAATGCTTCGTCAAGAATTTTGTCTATTTCTTCTTTAGGTAATTTAATTATTTTTTCTAAAACAGTTGGAAAATGCTGCTCATTATCAAAAAAGAAGCCGGTTTTGCCGTCAATTATAACATCTTTTAAATTATCATCGTAGCAACAAAGTAGTAAGCGATCTGCTGCCATTGCTTCCATAAAAGTAAGACCTTGTGTCTCAGAAATTGAGGCACTAACGAAAATATCACCAAGTTGATAATAAATCGGTACTTCGCTTGGCGGGACAGGACCAACGAAAATCACATTGTCATTTATTCCTAAATCAGATGTAAGTTGCTTTAATTCTAGCGTTTGCGGACCTTTACCGACAATTAGAAGGCGACTAGGAGTGCTGCGATTTGTTTTTAGGAAATTTGCATAACCTTTGATTACAACATCAATACTTTTTTCTTCCGCAATTCTTCCTAGGTATATTAAATTTAGAGTATCTTCAATTTTGTATTTTTTCTTTAGCTCCGCGACTACGTCCATATCAATGTTTTCTTGTCGAAAACGGGCAAGATCAATGCCAGTAGGAATGACATTAATATAACGATTTACGCCGTACTCACGCATTGCATCTTTTGTTTTTTCGCTCGGCGAAACAAAAGAATTTGCAGCCTCAGCTTTTGCTCTTGACCACTCTTTAATGATTGATTTTGCAAGTAAATCAAAGTGACCTTTTGTCGCATAATACGTATAGTCTTCATACATCGTGTGATACGTATAAACATAAGGTAATTTAAGTCTTCTTATGACTGATTTAGCGAATAATCCAACAGTAGCCTCGGTTTGAATATGAACTAAATCGAGATTTAAACTTTCAAGAATTTTCATTGCCTTCCGGTTATAAAAACTTGCTAAATGATAGCCATAAAGTTTTTTTAATTCAATTCCTGGTAAACGAAGAACGTCATCTTCAAAAGTAACTTTGTTACTAAAAGGGTTAGAAGTAACGACAACGCAGTAATGACCGCGATTTTTTAGTGCTGTTTGAAGTGAGGCCGTTGAAGTAGCAACACCATTAATTTCTGGAAGAAATGTATCTGTAAACAGGGCGACTCTAATTTGTTTCATTAATTTTCACCATCATCTTCGTCTAAAGTATCATCACTTATTAAAAGTGAAGCAGTATCAAAGGGGTCTTCTTCTTGTTTACCTTTTTTCCTTTTTGGTTTAATTTTTAAACGTTTTTTAATTTGCACGACAGAAAGCTGACTCGTCTCATACGCCGTATCACTAGATATAGTCCGGTCGGCGATTGTTTCTTTTTGTAAATCTGTAAATGTCTTTTCTTCGGCTTCTTCTTCGGTTTTTTCCATTGAACTTCGATAAAATGCAGAAACTAGACCACCAACAATTAAACCAACATAGAATGTTGCAAATCTCCAAATGATTTGAACGGCTTTAACAAATGGTAGTTTTTCATTGCCACCTAAAATAGGTAAATATAGACGTTCAAAGAAGTATTCTGTAAATCCTGCCGCACCGGGAAGTGGGAATAGGTCAGTAATCATCCGTAAGAAACTATTACTAACTACTGTTTTTAAATATATATTTTGTTGAGTATATGAAGGTTCTAACATTACGATTACAAAATAAGGAATTGAATATAAGACAAAGAAACGAAGTAAGAAAAGAAGCATAATTAAAATTGCTACCGGTACGTTAGATTGAAGACGGCGCAATTCAACGCGGAAGTTTTCTGTACTTAACATTAACTTCTTTTTCTTTTCTTCGGGATCTCTAATTAATTTTAATTTATGACCAATATTTACTCCTTTGTTAGTTGTCCAGTTATGAAGTTTTTTTGAAGATGCTAGAAGGAATAGACCTAGCATTAATAAAACGTTGAGGGTGTAACCAATAGCCGCAAAAACCCAAACAGGAATACTTAATCCAAAAATATTTACAGGAGCAGCAGAACCTAGTGTATTAATGTTTGCAAAAATTGAAACACCGCCAAATATCAAAATAACAATTTGGTACAAAATATGATGCATTACTAAAATTGAGGCAGCGTTACTTACAGATACACCTTGCTTTTTAAATGTAACGGCTTGGGCAAATTGCCCTCCACTAGCGCTTGGAGTAATATTACAGAAAAACTGCCCAATATATGCGTTAGCAACACCGCGGTGAAGCTTATATGTCGTCGTATGTAGTCTTGCAAAAATAAACAAAACGAGGCCATCAATAAAGACGTAAAACAAAACAAGGAAGACAATAACGGCGGCGAATCGATAATCAGCATGAGGACTTTTTAAGGCATCAACGACTTGATCAAATTCGTTCCGTAGAGTAAGCCAAGCATAAATTCCTGTGACGAGTAGAATAATTACAATATTTAAAATATATTTAGTCGTTCGACTCATCTTTTTACGAGGCTTTTTTGTTTTCTTTTCCTCGTCTTTAGTTTCGTCCGTATCTAAAACTTCCTCTTTTACCTCAAGAGGTTCTTTTACTTCTTCAGTAATTGCTTCTTTTTCGGCCTTAGATTTTGCTTTTTTACACATAAATTGATTATATCACACTCAAAACTCATTATATTATAATGACACTCTTCATTTCACTTAATTTATTTTTAAATTTCTCAAAATTGTTATTTTTTAGCTTTACTTTTTTTAGGCTTAATTTTTAAGGCACCTGACAACAACCGACCATTACAAAAATTAATGATTCCTTTTACTTGTCGGGGCGTTACTTCTCCACTCGTTAATTGAACATAACTTCTAAACGGGACATCTAAAAAGGAATTTAATATCATTTCTTCATTTTCATCTTCGCCTTGAGCGAGATCTTTTGCCATTTCCTTAATTTTATTAATAATAAATCTTCCCGACCAATATGCTTTTGTATCACTTAATGTGTTTTCTTGTGTGAAAGGTCTTTTCATACTTGGGTAAACGTGAGTAATGTCACGTCCGTATATGTCTTCAAATTCTCTAAACGGGATGTATAAACGTTCGAAGGATTCTAGATTATAGTAGGATTTTGCAAACTTTTGATAATTTTTGTCGGGTTTTGGGTCGTCACTAACTACTGTAATCATTCGTGATTGAACGTCATCCGAACATGGTCCAACATAAATATTATATGTTCCATCTTCGACTGCAAAACGACCTAAATCGATGTCGTAATATTTAAAGTCATCTTTTGATAGAGTAAATGTGACTTCTTTAGTTTCGTTAGGCTTTAAATAAATTTTTTGATAACGTTTTAATTCTTTTATTGGTTTAAAAAGTATTGGAAAGCGTTGGCCAACGTAGAGTTGTACAACTTCTTTTCCGGGATATTTTCCGTAATTTTTAACAGAAATCGTAACCTTAACTTTTTCGTCTTTAGAAATTTTGTCTTTATCAATCGCTAAATCGCGATAGGAAAATTTTGTATAGCTTAGTCCAAAGCCAAATGGGAATTGAAGATGTTTTTTTGCTAATTCGTAATAGCGATAGCCAACAAATATACTTTCACGATACTCAACATTTACGCGTTTTCTTCCAAAATAATTACTTGATGGACAATCAGACTCATAATAAGGATAGCTTTCGGTTAATTTTCCACTTGGATTTGCTTTTCCAAATAATAGATTATATGTACCTTCTCCTACGCCTTGTCCGGATAAGTGCGTATGAAGAATTGCTTTAGCAAATGGATACCACTGCATATTTACAGGGGAACCTGCTGTTAAAACTACGACAATATTAGGGTTAACTTTACTGATTTCTTCAATAAAGAGCGTTTGATTATTAGGCATTAAGATATCGTTTCGATCAAATCCTTCTGCTTCACTACTTTCTGGTAACCCTAGGAACATAATGACAACTTCTGCTTTTTCGGCTTTTCTTTTTGCCTCATTTAAAAGTTCCTCTTCAAGATTTTCATTTTCAAACGAATATCCTTCTGAATACGTATACGTTATATAGTTTTGTTCTAAAACATCAAGAAAACTAACAACTTTAGTTGGATTAACTTTACTAGATCCTGCACCTTGAATACGTGGATTTCTAGCAAAAGGGCCAAGAATTGCAAGGTTTGTCTTTTTTTCTAGTGGTAAAATATTATCTTCGTTTTTTAATAAAACAGCACTTTCTTCAACTGCCGTTACTGCTAATTTATGATTTTTTTCGTAGTCACAATTTATTTTTTTTTGGGTGTCTCTTTTTAAAGTCATTAATTTTAATAAAGGCGTGATTGCTTCATCAATTTCTTCTTCCGTTAAAGTATTATTTTCAACTCGTTTAATTAGTTCTTTTGTATTTTGATATCCACCTGGCATTTCTAAATTAAGACCAGCTTTAATAGAATCTCCCAAATTAACGACTGCTCCCCAGTCGCTAACGATTAAGCCTTTAAAACCTAGTTTATCTCTTAATAAGGTCTTTAAAATTTCTTCGTTTCTACTAACATGAAGACCATTAATGCGATTATAAGAGCACATTACAAGTGAAGGTTCACTCTCTTTAATTGCAATTTCAAAACCACGAGCATAAATTTCTCTTAATGCTCGTTCATCAATAATTGCATTAACTGTATAGCGTAAATCTTCTTGGTTATTAGCAAGAAAATGTTTTACACAAGCGTGAACACCAGTAGATTGTAATCCTCTAATGTAGGAACTAGCAATTTTCCCAGTTAAATAAGGGTCTTCACTAAAATATTCAAAGTTTCGTCCACATAATGGATTCCTTTTTATATTCATTCCTGGGCCTAAGAGAACGTCAACACCTTGATCGCGACATTCTTCTCCTAGTGCTTTTCCAACACTATTTACAAGACGATCATTCCAACTAGATGCAAGAGCGACGCTACTTGGAAAACAAGTCGCTGGTACAGAATTTTCAAAAGCTTCGGCTTTGCCGCTTACTTTTCTTACTCCAAATGGGCCATCATTTAAAACTAAGTTAGGTAAATTTAATTTTTCAAAAGTTTCGGTTTCCCAAAAATTTTTTCCGGTTAATAATAAGCACTTTTCTTTTAGAGTTAGTTTTTTAAGGAGATGTTGAATTTCATCCATTATTTACTTCCTCTTTAATGAAATTATTAATTAGTGAGAAGACTTCTTCATCGTCTTCCCCAATCGCATCATAGTCAATCGAGTCGAAAAATGCTTGCTTTTTCTTCTTACTCGCGCTTCTTCTAACTTTTTTTAACTTTCTAAACATAATGTCTAGTTCGTCTTGAGCATTACTTGTTAAATATACTTGATGACCTTTGTTGTCATAAATTACTGGTCTAATAAATTCAACTTCATTTGCATATTTTACAATTGGTAAAATCTGTTCTTCATAAGAAACAACATCATCTAATAAACCGTGGATTATTAGAGTAGGAAGTTTATGTTCTTTTAAATTATCAAGTAATTTTTGGTTCGCGAATTGTTTATAATATCGCTTTTCAGCACGTTCAATGTGCCACAAATAGAATTCGCTTTTTAGAGAATACTTCGCGTATATATCAATGATTGAGTTAACGGGCGCTAGTAAAACGACACGTTCAATGTTTTCGTTATGAACAAAGTTTGGTAAGCAACCAGCGACATATCCGCCCATGCTATGGCCAACAAGAATAAACTTTGTATTTGTAAATTCTCTTCCTTCCTTAATAAATTGGAAAAAGAAATAACCGTCAATTAAAAACTGCGTAAGGCTACCAAGTTTTTTTCCTTCGCTATTGCCACACGCCGTATGGTCAAAAGCAATAACGGGTAACTTTGTTGTTCTTACTAATTTTACGATTTCTTTTGTATAAGCTTCATGTCCTGCCCCAAAACCATGGAAAAAGACAATCATTTTGTCGTAATTTAATCGGCCTTTGTAATAAATATAACCGTTTAACTTTGTTTTATCGCTTTTAAACGTTATTGGTTTTGTTTTAATATAGCGAAAATCTTCGGCCTTAAAATACTTAAGACCGGGTTCACCTTCAAAGCGTTTATTAATAAATCCTTTTAAGAATCTATGAACTAAACGGTGAAATAAGTAATAAAGTAAGAAAAAGCCGATAATACATGCACCGACAATAATCATTACTCTTCCCCAATAACTCATATTAAAACCTCAACGTTATTATACTTGAAAATAGACTATTTTTCATTATTTATCTACTCGTAATTGCTTCTTAAAAACGTAAAATATTGTATTTCTTTTAATTTTATTAAAAGGAATTTTGACTAAACTTCTTCGTAGTATGTATCAGGTTTTAAAGGATTAAACTCCTCATTTGCCCACATAAAGACAATCGCATCCTCGCTTCCAATGTTTTTAATGCTATGTGTATAGCCTGGAGGAATATCAACAGTCTTAAATTGTTCGTCACTTACTTCATATTCAATAATTTCCGTAGTATTAACTTTTCTAAATCGAATAACGCATGTTCCTTTTACGACAACATATTTCTCGTTTTTTGTATGGTGATAGTGATTTCCTTTTGTTATACCAGGTTTAATAATATTTACGCTCATTTGCCCCATGTTCTTTAAATGAAGCATTTCCGTAAATGAGCCGCGATGATCACTGTGTGAGACTAGGTTATAGGCAAAATCATCTTCAGGTAGATAACTTAAATATGTCGCATATAACTTTTGATCAAATGAAGTTTGTAAAAAGGAAACATCAAGGTTTTGCCGGCTTTCTTTAAATTTTTGCAGCGTTTTAGCAATATATCCTAAGCTTTTCTTATACGATTTAATCTTGTAATTTTTAACTTCTTTCTTTGATTCAAGAAGAGAAATAAATAACTCCACTAAGTCATCAATATAAGTTAATTCCAAGACAACATTTTCGTCATTAATAACAATTGGTAAGTCGCGAGCAATGTTATAACACCACGTTGCAATTACAGAATTATAATTTGGTCTTGACCATTTACCAAACATATTCGGAAGTCGTAAAACATAAACTAAATTTCCTGTTTCTTTTGCATACTTATAAATTACATCTTCCGCGGCTTTTTTACTTCTTCCGTAGTCATTATCATAAGCCGCTTGAATTGAAGAAGTAAAAACTAGAGGGCAAGTGAGTTTATTATCAATAATAATTTGCAAAAGATCTTCTGTAAATACTTTATTGCCTGATTCAAATTCACTTACATTCTTTGGACGATTAATTCCTGCTAGATGAAAAACAAAATCCGCTTCTTTTAAAAAAGCGGTTAATTCTTCTTTAGTATTTTCAATGTCATAACTTAAAACCTCGTGGTCACGAGCTTTAAGAGCTAGACAAAGGTTTTTGCCAATAAAACCTTTTGCCCCGGTTACTAATACTTTCATATAACACCTCATAAATTTTTGAGTTTTAACTCGTATTTGTCGAATTTATTTTAGCACATTAAATCAATTGATTTAATTTTGTAAGTTACAAATAAAAATCCTCGGCGAACCGAGGACTCCCAATAGCTTTACTAATTGGCGCTAACAAATGTGCGTTACTTAGTTTGCGACTGTAAACCACGGAATTATTTCACCACGGCTACAGGCTATCAGGAATGATATTATAACAAAGTAATTTTATTTGTAAAATAAAAATTAAAAAAAGTGATGGGCAAGCCCATCACTTTTAAATTTAATAAGTCTAATTAGAAGAATGTGCTACGAGCTTGTTCCTTTGTTTCGCGACTTGCGGTGAAAGGAATTCTTGTCGTATAGCCATTACGTGCTGCAACAATCATTTTTGTTGGCCATTTATAAATTTCTTGGTTCCAAGTTAAAACAGTATCATTATATACTTCTCTTGCAGCCGTGATTTCTCTTTGTAAATAGCTGTTTTGTTGCATAGCATCTGCTAGTGAGCGGTGTGATTTTAAATCTGGATATGCTTCAAAGGCGACGTTAACGCTACGCATTGCAGCATCGACTTGTCCGGCGATTTCGTTACGATTTTCATCATTTAAGTTTACTCCGCCACGAAGTGCAGCGACTGATTTCATTACATCCTTATCAAGTTCGACTGATTTGTTTACAATTCCAACAACGTTTTGTAAGATTTGCACTCTTTGTTCCATGTAGTTATCAATTTGTGAGGCATTGTGTTGAATTTTTTGTTGGAGTTGTTGCAAATAATTTTTTGCTTTTACTTTCATAATTAAGAAAATTAAGCCAGGAATAATTCCTAAGACCCAAAGCATTATTTCAAAAATAAGTGATCCTGGGCCTACTGTGACTTTAAGCTGTTTATTAATTACGTTAGTATCTTGACCTTCTTCATTAACTGGTCCAGTTAGTTCATCTAGTTCATTTGCCATAATTTTTATCTCCTTTTCGTTATTATTTTACTTTTTTATATAAACGTAGGCAACTACTATTTATCTTCCTTCTCTTCCTTTACTTCATCTTTTTTGGGCGTTTCTGTTTCTTTTTTCTCGCTAGTTTTTGTTTGTTTTTTCGCGCCTTCTTTCATTGCCCCATAAAGCAAAGTAAGGCGTGCGAGTTCTTCTTTAGCGACTTCGCCAGTTTTAATATCATCAACTAAAATTTTAAATTTGTCGGCAAAAGTGGCTTCTTTTGGTTCTTCAGCCGCTTTTATTGTTACGACACTCTTTTGATCAACAGGGATATATTCAATCCACTTAACAGGGACGCGGTGATATCTTCCGTCGCCTCCTAATTTAGAAACGAATTCAACGTGTTCAATCTTATCAAAGCCAGATGATGTTACTTCGATCTCATCTTTGTTACCTTCATTCTTTAAAAGTCTGGTTTTTAGAATATTTGGTGTTTTTGAAAGCGGGTTATTAAATTCTTTTTTATTTAGACTGTTAACCGCGTATTCGTGAGCATAGAAAGAGAAATAGCTTGGATATAAGTCTTTATATATATATTGATGTGGTTTATGTTGTTGATAAATCGGGATTGCAAAAATCGGCGCGAAACTAAAATATAGCGTTTTAAAGTAGTCATTGTTATATGTGATAAATTTATGTTTGATTTTTTCAAAATCGTAATCATAAAAGTTAGCAGGATTACCATCAAGTGCGATTATGTTTAATTCCTGTGGGTAAACGTAGTTAATCATCTTACGTTTCTTGAAGTTAAAGTTATCGCCATAGCCAATCGTTTTATCTTTCATTAAGGCAAGGAGCTGTTTTGTCGCAAGTGGCGTAAATAAAAGCCGGAACTCAACTTCGTTATCACGATCTTTTGCACCCCATAAGACTTCAAATTCATGATTTCCAAATGTTGTAAATTGTTTTCCTTCTTTTAGAGCTTTCTTTTCTTGCTTTTTAATTTCGGCAATTTCTTTTTTAACGTATTTATTAAGTTCTTTTTCGCTTAATTTTTCAGCATCAGAGTCATAGCGTGTAAATGAAAGCCTTGGTGCCGCTTTATTTCCGTAAACGATATAAGTATCTTTACCAAAATAAGGACACGGTTTTGTAACATGGGCAACAAGAGTTTGCGTTCTTGTTACGACACTTGTTTTCCCTTGTCCAAGTGAGACTCTTTCTTGCCATGTAATTGTTAGTGTCCCTTCATACGTTTTTTGTCCCATTGTCATACTTAGGTCGCGACAAATGAAAAATGGGTTGCCATTTAAATCACCAGATTGAACATAAAGCGTTGATACATCATTTCTATTATTACTTTCAAAACCAAAATGATTAATTAAGTAATCTAGGCGCCTACTATCAAAATATGTATCAAAATTAAAAATTGGTAACGTCTTGTTAAAGAGGTCAATTTGCATGTTTTTGCTAAATAGTTCATTAAGTGGTCGCATTTGTGCCCAGGCTGCTTCTTCATTTTTCTTTAGATTTTCCTCGATTTTTCGCCTTTGTTCATCTTGTTGTTTAATACGCGGGCGTAATACAAGAAATATAAGGAGAAACCCGCCAACAGTAAATAAAAGTCCAAAAACGAGCAATAATGAACCTAATAAATTGTTAGTTCCATCACTTAAAACTTTTATTCCAAAAATAAAGCAAATAATAAAAATAACAATTAAAAATATTAAAATCGATTTCCATACACGGTTACTTTTTAATCTTTTATTAACTCGTTCGAGTTCTAATTTACCTTTTTCAATTTTTTCAACGATAACTTTATTTGCATCAACATCAACTTTGGATTTATTAACGAGATCTTCAAAAAATTCTTCGGTATTCTTTTTATGTAAATCCCTATATTCGTTTTTAAAAGAACTTAAGGGGTCGTAAATTTCTTTTTCTTCACGGGTGAATATATCTTTATCTTTCGCCATAGGGGTACCTCGTAATCATTTTAACAATTTTATTTTTACCAAAAAATCATTTCATTAAATTTTTAATTATTTCCGTTTCTGTTTTTACATCTAGACGTGGGAACAAGGGTTCAGCTTTTGCTACTTTTTGGCCACCAATTTTGCCATATGGCCATAAATAAGTAAAATCTAAAAGTTTTTCGTCAATCCCAAGTTGCAAAAAGAGTTTTTTTGGTGTTTCAACTAGTACTGGAGAAAGTAAAACCGCTGCGGTGTAGATATTATTTGCGAGGTGATTCATAACCGAAGCTAATTTTTCTACTTCACCATTTTTAGAAAGAACCCAAGGTTCAGTATTATCAATATATTTATTCGTCGCACTAATCATCTTCAAAACACTTGCGATTGCCTCAGTAATTTTTAAGTCATCGAAATTTGTTTGATATTCATCAATTGTTTGTTTTACTAACGCTTCTAAATCCTCATCAAATTCTGTAACAAACCCTGCATATTTTGGAATAACCCCAGCAAAATACTTGTTAATCATTCCTAATGTTCGATTTAAGAGATTGCCAAAATCGTTAGCTAGGTCGTTATTAATTCGTTCAACAAATAACTCTGGAGTAAAAGATCCATCACTTCCAAAAGCGATTTCTCTAACTAAATAATAGCGAACTGCATCAACTCCGTATCGTTCAATTAATGGATATGGGTCGATAACGTTTCCTTTACTTTTACTCATCTTTTCGTCTTTCATCATTAATAGACCATGAACAAAAACTCGGTCAGGAAGACGTAGATTTAAACCATATAAAATTAATGGCCAATAAAGTGCGTGAAAGCGCGTGATATCAGCGCCACAAACGTGAATTATTTCTGTATTTTCATCCATCCAAAATTTCTTAAAGTTTTCACTTTCCAAATTTGGATAACCAAGAGCACTAATATAATTAGTTAGCGCATCAACCCAAACATAAACAACGTGATTTGGGTTTTCTTTTACAGGAACTCCCCAAGTAAATGAAGTTCTACTAACTGCTAAATCGCTAAGTCCTGGTTTAATAAACGTATTAATCATTTCATTTTTGCGACTAATTGGTGTAAGGAATTTTGGATTTTCATCCATGTGCTTAATTAATTTAGGTAAATATTTTTGTGTTTTGAAGAAATATGTTTCTTCTGTCTTTTTAGTTACATGTCGATGGCAGTCAGGACAAATGAGTTCCTTCCCAACTTGCGTATCAGTCCAGAAAGATTCGCAATCTCGACAATACCAACCTTCATAATTTCCTAAATAAATATCATCTTGTTTTAATAAGGTGGAAAAAACACTAGTAACAGCGTCCATATGTTCTTTATCGGTCGTACGAATAAATTTATCGTTTGTAATGTGTAGTGTATCCCAAAGGTGAATAAAACCTTGAACGATTTCATCGACAAACTCTTGCGGAGTTTTATTCGCTGCTTTAGCGTTTGCCTCAATTTTTTCTCCATGTTCATCCGCGCCCGTTAAAAAGAAAACTTCATGACCTAAAAGTCTTTTGTAACGTGCAAAAACATCACATAAGGTCGTGCAATAGGCATGACCTAGATGCAACTTTGCACTTGGATAATAAATCGGTGTTGTTATATAAACTCTCTTTTTCATTTTCCCCTCACAAGTAGTAAAAGAGCTGCTACATGAGCGACTCTAACGTTTACTATTTATCTTCTAAACCAAACTTTTTATTGAAACGATCAACGCGCCCATCACTTTGGACAAATCTTTGTTTGCCAGTAAAGTATGGGTGGCAATTATTACACGTATCAACACGAATTTCTTTTTCGGTTGACGTTGTTTCAAATTCATTTCCGCAGCTAATACATGTTACTTTAGCGCGATAAGTTTTTGGATGTATTCCTTTTTTCATAACGTACTCCTTTCGCATTGATACTTAGTATCAAAGTAAGTTGCCTTAATATACTACCACAATATCTAAAATAGTTCTCAAATATTTTTTTGTTGTTTTTGTTGTGTTGCTTTTTTACTAGCTTTCTTCTCGGCTTTTAAAGCACGAGACTTTCTTCTCTTATCTTCTTTTTCAAAAAACTCTTCAAGAACATCAATTTCATAATCTACGTCATGAACAATTGGTTTCCACTCTGCTCTTGTAAATAAGGCAACAATTGTAAATGGTAATCCTAAGACATCAAAAAACGGAAATAAAAAGTAATATCCAATTTTCTTTCCGTTTGAAGTAGGAAATTTTTTCCACTCTAAAATTAGGATTGGTAGTAGTTGAATAAGTGCTAAAAGATACCAGGAAAAGTAACCAATCATTAAGTTTTTAAAACTTAGACCAGTCGCTGCAAGAAAACTTTCCCCAGAAGTAAATCTAATAATGAATTCAGCAATATAGATTCCTGTTGAAAATAAAAAGACTGCAAGCGGTAAGGGAAATAAATACGAGGCAATGTCATAAACTGAAAAATGATACTTGCCTCTTGTAAAGTCTTCTGGCTTGCAATTTTTGGGCACTTTCCAGAATAACCCTGCAAAAAGCGCACCAATTGTATCTCCATACACCATTAGCTGTCCTTTTGCCCAACGTAATCTTTGCCGCCCCATTACTTTCCAAGTCGTTGGTTGTTCTTCATAAATTATTGCTTCTCCAACAAAAGTTGCCCGATATCCTTCTAGAAGGCAATCAACTGAAAACTCGTGGTCTTCAGTAATTTTTAACCACTTCCAACCATCTTCTGCAATAATTTCACTAGCAAATAGTGTCCCTGTACCAATAACAGTCGTACTCGTTCCTAGTTTAGTTCTTGGATTATTATATGATCTAGTTTTCCGATAACGATGGAAGGCGTAACTCATTGAAATAAAGTTTTCGGCATTTTTAACATTAATGTAAGAACATAAGATTTTTTCGCCACTTACAAAAGCATCATCCATTTTGTTAATGAACTCTCTGTCTAGCAAATTATCAGCGTCAAAGAGAAAATAACCATCAAACGATTCTATTCCGTAATCTTCTCTAATATGTTCAACAAGAAACTGCAAGGCATAACCTTTAGAAACTTTGTTTTTATTAAAACGCTCATAAACAACGACACCAGCTTCTCTACATAACTTTGCGGTCTTATCATGACAATTATCCGCAACGACAAAAATTGTCAATTTATCCTGAGGATATGTTTGTTTTCTAATCGAATCAATTAAATTTAAAATGACCTTTTCTTCATTTCTTGCCGCGATTAAAATCGCATACTTATTCGTGCGATTTTTGTTTTCAGGAAACTTTTTAAACGGAAATAACCCAATAATCATTAAGACAAAAGTTTTAATTACAAAAATCAAATAAATAAGTACAAAAAAAGAAAAATTGACTAGATGGACAATATCTAGCGCACTTAGGTTGTTAAAATCCATATTGCGAAATTCAAACATCGTTATGCGTTTATCTTATCAATATTTATTTGCTTAGGCAAATAAACAATATCTTTTGAAATTTGCCGGTTGTAAATAACATAATTCATACCCATTTTAAAATCAGGACAAAGAACAGTATTTACCATTATTTTTTGTAAATACACAATTTCACCGTTAGTCAGTTCGGTCGGAAGTTTATAATATCGCGGGTCACTTCCGTCTTCATTAATGATTGCAAAAAGGCGTTTTGTTGCAAAATTTTGCTTCTTTTGCTTACTAGCAGCAAGAAGATTAGCAAGAACATTTTGATAAAAATCAGGATTAGTCATATTCGCTTTTTTCGGCGAGAAAAGCGCTAGAGTTCTCCTCACTTCATCTTTGTAGTATTCGTTAATTGATGTGGAAAATGTATAGACTAACCCTACATTTCCCTGCTTAATCATTTTTCGCGCTTTTCTAATACGTGACGAAAAAAGCGTTTTAATTTTAAAAATTTTTCGATCCGTACTTGTGATACTTTCTAAATCGTTTTTCGTTAATGATTGACGGTAATCTAAAAATTTCTTGTTCTTCTCTTCAAGTTCATTTAAATAGTCGTTTTGCATATCGGTTTTTTTGTATACCTATAAGGTATTATAATAAAAATGTTTAAATAAGTATAAATTATAAATATGTTATAATTTTCTACGAATATTTATAAATAGAATGGAGGTAATCGCATGATTACAAAAAATACCGCTATAAAAGTGCTTAATGTCGCTTTAGAAACCGGTGGTGATTTTGCAGAAATTTTTCTTGAAGAATCTAAATACAACGTAATTCGTACGGAAAATGGCAAGATTCAACCTTTAGCGCCTTCTCTAGAATATGGAGCAGGTATTAGAATTTTAAATGGTTTACAAAGCGTTTATGGCTATACAAATGATATTTCCCTAAAAGGACTTACTTCTTTAGCGCGTTCACTTGCAATGTCTTTTGATGGTGAGCGAAAAATTAGTGTTGATAAAATTAGTAAAGTAAGAACTTATTCAAAACACAAAATTGAAAATTCTTTAGACAATATTGAAACCGAAAAAGTGGCAGGTTTATTAAAAGAAGCTGATATTACGATGAAGGAATATAGTCCGCAAATTGTAAGAACGCAAACTCAACTTCTAACTCATATAAGAAAAATCGCTATTTTTAATAGTGAAGGAAAGATGATTACTGATGAGCAACAAAGAATTCGAGTATTTCTTTTTGCAATCGCGGCTAGTCCGACAGCTTTTGAGCAAGGATACTACGGACCAGGTGCTTATTCTGGTTTAGAATTCCTCGATACGATTGATTTGAAGAAAGAAGCTATAAATACTGCAAAACAAGCTGTTAGCAAACTTACTGCAAAAGATTGCCCAAGTGGACAAATGCCTGTTGTTATCGGAAACGGTTTTGGTGGCGTTATTTTCCACGAAGCATGTGGACACGCACTTGAAGCCTCTTCTGTTAGTAAAGGCTTATCCGTATTTAGTGGCAAGCAAGGCGAACAAATCGCAAATAGTTGCTTAACAGCGATAGATGATGGAACGCTCGTTAATGAATGGGGTAGTAACACTATAGATGACGAAGGAAATAAAACTGAAAAAACTGTTTTAATTAAAAATGGTGTTCTCGTAAATTATTTAGTTGATCAATTTAATGGTCGAAGAATGAACGCGAAACAAAATGGTGCATCAAGACGTCAAAGTTATGCTTATGAACCAACGAGTAGAATGTCAAATACATATATCGCCGCTGGAAAGCATACTCCTGAAGAAATTATTTCTTCCGTAGAACTTGGATTATACGCAAAATCCCTTGGTGGTGGCAGCGTTAATCCAACTACAGGTGACTTTAATTTTGCCTGTGCTGAAGCTTATATTATTCGTGATGGAAAAGTTTGTGAACTCGTAAAAGGAGCAACTTTAATCGGAAATGGCGCGGATATTATTAAAAACATTGATATGGTCGGTAATGACTTAAAGTTAGCCCAAGGAATGTGCGGGGCTGCAAGCGGAAGTATCCCAGTTAACGTTGGACAACCAACAATTCGCGTAAGTAATATTACCGTCGGTGGTCAAGGAGGAAAACTACAATGAACGTAAAGAAATTCTTTGAATTAGCAAATGAAGCTAATGTTAACGAAAGCGAAGTCGTTATTGAAAAAACGAAAAATTTGTCGATTGGTGTTTACCAAGAACAAATCGAAAACTTTACAATTTCCACATCTTTTGGCATTAGAGCACGAGGAATCTATAACGGAAAGATGGGTTTTGCCGAAAGTGAAAAAGATGATAAAACGACACCTGCATACTTAGTTGACGAAATAAAAGTTGGCGCAACAGTTAGCGAATCTGATGAACCAGCGATTATCTTTAAGGGTAGCGAAAAATATAAACGTCGCAATCTCTTTAATAAAGATATTATTAACTTAAGTGAACGCACAAAGATCGATAACCTTTTCTTAATTGAAAGGAAATTAAAGGCATTTGACCCACGAATTGTCGATGTAATGGTAGATTACGCTGAATATACTGAAGATAGCAAAATGCATAACTCCTACGGTTTAAAACTTTCTAAGAAACAAAGTTATTATTACTACGCTGCACAAATTGTTGTAAAAGAAGGCGAAGAAACAAAAACTGGGTTTGATGTTTTCCTAAGCGATAAAGTTGAAGAATTTGATATCGATAAATTTGTTGAAAAAGTTGCACAAGACGGACTTAACAGATTAGGCGGAAAACCTTGCAAATCTGGGGTATATAAGACAATTCTTAATGAAAAAGTCACTGCATCACTTCTTAGATTTTATTTAATTAACGCTAATGCCGAAAACGTTCAAAAGAATTCTTCCTTATTTATCGGTAAATTAAATGAACAAATTGCAAGTAGTAAAGTTACAATCTTAGATGCTCCATTAACGAAAAATGTCTTCTATTCCTATTACGATGATGAAGGTGTTGCAAAATACAATAAACCAATTATTGAAAAGGGAGTATTAAAAACTTATTTATACAATTTAAGTACAGCCGCTAAAGATGGCGTTACTTCTACCGGCAATGCTGTAGCAAGTAATGGAAAAATTAGTATTGCACCTAGCCAAGTAGTTTTAAAACCAGGAAGAAAAACACTTGAAGAATTGATGTTAGATGTTAAAGACGGCATTTATCTTACAGAAGTTACTGGTCTTCACGCTGGTATGAATCCAACAAGCGGAGACTTCTCACTTCAAGCAAATGGCTTCATTATAAAAGATGGCAAAATCGATAGTCCTCTAAACTTAATTACCGTTGCTGGTAATTTAGTCGATTTATTTGAAAATGTAACTTCTGTCGGAAAAGATCAAGAGTTACAACTTAGTGGATATACGACTTCACCGATTGTCGTTAAAAACTTAGCAATCTCCGGTGAATAAAAGGAAAACGGCCTCACGGCCGTTTTTTATTCCTTCATAATATAGAGAATTCCGATTGTTCCCTCGCCGCAATGCGAGGAAATTACCGTTCCTGTTTGTAACGTTTTTAAAACACCTTCAGGAAACATATCTTTCATTTTATCGTAGTAATAGTCTCTAGCTTCAGGATTACAAGCGTGGGTAATATAGACGTGATCTTCTAATATTCCTTTTTTGTAATCGTTCATGAAAACATCAAATTGATAATCTAGGGCTTTTTTAAATTTTCCTTTAGGGGTCGCAGCAACTTCAAGTTGGTTTTTAGCGACATTTACTTGAATGAAAGGATGAGCTCTAAGCATCTTCCCAAATAAGTATTTCGCGCTATTTATGCGGCCGCCGCGATATATAACATCTAGCGAATGTACGACAAACTGTGCTCTTGAACGAGGAACAAGACTTTCCATATAATCGGCAACTTCATCAACATTATGGCCTTTGGCTTCATAGTCTTTTCCATAAAGTACAATAAGGCCTGTACCAGTTGATAAGTTGATACTATCAATAATTCTAATTTTTGCTTTTCCTTTAAAGGCATCTTTTGCAATATGGGCGTTTTGATAAGTGCTACTTAAAAATGATCCTAAACCAATGAAAATGATGCCGTCACAGCCTTCCTCTTCCGCTTTATTAAAAGCGTCTAGGAATGCGCTTGGAGCAACAGCACTAGTTTTTGGTAGTGTTTGCGTTCTATCCATAATGTCAAATAGTTCTCTAGCGGTAAATTCACTTGGATCATCTTTATAGACTTTCCCATCAATATGAACTTCTAAGGGCAAGACAACTAAATCTAAAGCCTTCATTCGTTCTGGTTCTAAGTCAACTGTTGAGTCAACAATAAATTGAATTTTACTCATATTTAATTTATACCTCTCAAATTATTTCTTTTAAATTGCATATTCATTTTAACAAGGATTAATAAAAAATAGTAATTATTAACATTATTTATTAAATAAGTATATAATTAGTAAGCGTGTGTAAAAGGAGATAATTTATGAAACGTAAATTTTTTATTCGAGCACTGACTGTTTTTTATACTTTATCGCTTACGAGTTTTCTTTCTAATCGTGATAAGGATATAGAACCTGCTCGTGCAGCGACAGTAATTACAGAAAGAATGTCGCAAAGTGATATTGATAATTATTATCGAAATGTTGATGAGAACGCAACAGGAGAAACACTTCTAAATAGTTTAGCTAATGTCGTTAAAGCAGATAGACAAAATTCATTTGGTTACAAGACTCTACAAGATTCTGCATTTAAATATACTGATGTCGACCCTGAACGACCAAACGATGGTTATATTGTAAGTTTTTATTCTGGCACACCAGTATATGGGTACACTGGAATGAATAAAGAGCATACATGGCCAAATTCTCATGGTGGAAATAAAGTTGAAAACGATCCTCATGTAATTCGACCAACTTTAGAATCAGAAAATTCTGATCGTGGAAACGAATATTACGCAGAATCATCCTCAAACGGATGGGATCCTGCCTCTTTTGGAAATCCAAAGTATCGCGGAATTTCGGCGCGAATAATATTTTATGCTGCTACTGTCGGTAAGAGTAGCGGTCTAGTTCTTGAAGACGTCGGCAGAACCCAAGGCACTGGGACCGGCAATAGAATGGGAAAATTAGGTGATTTACTTAAATGGAACCTTGAGTACCCCGTAGATCAAAGCGAAATTATTCGAAACGAAACACTAGATCGTTCACTAAGTTGGAATAGAAATCCGTTTATTGATGATCCTAGTTATGCCTGCCGTATTTGGGGTAATACAAATACCAATACCCAAAATATTTGTGCTACTTATGGACAAGTAATTGAACCAACAAGTATAAACTTAACGCCTAATAGCGCTTCTCTTAGAATTACTGAAACAGTCGACTTAACGGTAGGAGTTACACCTAGTAATGCAAGTAAACAAGTTACTTGGACTTCTTCAAATACGAGTGTCGCTACAGTAAGTAATGGTAAAGTTACTGCAAAAGCCGTAGGAACAACAACAATTACTGCTACATCAACTGCAAATACAAGTGTTAAAGGAACAGCAGTAATTACTGTTACAAATGATCCAATTCCCGTGACAGGTATATCTTTAACACCTACTAATCTTTCTATTTCATTAAATGAAACAGCTACTTTAAACGCTAGTGTTATTCCAAGTAATGCAACAAATAAGAGCATTACTTGGTCTACAAGTAATTCAAATATAGTTACGGTAAATAATGGCGTTATTAAAGGTGTTGGATTAGGAAATGCTTCGGTTACTGCAACAACAGTAGATGGAGGATTTAGCAAATCTTGTTTAGTTAATGTAACAACTGCGCCAGCTATTACCGTTGTTACAGGGAGTTTCTATAACTCAACTCCAGACAATAATGGGGGAATAAATCCGAGTGTTTCAACAATAAACAACGGAGATAAAAATAATACTCATCCTTTCCTTGGATTTAACGGCGAACAAGTTGTAAGCAGTGTTGGCAATCCAATTCAATGTTATTTACCAAGAGGCGGCGGATTGGCTATTGGTTCAAGTAACAACCCCGGAAATCTTACATTAACTTTAAAGAGCGATTACTATACTACTAAAGTTGAAGCATTATTCAATTATGGCGGAAAAGATACTACCATAACGCTTGATGGAAATAAAACAAATACAAAAACAACAGGTACATTTGGAACTCAATATACAAATCCGTCTAATGGAACACCGTATGTTACGACATTTAATGAACCCGCAAGCGAAATTTCAATTAGTTCAACTAGACGAATTATTCTTGTTGAACTTAAAATACATGTTAAAAATACTAATGCTCCTACTCCCCAAGATGAAGCAATGCAATGGGCAACTACATTCTTAAATGAAACCAGTAGCGGTTGTGCTTCTCAAAGTAAAACAGAATTAAGTAGTAAATGGCTAGGCTTAAAGAGTTCGTATTTAGCTTTATCTAGCGAAGCAAAAGCCTATATTTCTATGCAAGTTCCTAATGGTAACGGGAATGCTCTAGAAGAAGCTCTAGCCCGTTATGAACTTATTATTAATAAATATAGTCTTGAACATTTCATTAATAACGTTAGCTTACAAGCAGCGCCTGTAAATAATCTAATGAATATGAATTTACTACTAGTTATTACTATTATTAGTACATTGGTGCTTATAACCCTGTTTGTAACTATATATTATAAAAACAAACAAAAGCGATTAACTAAATAGATATTTGCATATATAAAAAAGGCTGGAATTCAATCCAGCCTTTTTAATTTTTATAGTGGTTTTGCTATTTAGAGCCAAGTTTTGTAAGGGTTTCGTTAAGTTTATTCATAAAGTATTCTTTTGAAAAATATTCTAAATAATACTTTCTTGCATTCTTCCCGTATTGTTCTAAATCTGATTTCTTTAGTTCTAATATCGCTTTTGCTAGTGCCTCATAATCTTCAGCGTTAACGACTACTCCTGACTCACTTTTTGTAATGAGTGCAGCGGTCGCGCCGTTTACTGCTCCAAGTAAGGGTTTGCCTGTTGCCATATATGATTGAACTTTACCAGGAACCGTCATATTAGCGTATGGTTTATCTTCTAGAGTGACTAAGACAACATCTGCCAAGGCGTAAAATTCAAGCATTTCTTCCAAGCTTCGTTGACCGTAGAAAATAATATTATCTAGTCCAAACTTCTCAACCTTCTTCTTACTCTTTTTAAGTTCGCTTCCCCCGCCTACTATGTGAAATAAATACTTCTTATTATTTCTTAGTAAATTAGCAGTTTTAATTATCGTATCAATTGATTGAGCTTTTCCGATATTCCCTGCAAAAAGGATGTCAATTGTGTCATTTTCAATTGTTTTTAGTGCTTTTCTTTCAAAAAGTTCTTCGCAATATTGCGGTAAAAACTCGATATCTAAATTAGAACATCCTTTAAGATTTTTAATGTAGTCTATATGTTCATATGTAGAAGCAAAAATCTTATCACATTCACAATATATTTTTCGTGAGACGTTTTTATAATATTGATAAACTAGACCATTTTTCCATATGCCTCCTGCCAGAAGGCTTGCAGGCCATAAATCTAAGCCGTACATGATAACTTTTGTTCCATGCATCTTTTTATATTTAAGACCCGGTCTAGCACTCATAATTGGCGAAAGACCATTAATTAGAACAATATCAAAATCATCCGGAAGTTCTTTTACAATCTTATTAGCGTTATATGGAAAAGAATAGTAGCTTAATACTCTAAAAAATACATTTTGCCTTCTTCCAATCTCTTTAGCGCGAATTATCTTTACACCGTTTTTATATTCTTTCCTATTCTTCCCCTTTTTATATTCTTCATGTATATATCCTTCGGGGTAATTAGGAAGACCTGTTAAAACAGTGACGTCGTGTCCAATCTTAACTAAAGATTCCGCAATATCGGTAATACGGAAGTTTTCAGGCCAGTATCTATTACTTACAATTAGTATTTTCATAATTAATTTAACTTCTACTTTTAGATTATAGCAATTTTATGAATTTACGTAATGATAAATGAATTTAATTAAAGAAAAAAGCCTTAATTATAAAGGCTTATTTAGCAAATTGGTGCAGACAACAGGAATTGAACCTGCACGGGTCTCCCCACTAGATTCTAAGTCTAGCGCGTCTACCGATTCCGCCATGTCTGCGGTGTTGTTATTATATAAATTCTACTAAGATAAAACAAGAATAATATACGTTTTTAACTAGAGGAATTTAAAAAAGTTGTCCAGTAATTTGAAATCTTCATCGGTTTAAAAAACATTGATTACAAGACTAAGTGTCATAACTGTTGAAAATAAATATTTATTTTGTATAGTATTTGAGAGACTACGAAGATAGGCAGTCTCTGAAAGGAGATAATAATTATGCAATTATTACCTCCTCAAAACGAAGGAAATTCTTGACGCCACTTTATAAAAAAGAATATGATTTTAATATCATTTTTCTTGGATGTGGTAAGAGAAGTGTTTAAGGGTTGTTGATTTATAATTCTTATAACATTCTTGATAGAGCTATATTTCATATTATGAATTATGAATTCTCGAGAATAACTTCGTTTATGGGGCATTAATGCCCCTTTTTTCATAAAATTAATAGGTCATTTGAACATAAAAATAGTAAATATATATTCAAACATTATAATTGCGATAGAAGTTGGAAAATACCATCTCAAAATTTAATAAGAATTGTTTAGTAATTATTAACTTTTTTATTCACTAAATTTGTAATCTCATTATTAATTTCTTGACAAACCACATCTAAAGTAAAGCGCGGATTGCTAATATAAAAATTATAATTCTCTTTACCAGCCCTTAGTAGTTCTTCGCTACTAAGATCACAGGCATTGGTAATTGCTTCTGATAAACTATCAACATTTTGATCAGAAATGATATTAATGGATGATGCTTCTTTTATCAAGTCTGCTCCATCTCCTTTTATCATCCCTAAAATTGGACGACCATACATGAAATATTCAATAACTTTTTGAGGTATCATTAACGATGTTGCAGAATTGTAATACAAAGGGACAAACAATACATCGGCCTGATTATAATATTTCCTTGTTTCTTCAGGCGACACACGTCCATAAAAATTAACGCAGTCCTCTAACTTATATTTTTTTACTAATTTTCTAATCCTTTTTTCATCACTACCAGAACCAACAATATCAAAAATAATCTTGTCTCTTATATCATCTTTTTTAATCGCCTTAATAAATAAATCTAAGTGATTAAATTTAGCTATCGTTCCACAAAATAAAATTCTCGTTTTATTACTATCTTTTCTATATATATGGCCTACGTAACTATTTTCAATTAATTTTGTTAAGGTCGGTTGATAAATATGTATAACTGGTACATCGATTTTTAAATAATTATTAAAATAGTCTAAACAACTAGGCGATGCGTAGGCAATTAAATCACATGTTTCATATAATTTTTTTGAATATCTTTTTAAAATTTGAAAAGACAAAAAATATCTTTTGAAATATCCCGCTGCTATTAATGATTCCGGCCAAAGATCAAATCCATACATGAAATGCGGTATGTTATGCCTTTTAAGATATTTCTTTAATCCAGATATTGTAAAAATAGGAGACATTACGTGAGAAAATATTAAATCATAATCCCCATGGTGGTTCTTTAAAAATTTTTTATATTCCTTGTGAATTGACATATAGTTATTCAAGAGGCCTAAAAAGCCTTTTTTTCGAGGCTTTTCATTAACTCTAATAACTTTAATTCCATTTATTGTTTCTGTTTGAACGTTTTTATATCCATCATATATTTTCCATTTCCCATAATTTGGTACACCCGTTAAAACCGTAATGTCGTGACCATATTCTTTTAATTTCTCTACAATATTAGTTATTGTAAATGGTTCTGGATAATATCGGGCAGTTATAAGCAAAATTTTCATATTAGCAATCTCCCAAGATGAATTTTTCAAATTTTTCCTTATTATTTTCAAACACATATTTGTTTGCCGTTATTTGTGCGTTCCTTGAAATAATAGGCAATCTCTCTTTATTATCTAAGATTTCCAAAAGCCTTTCCTTCAGACTTTCTTTATCATTTATTTTGAAAATAAAACCGTTTTCATTATCGTTAATCAGTGTTTTTGCTTGACTATATGACGAAACCAAAGCGGGAACCCCAGCTATTAGTGCTTCAATTAATGAGCCTGAAGTTCCTTCACCATAATATTTTGTTGGCAATACAAACAAATCATATTCTTTTATTTTTTCAAATAACTCATGCTGTTGTATTTCACCTCTGTAATTAACGTTTTTATTCAGTGATTTTTCGAACAATATGTTCTCATCTACATTTAACTGTAACGCTCCATAGATATCTAAAAACAAATCGCAATTTTCTTTATTGATATCGTTTACAACTTCAATTAAATCAAAAATTCCCTTGTTTTCACATACTCGAGAAGTAAATACGATTTTGAGTTGACTACCTTTACTAAATTGTTCTTTAGGAATAATTTGTGTATCGCGAAAATTTGTAAGCATTTCTACGTTATCTAATTTATAAAATGTGCGATACTTGTTTACAAGTACTTCATTTTCAATAATTATTAAATCTAACTTTTTTAAATTTTTTGCCATTTTATTATCGCTTATACCGAAGTTGTTTTCAGAACCTAAAAAACTATTAAGTTCTTCTATTGAAAGTTTTTTTGCCACCTTATCTAAAGTACCAATTCCAAGTGCACAAAATACGACTCGAGACTTTCCTTTCTTATTAATTTTATTAACTAGAGGAATAATAACCCTACAACCTTTTGGTCCGGCCATTATTAAAATTGTCGATTCTTCTTTTACTGCATTTTTAATTTGATTAAGCACCTTAAAAATATTTTTTTTCCAACCATCAAGTTCAATTATTTCAACTGGTACATTAATTTTTTTTAATAAATTCTCATATAAACGAACTTTAATGCGTCCACCATCAGTAACAACCTTTTCTTTACCGCGATTTCCAATAATATATACTTTTTTATTCATTGTTTTCTTCCTTTATCAATTTATTGTATAAATAAATATATTCTTTTGTAGTATTTTTAATATCAAATTGGGCGCTATAAATAAAATTGTGATTGCCTATCTCTTTCCTCTTTTTATTATCATTCATTAAAATCATGATTGATTTTTTAAGTTCATCGATATCATTCACACTATATAAAAGTCCATTGACATTATCTTCAACAATGTCTGGCAATCCTCCAATATTAGGGACAATAACAGGTAGGCCTGCGCCCATTGCTTCTAACACACTAATCGGATTTCCCTCACGGAGTGAACTTAGAACAAAAATTTTGCTTTTTATTAAATAAGTATATACATCAACTACTGGTCCCATGAAAAAAACCTGCTTGCTTAGCCCCATTTTATCAATTAACTCTTTGTTTTTTTCTAGTAGTTCTCCGCCGCCAATACACAGCAAAGTCAATGATAAATTATCATTTTTTAATTCATTAATTGCTTGAAAAAGGAGAATGTGATTTTTGTTGCTATCCATATTAGCAACAATAATTAAATCATATTTTTTTTCTACTTCGTTCAACGAAGTAATGCGCTTAAAACCATTATTGATATAAGTAATCTCCTTCTTATATAAATTCGTCGCAAATTCACCCAATGTTTTTGTAATAGCCACTAAAGTTAATAAGTCTTTTTTTATAAATTGTTTTCGCAAATATCTTGAATAAAAATTCATAGTAGTGTTAGGTATAGAATGCATTGTTTCCATTAATATGAATTTTTGCTTTTTATATCCAAACCCATGGAAATATGAGGGCAAGCAAGAAAGATGAAAATGTACTACATCAGGTTCAAAATTAAGAATCGTTTTTTTGAGTCTTCGCGATGCCTTAAAATCTATTTTTTTTCTCTTATTCATTGTTTTAACGTTTAAATCATTAAAAGATGGGTCAATATTTCCATAGAGAGCTATAACAAGAACTTCGTGTCCACATTTTTTAAGCTCATTAACTAAATCATAAAGGAATACCTGGGCACCACCTCTATACCGAAGCGAATTAATAACTTGAATTATTTTCATACACCATTAACTCCTTTTTTTTGATTATATCAAATTTAATCTTTTTCTTTTCGAATGAGATTGACATTAATTCATTATTTTCAAAATATGAATAAATTGAACCTATTACAAAAGCAAAGATTTTTTGTGTATATAAAGCGACGGATAACATTGATGTTATAAAAAAAATCATAACTAAAATTGGTAAAACATAATCCTTTTTGTTTTTTTTGTTTTTAAAGTTTATGAGTGACTGTATAACCGGAACATGGAAGAGTAAAAATCCTATGATGCCGAAATTACATAACCCTTCAGATATATGATTATGAGACCAACCTTTATTAAGTCCGCCGAATTTAGCGAACCCCCATATTCCAAAACCAAATACAGGTTTTCTAAAAAACATCTCAAAACCCGCCTCGAACATTTCAATCCTAAAATAAGTACTATAATCAATTCTAGTAGTTGAACGATTCAATATAATATCAAAAAACATTTTGAATCTTTCTCTGATTGTGGCAAACGACGGTAAAGATAAAATAAATATACCAATAATTATTAATGATACAATTGCTATAAGCGAAATCCATATTTTAGAACGTCCGAAATATATTAAAATTGTAGTACACAATGAAGTAAATATAATCAGTATATATATTTTTGAGCCGGTGAAAAAACCACTAAAACCAAACCCAAGTAACAATAAGACATATAAAATTGTTTTCCACGACTTTTTTTTAAAAACCACAAGATATAAGGAATATACAAACCCGAGCCCTATTAAAATAGCAATGTCGTTTTCATCGCCAAACTCTCCACCTAATCTAGTCGAGGTGTCTAGACTTATAATTTGACTTCGATATTTTATAACGAAAAAGAATAAAAATATTACTATTCCTACATAAGCCGATTTTAAAATGTTTTTGTGATTATTGGTAGTTTTTGAATAGGTATATACAATAAACGTTGAAATAATTAAGATAACAGGGCTCAGATTGGAATTGCGAAAACCATTTAATAAGGTTGATATTAATGATGAAACGCAAAAAATAAGCATTGATACATTTATAATGTCGAATAATATTTTTTTTCTTCTTAAAGTTTCTACAATCATCAAGATAAAAACAATACCAGAAATTATCCATGTACCTAGATAAAGAGTTTTGTCGAAAGAAAAAATAGGAATAGATGCAATTAGTACCGCAAAGAAAAAATTAATCAAGTATGATAAAAGGTTTTTTTTATTAAATATCAATTTCATAAATTGCCTCATATCTATATTGAATTTTACTTCTTTTGCTATAAATTATTCGATTGAAAACAATAAAAAATAAGACATATAATATTGCCGTTAAACCGTTTAGAGGATGATTATATATAAAACTTACAATAATTCCATAAAGAAAAAAAAGGCTTAGCAACAAATATAATTGAAATTTTCTATTAATAGTTATATTTCTTTTTATCGATATTTTAAAAAACAATATTAAGAATATTCCCATTATAAAAATATTAATTATAAAAAGCGTCGTATATAATGCGCTCGTGTTATTTTGTAATATTTTATTAAGCAGCAAGGTTGTTTTTTCATTTACTTGATACTCATTATCTAACTTTGTTTTAATCAAAAAGTCAGAATTTTCATATGTGAAACCATAAGAATTCAAAAAATTAATTGCCTTTTTATTTCCGTAAGGATTGTTTTTAAGATCAATTTCAAAGGAATATTCAAGTTTTTTACTAACGGATTCTACAAGCCAAATTAATGCAAAATCATCATATAACGCTAGCATTCTCTTTCCTTGTCCCTCTTCAATATTGCTATGAACAATGTTAGTAATCGTAATATTAACTTCTTCATTAAAAACTGAAGAATATAGTGGTAGAACGCTATACTCCGAGTTAGATAATAATTGATTATAACGGTCCAGCTTTGTTGGCCCTTCGATTCCGTGCTTTTCAACTAATTTATCAGCAAGTGTATCTGATATATAAACAAAACCTTGTGGAGTTTGATTTCTAAAATCATGTACTGGCCTTGCAAAATATGCATAGTATTGAGCATAATCAATCATATACACTTCATCTTTATCACTACTGTTCGTTTCTCTCACACTGTATGTAGGAAGTAACGTGGCTTTAAAGTTTAAAAATTGATCTGAGACCTCAAGTGATAAATCATTGTCTATAAGCGTCCTACATCCGTTAACTATGAGCGAATAATGAAATTGATAAAAAAGTTCATTGTAATCTTGAGATTTTCTATTTTTTTCCAAATCAAATTGACTTTTTGTTTTTACGTTAATTATTGGTGAATCATAGTCATCATAATTAGTCACCTTATTATAATCAATTAACGAATATGACAAATGGTCCAATTGTCCTTGCCTAGTCCTAGAAGAAAAACTATTTGATAGTAATAGAGAAAAAATAAAGCCCAAAAACGGAAGTAAATTGAATAAATTTTTTTTGAAATTACTTTTTTTATTTTGTATATTCATTCAATCACAAAACCTCAAATAAAAGAAACATAGTTTCTAAATAATTATAACATAGTTATAAACTATTGTTTCAGTTGAGAAAATTTATGTAATAATTGAAAAGACTTAGATTCCTAATCTAAACTTCTCTGTTTTTACTACTATTTAAAAAGAAATATTTATCTTCTTTATTTGGATTAACAACATTAAATAAAATAATCAATCCTATTCCTATAAATGCATCAACCGCAATTAAAATGTAAATGTTTTTTATAAATGAAGCTAAATAAAAAGATAAAAATGAAATTACGATCATTATTGCAAAATGAAGAAATAATTTTAAGGAATATGGGTTTATTTTATAAAAATACAATACCTCTATGTACTTTAAAATATTCACAACCATGGAGGCAACCAACGTAGCAATTGCTAATCCAATAATTCCAAAAGACACGAAAGAAAAAGCGCAGATAATGTAAACAATAATATTTACAATTCCATTTATTACTTCTACTTTTTCATGACCTGACATAGCAAGAAGAGTTCCATTAGGTCCAAAGAGATTAGAGATTAAAACTCCTATACACAAAACTACTAATATCCAATAATAAGATGAATATAATGAATCGGGTTTATCAAAGACAGATAATATCCTTTGTGATTGTATAATTAGAGCCGAACAAAATGGGATAACTATATATGAATTAACGCGTGTTATCTTTCTAAAATATATAATCAATTCTGTTTTATTGTCCTTTAACTTTGAGAAATAAGGCTTTGACATTGAGATTACTGTTGAAGCAAATAGAGTACTTATTGCCGCTAATTGAACAGATATTGAAAAGGCTCCAACCCCACTTAAATTTTTATATACTTCACTCCCTATAATTTTAGATAGTTGGTGATTTAGTGAGTATGTTGCACTTAGTGCAAAAAAGGAAAACAATGCAATAAACTCAGTTTTCGTAAATTTAAATTTTCCTTTGCTAAGTCTAAATTGTGTTGCGATGATTGGTATTCCAATTATCAAATTTATTGTAAGTAAAGCCAGCAAATAGTACCAATAAAATTCATCGCGAGGTAAAAAGTTTAAAAATATAATAGATACAATTAAGATAAGAAGTTTAGGAAGAAAATTGCTAAAAAACAATGATTTCGCTTGCTCAAATCGACCTAATAGATAGCCTCCAATAACATTAAGAAAACTTTGCGATAAGCCACAAAGAGCAACGATCAAAATCAATATTAGGTTTTTTTCAAAATCTTTTAAAACAAAAAAGACAATAATCATGAAAACAGGAGTTATTATAAAATCTATAATTGTCATCAAAAGTATCCATTTACCAAAATGCTCCTTGTGATTTTCTGAATACTGAGTCGTTTTTATAAAGTAATCAGAAAGCCCAAAAGCAGATATGATTGAAAATACAGTTATAACACCTACATAATATTGAACTTGTCCATAAAGTTCCGCCCCTAATGGCTTTGCAACAAAAAAAGTTGTCAGTATCGAAATAATAGCTGACAAAGCCGACATAATTATAGGCAAAACTTTATTCCAATCAATTTTTTTCATATGGTACATTATATATTAAGTCTTTATTAAAGCAATCAGAAAATATCGATTTTATATCTATCTTATTGGTAATATTTAAGTGAAATAACTGTGCAAATTATAATGTGAATTAAAATCAACTACCCAGCAAGATTTAATAGTGAAAAAATTTTTCAGTTATTTATAAAAACCTCATCATAAATTAATGAATTTATATAGGCGACTTTATTTTCATCATCTACGGCTCTTTTTATAGGGGTCATGTAATTAGTGCCGTAGAGCTGTTGTAAATATTCATCATAATGCTCAGGAATTAGAATTTTAATAGTCTCAAATTCGTGAGTATGCGGTTTCCCGTAAACCTCTAGTGAAAATGTCTGTCTATCGTAATTATATTGTGACATCATTGAGCAAACATACTGTTTATTAACGTTTTGATATTTTTTTGATGCTATATAATCACGTTCCATGCATAGTTTATTAAGTGATTTAAATAAAATTAATGATTTTTGAAGATATAAACCAATAGTTTTTAAAAAACTTGATGAGGCCCTCTTGGATTTATAGTAAATTTGTCTCCGTAATTTAGCAAGTTGCTTTTTTTGCCTCTCTTTATCTTTTTCTTCTAGAGGTACATAATCAAGCGGAAAAATATCAATATGTAGTTCTTGAGCTAATTTCCCATTAAAGTATTTGCTTGGCTGTTTTTTGCTACCTTTGAATAGAACTCGAATTAGACCATGATCAATGTATTTAGTATTAGAATAATGCTCAATTTTAAAATATGATTGTTCTTTATTAATCTTATAGGAAAGATGAAGCAACCGTTCATAGTCGTCTCTTAGCATTCCTAAGTCAATATCATCATCCCACGGAATAAAACCATTGTGACGAACCGCCCCCAAAACTGTACCCGCAATTGCACAGTATTTTAAATTATACTTATCAAATATTTCAAAAAGTTTTTGAATCATATAAATATAAAGATAATGTATTTCTTTCAAATCAATTTCAACCATCTTGTCGTTCATTAGTGCCACTCCTTTAAATTAAGTTTCTCATTGATACTATTTTACTTATTCTATTAAGCGTTTTTAATAATACAACATAAAACTGCTTTTAGAAACATACTCAAAACATCAACATTTCTAAAGTGGTACAATAGATTATAAAATTCTTCGTTTTCTATAATAATAATCATAATATTTATATTTTTTACTATTAGGTAAAAATAAATTAACAACACACTTAATGGCGTTTTTAATTTTTACTTTAAAATTGTTTAGTTTGGGATTTTTATAATAGTTAGACTTGTAATATTGTAAGTCATTATCAGAAGCATTTTCATTATAAAAGTTTGCAAAACCTTTTTCTTTCGAAGAATCACATAAAAGCCCTTCATTAAATTTACCGTAATTTTTAACTGAATAATTAGTGTTTATAGCGAACTCACTGCAGAGTAATTCTCCTTTTTTAGTTAAAGGAATTACAACCGATTTATCAAAATCGCTTTTATACTTAGCATTTAATTTTGAAAGACCCCAAAAATCTCCAATAATTAAATCACCATATCGATGACTTCTAAAATTACACGAATAACAAGAATCGCGAAAAATCGAATATGTATGAAAAGCTTTGTAGTAAGGGAAATAATAATTTGTTCCCTCAACAACATAAGCGTTATCTCCTTTTGAAAAACAATATTTAAAAGCAGTATTATTCTTCTCAAAACCTTTTTTATGTCTAAATTCAAAACAATATATGTTTCCGTGTATTCTTTCGTTTTCCAATTCAATTGCTCTTCTAAATGTCCATTGATTAGGAACTCCATGACAAATAATTTCAACTAAAAAGCCATTATCATATTTAAAATAGGAAAAAAGTACTGAAACAGCGGCGACTTGGCAAGGCGTACCACTAAACAATATTTTTCTATTGTTCTTTATATCATTTTTTATTTGATTGTATAATTCACGAGATATGTATGATTGAACATATTTAGATCCGTTTAAGCACGGTAATTCACTGAGTGAATCTACACGTTTATGAATAACACTTAAACCATCCCATGCTGCACCATAAACAACACCACCATTTGATAGGACTTCTTCTGCAATTGTATTAAATGCTCCTCCCGATGCTGATCTAAGCAGTTTTGTTTTGTCCTTGTTTTGATATAGATAACACTTTCTATCAAGATCAAAGGGATCTTTTTGCATTAAACTAGGACATTTTTTTAAACAAAGGCCACAATCAATACATTTGTCTTCATTTATTTGTGGGAAAAAGAAATGATTTTTATTTTCGTCTTCTATTATTTCTATCGCTCCAGTCGGACAAATAAAACTACAAAGTCCACATCCAGTGCAATTTGAGACTTTTGATATATTATTTACTCGTTTTTTATCAATATCATCCATGAATTATTTTTATTAATTTTTTCTAACTTTTTCACACAATTCAGTCGTCGAAATCCCTTTTGTGTGTTCAAAATATACTACAGCAACGCCGCGTTTATTGAGTTCTTCCTCAATTTTATTATACATTTTAGAGCCCTTCCAGTCATCTCCGTGAAATAGAGCATTAAATTTATATTTTTCCCATGCTTCTAATTTATCCATTGATGTCTGAGGTACAACTTCATCAACATATTTTAATGCTGCAACTATTTCAATGCGTTGCTCAAAAGGAATTACAGGATAATGATGTTTGTAACTCATAACAACCTCATCGGTTGAAACTCCCACAATTAAATAATCACATTGTTCTTTTGCCCTTTTTATAATGTTCAAGTGGCCAATATGAAATAAATCAAAGGTTCCTGTGGTATAACCAACCTTATACTTTTTCATTCAAAATACCTTGCCTTCCTTTTTAAATATATTTATAGACGCTTATTTAACAGGCGTTTTAACTTATTTGATGGTGCCGACGATAGGACTCGAACCTACAACCTACTGATTACAAATCAGTTGCTCTGCCAATTGAGCCACGTCGGCGTTTTCTTGCTGGTGGACACTGAGGGAGTTGAACCCCCGACCTCTTCCGTGTGAAGGAAACGCTCTCCCAGCTGAGCTAAGTATCCCTCTTGCTTATATAATGTAGCAAAACGGACTTTTATTTACAATACAATTATATTGTATCTTATTAACTGGTTGTAACATTAACAGGCTTATTATCAAATTCGTGCGTAAGATTTTTTGCCCATACACCTTTTAAAACAATAGGAAGACCTACAATCGCTTTCAGTAGATCAACGAGTTGAACAATTAAATAAATGTAAACTGCTGGAACTTCGGTGTATTTAGCGAGTAATAAGGATGAAGTGACTGCAAAAGCCCAAATAAAGGCTCCATCAATTAAAAATGCAAGGACACTTCTTCCGCCAGTTCGTAGAGTAATATAATTTGTAAAAGCAATTGAATAAACAAAAAGGAACGCTGAATAAATTTGAATTAGAGTTGTGGCAAGCGCTTGTTGAGCAGGAGGAACTTCAGTAAACAATTTTGGTATAAAAGGACTAAAAGCAATCATGATTAGTCCCATGATTATGCTAATTGCAATACCAATACGGAGCAAATAACGTTGATTTTGCTTGGCTTCTTCGATATTTCCTTCTCCAAGCTTAGCCCCTACTAAAATTGAAACGCCAATTCCAAGACCTCCAAAAATGAATCCGAAAATATTAGTAATGCTATTAATTATTGCTAGCGAACTAATAATATTTGGTCGATATGAATAAGCGAATGAAATTAAAATCATTGCTGTTGCCCAACTTAATTCATTAAAATACATTGGAATTGATTTGATACCAATTTTTTTAGCAAGTTTTCCTTCAATGTGAAAACCTTTAAATATTGTTTTCATTTTATAGAAATCGTGCTTTTCTGATAAATAAATTATTATGAATAACTCGACAAATCTTGAGATTAACGTTGCAAAAGCGACCCCTTTTACTCCCATGTGAAAGGCGTAGATAAATATTGCATTGCCAATAATATTAACTGCTACACTTATTGACGATGAGATTAAAACCTTCTTTGCTTCGCCAATTTCACGCATACTAGAATTAATTGCAGTCGTTAATCCTAGAGGCAAGAAACTTACGATAATAATCGGCATATAAAATCGCGCTTGTTCTAAAATAAGATCAGGATTACTGTCGTTTCGCGCATAAAACTTTACAATTTGTGGACCAAATAGAAATGAGAGTACCATAATTAAGGCAATATAAATTAAAGTAGCAATAAGTTTAAAACGATGAGACTGCGTTATGTAATCTTCTTTTTTGGCCCCATAGAATTGTTGAATATAGACGCCTGCTCCTGCTATTACTCCTCCAATAGTGACCATAAAAAAGAACGTAATTTGATTGGTAGCATACACCCCTGCGACCGCCTCATTACTTAAAGCCCCAACCATGACCGTATCAATTAAAGACACTAAAAAACCCATCATTGATTGAATCATGACAGGAAACGCTACTTTAAAGAACTTCTTAATAAAATCTTTTCCACCAAATATTTTAAGCATAACTAATAAAAACCGTCTTGCATCCAAGACGGTTATTTCGCCAATGGTGGGCCTTAATAGACTCGAACTATCGACCTCTTCCTTATCAGGGAAGCGCTCTAACCAACTGAGCTAAAGGCCCATATCGCCTTGGCGCTATGGTATTTTACAATAGTACTTTGTAAATTGCAATAATTAAGTAGGGAATTATTGACATCTTCATTTAGCGGTTTATAACCTCGTTTACTTATTTGCTATTATGAATAACAGAGTTTAAGATATTAAAGGAGAAATAAAAAAATTATTATGAAAAAGTCTACTATTGTTATTGCGGGTGCTGGATACGTTGGTCTCTCGCTTGCAGTTTTGCTTGCACAGAAAAACAAAGTAATTCTTGTTGATGTTTTAGAAGAGAAGGTCGATTTAATAAACAAACGCATTTCTCCATTAAAAGACCAAGAAATTGCAGAGTTTTTCTCTACAAAGGACTTGGATTTAGTAGCAACTTTAAACAGTAAAAAGGCGTATGCAATTGCGGATATAGTTATTATTGCAACGCCAACAGATTATGACGACAACCTTAATAAGTTTGACACATTAAGTGTTGAAAACGTAATTGATTCAGTTTTGCAAGTAAATAAAACCGCTTATATCATTATTAAATCTACAGTACCTGTCGGCTATACAAAATCACTTGAATCTAAATATAATTGTCGTCGTTTTATATTTAGTCCTGAGTTCCTTCGCGAAACAAAGGCATTATACGATAATCTTCATCCGTCAAGAATTGTAATTGGTTATAACAAAGATGATAAAGATGCCGAAATGACTGCAAGTGATTTTGCTTTTCTTCTCACTGAAGGTGCAATTAAAAAGGATATACCTCTCATACTTACAAATATTGATGAAGCTGAGGCAATAAAACTTTTTTCAAATACTTACCTTGCACTTCGAGTTGCATTCTTTAACGAACTTGATACTTATGCCGAAATAAAGGGTCTAAATACTAGACAAATTATCGACGGAGTATCACTGGATCCACGTATCGGCGATTATTATAACAACCCCTCTTTTGGTTACGGTGGTTATTGCTTACCAAAAGATACTAAACAGTTATTATGCAATTTTGAAGATGTTCCACAAAAAATCATTAAGGCTCTTGTTGATAGCAATAAAACTCGAAAAGAATTTATCGCAAAACAAATTCTTTTAAAACTTGGTTATGAAGAAAATAACCCTGACTCTATAAAAAATAAAACCGTTGGCGTCTTTCGTCTGACCATGAAGCAAGGTTCCGACAATTTCCGTTCTTCTTCTATACAAGATGTCATGAAATATCTAAAGGAATATGGTCTCAAATTGGTAATTTTTGAACCTACATTAAATAATGGAAATTACTTTAACGACCATCTCGTTATAAATGATTTGGATAAATTCATTAGACAATCAGATTTGATAATAGCTAATCGTTATGATAAACGATTAGAAGATGTTAAACACAAATTATACACTCGCGACTTGTATTATAGAAATTAATTATTTTAAATTTTTAACTAAAAAAAAAGGTTGAATAATCAACCTCTTTCTAATTCTAATAAACCTAACGTTTTGAGAATTGTGGGGCGCGTCTTGCACCTTTAAGTCCATATTTTTTACGTTCTTTTTGACGGGCATCTCGCGTTAACATTCCTGCACGTTTTAAGATATCACGATTATGCCCTGCTTCAAGTAATGCGCGAGCAATTCCTAAACGAATCGCACCTGCTTGGCCAGTGAAGCCACCACCTTTAACAGTAGTTTTAATATCATAATCTGCAGTAACATTAAGTAAGGTTAATGGTTGCTTTAAGTCCATCACAAGTGTCTTGTGAGGGAAATATTCTTCTACATCACGGCCGTTTACAGTAATTTTGCCAGTTCCCTTTGTTAAAAAGACACGGGCAACAGAACTTTTACGACGACCGGTTCCATAATATACTTCTTTTGCCATTACTTACTTCCTCCAGTGTACCTTAATTGAAGTTCAACAGGTTTTTGCGCGGCATGTTTGTGTTCACTTCCTTCATAAACAAATAATTTTTTGTAAATTTTTCTGCCTAAGCGGCCTTTAGGAAGCATACCCCATACGGCGCGTTCAACCATTTCAACAGGATGATTTTCGACCATATCTTTTGCAGTACGAACACGAAGTCCACCTGGATACATACTATGATCATAATATTTTTTTGTTTTTAATTTATTACCAGTTAAGCGAACTTTCTCCGCGTTAACGATAATAACGTAGTCACCACAATCAACGTGAGGTGTATAATCGGGTTTATTTTTGCCAAGTAACGTGACCGCAACTTCACTCGCAAGACGTCCTAGTGGTATATCCGTTGCATCTACGACATACCAAGTACGTGTTACGTCAGCGTTCTTAACAATTGTTGTTTGACGTTGCATAATTTCCTCCTTCCACTTTCGTCTTACCGGGACGACTGGTTGGGAATACAACCGCTTAATAATATACATTATTATCAATTTGCTTGCAATAAAAAAATCCAAGAAATAATCTCGGATTTTCTAGTTTTAAGTAAATTTAATCTAATTCAATATCATGATACACATCCTGAACGTCTTCTACATCATCAAGAAGATCTAATAACCGCATAAATTCTTCTTTATTTTCTTCACTTATCTTTTTAGTTGAATCAGGAATTAGACGTAGCTCCGCGATTGTAAATTCCTTTACACCTAGTTCGTAGAGTAAATCACGAGTTTTTCCATAGGCCATTGGATTTACAATTACTTGAATTTTTCCTTCTTCTTCACTAATTTCCCAAACATCAATATCACTTAATATTAAAGTTTCCTCTACTTCTTCAACGCTAATGTCCTCTTTTTCAAAAACGAAAAGCCCGATTTCCGTAAAATTGTATAAAACAGAAGCAAATATAGAATCTGTCTTTTTAATAGCGGCTTTTAAGTCACTTACTGCACGGTTTACGTTATCAGTAAGTGTATCGACAACAATTAAACTATTACCAGGACCCATAATTTCATAACGACCAGGAATATAGGCGACTTGATCAGTGCCACTTGCTTTCTTTATTGCGCGTTCAATAATGTCTTTAGGAACACCCATTCCTTTATATTTATCAATTGCACTTCTTAAATCGAGGTTGCTATTAGGATCAGGTAAACCACTTTTTGCCGCAATAAAAATTTCTTTCGACGCTCTTGCATAAAGAGCGCTTTTTTTCTTAGCGGTGCTAACCATTGCGGCTGCTCTAACTTCAAAATGTCGTCCCATAATTACCTCCTAAATATTCCTCATTTTAATGGAGTCTATACATTTCAAATTATACCTTTTGATATAGTCATTTGCAAAATCTAGAGGTATGTTTTCATACATTTCGGGGTCATGAGAATCTAGGCTTACAACTACTTTCGCCCCTATTTTGCCGACTAACTCCCAAAAATGTGGGTTTGGATAAGCGACGTGATCAGTGTTTTCGTTATTTCTAATGGCCCAATAAACCTTATTCAAATTTAACTCTAACGGAACATCGTATTCTATTGATGCATTAATAATTTCTTCGCTAATTTCTTTTGCAAAATCATCAAATTTATTATAAAAAGTTAGGAAAAATTCTGGGTGTGCAACAAGGGCAAAAAGTCCACTTTTTATTCCTAAAATTAAGTCATCCTTATATTTAATTACTTTTTCTCTCTCGCTAAGTTCTAGATTTCGATAGAAAACAGGTTCATCATCGATCATTACAACGTGTTGACCAAGTATTAAATAATTAATTTTTTCTTCATTAAATAAATATTTATAAAAATCCAAAAATTCAAAAATATAATCAGCTTCAAAGCCAATTGTTATATCTATATCTTCACGATATTTACTCTTTAAATCTCTAAAACTTTCTAAATACCCAGGCATTTCTTCAATATCGCCACGCCATTCAAATTTAACGCCTGGAAGCATTAGGTGATCACTCATACCAAAATGAGTAATACCGGCATTTAAGGCAGCTAAAATATAGTCTTCATCTTCCCCAACTGCGTGTTTACATCGATGTGTGTGGTTATGATATGAATGTGTAAATTTAATATCTGACATCTTTTAAATAAAGTCCTTCACTACTTGCTTTGTAATTAATAATTTTTCTTTCTTCACTATTTAAATACTCTTGAAATTCTTCTTCGGTTAATTGATTCTCGCTAAGTGCAATAAGAGCACCAACAATCATTCGTACTTGTCCTCTCATAAAACCTTCACCAGTAATTGTAATCTGAAGAAGATTATTTTTCACACTAATTGATGCTTTTGAAATGTTCCGAACGAATTTTTTCTCATCAGTTTCCTTGCTTGTAAAGTTCTTAAATGAATGAGTTCCAACGAGCTTTTGTAAATTTGAGCGCATTTTTGCAACGTTTAATTTTTTTGGATAGATAAGCGCATGATAATACGTAAATGGCTCTTTTGAACCTAAATATATTTTATAAACATACGTTTTACTAACTGCATTAAATCTTGCATGAAACGAGTCATCAACGGTACGAACACTAATGATTTTTATATCTGGTCCTAGAATTTTATTTAAACGATATTTCAAATCATTGGGTTTAAATTTATTTTCGGCATCAAAATGAAAGCATTGTCTTAATGCGTGTACACCAGCATCAGTTCTTCCTGCGCCATGTATCACTATTTGTGTGTTAAATAATTTTCCTAAGGCCGCTTCGATTTCACCTTGGATTGTTGGAACATTAGGCTGTTTTTGCCAGCCATAATAATTTCTCCCAAAGTAAGATACGATAACTTTATAACGCACTTTTAACACATCCTTTCAATTAAAATACTAAAACAGCAAATATATTTGCAATTTCTACTTTATAAACTAGCGCGAGAATCCCACCAGTTAACAATAAAAGCACAACAACTAAAGAAATTAAATCAAGCCACTTAAATTTAAGTACACGATATCTCGTTCTTTTTCCATTTGGATCATAACCTCTAGCTTCCATTGCATAAGCCAAGTCTTCGCTTAGCGTAAACGCAGTAACAAAAAGCGGAACCATTAGGCTAACAACAGCACGAATTTTTACCTTTAAACTTCCGTGTTTAAAGTCAACACCACGACTTTCTTGTGCATTCATGATTCGGCCTGTTTCTTCAAGAAGTAAGGGGATAAATCTAAGGGCAAGTGAAAGTGTCATAGCAACTTGGTGAACTGGAAAACGAATAAATTTAAGTGGGTACATGTACCATTCTAGAGCGCTTGTTAGGTCAAGTGGCCTCGTAGTCGATGTTAAAATCATTGTGATTGAAATCATTAGTAACAAACGAATAAATATATATAAAGTTTGATATAAAGGAGCGTCATAAAGCGTAAAATTACCGATTGTAAATAGTGCTTTTTGTTCTGGTGTTCTAAATGTAAAAATATTTATTATTAATAAGAACAGCATCATAAACCATAATGCTTTTAACTGTTTTATTAGACTTCGTATACGAATTTTACTAATCATCATTAGAGTAAAAACAATAATGAGCAAGATTCCATAATAGATAAAATTCACTTCAACAGAGGGAAACCGGAAAAAGACCATAACTATTAAAACGATTAACCCGAATAGTTTACTTCGAGGATCAATACGATGAATTATCGTATTTGTTGGTAAATATCTTCCTAAAGAAACATTACGCATTACACTTCTCCTCGATAACTAAATTTACTAAATCACTTTCGTTTCTTATTTTTGTTAAATCAATTTTTAAACCTTTATCATTTAGTAGTTTTGCAAATTGATAAATAAGTGGGATTTCTAGTGAATAGTCTTCTTCTAAATTTGTAAATAAGGAAATCGGCGTTGTTTGCTTAACAATTCTTCCTTCCTTCATAATGATGACGTCAGTCGCATATTCTAGAACTATGTCCATATCATGAGTGACAATTACAACAGTTGTACCTTCATCATGAATTTTTTTATAAAGTTCCAGCATCGCTTGGGCCGATAAGGGATCTAGTCCGGCGGTTGGTTCATCAAGAACTAAAACTTCTGGCTTTAAGGCGAGAATTCCTGCAATTGCGACTCGTCTTTTTTCGCCACCACTTAATTCAAAGGGTGATCTATCAAAATATTCTTCTCCAAGCCCAACTAACTTTAACGCTTCTTTTGCTATTTCGTTAGCTTCCTCTTTTGTTTTTCCAAAGTTTCTTGGCCCAAAGGCAACATCTTTTAGAATTGTTTCTTCAAATAGTTGGTATTCAGGAAATTGAAAAACGACTCCGACCTTTTCACGAAGGTTTTTTACTTTAATTTCTTCTTTGTTTTCTAACTTTTGAAGTAAAGTGCGAATCTGTTCTTTTTCTTCGGAAGAAACTTTCTTATTTTTAAGACATTTGTTTAAATACTTTTTATATCTTTTGAGTTTCTTTGGAGCAAGTATTTTCTCGTCAACACTAATAAACCCTTTTGTAGGTAATAATAATCCATTCATGTGTTGAATAAGTGTCGATTTACCGCTTCCAGTATGACCAATAATCGCAGTGTAGCTATTCTTTTTGATTTCTAAATTAATATCAAAAAGAGCCTCGTGTTCAAAAGGTGATTTGGGGGAATACGTAAAGCTTACATTTTCAAAATTTATTGGCATAATTCCTCCGCAAGAGCATCTAAATCCATAGCCTTTAAATTAACACCTTTATTTGAAAACGCCTCTTTTAAGCGATAAATAAAAGGAATATCAAGCCTAATATCCTTTAATTTTGCAGGGTTTTTAAAAATTTCGTCAGGTTTTCCGTATAAATATACTTCACCTTGATTAAAGACAATTACCTCATCACTAGTAAGAGTTTCTTCAATGTTGTGTGTAATAGAAATTATTGTTAAGTTTTTGTTTTTTTCACGTATTTCATTAATTAAACTAAGAATTTCTTTTTTACCTTTTGGATCAAGCATCGCTGTAGCTTCATCTAAAATTAAAATGTCAGGTTTCATCGCAAGAACACCCGCGATTGCAACCCGTTGTTTTTGACCGCCACTCAAATTTCCAGGTTCCTTGTCAAGAAATTCATGCATTCCCACTTTTTTAGAATACTCATCAATAATTACATCCATGTCTTCCTTTTTATAACAACGATTTTCAAGACCAAATGCAATATCATCTCTAACCGTTGCACCAATAAATTGATTGTCTGGGTTTTGAAAAACAATACCAAGATGAGGTCTAATTTTGTTTATATTTTCAGCATTTAATTCATCATCAAAAATCTTAATTGTTCCTTCTTTTGCTTCAAGCAAACCCATAATTAATTTTGCAAAAGTAGATTTTCCACTTCCATTATGACCAATAACGCTTAAAAAATGCCCTTTAGGGATTGTTAAGTTGATGTTTTTTAAAACATCATTTTTCTTATCATAAGAATACGATACATTTTCTAAAGTTATTGCATTATTTTCCATATTAAAATTTTATCGTAGGTATTCGACCGTTATATTTTTCAAAGGCAATATTAGCCATTTTAAACATCTTTTTACTTGCAAGAACATTAGTTTGGTCAGCATATTTATCATCAAGATAAATTACCTTTTTAATTCCGCTTTGGATAATAGCTTTCGCACATTCGTTACAAGGAAAAAGTGTTACGTAAAGTGTACATCCCCTTAGAGAAGATCCATTTCGTGTATTTAATATCGCGTTAAATTCAGCGTGGCATACATAAAGATATTTAGACTCGAGTTCCTCGCCTCTTTCCCAACTAATTTCATCATCACTAATACCTATTGGCATTCCGTTATAACCTACACTTACAACTTTATGTTCATCATCAACAATACAGGCACCAACTCTTGTTGAAGGGTCCTTACTTCTTTCGCAAGAAAGGAGGGCAATGCCCATAAAATATTCATCCCAACTTATATAATCTTGTCTCTTCATAATCACCTCGCATTAGCGAGGTAATTATACCATAGGAAAAAACTTTTTACTTTTGTAAATGGTTAGTTAGTGCGCATTATTTATTTTTTTATTATTTGAACTTCATAAGGTCGAAGCTTATTTCCGTCGATAAGGTTTTCGTAATTGTGGTAAATTATTTCACCATCAAGGTCTAACTTAATTTTTTGCTCTTTTTTACTTAGATTAATAACAACTAAAAGTTTCTGTTTTTCAAAATCTCTTTCAAAAGACATGACATTTTTATTTACATTAAGAAATTTAATCGAGCCATATCTTAGAGCATCATAATCTTTTCGCACTTGAATAATTTTTTTATACTCGTTTAAAAGACTTTTTTCTTCGATTAATTCTTGTTCAACATTAACAGTTGCGTAGTTCCTATTTACATTTAACCACGGTTTTGTTGTGCTAAAGCCTGCATTTTCAGTGTTATTCCATTGCATTGGAGTTCTAGCGTGATCCCGTGCGAAGTTATTAATAAGTTTAATTGACTTCTTTTTGCAAAAGCCTAGTTTACGTAAGAGAAAGTAAACGTTTCGTGTCGCTATGTCCTGAATTTCATCAATATTAGTAAAAGGATAATTCGTCATTCCGATTTCTTGGCCTTGATAAATATAGGGAGTTCCTCGTAACGTTAATACCATCGCAGCAATTGCAGAACCACTAATTACCGGATTTTTAACATCACCAAATCTTGATAACGCTCTTGGTATATCGTGATTTTCAATAAAGACACTATTCCAAGGAATATTTTCTTGCCATTTTTGCATCGCCTTAATCATTTTTTTGGGACGATATTTTCTTTTGAAAACAGGAAGAAGAAAATAGTCGATTGAAGTATGATCAAAAGGAAAAACAGTAGTTAATTCATCATTTTCGGTAAATGTTTTCGCCGCTTCTAGTGTCACATCAGTAGTTTCTCCAACTGTAAAAGCGTTGTACTTAGATAAAACATCAACATGTAATTCATGAAGAATTTCATGACATCTTGGTTGTGATAAATAATGTTCGAGTCCACGTTTATAAACTGAAAATTTACCGTTTTCATATGAGCTTTTGTAAATAATGTTTATTACATCACATCGAAATCCTGCTACCCCTAATTCTAGCCAAAAAGTCATAATTCGTTTCACTTCATCAATTACTTCTTGGTTTTCGTAATTTAAGTCCGGCTGTTCTTTTGTAAACAAATGTAAATACCACATATCATTACTTGCTTCGTAAGTCCAAGCTGGACCAGTGAAGAAAGACAGCCAATTATTAGGAGGTAATTTCTTTCCTTTTTTGGTTGTTCTTCCTTTTTTCCAAACGTAGTAATTGTGGTATTTACTATTTGGATCTTTGCTTGCTTCAAAGTAAGGGTGTTTATATGAAGTGTGATTAATTACTAAATCCATGATGATTTTAATATCAAGTTTTTCGGCTTCCTTAATTAATCTTTTCATATCGTCAAGAGTGCCGTATTCAGGATTTACATCGCAATAGTCAGCTATGTCATATCCAAAATCATGATTTGGTGAAGGATAAACTGGACTTAACCAAATCGCACCAACTCCTAAATCTTTTAAATATGGGAGTTTACTAATAATCCCATTGATATCACCAATTCCATCACCGTTACTATCACAAAAAGAACGTGGATAAATTTGGTAAATTATTCTGTCATTCCACCAATTAATTTTCATATTAAATCCCTTCTTAATTATATCAGTTTTAGTAAGAAAAAAGCGACAGTCAAGTCGCTTTTTTACAAAGGAAATTGTAATTACTTTCTGGTATTTTTTTCTTCTAGTTCTTGTTCGTAAATACAACACGCCTCGGCGATTAATTCAATTTCTTTATCATTGTTAGAATAATCATAATTCCTACCATTGTAATTCGCAAAAAATTGTTCTTTTCTCATAATCGCCTCCTCGTTTCTAATATTAAATTAACAAAATAAATATTTAATTTCTATATCAAAAAAGAACATTTTTCACGTATAATTACTATTACGAAGTAATAGTAATTTTGACATTTTTTGTCAATTTATTCGATTAGTAGTTATTTGGTAGATATTCAAAAAGCAAAAAACTAAAGTTGGACACCACTCTTGTCAAAGGCGTACATAACTAGATTAATTAATAATGTTTTTATTGGGAGCATGACAACAAAAATGATTAATTGCATTGTTAAAACAACAAAGAAATCAATGTTCCAAACATAGGTCTTCCAAACCGTTGTATATATTAAATCAATGAGAATTTCTGTAATCATAATCGAAACGGCAATTTCGTAAGTTAATTTCACGTATTTTTGATCACGTTTTCGCATGTAAACCGCTATTAATGAAAGAGCAACAAATAATAAGACAACAATTATAATCGATACACAAGTAATAATAATTCGGTTTTGTGTAGTAAAAGTAATGTATTGTGAGCCAACAAGCGCTTGCACACCATCGCCCGTCCATAAAAACCACATAGCTAAACCAAAGAACACAGAAAATAATAACAATATAATTAAAATGCTAATTTTTGGTTTCATTAGTCTAATTAATTTAACAATAAAATATGGTAATAATCCTAAAAGTGTTGATGAGATTACTGGAAATATTAAAATTGGGCCTATCGGAAATAGTATTGCCCGAATTAAATCTGATCCAAGCCCAACAAAGAGGCCATAAACAGGACCTAGGATAAAGGAACTTAAAATAATAGGAATTGTGCCTAAAGTAAAACGAAAAAATGTTGGACCACTAGGAATTGAAAAAAGTCTCGTCAAAACCATCGAAAGAGTTATAAAAAGTGCACTAAGAATTAATTTTAATACTCTTTTATTAGTCATTATACTCTCCTTCTACGAACTCATTATAAACTAAACCAGCAAAAGCAAGGGATCCAGTAATCAAAATTACATCATCTGCGTTTGCACTTTTAATTGTGCTTCTAATTAATTCGTCGTGCTTTCCAAAGAAAGGATAGGCGAGATTTACAAAATCATTCTTTCCCATTGCACGAGAATTAGGAAAAGTAGTTAAAAATATAGAACTAGAAATATCTTGGTAACTGTTTAATTGTTCCTTAAAATTCTTGTCTACAAACGATGCAAAAATTAATTTAACTTTTTTGTTAGTGAATAATTTTATACTTTTAACTAAATACTTAGCAGCGCTTGGATTATGTGCTCCATCAATAATAACAGTTGGCGTTTTTCTAACAATTGAAAATCTTGCTGGTTGATAAGTGTTACCAATCGCCATCATTGTCTTTTCTTTATCAACTGGAAACATAGGTTTAAGAATTTCTAATGCTTTTAAATCGATTGAAACATTATAACTTTCGTAAAGCGCGTGCTGCTTCTCTAATGAAATGATGTTTTTATCATTATATAAAAACCGAACTCCTTTTTCATCGGCATAAATGTTCGTTGGTTTAGGTGCAAAATATAATTCAGCGCTTTTTTGTAAGCATTCATTTTTAATGACATTTTCGGCCTCAAAATCAGTAAACCCCAGCAAAACAGGCGTATTTTGTTTAATAATTCCAGCTTTCTGCTTTGCAATTTCCTCAATATTATGTCCAAGATATTGCACATGATCCATACCAATACTAGTAATTATTGAAAGTATTGGGACAAAAACATTAGTTGCATCTATTAACCCGCCCATGCCTACCTCAATAATCGCAATATCAACGTTGTTGTCGATAAAAAAGTTAAGTGCAATAAATGTCATCATTTCAAACTGAGTTAATTGAAATTTTTCAAAATCTTCATAGTATTTATTAACATAGTGTTGAAGCGTTTCATCCGAGACTGGTTCATTATTTAATAGAATCATTTCATTTATTTCTATAAGCTGTGGAGATTTAAAACAACCGCATTTGTAGCCGTTTTCAACAAAAATATTATTTAAATAAGTAGCAACACTCCCTTTACCGTTAGTTCCGGTTATATGAATTGCTTTCTTATTAAAATTAAAATTAACCTTCTTTAAAAAGGCATCATAAAAGGAACGCCTATATTGCCTAGACTCCTTGCTAAGTAAATATTTAATTGCTTCTTCTTTATTCATCATGACTTGACCTTTTTAACGTTGAACTTATTTCTCGGTCAAGTTCTCGTTGCTTTATTGCTTCGCGTTTATCGTGTAGTTTTTTCCCCTTAGCAAGCGCAATTTCTAATTTGACACGCCCCCTTTTGTAGTACATTCTAACCGGTATGCACGTATATCCATCAGCTTCAACTGCGTGAGCATATTTTCTTATTTCTTTTTTATGCATCAAAATTACTCTAGTTCGCTCGGGGTCATGATTAAATACATTACCTTTTTCATAAGGGGCGATATGGAGACCCTCGATATAAGCTTGTCCATTTTTAAAATGTACGTAGGAATCTTTTAAACTAACGCCATTTTTGCGAATTGACTTTATCTCTGTACCTTTTAATACGATGCCTACTTCCAAAAAATTAGAAAGAAAATATTCGTGAGTCGCCTTACGATTAAAACTAATTTGTGAACTTGCTTGCTTCTTTTTCATAAATTAACACCGTTTTAAATTATACACGTGATTATAAATATATGAAAATACTAATCAAGATAAATAACGGGAGTTTCGATAAAAAGTTTATTATCTCTTAACTTGTAATCTTTATTATCTATTAAATTTCTTATTTCGCTTTCTTCTATATCAACATATTCACCATCAATTCCAAGGTTAAATAAGCCAATATACCTTGAATCTGCAACGTTTACAGTAACTTTAATTATGTTTTCGCCAAGAGCCTCAACAGTATAGTCGTTGCTAAAAGTGCTAAAAATATTCTTTTTTAAACTAAGCGCATGTCTATAAACTTCGAAAACATTCATGTTCTTTGTTTCGTGAATAATTGGATCCTTTTCAAATAAATCCGGTCGATGTCTAAAACCGTATTCCTGGCCTGCATATAAGAGAAAATAACCAGGTAGAAAAGTTGTTAAATAAATCAAGTTTACTAAGGTTTGTTCGTTAGACACATCACCAGCAATTCTGTTTTGATCGTGATTTTCAAGAAAATGCATGCGCATACCGTTGTTAACGTTTCGCCTTTGTTGTTCTTGCATTTTAGTTGCTAATTCATGAATCGACAACTCGTTTTTTAAATACATTTTCAAGAAAGGAAAAGTGTCATATGCATAAAGAACATCAAATCCATTTTCAAATAATTCTTCATCAGTCGCGCCATATTCATTGATGCTATGGACATATTCTAAAAACGCTAATTCTATTGATTCGCCAAGAAAAAGCATATCTTCCTTAATTTTCAAAACTTCTCTTTTTGCCTTTTTCCAAAACGAAGTAGGAATTAGGCTTGCGACATCAAAACGAAAGGCATCAACTCCTAACCTTGTGTAATGAAGTAAAACATCAATTAAAAAATTTTGTACTTCTTCGTTCTCGAGTTCAAGGTCAGCAATGTCTGACCAATCACCAATTTTATTAGCTAATTTTCCCTTTTTATAAATATACCAAGAAGGATGGTCCTTAATATAAACAGCATCTCTGCTCGTGTGATGATAAACCATATCTAACATTATTTTTAAGTCGTATTTATGACATTCATCGATTAACTCTTTTAGTTCATCTAACGTTCCATTAGCTTCATCAATTTCAAGATAATCTTTGATTGAATACGGGCTTCCAACTGTTCCTTTTCGAGATTTTTCACCAATTGGATGAATTGGCAATAAATAAATAAATTCAACACCCAATCTTTTTAAACCAGGTATATTTTTAATTAACTCTACAAAATTGCCCTCTTTTGAATAATTACGTAAAAATACTTGATAAATTATTTTGCTCATTTTTATGCTTTTAAAAACTCCAATACATCTTGATAAACTTGTTCGTTGCCAATTTCATTTAATACCTCATGGCGCATATTTGGATATATATGAACGGTCACATTTTTAAGGCCTACCTTTTCGTAAGCTTTTGCGAGTTTTTTAACGCCTTTTCCATAATGCCCGACTGGATCATCTTGACCAGCGATTAATAATACAGGAAGTTGTTTTGGAATCTTAATCATGAATTTTTTCTTTGGAAGTCTTACTATCCCTTTTAACATTTCTTTATAAAAGCCTTTTGTGCTTCCTTTGCCGCTTAATGGATCAGCCTCGTATTTTGCTACCACTTCTTCGTCAGTGGAAATCCAATCGCTCTTAGTTTTACGATTTTTCACACTTCTTTGATAATTTCCTAAAGCAATTTGTGCTATAAACTTAGATTTTTTATTGTAAGAACGTTTTGGAGTCGTTATTCTAGCGAGAAAATAACCTATATTAGCAAGAAAGTCTTTTCCGTTTGTACCACTTAGTATTACTTTGTCTACGTGACCCCCAAATCGTTGCATGAAATCTTGAACGTGAAATGAACCCATCGAGTGTCCTAATAAATAAACAGGTAATATCGAAATTTTAATTCGCTTAATCATTTCATAAAGCGTATAAACATATTTTCGGAACGCACTTTGAGGAACTTCTCCTAAATTTTCACCGCCCTCAATAACATTTCGTCCTTGTCCGTAATAATCTAGACAATAAACGTTATAACCATTTTCATTTAAAAAAGTCGCAAAATCATCATAACGTACACTATGTTCTTCCATTCCGGTTGCAATAACAACGTTGCCTATAGGATTATCAACGGTCCAGGCAATACCATAAACTGTCGTTTTGTCTTCTTTAACCATTTTTATATTTTGTGCCATAATCTTTTACCTCTTAGATATTTTACCAAAATTTACAAAGGTTTTACCTTTGTTCTCGCTTAATTGTATACTTGCTTGATACAAGTGTAGCCATATTTAATGTATAATCTAATAGGTATCATGATTAGATTGGATAATTAAAAACATTATGAATGATTTACAGAAAGTTCAACTCGATATATTTATTGCTTTTAAGGAAGTTTGTGAAAAACACAACCTTAAGTACTATTTAATAGGTGGAACTGCACTCGGCGCAGTTCGTCATCAAGGTTTTATTCCTTGGGACGATGATTTAGATGTTGGAATGCCTCGAAAAGACTTTAACCGTCTACTAGAATTAAAAGATGAGTTCAAATTCCCCTTATTTTTGCAGCATTATAAAACTGATCGTGCCTACAACTTTGGTTTTATGAAACTTAGAAATTCAAATACAACATATGTTGAAACTTTTTTCGTTCAACATAATATAAATCAAGGGGTCTGGATTGATATATTTCCAATTGATGGAATGAGTAAAAAAGATAAACTTTCCCCTGCACAAAAAGCTAAACCGCTATTTCTTTGGCTTGCTTACTTGCTAACCTATCTTGGTCATATGTGGAAAAAGCCACAACTCCGCACATTGTGGCGAGATATTCCAGGTTACATTGTCGCACTCTTATTTTCGCCATTCGCAATTTGTAATTGGCTAACAAAATTAATGCATAGAAGTATGCAAATAATATCATATGAAGAAGCGACGCTCGTTGGTAGTTTTCATACTTGGTCATTAACTAAGGAAGCCTTACCAAAAAAGGTTTATGGGGAAGGAAAAACTCTTTTATTTGAAGGTGTAGAGGCAGTAGTTCCAGAAGATATCGATAGTTATCTAAAAGCAAAATATAATGACTACATGAAGTTACCACCCGAAAATAAACGTGAAGGCCATCACTATCACTATGGCTTTTCATTAACGGTCGGATATAAGGATTATATATACAAACACAAGCGTTAAACGCTGCATTTTGCTAAAAAACCCTACGAAATTAGGGTTTTTTATTTATTATTATTTTCAAAAAGATATGCATGACGACATGCATCTTTAATTGTATATTTAGATTTAAAGCCTAACAATTTGTTCGCGAGTTCCACATCTGCGTAATTTGTCGCAACATCCCCAGGTCGCCTTTTTTCAATGACATAGGGTACTGTAACGTTATTAGCTTCTTCATAAGCATGAACTAGTTCAAGAACACTAGTACCGTTACCGGTTCCTAAGTTAATAGGTGTAAACCCTTTTATTTTATCGATATTTTCTAAGCTAAGAACGTGGCCAATAGCTAGATCAACAACGTGTATATAATCTCTAACACCAGTTCCATCAACTGTGTCATAGTCATCACCAAAAACATGTAAAACAGGTAACTGACCTGTTGCAACTTTACTAATATAAGGCATTAAATTATTAGGAATGCCAGATGGATTTTCACCAATTAAGCCACTAGGATGTGCCCCGATTGGATTAAAATAGCGTAAGCAGACAACTTTAAATTTAGGATTTGCATATGCATAATCTTCAAGTATTTGCTCTATCATCGCCTTAGTTGTTCCATAGGGATTAGTTGTTTTTCCTCTTGGAAATGATTCTTTAAGTGGTACAACATCAGGAACACCATAAACTGTTGCACTACTTGAAAAAACAATATTGTTTATTTTAAAATCGTCCATAAATTGAAGGATATTTAGGGTGCTTATTAGGTTATTTGCGTAGTATTCTAAAGGTTTTAAAACCGATTCCCCAACAGCTTTAAGGCCTGCAAAGTGAATAACTGCATCAAAATCATGATTAAAGAAAACAGTTCTTAATTCATCTTTATTTGTGCAATCAACTTTATAAAAAACGGGTCTTTTATTAGTTATTTGCTCTATCTTATCTAATACTTCGATCTTCGAATTTGACAAGTTATCAACGATGACAACTTCGTGATTTCTGTTTAATAGTTCTACTACGGTATGGGAACCAATATAACCAGTTCCACCAGTTACAAGAATTTTCATTTTTTTACCTCAAATGGTCTCTTATATTCTATAAATATAATATCACAAACATTCACACGATTTATAAATCTAAATGCAGTTTATGATAAACTTAAACGTGGTGAAATTATGAAGAATTTTATATTAATTAGTCCTCACTTCCCAGATATTTATTACAAATTTGCAGAAGAATTAAAAAAAGTTGGTTTTAATGTCCTAGGAATTGGTAATGCACCGTATCATGAATTACGCGGAGAATGTATCGACAATTTGACTGAATATTATTATTGTCCAGACATGGAGAACTATAAAACTTTATATAAGGCCGTCGCATTTTTCGCTTTTAAATACGGAAGAATTAACTATATTGAATCAAATAATGAACACTGGTTAGTAAGTGATGCTAAATTGAGGGAAGATTTTAATGTTGATGGACTAAAACCACATGATCTTGAATCAATTAAACATAAATCTTTAATGAAAACTAAATATAAGAAAGCGGGAGTTAGTTACGCACCTTTTGTCGTCTTTACAAAAAAAGATGAACTTCTTCCTTTTATAGAAAAATATCATTATCCAATTTTTGTAAAGCCCGATGTAGGAGTTGGTGCTACAGATTCATATAAAATTAGTTCTGAATCAGAATTAGAAAAGTTTTTTAATAAATATGATGGTAAAACGCCATATATTTGTGAAACATTTGTTGCTGGGGTAATTGTTAGTTATGATGCAATTGTCGATAAAAATGGTGATGTTGTTTTTGAAACATCGCATGAATTTCCGGTACCAAATGATCTTATATCACAAGGTCTAGTTGATGACTACTACTATTCAATTCCTGTAGATCCGCTTTTAAGTAAACTTGGCACTTCTACAATAAAGGCGTTTAACATTAAAAAACGTTTTGTACACCTTGAGTTCTTTAAGCACAATGAAAATGGTAAGATTTCTTACACTGGTTTAGAAGTAAATATGCGACCCGCAGGAGCCTACACTCCAGAAATGATAAATGTGGGATCTAACGTTAATGTTTATAAAATATATAGCCAAGTGATGGCGGATTTGCCAATAAAACTCGACAAAACGCGACCCATTTATACTTGTATTGAAGTTACAAGGCGTAAGGAAATTTTGTCTTATTATAAATATACTAATGAAGAAATTATAAAAAAATACCATGATGTTTTAACTCATCACGGTGTTTATCCAGAAATTCTTGCTGAAGGAATGGGAGATTTCTATTTTATTGCTCGTTTTAACGATTTACAATCTGCTCTAGAGTTTAAAAATATAATTCATCAAAAAAAACTATTTAATTGATAATCCTAGTTCATAAGCTTCTCTAAGCTTTTCGCTGGTATCAATATCACCAATTTTTCGTACGCCTTTTACAAGAACGTGACCTAAATCTTCCCAATTAAACATTTTGCAAACAACTTTGTATGTTTCTAAAGCACCATTAAAGACATCATCATCTTCCTCTGCTGCGGTTAATAAAAGTATTGCTTTGCTAATTCGAAGTTGTTTTGTTCGTTTTTCTGAAAGATATGCATGAAGTTTGTCAATAAACGCTTTTACTGCTGCGGAAAACCCACCCCAATAAACAGGAGATGCAAAAACAATAATATCGCTAACATGAAGGAAGGGGCTAATAGCGTTAAAATCATCATTTACAATACACGGTAATCCCTTACGCCAGCAATTATCGCAGTCGCGACACGGTTCTATCCTTTTATTTGCAGCATCAAAACGGCGGACAGCGTTTCCGCTTTTTCTGGCACCTTTAATAAAACTACGGGCTAACGTCATCGTATTCCCGTCTTTTCGTGCACTACCAGTAACTACAAGAATGTTGCTTGCCATAAATTTTCCTTACGTTTATATTATAGCATTAAATGTGTTTATATTTTGTTAATTTAATGTCTTTTTGCAAGATTCTTATCAATTTGGCTTGCAATTGTAAACATTTCTAAAATCCCGAAAATCGCTATAAAAATAAACAAAATGATTTCCTCTGTTGATAATTGATACCAAGGAATTGCTCCGCCAAAATAGCAAATTACGCCAATTCCAACTGATCTACAAATTAATGTAGTGATTAAAAAATAAACTACATCCATTTTCGCCATGCCAGCGACCATTGTTAATTGATCATCTGGAAAAAATGGTAGTAGCATTACAAGAGGATAATAAACACGTGTTTTTCTTTGAAAAGCACGAATATATCTGTCTTTCGTTTGAGCATCCAGGATTTTGTTTGAGATAAAATTTGAGAAAAATCGTCCGACAATGTAATAGAGAATAGAGATAATTAATGTTACGACAGAAACCATAACAAATGTTTCAAGCGGAGTAAAAAACGCTAAACCAATAACAATTTGTGTAAATGTTGTCCCTGGCAAAAGCATGAAAACAATGTTTGCTAACAACTGTAACCCCATAAAAACAAAATAAGCATTGCCGCGATTCTTATCGATGGCATCTCTTATTGTTTTCGTGTTAAAGTTAAAAATCCTAGCAAGCAATAAAAGCAGTAGGCCAATTAATATATATACACCTATGAAAATTAAAATTCTTTTTATTTTTGTTTTTTTATCAATATTATTGCTCATGGGGGTTAACGTGAACCATGATATGTTTTATGTCACTATATTTTTCTTCCATCAAATCATGAACGTGTTCAGCAATATTATGACCCTCAACGACAGATAGATTTCTGTCAACACTAATGGATAGTTCTACAAAAACTCTCGGGCCAAAGATTCGAGTTCTAAATTCATCAATCCCAAGAACGCCATCTACTGAAAGTATAGTTTCTCGATATTTTTCAAGCGTCTCTTTATCAACGCTTTTATCAGTAACATTGGATATTGCGCTTTTTAACGTGACAATTGCAGTGTAGAAAATAAACACAGCAATAAAGAGACTAAATATTGGGTCAAGAATTGGCATTTCTAGCGTGATTGCTAAGATAATACCAATGAATGTAAAGACAGTGCTTAGTACATCAATTAAATGGTCGAGTGCTAAAGCTCGAACAGTTATTGATTTAGTCTTTTTAGCATAAATAAAGGAAATGACTGCCATTGTAAGTTTTATTGCAATAGCAATAAGGGCGACAATATAGGCAGCGGGTTCAGGGCTTTCTAAATCTCCATATGCGCCCTTTACAATCATCTGAATTCCGCGCAATGCGACATAAAATCCTGTCACGAAAAAGAAAATCGATAAGATTATCGCGCTTACTGCATCAAAGCGTTCATGACCAAAAGGATGAGATTCATCCGCTTTTTGTTCGCTTTTCTTCATTCCAATGACTAAAACAATGTTAGCAATAACATCATCTATTGAGTTAATCCCATCACTTATTAAAGCCGGTGAATAAAAAAGTGCGCCTACGACAGTCTTACCAACAGCTAACACGGCATTAACAATAGTTGTTAAAAGGGTGATAAAAAAACCACCATTTTCTGTTTTTTTACTCATTTATATTACCAGCCTTCGTTATGAATTTTGCTTAAATCAAATGTTTCATTTGGATTTTTATCTTCATCTTTATGTCCAAAAGCAATAACGCCGTATAGTTTCATTACTTGGGGCGTTTCTAAAACAGTATTTGCAAGACTAGCCGCTTCTTCATCGTGCGCGCCAATCCAAACGCCTCCTAAACCTAAGCCCTCAATTGCAAGTAACATGTTTTCAATCGCAGCACTACAATTGTTGTTTAAAAGAAAATCATTAGGTTCAGCGATTGTATCGCCATAAACAAATATTGCACATGGTGCATCATCAAGAAGTTTAAATCGTTGATTTGAACTAGCTAAACTTATGCGAGTTTGTTCTCGTGTTACCAGAATTAAATGAACAGGTTTTCTATTTCTTGCCGAGGGAGCAACTAATCCAGCCATTAAAATTTGATTAATTAAGTCGCTTCCAACTTCATCTTGCTTCCAGCGACGAATACTTCTTCTTTCTTTAATGTTATTTAAAATTGTCGTCGCCTTATCTTCTTTGTTTTCGTTATACATACTCATGTAGTAATTAATTAAGTCTTTACGAGTCACGATACCAATAAACATATCTCGATCATCAACAATAGGAATAAAGTTTTGATTTATCGCCATTTCAAACACATGATTTATTGGGGCATCAATGCGAACAGCGTCGTTATCACGAAGACGTTTAACATCTTTAAGTTTCATCTTGCCCCATTCTTTTCTTGTTCCCGCACTTAAAAGCGACATTAAAAGATCGCCTTCTGTTAGAGTTCCAATATAGATACCATTTTTATCTAAAAGAGGGACACTTGTATAACGCGCAACATTCATTATTTGAATTGCTTCGCCAATTGTCATTGTATCCTCTAGTATCGTTACTTGTTTTTTTGGCGTTAAAAGCATAACAATATTCATCATAATAAAACCTCTTAGTTTTATTTTAACTATTATCGTTAGTGCATGCAATGTAAGTATCCTAAGAGTTTACATATAATAGCCTTATTTTTATTAATAATGTAAAATAATTGTAAGAGTTAAGAAAAGAGGTTTTATAATGGCAATCTTTATTCGAGATGATTATGAACAAATGTCAATTGCGGCAGCAAAAATCATCGCAAAACAAGTTAGAACAAAACCAAATAGTGTCTTAGGACTTGCAACTGGTTTTACACCTATTGGAGTGTATCGTGAACTAATTCGTATGCATAAAGAGGAAGGCCTAAGTTTTAAAGATGTTACGGCGTTTACTCTATATGAATATCTTGGCGAGGGTTTTGATATCATCAAGCCTTACGGACTAGATAAATCTTGCGCTCGCTATATGTATGAAGAGTTCTTCCGACACGTTGACATTCAAGAAAAAAACATTCACTATTTTGATGGCTACACTGATGATCCAATTAAAAATTGTGAAGAATACGAGGAAAAAATCAAAAAAGCCGGAGGTATTGACCTACAATTATTAGGAATTGGTCAAGATGGTCATTGGGCGTTTAATGAACCAGGATCAAGTCTTGGAAGTCGCTGCCACGTTGTTGGCTTGACCCAACAAACTCTTGATGACAATTACGAAGACTTTTATCGCAAAGTCGGAATCACGCGAGCTGAAATGCCTCACTTCTGTCTTACAATGGGAGTTGGCACAATTCTAGAAGCGAAAAAATTAATACTACTTGCAAGTGGCACCAAAAAAGCTGAAATAGTTAAAAGAGCTCTTGAAGGTCCTATTACTTCACAAGTTACCGCAAGTGCAATTCAATTGTATGGTGGAGAAGTTACTGTGGTTTTAGACAAAGCTGCAGCGGCAGAATTATCAAACATTGACCACATTCTGCATTTACAAACACTTTCGCAAACCTACAAATTACGTGCGGAATAATTAAAAGTCTACAAAAAAGGCTTCGATTTGAGTCGAAGCCTTTTTTATTATTCTGTAACTGCTTTTGTTAGATGTCGCGGTGAATCTGAGTCTAATCCTTTTAAGTAAGCAAGGAAATAGGCTATATATTGAACGACCATTATTTTAAGAAATGGAGAATATATTTCCTTACAATCTGGAACGGTTAGAGTGTCGCCTTCTTGTTCTAAACTTTTTGACGTTATTACAAAAACCTTACCGCCGTACTGTTCGATTTGTTTTTGATTTTCTCTAACATGAGGTGCAACGTGAGCTTCACTTAAGAATAAAATTGTTGGAACCCCTTCCTCAATTAAAGAAATAGGTCCATGTTTAAATTCGCCACCGTAAAATGCTTCACTATGAATATAAGTTGTTTCCTTTAATTTAAGAGTTGCTTCTAAAGCTATTGGATAATCTATTCCGCGTCCTAATAAATATGCATCATCAATACCAAGAAATTGTTTTGACGCTTCAAGGTACTGGTCACGATTAGCAATAACTTCTTCCTGCTTATCAGCAATTTCTTCGAGTTCTTTAATTACGCTCGTGTCTTTTTTAAGTGCGCCTGCAAGTAATGCTAATACTGCAAGTTGAGCAATATAGACTTTTGTTGAGGCAATGGCCTTTTCTTCGCCGGCCACAACATCTAATACATAATCAGATTTTTTAGCAAGTGTAGAGTTTGGAGAGTTCGTAATCAAAATAAGCGTATCTTCTTCGCTAACATGAGGTAAACACATCTTTAAATCGCCGGTTTCTCCCGATTGACTAATCATTACATATACCGTTTTCCACATATGAGCATATGGATTTAGTGCCCATTCACTCGCTACGCGCATTTTGTAATGTGCTCTTAGATCATAAAAAAAGTTTTTCGCGGCTAAAGCGCTGTGGTAACTAGTTCCACAAGCTAGAAAATAAACGTTTTCGGCGTTTTCTAATTTATCTAATAATGATTTATCAAAATTATAGTTTTTGTTTTTAGTATATTTTTTTATAACTCTTCTGAGAACCTCAGGAGACTCCTCAATCTCTTTAATTAGGTTCCCAGGGTACTTTACATCTTTGCTCATAATTAATCCCTAACCCTTGTTGTATATAATATACAATATTGCGCACCTTATTTTAATAGAAACTCAATATAATGCAAACATAATGAATTAAGTTATAATGTACGCGAGGTGTATTATGAAAAGATTACTTATTGTTGTTGATTATCAAAATGATTTCGTAGATGGCGCACTTGGATTTGAAGGCGCCGATAGATTATATCCCTTTATTTTAGAGAAAATTGAAGAATATCGAAAAGACGATACTGTTGTTTTTACGCGTGATACGCACTTTGATAACTATTTAAATACGGAAGAAGGAAGAAATCTTCCTATTCCACATTGCATCAAAAACACAAAAGGATGGCGGTTTTACAAAGCTTTAGAAGAAATTAGTAAAGATTTCCTTGTTTTTGAAAAATCAACTTTTGGTAGTTATAAACTTTTTGATTATCTAAGAAAAAATGAATTTGATGAAATCGAGCTCGTTGGATTAGTAAGTAGCATATGCGTTATATCAAATGCTATAATTGCTAAAACCGCGCTTCCAAATGCTCACGTTATTGTTAATCGCCTTGGAACTTCTTCTTTTGATAAAGATGTGCACGAGAAAAGTTTAGAGGTAATGAAAAATCTCCATGTGGAGATTCGTTAATTAGTAACTTTTTGTTTCCGCTTTAGAGGGTGGAACATGCCACATTTATGCTTATTCGTATAATAAACTGTAGTTGTAACAATAGGAATACTTGCGAAAATTGGATCACTTTTAAATAACAGTAATGACTGAGATTCCATCATTGCACGTGGTATAAAGATTAAAAGAGCTAGAAGTAAATAAAATGCAAGCGATCTTTCATAAAAGAAAAGACGAATTATTCCAACAAATAAATATATAATCATGAAACAATAAAGTACTAACCCAAATAGTCCAAATGTGTGAAACACTTCTATAAATCCATTATGATAATTTGTGAACCCGTTTACATTTTCAAAATTCGCATCAATTATATTTCCTGCATAAGCAATTTTTCTACTTAAATATAAACCTTCACCCAATATAAATGTTCGAGCATTTAATGATATAAATTTATAACTTGTCTTCCATATTTCGATTCTGCCAATAATTGTTCTTTTACTAATAAAAATAAAGTCTCTGGGAATCATTTTTAATAGTTTTTGTCCAAAAGGATTAATTAATAGTGATGGAATATATCTAAAACCAACGAATACAAAAATTATAAGCGATAATAAAAGCGTCTCTACTCCAAAATAGACCCAACGTTTTTTTATAATGTTTTTTATGTAGTGCCTTACGATAACGATTAAATATGCAATGATAGCTAAAATTATATTTGTCTTGCTATATGTAAAATAAATAAATATTGTCGGAATTAAGCCTAACCACGGAAATATATAACGAATCTTTTTTTCTCTACTTTTAAAATATAGAAAAAAGTTATACATAATACCGGTTAATAGAAAACTTGCGTATGTGTTTCTGTTATCGAATATACTAGTTGGGGTAATCGTGTTCTTCTTTAGACCATTGACAAGAATGTCTTTATATAAATCAATTTCTTTTATAAGACTATAGGCAATGATTCCAAATAAATATAATAAAAAAACGGTTGCAACATAATTAAGAATTTTTGGAAATCTTTTTTGACTCGGTAAAACAACGAAAAGGCTATAAAATAGTGTAATATTTAAAAACAATAATCCGATTGAAAATACTTTGTCTTTAAGTGGTCGTTCAATTACTACTTCTAAGGCATCTCCTTCTAGAGGTTGATACATAATTACCTCTTTTGCGGGTGATACAATAACGTTTACTAAACTCACTAAGGCAACAGTTAATAGAATGATAAAAACAACAAGTGAAAATCGTGATTCTTTAAGTTTTGGTCCCTTAAACCAAATATATAAAACAATCAATGTAAGAGCTAATGTAGAGGATACAACAAAAGCAACTAAATCAAACGGCTTAATCCAAAGCGAATTGGGTGCGTAAGTATGCTCAAATATTATAAAAAAAAGCGCGCCGATACATCCAATCACTAGAAAATCAAGAAATACTTGAAGGTTTTCTTTGATTTTAAGTTTTTTCATTAATATCTTCCGCTCTCTACCATTTTTAAGATGGTTTCCTTAAAACAAGTTTGTTTTGTAGGATATTTAATAATTGGTGGAGCTGACGAGGATCGAACTCGCTACCTCATCGTTGCGAACGATGCGCTCTCCCAGGTGAGCTACAGCCCCACGCCTTATAATAATATACAAGTAAAATACATATATCAATTACTAAAAGTAAGTAATTACATTTCATTATTAAATGATAAGTAAATAATTCATTCGATATTTACAATAAAACCTTATTCGTTTTCAATATTAACTTTGGATATATCTTCAAATCTAGTAGATATTTTTTTAACGGTAATATCAAGTTCACCTTTTGTTTTTACTATTGTTGTAAGATTATTTCCTAATCTCATCCATCTTTCATTTAATCTTGCAAACTCTTCACCAAGTTTTTGAAGATTGTCGATTACTTCGACAAATTTTTCATTACGTTCATAGTCAACTAGGAGTGCTAATAATGTTTGTAATGTTGGTAAAAGTGTATTTGCCGAGGTTAAAACAACTTTCTTTTTTTGAGCGTATGGGAATACATCATCATAATGTCTAGAACTTAAAAAGTAGAAAATCTCATCACTTGGAAAATATAGAATTGCATAATTTAGTGTTTTATCATGAATGACATACTTGTTTCCTACATCATCAATATGTTTTTTAACTTGGCGAATAAATTCTTTTTCACGCCTTTCATTTATACTTCCATCTTCTTCATATATGTTATTAAAATCACTAAACGGAAATTTTGCATCTATTGCTACAACAATGTCCTCTTTTAAAGGAAGATTAACAACTGCATCCGCTCGCATATTATTAGGTAATACACATTGCGTTTCATAAAATTTTGAAGGTTCGGGCCCAAATACGGTCTGTAAAACAGAATTAAGTAAAAACTCTCCAAATTGACCCCTTCTTTGGTTATTTCCTTCAATTATCTGAATCAATTTATCAACATTAGTTCCTGTAGTCGCAATGCTTTGAGATGATGTCTTAATGTTTTCAATTTCAACAGCAAGATTCTTCATCATTTTATTAGTGTGTTCACTGCCCTCTTTTAGCGTTTCGTTACCTTCTTTTAAAATCTTATTTAATTTTTCATCAAGAACTTTTTGCATTTCATTAGCTTTTTCGTTTTCTTTTTCAAGACGCTTAATTTCATTTTCAGTTAATGAGACATTAACTTTGTTAACGACTAGTTCAGGAAGTTCACTAATCTTTCCTTCTAGGCGCGCTATTTCAGAAGAATTGTCTTTTTCTTCTTTTTTTGTTTTGATTAATAAAATAAATGTCACTAGAAAAAATATAAATATTATTCCTAGGAATACTACTAAAATGATTTCCGTTGTACTCATAATTTCCACCTCTTTTTTATTTTAACAAAATAAGGGGCACATTATTAAATAATGCGCAAAAATAAGGTATTTCAGGAGAAATAACCACTTTTATCTACTATAATAAATATATGGAAAATTGGTTCGCTGTTATTGATTTAAAAAGTTTCTACGCAAGTGTTGAGTGTCGCAAGCGCGGACTTGATCCTTTTAAAACACCGCTTGTCGTTTGTGATGAAACAAAAGGACCTGGGGCACTTGTTCTTTCGGTAACGCCTTATTTAAAAACTAAGGGGTGTAAAAACATTATGCGCCGCTTTGAATTACCAAAAGACATCGAGATAATTTATGCTCGGCCAAATATGGAGCAATACGTAAAAGAAAGTACGGCTTTTAATGCTTTGCTTCTAGATTACTTTGCCCCTGAAGACTGGCACCCTTATTCAATTGATGAAACTTTTATTTATTTAAGTCCTTATCTTTCCTTATACAAGAAAAATCCATACGAATTAGTTAAGAGTCTTTTAAGAGAAATATTCGATAAATTAGGATTATATGCTACCGCTGGGATTGGTCCAAACATGTTTCTTGCTAAAGTTGCTCTTGATAATGATGCAAAAAAAATGAAAGATCGGATTGCCATGTGGACAAAAGACGATATCGAGAACCGCTTATGGAAAATTGAACCAATTACGAAAATTTGGGGAATAAGTTCTGGGTATGAAAGACGGCTTGCAAAACTAGGAATACATAATATGTATGAATTAGCCCACTTCCCGAAAGAAACATTAAAACAGGAGCTTGGAATAATCGGCGAACAGCTTCATGACCACGCTAACGGAATCGACACTAGTTTAATTTCTGAACAATACACTCCAAAAGACCGCTCGTTTACGAGTGGACAAGTTTTTCATCGCGATTATAACAAGGAAGAATTGCCACTAATAATTCGTGAAATGAGCGATGAACTTTGTTATCGTTTACGAAAAGCAGGCGTGTTTTGCAAGACTTTAGGCCTTACGGTTAACGAAACAAAGCCTAGTAATAGATCTTTTAGCAAGAAACGAATACTTCTATTTCCAACTAATGATAACGATAAAATTTATAATGGTTTTTTGGAAATTCTTAGTGAATTTGCTATAGAAAATCCAATTAGACAAATTTTCTTAGAAGTTTCGCGTCTTGAATCAGTAAGATACATTCAAATGTCACTTCTTGAAGACGAAGAAAATACGATAAAAAACGAAAAGATGTATAAAGCGCTTGATGAGATAAAAGAGAAATACGGCGGAAACTCCATTTTTAGAGCGGATGCAAGACGCGAAGAATCTACTTATTTTGAAAGAACTAATCAAATTGGAGGCCATAAGAAATGAGTCGCGGGATGATTAAATGGGCTCCGTTTCAATCTTTAAAAGAGCAAACAATTTATCTTCATGAAATGGAAAAGAATCGCAAAAAAGTTCCTAAGCCAATACTAAGTGAAGATCAAATTAGTGAAATAAATTATTCTTTAACTACTTATAACAACGAAGTTGTTGTTATTGTTTATTATAAAAATGGTTTTATAAAACAAATAAAAGGTAGGATTAAGAAGATTGATCCTACCTTTAAATATTTGCTTGTTGAAGATATTAAGATATCTTTTAATAATTTATTAGATATTATTTTTATATAAATTAGGCCCAAGTGCCATTTCGGAAGATGGTCACAAGTTGACCATGTTTTGTTTCGCCCTCAATTTGCATATCGTCAGTGCCAATCATAATGTCGATATGAATCATTGAGTCATTAACACCTTTTTCTTGAAGTTGTTCTAGCGTATAACGATTGTAATCAATAATACAATTTGTAAACCCGCGACCAAGCGCGATATGACAAGCAGCATTTTCATCAAATAGCGTGTTATAAAATAACATATTTAATTGATTTATTGGTGATTCTTTTGGAACGAGAGCTACTTCACCTAAATAGCGTGCTCCCTCATCGGTATTTAATAAGATTTGAAGTAAATCATCATTTTTTTCTGCGTGAGCTTCAACGACCTTACCATTTTCAAATCGTAGGTAAAAGTTTTCAATTAACTCTCCGCGGAACGATAAGGGTTTACTTGCATAAACTATTCCTTCTGCTTTTCCTCTCATTGGAGTTGTAAAACATTCTTCAGTAGGAATATTTGGATTAAAGTAAATTCCCTTTAAGGACTGATCGCCTCCTGCAATAAAAAGGGCATCAGGAATCAAACCAATTTCTAAATCCGTACCATTTTGGCTGCGAATATAAAGTTTCCTTAATTCAAGTAAATTTAATTTCCGTGCGTGATTTGCAAGGTTAAGGTTATGTTCTTCCCAACTTCTTAGGGGATTAAAGCCATCGGCGCGTGAGGCAAAAAGGATAGCGTCCCAAAGTTTCATTCTTGCTTGTTTTTTACTTAAATCAGGAAAAACTTTCGTTGCCCACTCTTGACCTGGAACAGCGGCAATTACCCATTGATATTTATTTTCCATTTCATCGATATAAGGCTTAATAATTGGATAACGGAGTTTTTGTGATTTAGAAAGTTTTTCCTGATTAATTCCTTTTAAACTATCAGGACTACTACTTTCTAAGTAAATTCGAACCGGAAGAGTTTCCGTTTGATATTTAAATTTTTCCTCTTGCCAAGAAAGCACTTCGCCAAGCGTTTCAACTGATTCATATTTAACATGAAGTTTTTGAACGTCTTCAAATGACCATTCAACTTTTATACTTCTTGCGCCTAGTTTGTAACAAGCTTCAACAACATAAGTAACAAAGTAAGCAATTTCAATGTTTGCATAAACAATTACGTCTTGATTTCTTTGAACGTTAGCGCCAGTTTTTGCAATGAGGTTTGCGTATTTTTTTAATGTCGATTTTTTCATTATTCTTTCTCCTTAATGACAAAATCTTTAAAATACGGTAATTCTAGTGCCCAATCACAAAATACGTGCCATTCACGAAGTTTATGGTGTCGACGTTGAAAATACATTGTTTTTATTTGTTGATAATTTGTTGTCATCGTAGCCGTTAGACAAAAGCCTGAAGGAAGAGTTGCAACAATGTTACGCCATTTAGCTACTTTTGCTTTTGTGTCTTTATCATCAATCGCGTTATATTCATCAACTAGTTCTTGTAAAATTGGAATAACGCGCTTATCTACGTCACTTACTAGACGTTCTTCTATATTAAATTTAAGAAGGCAGTGCATCGTTGATTGACTAGAAATAAAGTCAAACCAGTGATAGCGTTGTGCTTCTTTCCACCAATAAAAGGGGGCAGTAACGTCCATTTGAACGATAATTCCTTTTAGGTAATTGTCGTGACCTTCACCATTTTTTGTTTGGCCAAGTAGTCTAGCTCTTTTTAAGTCTTTTTCGGTAACTTCACCGCTATCAATAACAACGCGCATCGGATTTCCGCTTGCCTTTATTGATCTTTCGAGTCCGTGGACTTCTGTGTTTGTAATTTTAAATTCCATTATTATATGCCTCCATTAAATTTTTTAATAATCTTAATCTTGTTAATAATCCAACTCCGCCTGGGACCGGTGTTTGTAAATATACATCTTGTCCTGGACGAACATCTCCGTATAAGACACCGTCGACGCGGTTAATGCCAACATCGACTATGACTGCTATCTTTTTCATCTTTTGATTATCGATAAAATATTTTCTACCAACAGCGACAACAATTATGTCAGCGTTTGCTAAATATTTATCGAGTTCCTCTTTAGGTGTACGCGAGTGCGCAACTGTAACGGTTGCATTGTTATTTAAGAGCAATTTTGCCATAGGTTTTCCTACGATATTACTTCTTCCAATTACAAGCGCGTTTTTACCTTCAATTTCAATGTTTTCATGCTTTAAATAATCAATTATTCCCATTGGAGTACAAGGGTTAAGTTTTGATAAAGGATGAAAGCCATCAATATCTTTTTTTGGATCAATTGCAAGTTTTACTTTATCCTCGCTAATTTGTTTAGGAAGCGGTAATTGAACAATTAACCCCGCAATTTCTGGGTCTTTGTTGCATTTTTCGACTATTTTTAATAGTTCCTCTTCGCTAGTTGTTTCTGGTAGTTTTATCAAATCTGCGATAACACCAATCTCATTGGCGTCTTTAATTTTCCCGCGAATATAAGAATTACTCGCTGGGTCATCGTTTACTTGAATAATTGTAAAACGCGGAGCGCGAGAAAGTGTTTTTACATAATTCGAAAGTTCTTGTTTTTGCTCTGCAACATATTGTTTTATTGTCATTTTATCACCTCTTGGAATTATAACATATTAACTCGCTAATAAAGAAAAAAAGGACAAGAATTTTCTTGTCCTGACGCCGGCTCAAAATAAATTTAATTTAAAACATTAACGAGTATCGCAAGGAGAAAGAAGATAATCGCCATTACCATCGTTAAAATTGAAATAACACGTTCGCTTCCACGTTCTTTCGTTTTCGCAAAAATGTTTAATCCTCCACCGGTAATAGCACCAGATGCCCCTTCACTTTTACCACCTTGTAGTAAGGAAAGGATAATAAGAATTACTGCGACTATAAGAAATATAATATCAAGTGCACCCATAATAACTCCTTTGCGTTGCTTTTATAATATATAAAATTCGTTAACTTTTTGCAATCTTAAAAACTTTCGATACATTATCTAAAGACTATAATCATTTAAGTCACTTGGATAATTTAAGGCAGGATCAACTTTATTTAGATTGCTAAACGTAATATTTGAAGCAATGTCAGCATTAATTACTAAATTCAAATTTCGTTCGTTATATTTAAAATGAGCATTGCATGTAAAATCTACTTTTGTTTCGATTGTATAGATGTCTGCTGTCTTTTTATTTAGCGTAACTATATCGAAATTTTCTCTTTCTGTTATTTCTTGACGGTAATCGCTAATTTCAACGTCTTCTATTTCTAAACTCTTTTCTAAAAGTTCATCAACGGCATCTCTAATAAGCTTTTCAATATCAATTTTAGATTCAATTACAAGCTTATTTCCTGTTTGCGTTGCTTTCATTATTAGCGCTTTACCTTCTTCGGTAAGAAAAAGATTTAAATTATAGTCATATAAATATTCTAAGCGCTCAGTCGAAGCAGCATAAACAAGATAATCTCTATAATCGTAGTATTTCTCAGTAATATGCTTTGTTCCTTTTTCATTTGTTTCAATGTCCACGAGTTCTTCTTCATTTGCGTAGTGAATCCCGTTTCGAGAATAATAAGAAGAAATACCAGATGTACCAAAATCTTTATCGATTGGATCAAAAATTAATAAGTCTCTTGTGTTTAAGTGACCCTTTCTATTTTGGTTAACACTAGTTTCCGCGCCAAAGCTAGGATCATTTCCTTCTTCGTCATCTAAAAGCAATTGATAATTAATAAACTTAGAGGTAACTTCTTGTTCGCTATTTACCGTTACTTGTCCTATATAGCCAAGTTTACTGTCTTTTAAAAGAGCGTTCGCATCAATTGTCTCACTGACATCTACTTGAACGCTTTCAGGCCTTAAAGGTCTTAGTTCATTTAAAGTTGTAAGTTTTTCGTTTGTTTTTTCACTATTAAGAGTCTTTGTCCCGCATCCCGTTAACAAAAGAGAAAAAAGCAGAACGGGAACTAAACGAGTTGTAATTGTTCTTTTTTTCATTTACTTATACCCCCTTTTATTATACTCCGCTTGTAGTTCAAAAAGTAAGTCTCGATAATCAGCAGCTTTTTCAAAATCATACGTTTTTGCAGCGTCTAGCATTTTTTTGCGCAGTTCTTTAACGGCGATTTCGTATTCGCGTTTCGTTAGTTTTCCTTTTTTATACTTCTCACTAAACTTATCATCGTCCATGTTATGAAGCGGTGGTTGAATTTCCTTAATTACGGTCATTGGAACGATGCCATATTTTTCGTTATATTCCATTTGAATATTCCGCCGCCTATTAGTTTCTTTAATCGCGCGGTCCATTGAATCAGTCATCTTATCTGCATACATTATGACTTTTCCGTTTGCGTTTCTAGATGCGCGTCCAATAATTTGAATAAGAGAACGTTCGCTTCTTAAGAACCCTTCTTTATCAGCATCTAAAATAATCATTAAACTAACTTCTGGAATGTCTAATCCCTCCCTAAGAAGATTAATTCCAACAAGAACATCATATTTCCCTTTGCGTAATTGGTAAATAATTTGGCTTCGTTCAAGCGTTTTGGTTTCATTATGTAAATAAACAACTTTAAAGTCTCTTTGTTTTAAGTAGTCAGTTAAGTCTTCCGCCATTTTAATAGTAAGCGTTACAATCATGACACGTTCATTTTTATCAATTCGCTTCTTAAGTTCGTACATTAAGTCATCTACTTGGCCAAGTGTTGGTCTAACTTCGACAAGAGGATCAACTAACCCGGTCGGACGAATAATTTGCTCAATTACGCGACCATTTGAATGCATTAACTCATAATCTCCTGGTGTAGCTGACGTAAAAATAACTTGATTAAACGATTTTTCAAACTCGTCAAATCGAAGTGGCCGATTATCTAGGGCACTTGGCAAACGAAAACCATATTCCACGAGCGTTTCTTTTCGTGATCTATCACCATTGTACATTCCTCTAACTTGTGGGAGAGTAACATGACTTTCATCAACGACTAAAAGAAAATCATCAGGAAAATAGTCTAGTAAGCAAAAAGGTTTTTCACCTGGTTTTCTTTTATCAATATAACGGGCGTAATTTTCAATTCCTGGACACATTCCAAATTCTAAGAGTGAATCAATATCTTGTTTAGTTCTAAACTCTAATCTCTCAGCCTCAAGAAGCATATCGGCCTTTTTAAAGTATTCTAGTCTTTCTTTTAAGTCTTTTCTAATATCAGGAATTATTGAAGTTATTCTTTCTCGCGTTGAAGCATGAGCATAGGCCGGAAAGATAGGATACGTTAAAAATGTATGGTTAATTACGCCATTTACTGTATTTATCTCGCGAATTTCTTCAATCTCATCATCAAATGTATCAATTTGAATTACATGTTCATTTTCATGAGGAGGCATAATTTCGATAACATCGCCACGGACTCTAAATGTTCCAGGTTTTAGTTCATAATTATTGCGCTCATATTGTGCTTCAATTAATTTTGTAAAAAGTTCTTTGCGATTAATTTTCTCGTTTTTTCGAAGGGTAAAAATTAATTCTCTATATTCATTTGGATCTGTTAACCCATAAATTGATGCAACACTTGCGACTACAATCGTATCGTTTCGGTCAAGAACGCTATTAATCGCTGCCGTTCTCATCATTTCGATTTCATCGTTTTGTACTGCGTTTTTTTCAATATACGTATCACTTCGAGGAATGTAAGCTTCCGGTTGATAGAAATCAAAGTTAGAAACAAAGTATTCTACGCGATTATTTGGAAATAAAGACTTAAATTCAGCATAAAGTTGTCCTGCAAGTGTTTTATTATGAACTAAAACTAGGGTCGGTTTATTCACTTTTGCGATAACATTAGCAATCGTAAAAGTTTTACCAGTCCCAGTAGCCCCTAATAATGTTTGAAATTTTTCGCCTTTTTCTAAACCTTCAACAAGCGCGTTTATTGCTTCTGGTTGATCGCCAGTTGGTTTAAAATTTGATACTAATTCGAAACTATTTTTCTTTGTCACGTTTCTTACTCCGTTGAGTACTTGGTAGTTCATTAAAACCTTCACCAAGCACTTCTTGCGTTGGCGAGATCATCATGAAGGCTTTTTTATCAATACGTGCGACTCCGTTTACGATGTCTGCATATTGTTTTCTACTAAAGGAAACAATAATCATTCGCTTCATGTCTCCCTTATGTCCGCCTTCAACATGCACGATTGTCGAACCACGTTCGAGCTTATTATGAATAAACTCATTTATTTCTTCTGAGTGGTCAGCAGAAATGATATAGGCGTATAATGCACTCGTTCCCCCTACAAAAACGAAGTCAATTAGTAATGATGACATAAGTGCAGCAAGAATCCCGACAAGAGAATATACGAAATCACCCATAGCGAAAATACCAAAAACAATTATTAAGCCATCGACTATGAAGACTAAATATGAGGTCTTAATTCTTGTATATTTATTAATTATGAAAACAAGAATATCGACTCCGCCAGTCGAGCCACCACTCATAAATGTAAGGCCTACGCCAATTCCCATGAGTGCTCCACCAAAGATTGCCGCAAGTATGCTTAAGGCTAAATCGGTTTCGCCTTCAATTAGAAATGTTCTTGCAACAAAATCCTGAATGCCTTTAGAGCGAAGCATTAGCATTAAAAATAACGGGTAAACAATAGAACTAACAAGCGATTTTAATGTAAATCGCCAACCTAAAATTGGAAGACCAATAAAGAATAATATCCATGTGGCAATAATTACTGTTAAATCTGGGTCAAATCCCGTTAAGTGGTTAATTACAATTGCAAGACCTCCTAGTCCCCCAGCATTAATTTTTGCAGGAATTAGAAAAATCCCACTTGCAATAGCCATTAATATTGTCCCTAAAAAAATAAGTGTGTAATTTTTTGCAATCTGTTTCTTTTCAGCTTTGCTAAATTTAACTTTTGGAACTTTCTTTTCTTTAGTTTCGCTCATTGCCGTTTGCCTCCATTTCAAGATATTTGTATATGAAGTTGTCGATGTCGCCATCTAACACTTTATTTACATCACTTTCTTGATAATTTGTTCTATGGTCTTTAATTAAAGTGTAGGGAAATAAAACGTAGGATCTAATTTGATTTCCCCATTCAATATTTTTTTGTTTGCCAACAATTTCACTTATTTTTTCTTTTTGTTTTGTAAGTTCTAATGCGTAAAGCTCATTTTGTAACATCCGCATGCAAAGTTGCTTATTCATATTTTGACTTCTTTCTGCTTGCGAAGAGACAACAATACCGGTTGGAAGGTGCGTAATTCTTACGGCGGTTTCAACTTTATTTACGTTTTGGCCGCCAGCTCCGCCACTTCGATAAGTATCAATTCTTAAATCTTCGTCTTTAATAGGAATTTCATTGATTTCTTTAAATTCAGGAACAACATTAACAGAAGCAAATGACGTGTGACGGCGGCCACTACTATCAAAGGGAGAAACGCGAACAAGACGATGAACACCTTTTTCACCCTTTAACAATCCATAAGCTCGTTTTCCTTCAACTAAAATTTTTACACTTTTAATTCCCGCCTCTTCGGCTTCTAACATATCGATTATCGTTACGTTATATTTATGTCTTTCTGCAAAACGCGTATACATACGGTAAAGCATACTCGCCCAGTCTTGCGATTCTACTCCTCCAGCACCTGGATGAATTGTTAAATAAGCGTTGCTTTCATCGTATTCACCTGTAAATAGTAGAGTTCTCCGAAAATTTGTAGCCTTTTTAAATAATTCGTTTAGCTCTTTTTCAATAGAGTCAACAAAACTTTCATCGCCCTCATTTATAAGTGCCATTAGTTCTTTGATAGATAAAAATGTCGAAGTGATTTCTTCGTAGGTTGTTACTTTATCGTTTAAAAGATTAAAGTCTTTTAATATATTTTGCGCATTATTTGGGTCATCCCAAAAAGAAGGTTCGCTAATTATATCGTTAAGTTTTTTTCGCTCATCCTTAATTTTGGCAATGTCAAAGAGATTCACCAAGTTGAGAAACGAGCAACTCAACTTCTTGAAAAAGATTATTAATTAGTTTTAAGTCCTTTATCATCTTCTTCCTGTCCTTGGTTTTCTTCTTCAGTTTTCTTTTCAATGTGAATCTTAGCGTTTAAAAGATTTAAAACGACCTCAATTCCAATTGTATCCATCATTTCTTTAAATAAGGCATAGCCTTCGTTAACATAATCTTGAAGGGGATTAGTGTTAGCATAACTTCGTAAATAAATTGATCCTCTTAAGTGATCCATCGTGTCAATGTGTCTGGTCCAATTGCGGTCAATTGAACGTAATGTAATATCTCGTTCAATTTGAACTGCTAGATCTTCGCCCCATTCTTTTCTTCTTGCAATATAACGTTTATACATTAAAAACATTAAGTCTTCACCAACTTCATCAACGGGAGAATCGTTATATGCGGCAGGACGAATTGTTCCTTCTGGAAGAAATTGTGGTTCAATAATTTTCTTAAGTCGTTCGCCATTTACAAATTTCTCGCCTGCAGCAACATTAACGCTTTGCATTGCAAGTTTTTGTCCGGCAAGCTTGAATTGTTCTTGAATTAAATCATTAATATCTTCCGCAAAAATTATTGCATCGCGTTTGCGATACATTATCGCTCTTTGCTTTGCTAGAACATCATCATAATCTAGTAAGTTTTTACGCGTATCAAAGTTTTGACCTTCAATTCGCTTTTGGGCACTCGTAATTGCGTTTGTAAACATCTTGTTTTCAAGTGGTTCATCCCCAAGTCTTTCAACGAGTTTTAACATTGAGTCGCCTGCAAATCGTTGCATTAATTCATCATCAAATGATACAAAGAAGCGACTATAACCCGGGTCCCCTTGTCGTCCAGATCGACCACGAAGTTGGTTATCAATACGTCTTGCTTCGTGTCTTTCAGTACCAAGAACTGCTAGACCACCAAGTTTTTTTACTTCATCATTAATCTTAATGTCTGTTCCACGACCCGCCATGTTAGTTGCAATCGTAATTTGACCAACTTCACCAGCATGTTCAATAATTTCCGCTTCGCGAGCGTGGTTCTTCGCGTTCAAGACGTCGTGTTTTAATCCTGCACTAGTAAGAAGATTACTAATTTCTTCACTAGCTTCAACACTTGATGTACCAATTAGTAATGGTTGACCCTTAGCGTGTCTTTCTTTAATTTCTTCTAATAAAGCCTGCAATTTGTACTCTTTTTTTGCAAAAACGAGGTCAATTGCATCTTCTCTAATAACTGGTCTATTCGTAGGAATACAAATTACTCGCATATTATAAATTTTTCTAAATTCTTCTTCTTCCGTTTTTGCAGTCCCAGTCATACCACTTAATTTGTTGTACAAACGGAAAAAGTTTTGATAAGTAATTGTCGCCATTGTAATTGTTTCTTCTTTAATCTTTACGCCTTCTTTAGCTTGAATTGCTTGTTGAAGACCATCGCTATATTCACGTCCGCGGAGAACTCGACCAGTAAATTGGTCAATAAGTTGGATTTCTCCTTCTTGGTCGACTAAATATTCAACGTCTCGCGTCATAATATAATTTGCTTTTAAAGCTTGGTGAATACGGTGTACTAAATCTGAATATTGAGGATCATATATATTTTTAACACCGAACATTCTTTCGGCTAAATCATTTCCTTCATCCGTAAGGTTAGCGGTTTTCGTTTTTATATCTACGACAAAATGTTTGTCTCTTTTTAACATTTTTACAAAGCGGTCGGCAACGTTATATGCTGAGACACTAGCTTTTGCGCCACCACTAATAATTAATGGTGTTCTTGATTCGTCAATTAAAATTGAGTCGGCTTCGTCAATAATTGCATATTCTAATCCGCGTAATACGCGATTATCTGCAGAATTAGCCATATTATCGCGTAAATAATCAAAGCCAACTTCACTATTTGTTGTATATGTAATGTCACATAGATATGCTTCTTGTTTTTCTCTCGTAGTTTTTTCGCGTAAGTTTACACCAACGGTTAATCCAAGAAAACGATATATTTGACCCATCCACTCAGCGTCTCGACTTGCTAAGTATTCGTTAACCGTAACGACGTGAACGCCTTTTCCCGTTAGAGCATTTAAATAAACTGCCATTGTGGCGGTTAGTGTTTTACCTTCACCAGTTTTCATTTCGGCGACGTCGCCATCATGTAAAACTAGAGCGCCCATAACTTGAACGGGATAAGGAAATTGTCCAAGCGTTCTTCTTGCTGCTTCACGAGCAACTGCAAAGGCTTCGTATTTTATATCATCTAAAGTTTCGCCATTTGCAAGGCGTTCTTTAAAATATGGAGTTTTAGCTTGAAGTTCTTCATCGCTTAAAGCGGCCATTTCATCTTCATAAGCTAAAACGTGTTTACTATTTTTTTCTATTTTCTTTAATCTTTTTTGTTCAAATCGGAATATTTTATCAATAAAACTCATTCGGTAATTTCCTCCGTCGCTTAGATATTCTACCACAAGTGGTAGTTTTTCGTATATAAGAGTGTTTTAAAATCTTTTTTTTAAAGTTTTTCATTTTCTATCTTTAGGAGCAATTGTGTGTGCCATAACGAGTACTTCTACTTTCATTGGATTTAATTTTCTTAGTAGTTTTATCATTGCTCTAATTGTGCTGCCTGTTGTCATTAAGTCATCAACAATTAATATTTTTTTGTTACTAATATCAAAATTTTCAGTTAGTCCTATTTTTTCTTCTACTTTTTTTCTTTCCAAAGAATTTAAATCGCTTTGCTTATAGTTTTCCTTTTTATAGAAAATTTTGATAATTGGTAATTTTAGAACCTTAAACATTTCTTCAACGTGATTAAATTCACGTTTTTCATCACTTTCTTTGCTACTTGGTGCTGGAACAATAATAAAATCACGAAATCTCAAATGAAAATAGGAGGCATAATATTCAAGAAAAATATTTGCCAATTCAATATCGTATTGTCCTTTAAATTGAAATAATAGTGATCTAATAGTTTCATCGTAATCAAATATTGCTGTTCCTTTAACACCTTCTAATTGAAACTCAAAAAATTTAGGAGTAAGTTTTTTTCTACAATCATTACAAATTGGAGTTTTAAAAAATAAATTCGACCAATTAACTCTTCTAATTTTCTTAAAACATATTTTGCAGTAAGGCATTTTTTTCTTCTATATCCTTAATTGAGTCGAAAATTGCAGCGTTTTCCTTTGTAATGTAGTAAATTACATCTCCAAACGGTTCCTCACTTTTTCTACCAACACGACCGGAGATTTGAATTAATGCATCCTTAGAAAATATTTCGTGATCAGCACAAAATATGAGAACTTGAAGTTTTTTTATCGTTATTCCTCTTTCTAAAATTGATGTTGTAACTAGATACTTTAAATTTCCTTTTTTAAATTCTTCAATTATTTTTGATCCATTTTTAATTTTTGAGTGAATCAATCCACCATTTTTAATAAATATCTTCATTATCTTCCAAACGACTTCAGCATCGTGAATCGTTGGGCAAAAAATAAAAACAACCTTATCGTTTTTTAAATAACTCTTCGTTTTTAAGATGATCAAAATAATGTTTAACCAATAAAACCCGTATTTAATTCTTGGAACAGGAATTTCAAATCCATGAAAACGAGAAAATAGCGTTAAAAGTCCACCACTTTTATTCATTTCATTTATTAACTCATTACTTGGAGTAGCACTCATAATTACATAGTTTCCGCGACAACTTTTTTTAAAAAAACTTTCAAGTGTTTCATTACCTTTATAAGGAAATGCATCTATTTCATCAAAAATTAATAAATCAAAATAATTTTCATAGCGAAATAATTGATGAGTAGTTAAAACAATAATATTTCCCCGTAGTACATCATGGTGTCCGCCGTATACAGAGATAACTTTCGCAAGAGGAAAAGCATGTTTTATTCTCATTCCTAGTTCAATAACTACTTCTTTTCTAGGAACAGTAAATCCAATTTGAAGCCCGTTTTGTAAGGCATATTCCATTACTTCAAAGACTAATTCGGTTTTCCCGGCGCCACAAACGGCGTAAATTAATGTGTTTTTCTTATTAATAAAATTTTCTTTTGTTTTCTGGGCGATTTCTTTTTGCTGATCTGTTAATTCATAATCAAGTTTTAACTGTATATCTAATGGTTTAGGTTTTATATAGTTGCATTTTTCGCCTGTAAAGCTTATACATTTTCGACAATAATATTTGCCATTTCTAATCCCGAAAAATTCCTTATTATCGTTTCCACAAATCGGACATATAAAAAACCCTTCCATATTAATAAATAGAAGGGTTAATTAACTTTATATTTTATTTCTCGTAATCAGTAATAATATTTACTCTTCTTTCGTGTCTTCCACCAGAAAAAGGAGTACTTAAAAATATATCAACTCTTCGAAGAACATCTTCAATGTCCATTTGTCCTTGACCAAACCCAATAACATTAGCGTTATTATGTTCCCGTAAAAGCCGCGAAACATCATCGTTATAGCCAATGCCTGCTATAACTCCCTTTACCTTATTTGCGGCTATAGTTATGCCTTCACCCGAGGTACATACGACAATTCCAAAATCAGCTTTACCGTCTCTAACTAATTCACCAACCTTTATACCGTAAATTGGATAATCTGATCTTTCATCAGTTAAAGGACCAGCATCAATTACTTCCATGCCTTTATCGATTAAGTGTTTTTTAATAATGCTTTTATATGAAAAACCACCATGATCTGAGCCAATTGCTATTTTCATTTTTATTCCTCCACTACTTTTAATATTTCTTCAAAAGGTATAGACCCTTCTCTAATTAAAGTAATCTCTTTATCAATTTTAATAACTGTTGATGGAATGTTTGATACTACTTCGCCCTCAATTACACAAGGTATCTTGCCCTCAAACATCCTTAATACTTCTTCCGTTGTTTTTGCAGGCGCTTCTCCGTGTACATTTGCGCTTGGTACAAGAAGCGGTTTACCAATAGATCTAATTAAGTCTCGAATGAATGTTTGATCACTAACTCTAATTCCAATGTATCCAGTTCCTAATGTAACGTGATAGGGCATACTTGCTTTTACTGGAGCCACTATGGTTAGTGGGCCTGGCATAAAGTTATCAATAATTCGTTGAATTCTATCATCAATTTCAATAAATAATGGTAAACGTTTTACGCTACAGCACATCATTGTAAAAGGTTGGGTAGCTGGTCTCTTTTTTAAATCCACTAACTTTTGATATGCATCAGGATTATCAAATACAACTGCTAGTCCATAAACAGTTTCCGTCGGAAGTGCAATGATTTCTCCTTTTTTTAAATATTCGGCGGCTATGTGTAGCTCATCTTTTTTAATTACTTTTGTTTTCATATTATAACCTCCATAAAGCGCTTTTTACCTTGTAAATCAGTGATTAACCTTACTTTTGCAGGGTTAATTTCATTTTTAACAAAATTTAACATCTCCTCGGCATGATGTTCACTAACCTCAAAATAAAGGCGCCCATTTTCTTTTATTACTTTATATGCATATTTTACAATATTTTTGAAGACAGTAAAACCTTGGTCATAAAGTGCGATGTGTGGTTCAAAATTCTTTACATTTTCTTCTACGAAATCTTCGTTCAAAATATATGGTGGGTTTGCAACAATTACATCAACCTTAATATTGTTCTCAATTAAAGGCATAAGATGATTGCCTTGTAAAATTAGAGCTTTTGTTTCTAATTTTTTGTTATTAATCTTAGCGACCTTAAGCGCTTTTTTGCTTAAATCAGTGCATATAACCTTATAATTTGGAAAGGTTTTTGCAAGTGTTAGTCCTATAACTCCTGATCCAGTACAAATATCGGCGATTATAAGATCCTTATCACTAACAGTTTTTAAATATTCAATTACTATGTCTACTAGTTCCTCGGTTTCAGGTCTTGGAATTAGAGTGTTTTCGTTAATAAAAAAATCATAGCCAAAAAAGTTAACACCCTTAACAATATATTGAACAGGATAGCCGCCATTTATTTTCTTTAACGCGCTTTTAAAAAAGCGCTTATTTTTCATTTCATCGTTAAAATGTAGGGTTAATCTTGAAAATGTATCAATATTATTACAATACATTAAGAGAATTTTTACCTTAATTTCGTGTTCGCGGGATTTATCATTTAACAGTGCAAAATTATAAAAATCTTTTATTGTTTTTATTTTATGAGCCATGTTCCATTTTTTGTTCTTGATCAAAGTGAATTAAAGCAGAGATGATTTCATCTAATTCTCCTTCCATTATTCGATCAAGTTTTTGTATAGTTAGTCCGATTCTATGGTCGGTAACACGATTTTGTGGATAATTATAAGTTCTGATTTTTTCGCTTCTTTCGCCAGTTCCAACTTTTAGTTTTCTCTCGGCACCAATTTTCTCTTCTTGTTCCGCAAGCTTCGCAGCATAAATTCTTGCACGAAGTAAGTTCATAGCGATTACTCTGTTTTGCTGTTGAGACTTTTCTACTTGGCAAGAAACGGAAATTCCAGTTGGAATATGCGTGATTCTTACTGCAGATTCGACCTTATTTACATTTTGGCCGCCTGCTCCTTGTGAACGAAATGTATCAATTTGTAAATCTTCTGGACGAATTTCTACATCAATTTCTTCTGCCTCCGGCATAACTAAAACGGTTGCCGTTGAAGTATGAATTCTTCCGCTTGCTTCCGTTTTAGGCACTCTTTGAACTCTATGAGCTCCGCTCTCGAATTTTAATTTAGAATAGACACTCCTTCCCTTTACCATAAAGGAAACTGAGGCAAAACCACCAGCTTCAGAAGGATTTTCATCAACCATTTGAATTGTCCAGTTGTTTCTTTCGGCGTATCTTGTGTACATTCTAAATAAATCTCCAGCAAAGATATTAGCTTCATCTCCACCAACAGCACCACGAATTTCAACAACTATATTCTTTTCATCGTTTGGGTCTTTAGGAATTAAAAGAATATTAATTTCTTCAATTAATTTCTCCATTTTTTCAGACAAGATATTATGTTCTTCTTTCGCGAGTTCAGCGATTTCTGGATCGCTATCTTGCATCATAATCGAGGCATCATTAAAATTAGCCTCGTGTTTTAAATATTCATTATATTTTTCAACAACGGGTTCAATTTGTGCACGCTCAACGTTAATTTCCCTAAACTTATTTAGGTCACTAGCAGCATCGGGTTCCATTAAAAACTTATCGATTTCGCTTAAGCGTTTTTTTGTTGTTTCTAGTCGTTTTCTTAAAATTTCTTCCATGATTAACTCACTTTTCGTGTTAATTTTAACATACCACTCTATTAGATTAAAGGCGCAAGGATTTATATTTTTATTATGCTAGGAGATTATTCTCTTTTTGCCTAACATAATGACCCTTATTATTGTATAATAATTATTGATTAAATTATGAGTTATAAAGCATTATATCGTACTTATCGACCACAAACTTTTAATGAGGTTGCTGGGCAAAAAGTTATTGTTCAAACGCTAGAAAATGCGCTTAAACAGAACAAAATTGCTCACGCCTATCTTTTCGCAGGTCCGCGAGGAACCGGAAAGACAACAATGGCGAAGCTTTTTGCTAAGGCGCTAAATTGTGAAGAAGGCGTCGGTCATCAATGTAATAAATGTAGTAATTGTCTTGGTGTGATTAACGGTAGTCACCCTGATATTTTTGAAATTGACGCCGCTAGTAACAATGGTGTCGATAGTGTTCGTGATCTCGTAGATAATGTTAACTATTCGCCGATAAAAGGGCGTTATAAAGTTTACATCATTGATGAAGTTCATATGATGAGCGCTAGTGCTTTTAATGCTCTTTTAAAAACTCTTGAAGAGCCACCAGCCCATGTAATTTTTATCCTAGCGACAACAGAACCTCATAAAATTCTTCCAACAATTTTAAGCCGTTGTCAAAGATACAACTTTACAAAGGTAAGTGATAAAGATATCAAGGAACGAATGGTTGATATTTTAAATGAAGAAAAAATTACATATGAGGAAAAGACACTAGATTTAATTATTAGTCTCGCAGATGGCGGTGTTCGTGATGCTCTTTCAATGTTAGATCAGGTTTTGGCATATGCAAATAATAATTTAACCGAGCAAAACGTTTTAGATCTTTTTGCGTTACTTAGCAAACCTGAGAAACTAAGTCTTCTTAATGCGATTAAAAATAATGACATAAGAACAATTATCGCTTCCGCAAGTAATTTCATTGAAAATGGTGTTGATATAAATCGATTGACGTGGGATTTGCTGGGTTTTCTTAAAGATGCGCTCGTTTATTACAAAACAAAAGATGCAACTTTATTATTAAAACTTAATGAAGATGAAGCTAAAGATTTCATAAGCGACTTATCACTTATGAGACTTAATAAAATGATTGATATTCTTTTAAAAACGCTCAATGATTTTAAATTTATTTCTGATATCCGGTCACTTTTTGAACTTTCGCTTTTACAAATGGGTGCAACTAGTGGAACAGAATATGTTCCTGAACCGGAATTTAAAATCGAGAAACCAAAAACCATTGTTAATAAAACAGAATCTAAGCCTGTAGTTTCTAAAAAGGAAGAAACTCTTGAAGAGACTAAGTCTCAAAAAGTAGAAAAGGATGACGATGAAGATGAACTTCCTCCGTTCTTACAAGAAGCAACCTCACCCATAGAGGAAGAAAAACCAATTATAGAAACTAAAGAAGAAAAGGAAGAAAAACCAATTCCAATTTCTGCAAATGAGATACCTTTAATTAACCCTGCCGAATTAAATAAAGAACGCGAAAAGAATAAACCTATTCAAGAAGCCTTTATGGAAGAGGTTAAAGCAAAACGCGAAGCCGAAGAAAAAGCAAAAGAAACTAAAAAAGATAATGTTTTTGATTTCGACTTTGATATTGAACCACTAAATCGCGAAGGAGAAACCTTTTCGATTGAACGCGACACTTTAATAAAGGGCCTTGTGCTTACAAATCACGAGGAACGCATCAAAAAAACAAGAGAAATGATGGATACACTTCAACAATGGCTATTTTTTGACAAAATTTCTGAATATGCCAATTTACTTTATGATGGTAAGCCTCTTATTATGTGCGATAGTCTTCTAGTTCTTACATTTGAATCTCCTGATTCAGTAAATCAATGTAATATCATAAATAATCAACAAACAATTCGTCATATTTTCAACAAATTAACTGGTAAGACAATGATTATCTACGCTATATCACGTGAGGAAGAAAGAAAATTAACAAAACACTATACTGACTTAAAACAATTAATTAATCTTCCAAAAGTTGAAAATCTTGATGAAGAATTGAAAGGACTCTGGTAATTATGAATAACAATATGAAATCACTTATGGCCCAAGCCCAAAAAATGCAACGTTTGCTAAAACAAAAAATGGAGGAACTTGCAGAAAAAGAATTTGAAGTCGTTAAAGGCGGAGGAATTAAGCTTGTAATGACCGGAGATCGAACTGTCGTTGAAATCGAAATTGAAGAAGATCTTTTAGAAAAAGAAAATAAAGAAATGGTCGAAACAATGCTAATTCTTGCATTTAATGAATGTCTTGAAAAAATTAAGGCTGCTGAAGAGCAGATAAATAATGAAGTTGCTGGTGGTCTACCAGGAGGCTTTTAAATGGAAAAATTAGTCGCAATTGAACAATTAATTGATTCATTGCAACGCCTTCCAAGCGTTGGCAGAAAGTCAGCTGAACGCATGGCTTTTGCAATGCTTAATTTTTCTCAAGAAGAATTAAATGAACTTTCAATAAATATTAAAACAATTAAAGAAAAAGTACATCCGTGCCCAATTTGCGGACTTTACACAGAAAATGCCGTGTGTTCAGTGTGTAGTGACACAGAACGAAATAGCGCTGTTGTAATCGTTGTAGCTAATCAAAGAGACGTAATTGGTTTTGAACAACTAGCAAATTATCGCGGGCGCTATCATGTACTAAGCGGATTACTTGGTCCTACTTCTAAAGTTAGACCTCAAGACCTCGCGTTAGATAAATTAATTGATAGAATTCAGAAAGAGAACATAAAAGAATTAATTATTGCAACTAATCCCTCAATTGAAGGAGAAACTACTGCTTTATATATTGCAAAAGTCTTAGAAAAGACACCTGTTAAAGTTACTCGTATTGGCTTTGGAGTATCGATGGGTAGTCAACTAGATTATTTAGATTCAATCACTTTATATAAATCTCTTGAAGGAAGAACGGAAATAAAATAGGAGGAATTAACGATGTTTATTACTTTAGAAGGCCCAGAAGGCAGTGGCAAAACGAGTGCCGCAAAACGAATTATTAAAGAATTAGAAAAACTTGGTTATTCAGTTTTATTTACTAGAGAACCAGGGGGAACACCAATTGCAGAAGCAATTCGTGATATTATTTTAGATCCCAAAAATACTGCTCTTGATCCTCGCGCTGAAGCTCTTCTTTATGCTGCTAGCAGAAGACAACACTTAGTTGAAAAAATCTGGCCTGCTCTAAAGGAAGGAAAAATCGTTATTTGTGATCGCTTTTTAGATTCTTCTCTTGCTTATCAAGGTGGGGCAAGAGGTCTAGGTGTTGATGAAATTTTTAAAATTAACGCCTTTGCAATCGACAATACTTTACCTGATTTAACACTTCTATTCGATGTTGAGCCTGCTATTGGTTTAAATCGCATTAGTTCTAATAAAGATCGCGAAGTTAATCGCCTTGATTTAGAAGCAGAAACATTTCATGAAAAAGTTCGAAAGACATTTTTAGAACTTTCAGAGCAATATAAGGACCGCTATCGCATCGTTGATGCAAGTAAGCCTTTAGAAGATGTCGTTCAACAATCACTCTCCTTTATTTTAGAAAAACTAAATAATGACAATAAATGAATATATTAAAAAATATCAACAACCAATTTTTACTACTTTTACTAATGCGATAAATAGTAATACGCTTTCGCATGCCTATTTATTAAGTGGAGTTCCGGGAACTCCCTTAAAAGAAATCGCCTTAACACTCGCTAAAACTTTATTTTGTTATAATCCTTCACCACTTTCATGTAACAATTGTCTTTCTTGTCATCGTTTTGATGAAAACTATATTCATGATTTTATTTTTCTTGATGGGTCAAAAGGAAATATATTAATAAATGATATCCGTGACCTTTCTTTTGAATTTTCTAAAACAGCAATTGAAAAAAGCGGACTTCTTGTTTATGTTATTCATCTTGCAGAAAAACTTACGCCAGAAGCCGCTAATGCACTTCTTAAATTTCTTGAGGAACCGTCAATTGATATTTGTGCTTTTTTAACTACTGAAAATGAGGATTATGTCTTACCAACAATTATTTCCCGTAGTCAAAAACTACTTGTAAAACAAATTCCGCGCGAAATAACCTTGCAAAAGTGCGATGAATTAGAAATTCCCCGCGTTCATAGCGAACTCATCGTAAACTTTTATAACTATCCAGATACAATTCTTGAAGTTTATAGAAATGAAGAATATCTCTTACTTTTCGCGCTTTTTAACGAAACATTAAAAAAATTATCTTCTTCAATTGATGAAACTATTTACTACTTACAAACCGAAGGAATGGATATTATTTTAAAATCAAAAAACAATCGTCGTTTTATGGGTTTTTATATACGGTTATTTGTCATTTTATGGGGCGATTTGCTAAACTATAAAATAGGTGCTCCGCTTACTCTTAACGCTTATAAAGAAAGCATTACTAAGATTGCTCCTAAATTTAAAAACATTGATTATTTATTAACTGTTTTTTTAGAAAGTTATAACCAAATAAATCGCTACGTAAATTTACAATTATTAAGGGATCACCTTTTAAATACAATGTATAAGGAGAGAATAAATGGATAAAGAAAATATTTTAGTTGTCCCTGTTTTATTTAGAAACGCTAATCAGACTTATTGCTTTTCTTATGATAAAAATGATTTAGAAGCTAATGACTTTGTGATTGTCGAAACTGTTCGTGGTATGGAACTTGGCAAGGTCGTTAACGATATTATTCCTCTAAATGAATATAAAAGTGATATTCCCCTTAAGCCAATTATTAAGAAAGCTGATGCTTTTGATATTCAAAAAGATGAAATAAACGTAAAAGATGCTGAGGCAGCTTTTGAAATATGTTTAGATGAAATACAAAAATTGAGCCTCGAAATGCGACTTCTTTCCGCAGAATATACTTTTGATCGCGCTAAAATTATCTTTACTTATGTCGCTGATGGTCGTGTTGATTTTCGTGAACTCGTAAGAAATCTAGGCTCACGACTTAGAATACGAGTTGAAATGCACCAAATTGGTAATCGCGAAAAGGCAAAGCTCGTCGGTGGTGTTGGAGTCTGCGGCTTACCACTATGTTGTGCAACTTTCCTAAAAAGTTTTAACCGCATTACAATAAAACATGTTAAAAACCAAAATTTAACGCTAGGTAGCGACAAAATTAATGGTGTTTGTTCTTCTTTTATTTGCTGTTTACGCTACGAAAACGACTATTACACAGAAGCAAATAAATTGTTCCCACCAATTGGTACAGTCATTGAATACAATGATCAAAAATATAAAGTAAATTCTTATAACGTTTTAAGTCGACAAGTAAAATTAATGAATGAAGAATCAATTGTTAACGTTGATCTTGATGAATTAGACGGCAAATGGGAAAAAGACGATGAGGCGAAATAAATCATTTACTACTACTCCTTTTTACCTTATTGCCACTCCAATTGGTAATCTTAAGGAAATAACACCTCGTCTAATCGAAACATTAAATGAGGTTGATTTTGTCGCATGCGAAGATACAAGAGTTGCTGCAAAATTATTAAATCACCTAAATATTAAAAAGCATCTTATTAGTCTTTTTAAACATGATGAAATAGAAAAAAGCAACCTTGTTCTCTCTTTACTTAAGGAAGGAAAAAAGGGAGCATACCTAAGTGATGCTGGCTATCCTCTAATTAGTGATCCCGGAAGCTATTTAGTTAACTTATTAATTGAAAACGATATCTATATAAGTGTAATTAATGGTCCTTCCGCTTTTTTACCTGCTTTAGTAGGAAGCGGACTTCCCACTGACAAATTTTTCTTCTATGGCTTTTTACCAAGAAAATTAAACTTAAGTATTGAAGAAATTAATAATTTAGCAAGGCGAAATGAGACACTAATATTTTATGAAGCACCGCATAGAATCAAGAAAACGATAACCTACTTACATAAAATATTAGGTAATAGAAAAATTTGTCTCGCACGCGAGTTAACAAAGTTAAATGAAGAATATATTTACGGAACTTTAGAAGAGTTTCTTACCTTTGATTATTCAACTATTAAAGGCGAAATCGTTCTTATTGTCGAAGGTAATACTAAAGATGTTGTTGAAGTTGTTCAAGAAGAACACGTTCGCTCGGTAAAATTGTTAATAGAAAAAAATTACTCGCTTAATGAAGCTTGTAAAATTGTTGCACTTTTGTTTAATACAAATAAAAATGCTTTATATAAGAAACTAACTAATCCTGATTAATTTCATTATCTTGCTTCTTCTTTTTATTATTACGAAGAACTAAGCCGATAATGCCAACATAAATTGCCCCAAAAGTCGCTAGGATTCCGCTTGCTAACCCTTCGGGAACAAAAGACATAGTATATTTTATATTGCCTTTTGGGGCGACAAACCCTACAAAACCGCCGTGAGTTTTAAAAACTTTAAGTGGACCGCCAATTCTAGAATCGCCAATTGTATAGCCAACATGCCATCCTTTATCATAAGGAATTGTCGTAACAACAAATTTTTCTTTGTCGTAATTTGTTTCAAAACTAAGTTTATTTTTAGTCCATTTAACGTTTTCTAAAGGATTTTCTTTTGTTTTATTAATAAAGTAATCAAGCTCATCTTGCTCGTAGGTGTAGATTGAACTACTTCTAAAAACTAATTCAGGCTGACGATTGATTACAACAATACCGTAAGCCGGTTTTGTGACATGAAGCGCCCTTAGTGTCTTATAACTTTGTGATCCTTGGGGATTCATGTGAGTGTCGTAAGTAATAATTTCGCCATCTTCGCCAATGACATAAATATCAACTTTTGCCGTTAACGGATATTCAAGTATGATTGTCCCTTTAGTTTCTACAAATGGTTCATTATTACTTCGTTTATAAACAGTAGCACTGTATTTTTTGCTACTCGCAAGCGAAGAAACAGCACATCCGCTTATTGCCTCATTATTTAAATCAAACGAAGTAAGCGGGAAGGGCTTATCGCAGTAATAAGTTGTTTTTTCAAATTTCTTATTAACGTTATTGCTTTCATAAGTCAATTCGTTTGCGACTAATGGGCGATAATTATAATCAAAAGTTAATAGATCAGGATGGTTAGTAGCGACATAATTAAAGTCTTCATAACTTAATATTCCGCTTGTAAGATACGTTTCATCGGCCTTAACAACACCGTATTTACCTTTATTTCTAAATATATCTATTAGTTCATCATTTTGTAGTCTTTGATAGGAAACAATTTCATCAACACCAAAACCGGTCGTGAACATCGAATCACTAGAATAAACAAGGCGTTGCTCCGTACTTACAGATGAATTAAATGAATGTGTTAAAGGAACATTAGCATTAACTACATTAATCTTTTCTCCGTAGTACATTGGATTAACATCATTTGGTCGCATAACGTAATATTTAATATCTAGGAATTGATCAAGAAGCGGACGTTTTTCGTGTACACCTAGTGACCAACCGAAGTAATTGTAGTTAATCTTACTCCAATAATTAAAGTCCATTAGTTCAAAGTTGTATAACGAGTGGAAAGTTGTCACACCGTTATAATCTAAGGCCATAGGAAGGTTATCAGTACCTTTTCTGGCAGACGTTGAATACACGCGATAATAACTTCCGTCTAAAGCTCTAATGTTTCTAATTACTTTTTCATCTTCCTTAAAGTTTTGTTGACCACCATAAACGTGATATTCATAAGAGATTGTCCCATGGAAATTCATAACTAAAGCGCCCATTACGATTGCTTCTATTGTCGCTATCATGACGATAAATGATTTGTTTTCTTGTTTTTTATAAGAGTAGCGATAAATTAAATACACGACAAAAAGCATACCAAATTGATAATATGCAACATATTCACGCTCTTGTAGATCAATAAACGTATTCTTGTTTTGATAGTCAAATGCCCATTTAAACGTAAACGCCATTAATAATAAAATCACGAGAAACGAAACATCAAAATACCACCGCTTAAATTCATCACGTTGATCATAATTTCTTGCAACATAGCTAATTAAACAAAAGACAGGGAAAAGTTGCCATCTTCCATATTCCTTTGTAAACCCATGAAACAAGTTATAAAAGAATGGTGTAAAGATTGCAAAAATGAAAAAGCCAAGAGCCACGAACGGGCCGGCCTTTTTCTTTTTTGCCGAATGAATTAGTGTTGGAATCAATAGAAGCGTAATTGGAGTATAAGTAAATAAACTTGATATTGTGTTATCGTAAGCTGATTTATTAAGTAGCGTTACACTTCGATCAGAAACAGTTGGGAAAAGAAACGAAATAATAGGATAATACTTCTTATAATCATAATTTTTGTTTTGCATTTCCCAGCGTGTTATATACTCAAAACCCTCTTTCCAATTTTTTGCATCAAACAAAAGTTTGATTTTTTCTAAATAAGTTGCATTTGTTACGCGGTCACTGTTTTTCGCGACAGCGAAACCGGGGAAGAGTGCAAGGCCTGCGCCAAAGATTCCAAATGCAAATCCAACTATTCCTAAACCAATTACTTTTAAGCGCGTTTGGGCATTTTCAAAAGTGGACCATAGTTGAAAGAAACGAAATCCTGCATAAAGAACGCCAACCATACACGTTGTAATTAAAAAGAAATAGTTTGATAGGCCCATAAAAGCAAGGGCGAAAATTAAAAAATAGGGTTCTTTTTCTTTAAAGATTTTTTCAATGCCGACAAAGACAAGCGGGAACATAACGGCCACTTCCATAAAGTGGTTAAACCATAGATAATAAACATTCCATCCACAAAATGCATACATTAGAGAAAAAATGCGTGCTGTAAATTCTTTTACACCACGATATTTTAAGTAATATCTCATTGTGAGCGCAGCAAGAACAAACTTCGTAATCATTAAGATTGTTATGCCTTGAGGAATTAAAGAACGTGGGAATAGTAAGATTGGAAGAAAGAATGGATTTAGGGCGTAATAAAATGAATTAGAACCAATATTATTTGCCCCTAAAAATGTATTTGAATCCCAAAGCGGAAACTCTCCTGTTCTAAAAAAGTGTCGCCAATCATCGTAACCATTAACATAAAAATAAATTTGCTGTTGAGTAAAATCTCCGCCTAATGGAACCGTGAAATTTTCCGTAAATAAAACACTAGAAAAAAATAAAATCGCGATTATAAATAGACTTATTACGTATATGTATAATGGCCTTTCGGTTGTAGCAAACTCTTTAAAAACGTTTGTTCTTAATTTGCTTTCTTCTTTAACTTCTTCGAGTACATAGACACTTTCGTTTTTTAAATTAAAAAGTGGATACAAATACAAAGCCAAAACCGATATAACATACAAGATGCTAGAAAATAAAAAAAGCGAGCCAAGAAACGGCATTTTTATATATAAGCTATCTTCTGGTTGAAAAAAACTATTTAATCTTACAATTGAATTATAAATTGGAATAAGACCAATAAGAGGAACAAAAAATGAAAAAATCATTTTTTTACTCTTCTTTTTTTGTAGGATAAACACTACATTTGTAATAAATAACCCTACAAAAATAAGGCCAATTATAATAAACCACGTTATTTGGTGAACGTTTTTTTCAACTATTCCATAAGGAATAACCATTACTAAAAGCGTAAGAAAAAACGCTAATAATATAACGTGTGCATGTGTTAAAAATTTTAAGGGATTACGCTTAGTTTTATTCATCAATATTATTTACGGCCTCTTCTTTTGCTTCCTTTTCATCTCCGTTATAAAAATTAACACCAGCAATTCGATCTAGAGGAAGCGTGAAAATTATTCCTTGTCCCTTTGTATCAAGGCCAGCCTCGCGATAAATTGCCTTGACAACTTTTTCTTGAATTTCATTAGGAACAATAATGAGGACTACTTCTTTATTAGGAGTAATACTAATTCCAAAAGTTTTTTCGATTTCTTTGTTGCCCGTTCCGCGACCATGAAGAACTGTTCCACCGCCTGCTCCAGCAGCTTTTGCAGCGTCCATTACTAAATCAACAAAACCTGCATTAATAACGACAACAATTAAGTTTGTTTTCTTTTCTTTCATATTCTATTTCTCCTATTTATCATTTGTTATACTTGCTAAATATTTGTACACAGAAACGCCAATTATTGATTGAATATCAATCGCAAAAGCGACACCCTTGTGACGCTTTGATAATTCAAAGCGTTTTTCAATATAATCAAACGCTTCATCAACGTGCTCTTTTTTAATAAAAGTTAAAACAACATCTTTGTTAATCTCGCTTAGCCCTAAATAACTTGCAATCTCGCGTGGGACAGTACCTTTTCCATAAATCGTAACTTGGAGATTACTTTCTAATGTTTTAAAGTAATCAATAAAAACATCACTAGCATCACGATTTACAATCGTCACTAAAAGCGTAAGAGCCTTGATCTCATTTTTGGAAGCGTATGGTACGCGTTCTTTTGTCTTTCCTTTTTGCCTTATATTCTTAGCCATAATTTTCCTTTAATCAAAATAAATAATTTCTTCTTCATAAACTTCGCGTTGACGGCCGCGGTTAATACGAACAGCGGCTTTTTGTCTAATTACTGCACCAAATCCAAGAATTTGAATCGTAATTAGTGGCATCATCGCAAGTAGCCCAACCATTCCTAGCCCATTTAATAAGGGGTTTCTATCAAATCCACTTGCTACACCTAAGACAATTGGAGCAAGAAAACTTGCAACGAGCGCACCACTTACTGCTCCTCCGCCATCAAAAGCTATTGTTGTATAAATATTAGGAACAACGAAGGTTAGTAATATCGCAATAATGTATCCCGGAATAATTATATAAACGTAAGAAAAATCATAAATTAGTCTTAAAGACGCTAGAGCCATCGCAACTGCAGAACCTAGCGCTAGACTAATAACAATTGTTGTTTTTGATATTGTTCCATCACTTACTTCTTCAACTTGTTCTCCAAGAACGTGAACGCTTGGTTCGGCAATTGTGGCCAAACCACCAAGAAGAGTGATTACAAGTACTAAAGTAACGTTATTATCTTTTTGGGCTAATACTTCTCCAACAGTATTACCAATTGGGACATAACCAAAGCTTGCACCGGATAAAAAGAACAATAAACCAAAGAATAAATAAATCGCGCCAATTCCCATTCTTAATAATCTTTTTTTCGAAAGTTTAATAACAAATGATTGATAAATTACAAAGAATAAAATTATTGGCGTTAAAACAATCGCGTTATTAATCGCGGCATCTTTAATCGCTAATAAAATTGTTTTCCAAACCGGCATCGATTCACTTAGTTCTGCAGGGATATAATCCGGTTTTGGACTAAAAACGCCTAATAACAAAATACAAAGTACTGGTCCAAGAATCGCTAAACCAATTAATCCAAAGCTACTTTCTTGGGCTTTTTCTTTTGCTCGTGTCGTCGCAACACCCTTACCTAATGCCATAATAAACGGCACCGTAACAACACCTGTTGCTACACCCATCGTGTCAAATGCCGTTGGAACAAATTCCGGTAAAACGACTACGAGCAATGCAAAAATAAGGGCAATTGTCGTAATGACAATAATATTAAACGATTTGTTGAATATGATTCGCGTGATCCCAAAAACAAGAAAAAGCCCAACGCCAATAGACACGGCAAGGATAATAAGCGTTGGATTCATGGGACTTTGGTTTGCAAAAATTGATAAAGACGGTTCAGCAGCCGTGACCATTAAACCTAAAAAGAAAATGATTAAGATTAGTAGCGGTAAATTCCTAATTTTTGCAAAGGAAGAACCGACCATTTCCCCAACGGGAAGTAAGGATTGTTTTAAACCAATATTAAAAAGCACTAGCCCAATAATTAAAAATAAGGCTCCAACAGAAAATAAAATTAATTCTTGGCCACTTAGAACAATTATCCCGAAGCCATGCAATAAAAAAAGAGCTAGCGTCACGGGCATAACTGAGACTAATGCGTTTTTAATGTAGGACCAAAGTTGCTTAAACATAAAAAGTTCTCGTATCTATTATACGAGAAAAGAAGCAAGAAATTAAGAAAAAGTCTACTTTACGAGATTAGCAAGAGGTTTTGGAAGCGGACTTTTAAACGTGTAGCGTTTTTTTGTAATTGGGTTAATAAAGGAAAACTCGTAAGCGTGGAGTCCTAATCTTTTTACCGGAGCTTTAGGTCCGTCATATTTATCGTCATTTATTATTGGAAAGCCTAATTCGCTAAATTGAACGCGAATTTGGTTTTTTCGACCAGTTTTTAATTCAACATCATAAAGAGAATAATCCTTGTTTCCTCGAACAAACTTATAATGAGTTTCAGCATATTTACTTTTGTCAGTCTTTGCCCCGACATAGACTTTTTGCGTTTTTGTCTGATGAAGGTGAGAACGAATTACACCTTGATTTTGCGGGGTTTTCCCTTGAATCACTGCAAAATAGCCACGTTTTGTAACGTAGCGATTCCAGTTTTTATGCATTGCATTTACAAGTTCGTTTGTTTTTGCAAAAACAAGAACGCCACTTGTTTCTTTATCAAGCCGATGTAAAACAAAAGCTCTTGCACGAGGATCATTTGTTCTAATGTAGTCATTAACGTAGCGAAACGCTGTCATTTGTTTTTCTTTATCGCTTGATATAGAAAGTAGACCCGCCGGCTTGTCAACAACGATAATCATATCGTCTTCATATATGATTGGGATTTTATGTTTTTCTAGTGTCTTATTCGTAAATGGCGTTACTTTTACAACATCACCTTTCACAAGCTCATAATTATATTGACTAACAACAATGTCATTAACGAGAACTTGTTTGCGCGTTAATAAGTTTTTTGTCTTGTTTCTTCCTTTATTTAATTTATTAAGCAAAAAAACAAGAAGTTCCTCTTCCTCGTTTACAGTAAATGTAATAATTTCTTGTTTGTTTCGATTCTTTTTTTGCATTAAACTTCTTTCTTCTTTCCAAAGCCAAGAATAAATAGAAATACGCCTAAAAATAAGAGCGGAGCACTAATATAAATCGGAATCATTAGTTTTTGTGTCGAAACGCCATCACCAGAGTCCGTTTGGGCAAGCGTCATAAAATAATTTACAATCCCGTAAATCATAAGCGCTACAGCGCCAACGATAACGACAATTCCTAATATCCCTACAATTATTTTTGCCGTCTTATTTTTTAAGCTCATTATATTTTTCTTTTTTCCCTTTTGCTAAATTTACTGGGTATTTTCTTTCATTGTCCTTTAGTTTTTCTAAAACAATTTCATCTAAATCAAGATTATAAGCATCCGCAATAAGAATTGAATACATTAAAATATCTGCAAGTTCTTCTTTAATCTTATCGGTCTTTTCTTTTACCCATTCATCTTTTCCAGACCATTGATATACTTCAAGAAGTTCACTTGCTTCTAGCGATAAGCTAACTGCTAGATCTTTTCCAGTATGATATTGTTCCCAGTCTCTAACTTTGCTAAAGTTTACGACTTTTTCAATTGTTTTCTTATTCATTTGCATTCAACCCCTCTACTGCACTTTTAATTGATTCTTTTTCCGTCTCTTTTGCAAATTTATCAACGGCCATTTTGTTTCTTACGCTTCTAATACTTACCGCAGGGCCATTAACGCAGCCACCTTCGCACGCCATACCTTCAATAAAGTTAAAGTCATGACGATTTCCTTTTAATTTATTAAGTGCTTGTTTACATTCATCCATTCCGCTACAAACAACTGGTCTAAATTCAAACCCTTGAACATTAAGTTCTTTTATTGCTTGTTCAGCAGCTTCAGTTAATCCTCCAACTCTTCCAAATATCCGGCCATAATAACTAGCGTTTGTAATCGGCGTTTCTTCTAATTCTGGAAGCTCGATGTTTCGGGCATCAAAAAGCGCAAACAATTCTTCAAATGTAATTACGGCATCTGTCCATTTTGCTTCTTCTTCGCGTTGAATCTCGGCTTTCTTCGCCATACACGGTCCAATAAAAACAACTTTTGCGTTTTTATCTTTTAGTTTAAAGTGACGAGCAAGTGTCGCTTGCGGACTCATGTTATGAGAGACATGCTTCTTTAATTCTGGATAGTGCTTTTCTATTAGTCCAACAAAGGCCGGGCAACAACTTGAAGTAAGTAATCCCTTATCAATTAGCTCTTGTCCTTCTGCTAACGCTACTAAATCCGCGCCAACTGCTGCTTCTGCAATATGAGTAAAGCCTAGTTTATGTAATCCAGTTACAACTTGTTCATATTTTACTCCTTGAAATTGTCCTGCAATTGAAGGAGCAAGAATTGCGTAAACATTTGCTTTTTCATTTCTGCGGTCGCGAAGAATATCAATTACATCAAGAACATAAGATTTATCCATAATTGCTCCAAACGGACACTTAATTGAACAATGACCGCAGCGGACGCATTTTTCTTCGTTAATTTCGCATGCGCCATATTCATCAATTGTAATTGCATCAACTTTACAAGCCGATTCACAAGGTCGTAAGAAATTGATAATCGCTCCATAAGGACATGCTTTTGCACACAATCCACAATTTATACACTTACTTTTATCAATTTTTGCCGTATGCGTAATTGGGTCAATATAAATACATTTTCTTGGGCAACGCTCCATACAATAGTGAGCAATACAGCCGCGACAAACGTTAGTTACTGTATATCCACCAAGCGGACACTCATCACAAGCAATTTTAATAACTTCCATGATATTTGGGTTTTGGCTATTTCCCCCACAAGCAAGTTTTATTCGCTCTTCTAAAATTGCATGTTCCTTATTATTACAACAACGCATTGTTGGTTGTGGTCCAGGAAGTAATTCACTAGGAATATAGCGATAACCTTCAAGAAGGCGATCTTCATAGGCAAGCTCAATAACTTTTTTAAGTATTTTATGTTTTATTTCATGAATTTTTGTTTCAAACTTTATTTCCATAATCGCTTACCTCCTAAATTCCTTCTTTAATTACTTTTCGTAAGTAATCTTTCTTTTCAGGAAGTGCTGTATCTAAAATCCACGCGGCAACTAGAGGCATCCATTCACGAATATATTTTTCTTCAATTTTGGACTTTTCAACGTACATTTTTAAATATTTCTCTGCAAAATCGTGGTATTCGTGAATATTTAACCATAAGTAAGTTTTTGCAACATCAGCACTTGCGTTACCTTCACTTACGTGAGCCCAGTCAATTACCCATACTTTATTATCTTTATCAATAATTACGTTGGAGGGATTATAATCGCCGTGAACAACTTCGTGATACTGTTCCATTTCCATTAAGCGAATTTGAAAATCGTAACGGACTGTCGCTTTTAATTCTCCTTCACCGATTCTTCTTATCATCCGATGAACAAGGGGATTTAAAAGCCGGCTATTTTGTTTAGCCATTAAAATTTGTGTATCCACAAATATTTCTAAATATTCATCAATTTTGTCAGGATTTTCAATCATTAACTGTTCAAGCGTTTTTCCTTTTATTTCTTCACTAATAAACGCCCAACAGCCATCAATTTCTTTTACTTCAATAACTTTCGGAACATTGAGTTCTGATTCTTCTAAACGAGTTTGATTTAGAGCTTCATTAAAAACGTTCGTTTTTGGGTAACCTTTAACGAATAATTTAATAATTTTTCCGTCTTCGGCGTAAACCGTCTTATATGATCTTTTTGAAATTACATTCGTTAACTTCATAAGTTTCCCCTTTAAAACAACCTTTTCTTTAGGGGGAAACGATGTGTAATCGTGTAACTTTTTCCATCAAAAACACTAAGTTCAATCGCGACAGCTTCACCTTGGAATGGCGTAAAACCTTTTTTGAAATGCTCATACATCGGTTCTAGATCAATTTCAGGATTAAAATACAAACTTACATGCGGTAAGTAGTATGGCTCATTAGGCGACGTCCATTTGTCCGCCGTAAAGGGAACCATCTTGTAAATTGAATCGTAGATTTCCTCTAACATTTTGTTATTATCGACTTCAATCGCAATTAAAACTTTATCGATAATTTTTACATCAATAAAATTAAGATCAATTGGATCATATTTCTTAGACAATTTCTTAATTGCTCTTGCAAGTTGCTTTCTATCTGCTAAAGGAAAATGGGCAATCGTAAGGTGAGGATAAAAAATCCGATAAGGCATATTAAACTTATTTTGCAAAGTTTTTATCGTCCTTACGCGCATTGATGTTGCTTCATCAGGAGCAAGCAAGACATAACAATCTTCAAGTTTTGTTGCCATAATAGTTACCTCGAACTTTCTTATATGTTTGGTTTAGTTTTTCACCAATTTTATCTAAACTGCGTTTAGCCACAGTATTATAACCGTTTTCGGTAATGTTTGTAGTGGAATTTTCAAGAATGTAAGCGGTTTTTTTGATAAATTCCTCATTATCTTTTGCTAAGAAGGCATTTTCGCCATCTTTTAGCCATCCGTTAAAGACACCGATGTCCCTAGCTAGAACTGGAAGGCGTGAAGCTTGAGCTTCTAAAACAACAATTCCTTCTGTTTCTTCATAGCTTGGAAAAAGTAATAACGAGGCACTTTGATAAGCTCCAATAATAATGTCATCGCTCATGTAGCCCGCCATGATTACGTTTTCTGGTTTCTTTTTAATTGCTTTTAAAATCTTTCGGGTAGTGAGAATTCTTTGAAGATCCCCAAACCAAATAAATTTAACATCTGGGAAATGCCGAGCAATTTCAAAGAAATCAATTAACCCTTTTCGTTTAAATAAAAACCCAACTCCAATAACAACTTTCTCATCTTCTTTTAAAGCAAAATATTCACGAAATTTTCTTTGCTTCTCTTTTTCTTCTTTATAATCTTCTAGAGAAATACCGTTGGAAATATTATTTATTGGCTTCTTATAGCCATATCCATCAATTAACTCTTCCGTATATTTTGTCGGAGCGATAATAAAATCAGCGTTTTTATACATATAACGAAGCCATTTGTAAAAAAAGAGCGACATAAATTTCCAACACCTAAATGAATCACGAAAATCTTCGATTGTTGAATGACCGTGAACAACAACGGGAATTCCTCTTTTTTTACATTTTCGTAATAATCTTTGGCTTTTGTAACTGTATGTATTGATGTGAGCAATGTTGTAGTTATCTTTTTTATTTAAAGTATACGAAACACCAGCGAGTTCAAGCGCTTTTGTTTGATGGTACATTGCTCTTCCAATTCCACTTTTTTTAAGGGCGTTATGATTTTCAAAATAGATTAGTACTTTTGTTTCGTCCATTTTATTTATTCTCCGCCTTCTTTAATGACTTTTTATTTTTATTAGGAGTAAAGTAGAAAATTAGCGTTATCGCGATCATTGCAAATGTGATTACAAAATGAGCGACAATCCCAAGTGTATTCGTTAACGTTAACGATTCAGGTGAGAATTTGCTAATTATTCGGTATAACGCTAAACCAATATTTACTAAAACAATTGGGATTAGCGAGAACGAAACTCCTAGCAAAACATGAATATGGCTATTCGCATAAGTCAGTGTTTCTTTTAGATTATTTAACAAAATATTGGCGGCGACCGCCGCAAAGACAATCATAAAGATTGCAAAAATAATAACGCTCGTTGTTTGGCTCTTTTGAGGTTGTTGGTAATACAAGTTAACGAGATTTAAAATAAAGGGGTTGTCTTCATCGTATTCTCCAAGCTCAAAACGAATATTTCGATCAGGTTTATCGTTACTGTTTGGATCAATAGGCGTAAAGTCTTCATAAAATTCATCAAGGAATTTCTTAAATTCTTTTGCTTTTGGGAAGACGTCAAATTCAACTTTAGTCGTTAAGTCGTTGCCGGCGAAAGGTCCGTTATTTATAAAAAAGACAAGAGGGTGAGCAAATTTCTCTGCTAAATATAGCCCAAAACCGTTGTCTTTTTTGTTATAAACGTTGCTATTTTCAATTGCTTCGTAATTTTCATTATTATCGGAAGTATATAAAATATTTTTCACGAGCCAAATTTGTTCGTTTTCTCGATCCCTAAATTTAGTCGTAAACTTCGCGTTTAAGAGACTACCGTAAGTGTTATATTCCTCGCTACTACTTATTATTGCATCAGCGAGTGTTGAAGAAATAAAAACGGGATAGACCGGTATTTCATCATCTGCGGGTTGCGGTTCATCTAAACCTGGTACGTTTACTAAATATTGTTCAAGGTCAATATTTGGTAATTTTTGCTCAGAACTAAAATTGTAATTTATTCGTAGTCCTTGAACGTTTAATTGTTGTTCTTCGCTAAGTCTAAATTGGAATGGTAAGTTATACGTATTTGCGGCAGGTTCGCTTCCAAGATAAAAATTCATAAACTCAATCGTGTAATTAGTGCTGTATTCTTCAATTATAGGAAAATTCTTATCAACGGTATTGCCTTGTTTTCCTTTACGGTTTTCTAGCATTCCATGAATGTATTTATAATCCGTCTTATTTGCCCGATATTCCGCACTTGAAATAACAGAGTGTATTTTGTTTTTTGTATCATTTCGTAAGATTAAGTTGCTACTAATCAGGCTTAATGAAAGAAAAATAACAAAGAAAATTTGACTTGTGATATAAAATTTGGAAATTCTTTGTTTGCCTTTTGTTAGCGTTTTAACTTGGACAGATTTCGATTTTGGCGCTAAATCAAAGTCAATTAGACTATCTGGATCTATTGGTATTTCTTCCTCTTCTTTAACTTTTTCTTTCTTTTTCTTTTCTTTTTTAGACTTACTAAAAAACGAGGCAAACTTCTTTCCTTCGTCTTTTTTTCTTCCTTGTTTTTTATCACTTATGTGAAGTGGTTTAACTTCTAGGAAGTGGGTATCTAGATCTATTTCAGGATGCGCTAATAAAAAGAGCGTTTTCTTTCTTAAAAGGTAGTCAAAAATTACAATAAGCAAACGAATTTGTGTATCACTTAACGTTTGTCCATCTAAAACTACACATTTTATCTCTTCACCAATAATGTCGTTATTAACGAGCAGCTTATGGTAATTGTTTTTATACCATTCATTATCAATATATAGCTTTTGCGTAGCCTCTAAATCAATACCATTAAAATAATCTCTTGGTGATACGTCTAAATTTGTCGAATAAAAGAGAACGCCTTCTTCAAGAGTAAAAGGAGAAATATACGTGCTTTCTTCTTCTTGCTCTTCTTCTTTAGTTTCAACTTCTTCGATACTTTTTTTAGCTAAGAAAGAAGCGTTAGGATAATACTGACGAAAAACATTGAAAAGAGATAGTGTTTTCTTATCTTTTATTTCAATTTCCTTGTTTAAACGATAAGAAATTAAAAAATCATTAATTATTTTAAGAAATTCATCCGTTTTTAGACTTATTACTTCAGGAGTTTCTAATTTGTCCCAGTTGCTTCGATCTAAAAGCGAATAAAGAAAATTAATGTAATCATCAATGTTTACTAAGCGAATCTCTTCTTCTTTATCAATTTTAGAAAGTTGATATGGGTTGTTTAAGGATTTAAAAATATAATCAACTTTTGAATTTGGTTCTTTTAAAATTTTATCTTCGGAATACAAGCAAGATGTGTTTAAAACAAAAACAGGATTTTTGGTTTCATCAAAATAAGCTTTCAAAATTTCTTTAATCGCCTCTTGTTCATCACTAATCGCTTTATTCGTGAGTTTATTATTTAAAACGTAAATTATTGGTTTTTTATTTTTTTCAGTTTTTAAAATTTCCGTTGCTTTTCTAATTAAGTCAGTGTGCGTTTTTTTTAACATTAACGATATTAATGTCTTCTTCGCTTATCCCAAGATGAAAAATAATGTCGGCTTTTTTTATGTTTTCTTCTAAATTAGAAAAACTAAATCCATCAAAGAGTAAAGTTTGATGCCCTTTTTGCATCAATTTATCGGCAAATTGCCGGCCAAGTAAGCTTTTCGCGTTTAATAAAAGAACCGTCATTTTCGAGTTTATATTAATAATTATAACATATTATTAATATTGTTATTTTTGTTTAGTTTTTGTTTTTGTCTTTTTATCTTGTTGCTTTTTTGCTTTTTTCTGCTTCTCTTTTTTCGGTTTCTTACCTAGTTCTTCACGTGTAAATTTTGTTTTCCGTCCAAAAAGATATTTTTTATTTAGATTTTTTTCAATATCGTTAGCAAGTTGCATTTTCTCACTAAATTCTTCTGGTGATATTTTTCCGTTCATTAGTAAGTACTCAGGGTACAAATAGTGAGTAACATTTTCGGAAACATCAATGCCTTTTCGAGAGAAAACGACCCCAAATGTCTTAAAGAAAATTTTGACATCAAGCCAAAACGAGAGATTTCTAACGTAATATAAATCATATTCAAGAACTTTGTCCCATCCAATTCCGTTTCTTCCGTTAACTTGGGCAAGTCCAGAAAGTCCTGGACGAACAGCTTGTCTAACAAGAGGTTCGCTATGTTTCATAAAAAGAACGTCTTTAATTTCTTTTGGTCGTGGACCAATAAAGGACATATGACCAACGAGAATATTAAAGAGTTGTGGTAGTTCATCAAAGGAAGATTTTCTTAAAAAATTACCAAACTTCGTTAAGCGCATTTTATCTGGTAATAATTCCCCATTTTCATCAACTTCGTTTGTCATTGATCGAAATTTATAAACGCTAAAAAGTTTGTTGTTTTTTCCTGGTCTTCTTTGTTTAAAAATGACCGGCGCACCTAATTTAATGCGAACTAAAATTGCAATAATTATAATTGGAATTAATAAAATTATTAGTAGCAAAAGTGCGGCAATAAAGTCTAATATTCGCTTTATGACGTGTCGATACATTTTTATACTCCACTACTTTAACCAGGTTGTTTTATTTACGATGTCGTAATAGCTTTGAATAACTTTAACGACTTTATCAGATACGTTAGGAACTGTATAAGAAACGTGTACTGGTTCTTTTTTATTTTCTTTATGCATTTTTGTTGCAAGTTCAATTGCCTCAATTACTGTTTTTGCCTTAATTCCTCCAATTACAACTGATCCTTCATCAAGTGCTTCTGGTCTTTCTGTTGAAGTTCTAATTAAAACTCCAGGAAAATTTAACATTGCGCTTTCTTCGCTTAATGTTCCAGAATCACTTAAAACGCAAAATGCGTTTTGTTGTAATTTACAGTAATCAAATAATCCAAAGGGCTTGTGGGCAATAACGTTTTTAGGGAACTTTTGTCCGCGTTTTTCAATAAAATGTCGACTTCTTGGATGCATTGAATAAACGATTGGGAGATTATATTCTTTAGCAACTTCTTCAACTGTTTCCATAAGTTGTTCAAAGTTTTCATCAATATCAATGTTTTCTTCACGGTGAGCAGATAAGAGAATATATTCGTTCTTCTTTAAATTAAGACGTTCTAAAACATCGCTTTTTTTAATATCTTCTTCGTGCATTGATAGAACTTCAAATAGAGGCGACCCTGTTACAAAAATTGTTTTTGGATCAATTCCTTCATTAATTAAATATAAGCGACTATTTTCGGTATATGGTAAATTTATGTCACTAATATGATCAACGATTTTACGGTTTATCATTTCCGGAACATTCCAGTCCCAGCAGCGATTACCAGCTTCCATATGGAATACAGGAACCTTTAGTCTTTTTGCCATAACCGCGGAAAGAGCACTGTTTGTATCACCTAATACTAATAAAGCATCTGGCTTTTCGCTTGCAATTATTTCATAAGACTTTGCAAAAATGGCCCCAATTGTTTCGCCAAGGTTTTTTCCGCCACAATTTAGAAAATAATCAGGCTTCCTAATTCCCATTTCCTTAAAGAATATTTCATTAAGTTCATAGTCGTAATTTTGTCCCGTATGAACAATAACGTGATCAAAATGTTTATCGGCTTTTTTAAGTACAGCAGAAAGGCGAATTATTTCTGGTCTTGTACCTAATATTGTCATTAATTTCATTGTTTTCTCTCCCTTTTATGATTATATCATAACCTTCCCTTTAATATATTTGCCCCTAAGCCTTATGTTCTTCTAATTTCCACGTAGGATTTAGCTCTTTTGCTTTTAAAAGCGCATTATCAAATAGAGCAATTTCTTGCTCTTTTCTCGTTTCGTCATTGTGTCTTTTTAATGCTTTTTTAAAACGCAATAAGGCAAACATCGCTTCACTTTCGCTTTTGCTAACAACAGCATTAAAAAGAAGATAAGTTCTTAGCGATTCAATTGTTAAATCGTTAGCGATAAACTTACGATCTTTTACTGTTAATTCATTATTCCAGTACAATTCTGCAGCTTCTTTTGGCTTAGTTACTAGTAAAATGTAGAGTTTTTGCGTAATCGCGGTCCCTAGCATTTCTTCATCAACGGCCTTACTTTCGCTAATTATGTTTTCTACAATCGCTAGCGCTTCTTCATACTTTTCATCGTAAAGATATTCGTAATATTTATACATATTAACTTTTGCGGTAAGTGTCGTTATTTCACTAAATTCCTTTAAATCCGTTAAAGGTTTATTTTCGTGAACGAGGGATTGAATACGCATAAGTTCGTTATAAGCACTAACGTTAACTTTCTTTGATAAAAGCATTAAGTAATACCCGTCTGTTGCTGTATCTAATTTAAAAGGCATGATGTTATAGACAATTAAAATCGCTCCAATGCCGGCGACAATTAGTGGCGCATGATGGAAAATATTGTCTTTTGGTAAAACGACAAATAAGACAATAGCGATTGCAAGTTCAATTAAAAACATAATAAGCGGTCCAAATAAGTGTAATTTAGGGCTCGCTTTTTCTTTTTTGGCAAATATCTTTGTTTCTCCCGTTAGACCATTATAACTTCGAAAACCTAACTTCCAGTTTTTCCCTGCTCGATAAAGACAAAGACCAAAAATATTTACGGACATGATTTTATAACCAGAGATAAGTGCGCCTAAAACGTGTCCCAATTCAAAAATTAAGGCGTTAATAAGCACACCAACTATAATCGTGATAATTGCAAATGTGTATGATTGTGCTGTGTTATAGCCTAATTCAACGTTTGCGTTACTAATAATTCTTAAGCCTATAAATAAGGCAATTATTAACATTAATAAGAATACAAATATACTAAGAAAATCTTCTTTTTTCATAATTCCGTCCTTCTAAAATGCATCTTCATATATTTTTTGAACATCACAATATGTTAATTCAACATTTGCTTGTTTTACTTGTTTTGTAGCGTTTTCTGTTGCGATGTTCGTAAGCGTAACTATGTCTTCTTCTTTAAATCCATAGTCACGAAGCCGTATTTTAACACCTAAACGAAGGAATAAGTCATTAAATTGCTCAATTCCCTTTAGGGCGATTTCTTTTTTACTAAGATTTTCTTTATCTACTTCCATAACCTCGAGTGCAAATTTATAAAATTTATCAAAATTTGACTCAAGACTTAGAAGTGCCCAAGGTTTAAAAACTATAGCAAGACCGTGACCATGCGCGACGCTTGGATTAAGCGCGCTGATCGCATGTTCTAATTGATGCATCGGCATGTAGTATCTTTTTCCAATACTTGTAATTCCGTTATGAGAAAAAGAACTTGCAAGCATCAACTCTTTTCTTACTTCTTCGTTATTAATTCCGTCTATATAATCATTTGCACTCTTAATAACTGACTTTAATAAGCCAATAGCAAAATAATCGGCAAGTTCGTTTTCGCCGCTTGGACTAAAAAACCTTTCGACTGTGTGCATTAAAATATCAACGATTCCCGCGGTAGTTGTATTTTTACTTAACGAATAAGTATAAACGGGATTACAAATTGCAAATATTGGACGATTTAGTTCACTATTAAATCCTTGCTTGAAATCATTTTTATAATCACTAATTACTGAGCTTGACGACATTTCGCTACCTGCTGCAGAAACCGTTAAAATAACTCCAAAAGGAAGCACTTTTGCAGGTTTAACCTCTCTTTTGTAGAGTTTTAAAGGATCATCGTTAATATAAAATCCCGCCGCAATTCCTTTTCCAACATCAATTACGGAGCCTCCGCCAATTGCTAGAATAAAATTAACATCTGCTTTTTTTGATATCTCAACACCTTTTCTAACAAAGGAAATGTCAGGATTACTTTGAATGCCTCCTAATAAAACGTATTCTAAATTATCGTCTTCAATAATTTTTATAACTTCATCAAGGAGACCGCTTTTTTTAGCAAAACTTTGTCCGTAGACTATTAAAATCTTTTTAGCGTTATTCTCTTTTAGTAATTTGCTAAGCGAGGATAAAGAATCTTCTCCAAAAACGAGTTTTGTTCGTAAATGAAACGTAAAATTATTAATCATTTTGTCTAATCACATAACGATTGAAGTTTTTTTCAATCGCCCTTTCAAAAAATTTAACTAAGCGATCAATCATTGTAAGTGGTGGTTCGCTCATATCATTTTCAATCCATTGCATGATGGTTTTACTAAAACCTGCGCTATAAAACGTTGCAATAAATTGCTTTTCGGCAGCTTCTAAAATTTTATTACCATCAAGAATTTCTAGTTGCCTTAAAATTACTTGATAAAAAACACTATTTAAAAATTCTGCAAGTAAATCGTGCCCTGCACTATTGCTTACGTTTAAGATAAATTTTTCATTACTTAATAAATAATCAAAAATTGGGTCTAGAGCTTCTTCCCAAGAATTCTTATCATCAATACCAATAATCTTCTCGTTTTGGAACATCGTTGAAAGTAAATCATAAATATCACGGTAGTGATAATAAAATGTTTGTCTATTTATCCCACATTGTTCCGTAAGACTTTTAACACTAATTTTTTCAATTGGCGTTGTCGCCATCATTTCTTTTAGTGCGTTAGCTAACTTAACATCAGTTTTCATTATTCCTCCTTTTTTAGACTTAGAGCAATCTTCGCTCCCAAAAGAGCGTTATTATAAATTAATTTTGTGTTTGCAACTTGCGATTTTCCACTTGATAATACATTAATTTTTTTAAGAAGAAACGGCGTTATCTCTTTTCCGCTTATTCCTTCTTTCCTAGTTTCGTCCATTGCTTCATTAATATATTTCTCGACTTCTTCTAAAGGAATACTATCTTCCTTTGGAAGCGGGTTAACGACTAAAAGCGCACGATTTGTACCTAAATCACGCGAATAACTATACATTTTCGCGATATCTTTAGACGTCTTCAAATTATATAAAACTTTATAGTTACTTCTAGAAGTATAGAAAAGCGGGACGGAATCTGTGTTGTAACCAACAACAGGTACACCCTTTGTTTCTAAGTATTCTAGCGTCTTACCTACATCTAATATTGCTTTTGGACCAGCACAAACGGTAATAATACTCGTTTTTCCTAACTCTTCTAAGTCGCAAGAAACATCGAGTACATCACTAAAGTTTCGATGGACGCCGCCAATGCCTCCTGTTACAAAAACATCAATATTAGCTTTTTTAGCTATAAAAATTGAGGCCGCTACTGTGGTAGAACCACATAATTTATTACTTAATACATAACCTAAATCACGAATTGAACACTTTACAATATCGCTTCTTTTTCCGAATTCTTCGATTTGTTCGTCGCTTAGTCCAACAACAATCTCACCATTTACGATTCCAATTGTCGCAGGCTCTGCTCCGTTTTCGCGAATTATCTTTTCAACGTTTTTGGCTACTTCGATGTTTTTAGGATAAGGCATTCCATGTGAAATAATCGTCGTCTCAAGCGCGACAATTGGACGATTATTTTTTATCGCCTTCTTAACGTGATCGCCATATTTTATTTTCACTTTAGAATACCTTCTTTCGTTTATTCATCGTCTTAATTAAGACGACATAAAGAATAATTGCAACGATATTAATAACAACAACTTGAATAATATTTCGCGTGTTCATATAACGGAAATTAATGTTAAATAAATCTATTCTTAATACGCCCGAAAGCGTAACGATTAAGACAGTAAGCGAAAAGAGAACCGTGAAAAGAATCGCACGATACTTTGTAAACGGTAAACAAATTCTAAATAGAATTACAAATCCAAAGAATGACATAGTAAGCGTTGCCATTGCTCTAGCGCCTTCTTTTAAAACATAAGTTGTTCCTGGTTGTCTTTGTTCGATACTATGGAGTAAATAAATTAAAACAACGGAGATAACAATCGTAATTGCCCCCGGCAACGCTTTTAAAATAACGTTACCCATAAACGAGCCTTGAATCTTATTTTTATTCGGTTGCAGCGATATAAAGAAAGCCGGTACGCCAATCGCGGCGATTTCCCAAATGTACATGTTTTGCGTTGAGAAAGGATAGACAATATTTTGTGCCGCCGGCCCAAGAATCGCGGTAATAAGAAACATTATTGACATTATTATTGAAAATAATGTTTTGCCTAAGAACAATGTCCAAGTAAGTTGTAAGTTATTAATTGCTCTTCTTCCTTCATCGACAATATCAGGAAGTACATCAAAATTATCTTCAATGATTAGGTGACTTGCTCCGCGGGCCGCTCCACTTCCTTTTGCCATTGCGATTGAACAATCTGCGGCTTTTAAAGCAAGAATATCATTAACGCCGTCACCAATCATTGCGACTGTTTGTCCTTCGCTTTGGAGTTGATGAATAATTAATTCTTTTTGTTCTGGTGAAACGCGGCCATAGACACTATATTGACTTGCAACTTTTCTAAGTTCTTCATCACTAATTTGTGAGGCATCTAAAGGGTGAGAAGCTCCGATAACGCCACATTTACTACTTATACTTCCGACTGTCGCTGGATCATCTCCAGAAATTATTTTTACTTTAACGCCATTTTCAATAAACCACTTAATCGTTTCGATTGCTTCTTTACGAATATTGTCGCTTAAGATAATAAACGCCATTAATTTAGTTTTTGTTGGCTTACTCTTTTTAGTTAATTTGCTTTTTGATTCAACTAACGCAAGAACGCGATACCCCTCTTTTGTGTAGTTATTATAAATTTCTTCAACTTCTTTAAATTGTTTTTGATTTAAAACTATTTGTGCGGCGCCTAAAAATAGTGTTCTTCCGTTACTTAGTTCAACCGCAGAATATTTATTGCCGCTTGAAAAAGGAAGTGCGTTATTCGCGGGCAATATATCTTTTGCCTTAAAATAATCACTTAAAGCCGCGGCGGTTAAATTATCATCTTTTGTCGCGCTTAATAAACTTGCAATTAATAAATCAAAATCTTCTTTTTCATAATCAGGAAAGCGATAAATTTCTTCTACTTTCATCGTTCCGTCTGTAAGCGTTCCAGTTTTATCTAGACACAAGACATCGACTCTAGCAAGCATTTCGATTGAATACATTTCTTGTACAAGCGTGTTCTTTTTTCCAAGACGTACGACGCCTACAGCAAGAGTCATACTCGTTAATAAGTACATTCCCGAAGGAATCATGCTAACAAGCGATCCTGAAACACTAATAACACTATCGCGAATTCCTACGTCTTGCAGGAAATATGTAAAAATCATTAGTGGCGCAATAACGATTACAAAAATACCAATAACTTTAAATAAGGCTTTGATTGATGATAAAAGTTCAGATTTCGGGCGCTTAAATGCGCGAGCTCGCGTTTGAAGCGTTTGTGCATATCTTGCTTTTCCAACGCGATCTGTAAGAACTATGGCTCTGCCGCTAGTTACATAAGAGCCAGCGAGAACTTGGTTGCCAATAGTCTTAGTAATATCTTGACTTTCACCAGTTAATACCGATTCATTTAAACAAATTTCGCCTTGTAAAATTGTTCCATCAGCAGAAACTTGGTCGCCAAGGCGAAGAACCATTAAATCATCAAGAACAATATCGTCTGCATCAATTTCTATTTCTTTTCCATCGCGAATTACTAAAACGTTCTGTTTTGCAAGAATCATTAACTTTTGCAGTGTTTTCTTTGCTCTTATGTCTTGAATAAGACCAATTGCGATGTTTGCAAATAAAATTACTAAGAAAAAGAGGCCGCTAAAATAGCCGACTGCCATCATTGCCGCAGCGATAATATAGAGCAATATATTAAAGAATGATAAAAAGTTTTGAGCAAATATTTCCCAACCCGTTTTCGTAATTGCTTCTTTAACGCGGTTATCTAGTCCTTGCTCGTTTCTTAAAGCAACTTGTTCGCTAGTTAAGCCTGTATCTAGGTCAGGTTCAATTCTATCAACTTCATTAAAACGTGCTTCGATTTTTTTTATTTGTGCCGTAGCAGTTTTCTTTTTCATATATGCATTATTATATCTTAAAAACATACACTATGTGTAATGTTTTTTTACATTGTCTAGTTTTTTATTCAGTCCGTAATGCTTCAACAGGATTTTGTCTCGCAGCTTTAAGCGAGGGGAACAATCCTGCTAACATTGATAAAAGAACATTTATTAAAATTAACAGTAAAGCCGTGTAAATAGGAAGTTGGGCAATATGCTCTAAACCTTGCCCAGGGAATGCGTTATTTAAAATATAGTTAAGCGGAATGATAATAATGTAAGCCAAACCTACACCAATTATCCCTGAACTTAACCCAATAATAATGTTTTCAGCCTGAAAGAGCCGCATTATGTCGAGTTTTCGGGCACCAATCGAGCGCAGTATCCCTATTTCCTTCGTCCTTTCAAAGACAGAAATATAAGTAATAATTGAGATGAGCAATAGCGAAACAACAAGAGCGATACTTGTAAAAACAAGTAAAACAATGGTAACAACTCTAACTAGCGTTGCAATTGAATCAGTAATTGTGTCGACAGCATCAAAATATTTGATTTCGTTTTCAGGATGGTCAATATTATATTGATCAAGACGATGAATAATCTCTTTCTTGTCTTTTGCGGTATTCGCAAAAATTGCAAGCGACTCAACAAGAGTGTATTTTTGACCAATTAAGCGACTTATGATCTCATTTCCTTCATTTGATGTATCGATATCTTCAAAAGTTGCTCCATAATATTTTGCCGAATTTAAAAATTCTTGTGCAGAAATTTGTCTTTGTGGATTTGAACTATCATAAAATGGCGAATAAAATTTAATAGCACTTGTAAGAGCTTTTGCTAACTCGTCTTCAGATAAAGCCATAATTTCTTCAAGCGTTAAATCTGATGCAAAGTTGTTTGAAAAGCTTTTACCAATTTCACTATCAACGTTTTCTTCTTTCATAATATTGGCAAGTTCGGGTAAATAACGAATTCCGTCGCTTAATTGCCCAAACATTAATGACTCTTTTGGTCTCAAAACCCCTACAATTTCGAGCTCAATTCCAATATCGGGGTCTACAAAGAAGTTTTCAAGTTCGCCCCATCTAACTTGGAATTTTTTTATCCTATATTCTTCGGCTTGGGGACCAGTATAGAAGGCATTCTTTACAAAAATGTCCTCGTTATAATCGGCATCTGGTCCATCTGGGTCGTGATATACAAAATATTCGTCATGTTTGATTAATTTATATTTTTTTCCAATTACATCGTCGAAGGAAATTTCTTTAATACTAATCTCCCCAGTATCAAGAATACCTAAGTTTTGCAATGTATTTAACGAAACGCGGTTATATTTGTCAATAACGATGACGGCTTCATTTACAGTTTTTGGATACCTTGAATTAGTTCCAATTAGGTCATACATTTCATTCATAAAGTTTTCGCCGCCAAGTAGGGGACCAAACGTCCCTTGTGGGACAGGGGTGAAATAATTGTAACTAGTTCTTCCAACTGGTTGAACTTTTCCGTTTGGTTTACGCGTAATTAAATTTGAACGTGTCATATAGTTAACCATGACACTTTTTGCGATTCCGTCTTCTTCAAACTTCTTCAAGTAATCGACATAGTCATCCGTAATGTTATTAAAATAATATTCAAACCCAGTTTGTTCTGGGTCGTCAGTATCGTGAATATAAATTATCTCTTCGCCAGGAAATTCTTCTCTTCCTTGGTTAGGTGGAGTTTTAATAGCTTGTTCAAAATCAAAAGAATTTGCCATAACAGAAATTGGATAAGTCGACATTACGCCACTTTCAACACTTCTTACATATGCGTTAAAACCGTATGATACCGCGCTAGTTACTGCAATTCCTATAATTCCAAGTGATCCTGCAATTGAAATAAGAATACTTCGACCTTTTTTCGTCCATAAGTTCTTAAATGAACTTTTTAACGATGTTGATAAACTCATCGCCGTTTTTGGTGTTTCAAACTTTGCTTTCGTTTTTTCTTCAGGAACGACTGCTTGTTCATCTTCAACAATTCTTCCATCTAACATGCGAATTATGCGGTCGCTGTATTCATCAGCTATTTCTTCGTTGTGCGTAACCATAATGACAAGACGCGTTTTACTAATTTCTTTTAAAACGCTCATGATTTGTTCGCTTGTTTTACTGTCTAATGCTCCGGTAGGTTCATCAGCTAAAATGATGTTTGGATTATTAACTAGGGCTCTAGCAATTGCAACTCGTTGCATTTGCCCACCCGAAAGTTTCTTTACATCTTTATATATTTCGTTTTCAAGACCTACACTTTTTAATGTTTTAATGACTTTTTCTTTTCGTACCTTCTTGCTTTCCCCTGATAATTTAAGCGATAATTCAACGTTATCAAAAACTGATAAATGGGAAATTAGGTTATATGATTGAAAAACAAAACCGATATGGTGATTGCGATAACTATCCCAATCACTTGCAGAATATTCTTTTGTGCTTTTTCCCTCAATTATTAAATCGCCAGATGTATAAATATCTAGTCCACCAATAAGGTTTAAAAGCGTAGTTTTTCCACATCCACTTGGCCCAAGAATTGTAATAAAACCACTACTAGGAAATGTTAAATTAATGTCCTTAAGAACGTGCAGTGTTCCTTTATCTTGGGGATACTCTTTATTAATATCTTTTAGTACTAGCATAATTAAATTGTATCATAAAAAAAACTGACCAATAAGGTCAGTTTTTAAAGATTTTTCTATCTATTCGACTAGTTCGAAGTCTTCAAGATTCCAATCAGCTAAGTCAATTTCGCCGAGTTCATCAACACTCCAGACGTAAGTCGTTGTAAATCCAGGAATTGAGGTTAATTGACCGTTTGGATATTGACCAATAGTACTAAGGAAGTAATTGCCATAATACCAAGGATCACGGTATGTTCCTTCTGGATCTGGAACTAAAACTTCACCTTCGTTCTCTGGGTCTGGAAGGTGTTTGTAGCGTTGATATCCGTTATAAACTTCAAGACCGGAGACAATTCCGTCTGAGATAACGACTGTGGCTCCGACTGCAAAACCAGGATAGGCACCTTCGTATTTGCCGTCAATGAAAACTTTCTCACCAGTAACAACAGCGCCTTCTTTATAGACGACTCTACCATCAGCAAGTAATAAAGCTTCACTTCCTGTGAGTAATTCCATTACGCCAGCTTCGAGTTCATCTTTGTACCAGTTTTGTGTTACATAAGCTAAATCACCCATCCATCCTTGTTTTTCAGCTAGGTGGTAAGCGTATCCACCGACTAAGAACGTTTCTTTTAATAGTTCATCACTATAGTTAAGTAGTTCTACTTCATCGGGAAGAACTGAGCTTGCGCCTTTTCTGAAATTGGCTAAGAATAGTTCATCTTCGAGTTCTAATGGTGTCCAAAGTTCGTGAACTGGAGCTTCGACAATATCTTGTTTTACAACAATTATTTCCATCTCTGGCTCTTCACTTGTTTCTTCGCTGCCATCAACTTCAACTGGGGCTAACTCGTTCCAGTAATAAGCACCTTCGGCAGTATCTGTAACTTCTAAAGCAAAGTTATCAAAACGCTTTACTTCGTGAAGTTCTTCTACAAGTAAGAGTGCGGTTTCTAGGTCAGTAGCGGACCCGTCTTGTTCATACCAATTCGTTTCGGCAAGCATTTGAGCGTGATTGATAACCATATCATTGGTACCAATTACTTCCAATAAACCTGCTAACTCTTCCTCAGTTAAAACACGAGCACCTACTTCCTCGCTTGGTAATTCAAGAGTAGCAACAAAATCGCCTAAGCGGCTGTCGTTTTCAAACGTAATTTGTTCCCAAGGAAGTCCGACCTCTTCTGATGGTTGTTCCGTTGGTTCAGTAATAGGATCAGGATCAGAAGATGATTCTACTGGTGGTTTTGGTTTACACGCTGCTAGAGCTGCTAGCGATAGAACACTAACCAAAGTAACTGTAAATTTTTTGTTCATATTTTCCTCCTATTTAAAATTTATCGTTATGAAACTAGATTATTTACTATTCTATATATTGTCAAGAAAAAACACGGAATTCTTGAATGTATGTGCTTACATTTAGTTTTTTTCCTATTTTCTTTTGTTTTTAAAGTAGTTTTTTAAGATTTCTGAACACTCTTTTTGTAAAACATTCTTCGTAATTTCTGGATAATGATTAATGTTTTTAATGTCCATTAAGTTAAGAGAACTTTCAATCGCTCCGCCTTTTGGGTCACTAGTCCCATAGATTACACGTTTAATTCTGCTATTAATTATTGCTCCCGTACACATTAAACACGGTTCTAAGGTAACGTAGAGTTCACAATCGACTAAACGCCAATTATTTAGCTTTTTGCTCGCTTTTTTTATTGCTCTAATTTCGGCGTGCCCTAAAGGATCGTTGTTTTGCTCGCGTTTATTATAGGCTCTTGCGATAACTTCCCCGTTTAAAACAATTACGGCTCCAACAGGAACTTCATCAATTTTGCGTGCTTTTTCAGCTTCTTTTAAAGCAAGAGCCATGAATTTTTCATCGGTATTCATACAGTTATTTTAATAAATGCGAGCAAAAAATAAAACCATCGCACATAGAATATATCCTTAAGGCTGCTTCGTTCCCGACCTGACCTGGTTCAGACTCATCTATCGCGATGGCGAGTTTATTATAGCAAAAGTTTATTTAATTGGCTTCAATACTTTTAATCCCCCTAAGTAGGGTCTTAAAACTTCTGGAATTATAACGGAGCCATCTTCTTGTTGACGTTGTTCTAAAATTGCTGGAAATAAGCGACTTGTCGCAAGACCGCTTGCATTTAATGTATGACAATATTGAATTGTTCCGTCTTCTTCGCGATATCTAATCATTCCGCGTCTTGCTTGATAGTCTCTTGCATTAGATGCGCTTGATACTTCCTTATATATATCTAGGCTTGGTAGCCAGACTTCAATATCATAAGTTCTTGCCATCGCATGAGAGCAATCTCCAGCGGCGAGTTTACTAATTTGGAAGTGTAAACCAAGTTTTTCAACAAGCGTTCTTGCTTTATTTACTAATTCTAAAAACGCTTCATCACTTTTGTCGTTTGTCGTGTATTGGACAAGCTCTACTTTATTAAATTGATAGCCGCGAATCATCCCTCTTTCTTCACTTCGATAAGATCCTGCTTCTTTTCGGTAGCATGGAGTGTAGCCAAAGTATTTTTTCGGAAGTTCATCCTTCGTTAAAATTTCATTTCTATGTATATTAACGAGTGCCGTCTCTGCGGTTGGAAGTAAAAATCTTTGTGGCTCCATGTTTTCAAGCCAAAAAACATCATCGCGGAATTTTGGAAATTGTCCCGCTGTATAGCCAGATTCTTCATTTAGTAAATGCGGGACAAGAAGCATTTCGTAATTATCTTTTAAATGTTCATCAATAAAGTAATTGATTAATGCCCATTCAAGACGTGCGCCAAGATTCGTATAAATCCAAGTTCCCGCGCCAGAAATTTTTGCCGCACGTTTATAATCGATTAATCCTAGTGATTCTGCTAATTCAACGTGATCTTTAATCGGAAAAGTGAATTCGCGTTTTTCATTAACTTGTTCTAAAACGACATTATTTTCTTTTCCGCCTGCTTTTAAATCTTCATCAGGGAGATTTGGTAGTTCTTCTAAAAACGCCTTTATTTCTTCATCAAGTTGTTTTAAAGTTTGCTCTTTTTCAACGTTTTGGTTTTTAATTGCTTTAACTTCTTCTAAAAGCGGTTTAACGTCTCCGCCACTTTTTTTAACTTGAGGAATTTTAGCGCTAATAGAATTAATCTTCGCCTTGTTTTCTTCAACGACAACACGAAGTTTTCTTCGCTTTGCGTCTTTTTCTAAAAGTTCATCAAAGTCTGTTTCCCAGCCTTTTCTTGCTAAGAGTTCTCTAACTTTTTCCTTATCGTTTCTAATTAAATTAATATCAATCATCTTACTTTCCTCCCTTTAAGAGATTAACGTTAGCAATAATTTCATCTGCAAATTGTTCAATTGAGTGCGTTTTTGCAAAATTGAGTGCGTTTTTGCGCTGTTTTTCAGTTTCTTCTTTTTCGCGCTCAAGTAAACTTATGAGCTCCTCGAGCGTTACATAACTACTTGCGACTTCATTAGGTAATACGTCACTACAATAAGCCGATTCATGAATTACAAGCGTTGCCTGACTTGCCAAAACATCAACTAAACTAAGCGTGCCAACTAAGGAGTGCGATGGTTCAACATAAAAACGCGCATTCATTAAGCCGCTTCGAAATACATCATCACTAACAAGGGGGCGTACAACCAAATTTTTTGGTCGGTTGTCCGCAATTTTATTAATTCTTATTTTCGTTGCAAGGTTGTTTTTACTATCAACAAAATAATAGAATCTTTTATCAGGAAACCTATTTGCTAAAAGCTTAAACATTTGAATGTTTTCTTCGTTTTCTAGGTTGCCTGTGCCAATAATAATGTCATTTTCATCGTTAATATGAAAATAACGTAAAAAGATTTGTTTTTCTAAGTCGTTATCTTTATTAAAACGCTTATAGTTTATTGGTGTCTTAATAACGGCAATTTTATTTGTAACACCGTGTTTTTCTAAAAGTTTTTTACAAGTTAAAGAAGGAACGACAATCAAGCTTACTTCATTTAATACTTTTAAGTGTCTGGGCTTGATGAACGTGTTTCCTTCCTTATCTTCAAAAATTAGTTTTCCAACTGTATCGCTTTCTTGATACAAAGCAAAATAAATAACTAGTTTGTCTTGAGAAAGACATTTATTAATCATTGAAATGTCACGAACTTCAAGTGTGCCAAAAAAGGCAACATCAATATCAGGCGTAAATTCATCAACATACTTAATGTTTTTTGACTCTAATGCCGCCTTAATGTTTTTTCGTAAGCGACTCGTTTGATACAAGTTTTGATACGTATCTTCAGGAAAATGAATTAGTGGTTTCATTATTTTACCTTTAATTACTCTTCGCTCTCTTCCGTAATAGTTTCAGCGACTTCAACTGTTTCATCAGTTTCTAATTCGTCATCAGCTTCAGCTTCTTCTTTTTCAACAACGGTAAAGGAGGCAATTGCTTCGTTTTTCTTTAAGCGAATTACTCTAACTCCTTTAGTATTTCTTCCGCTTATCGCAACTTGTGAAAGCGGCAGACGAATAATTGTTCCGCCTTCAGTTATGATCATTAAGTCTTCATCACCATTAACCGCGCGTAATCCGACTAAATGTCCGGTTTTTTCACTACGATTTAATGTAATAACACCTTTTGCCCCACGTCTAGTTTCACGATATTCATCAGCATAAGTCATCTTTCCATATCCCTTACTAGATAAGGATAAGACTAGATTTCCTTCGCTAGATGTCGTTACACCGACAACATATTCATCATCTTCTAGATTCATGCCTTTAACGCCAGCGGCAGTTCTTCCCATTGAACGAACTTCGCTTTCATGGAACTTAACCATCTTGGCGTTAGATGCGCCGATTCCGATTAACATATTGCCATCAGTTTGTTTAACATCAACTAATTCATCGCCTTCTTTTAAGGAAATAGCGATTTTCCCTGATTGACGAATAAGTTCGAATTTATCAAGGCGTGTTCTTTTTACGATGCCTTTTTTCGTTACATAGAAAAGGAAATGATTTTCATCATATTCATCAATTGAAAGAATTGAACGAACTTGTTCATCTTTATCAAGATTTAATAAATTAACGATTGGTGTTCCTTTTCCTGTTCGTTGTTGCTCTGGAATTTCATATCCGCGTAAGCGATAAACTTTTCCAAAGCTCGTAAAGAAGAGAACGTCTGTGTGCGTTTTTGTATGAACAAGAATGTCAACGACATCATCTTCATACGTCTTCATTCCGCGGACACCTTTTCCGCCTCTGTTTTGCGTTCTAAAGTCATCAGGATTCGTTCTTTTGATGTAGCCGTTTTTCGTAAGACTAATAATAATTTCTTCTTCTGGAATTAAGTCTTCATTATCAATGTCTGCTAAATCGTTACTTAATTCAGTAAGTCTAGGCGTTGCAAATTTGGCCTTAATTTCTTCTAACTCTTCTAAAACGACATCAATTATATGTTCGCGAGACTCTAAAATATAGTTATATTTTTTAATGTTTTCTTCTAATGCGATTCTTTCGTTAACGAGTTTTTCTACTTCTAGACCCGTTAAGCGACCAATCGTAAGTGAGAGAACTTCGCGAGCCTGAATTTCCGTAAAGTCGAAGCGTTCAACTAGTGTCGCCGCAGCTTCATCGCGACTTGCAGAAGCTTTAGAAATTTCAATAATTTCATCAATATTATCGATTGCCTTTAATAGACCAATAATAATGTGATCGCGCGCAAGCGCTCCTTCAAGAAGGTATTCAGTCCTTCTTCTTATAATTTCGACTTGGAAGTCTAAATAATGTTCTAAAATTTGCTTAATATTTAAAACTTCAGGCGCTCCATCAACGATACAAAGGTTAATAATTCCAAAGCTCGTTTGAAGTTGCGTTAGTTTTAAAATGTTGTTCCAAATTACTTCAGGAATGACGTCTCTTCTTAATTCGATAACGACTCTAATTCCTTCGTGGTTACTTTCGTCACGAATATCAGTAATTCCATCAATCACCTTATTTCTAACGAGATCAGCAATTTTTTCAATTTGTGTCTTTTTATTTACTTGATAAGGAATTTCCGTAATAACAATTTTGTTTTTTCCGCCGCTCATTTCTTGGAATTCGGCCTTAGAGCGAATAACAATTGTTCCGCGTCCCGTTTCGTAAGCTTCTAAAATTCCTGCTTTTCCTAAAATTGTTCCACCTGTTGGAAAATCTGGTCCAAATAGTGCTTGTTGCATGATTTCTTTTGGCGTAACTTCTGGGTTTTTCGCAATTAAATTAATTGCATCAATAACTTCACCTAGATTATGTGGTGGCATATTTGTTGCCATACCAACAGCGATCCCGCTACTTCCGTTTACTAGTAAGTTTGGAAATCTTGAAGGTAATACGGATGGTTCCTTTTCGCTTCCGTCATAGTTAGAAACAAAATCGACCGTGTTTTCATTAATTCCTCTTACCATTTCAACGGCAAGCGGCGTCATTCTTGCTTCGGTATATCGCATCGCCGCAGCTTCGTCTCCGTCTACAGAGCCAAAGTTACCGTGGCCATCAACTAAAATGTCGCGCATTGCAAAGGGTTGCGCCATTCTTACTAGCGTTGAATAAATTGCTTGGTCGCCGTGAGGGTGATATTTACCCATAACGTCCCCAACAATACGTGCGCTCTTTTTATATGGCTTATCTGGTTGCATGCCCGATTCGTTCATGCCGTAAATGATTCTACGATGAACTGGTTTAAGTCCGTCACGAACATCAGGAATTGCACGACTTACAATAACACTCATTGCATAGTCTAAAAATGAACTACGCACTTCTTGTGCCATATCGACATTTTCAATCCCGGCTTCAATACCGTGTTTAATTTCTAATTCTTGTTCACTAAGATTTTTCTTTTCTTCACTCATAATAAAGCTCCTTAAATATCAAGATTACGTACAAAGCGTGCGTTTTCATTTATAAAGTCGCGTCGAGGTTCGACGTTTTCGCCCATCAAGTCTTCAAAAACTTGATCAGCATAAATTACGTCATCAATCGTAACGCGTAATAATTTTCTCTTTTCTGGATCCATCGTCGTTTCACGAAGTTGAACTGCATCCATTTCCCCAAGCCCTTTATAGCGTTGGAAAGGATAGCCAGGACGAAGATCAAGTTGTTTTTTAAGTTCTTCAAGTTGCGCATCGCTATAGCAATAATATTGCTTACCGCGGTATTCGACCTTATATAGCGGAGGTTGCGCAATATATACGTATCCGCCTTCAATTAATGGGCGCATAAAGCGATTAAAGAACGTTAAAAGGAGTACACGAATATGACTTCCGTCAACGTCCGCGTCTGTCATGATAATTACTTTATGATAACGAATCTTACTTACATCAAATTCGTCTAACATTCCTGCGCCAATAGCTTGAATTAAATTACCGATTTCAGCGTTTTCGTAAATGCGGCGTTCTTGTGCTTTTTGAACGTTAAGAATCTTTCCGCGAAGCGGTAAAATCGCTTGCGTTTCACGATTCCGTCCGTTTTTTGCAGAGCCTCCGGCTGAATTACCTTCAACGATGAAGAGTTCGCACTCTTCAGGATTTCGGCTTGAACAGTCAGCAAGTTTGCCTGGAAGCGTTGTAAAATCAAGACCATCTTTTCTTCTTACTGTTTCGCGCGCCATTCTTGCGGCCATTCTTGCTTGGGCCGCTAAAGCAATTTTGTCGACAATAATTCTTGCTTCTTGGGGATTTTCCATTAAGAAGCGTGTAAGTTGATCGCCAACGACTTGGCTAGTAATTCTTCTTACTTCACTATTGCCAAGTTTGCTTTTTGTTTGTCCTTCATATTGGGGATTAGGGTGTTTAACAGAAACGATTGCCGTTAACCCTTCTAAAACGTCTTCAGTTGAAAAGTTTTCATCACCCTCTTTTAAAGCTTTTGTAAGTCTCGCGTATTTATTAAGTTCGCGGTTTAGCGCCATCTTAAAGCCAGATTCATGCATTCCGCCTTCGCGGGTATTAATGTTATTACAGAAAGTATAAATGTAACTATTGTAACTATTCGTATATTGCATCGCGACTTCGATAATAACGTGAGCTTTTCTGCCGTTATATTCAATCTCTTCGCTACCTTCGCAATATATGATGCTTTCATGAAGTGGGTTTTTACCTTTATTGATGTCTTCAATATATTGAATAATCCCTCCTTCATAGTGGAAGGAATTTGTTTTTACTTCTTCGCCGCGATCATCAGTAATCGTAATTCTAATGCCGCGATTTAAAAACGCCATTTGTTTTAAACGTTCACTAATTGTTTGATAGTTGAACGTTTGCGTTTCAATAAATATTTCTGGATCAGGTTTGAACGTGACTTTTGTTCCGCGTTTGTTAGTTTCGCCGACTCTTTTAATTTCGCCAACGGCGTGTCCGCCGTTTTCAAACCTTAGGAAATATTCGCCGCCGTCTTTATAGACAACAACATCAAGCCATTCACTAAGTGCGTTAACAACAGCAGCACCAACTCCGTGAAGTCCGCCACTTACTTTATATACATCGCCTTCACCAAATTTTCCGCCAGCGTGAAGGACGGTAAAAATCGTTTCCACCCCACTTTTGCCGGTCTTTTCAACAATATCGACAGGCATTCCTCTTCCGTTATCACTAACAGAAACAGAACCGTCTTTGTTTAAAGTGACGACAATTTCGTCACAAAAACCTGCAAGAGCTTCGTCGATTGCGTTATCAACGATTTCCCAAACAAGGTGGTGAAGTCCTGGTTCGCTTGTCGTCCCAATATACATTCCTGGGCGCTTACGAACAGCTTCTAGACCTTCAAGTACTTGAATGTTTGTCGCGGTGTACGAGGCATCTCCTTTTTCTAGCGTTGCAGCTAGGTCATCCTGAGCATAAATTTTTTCTTCCATAGTTACATAGTTCTCCTTATGTGATTTTCACTTATTTCATAATGGGCATTAGCCCGTTCGTTAAACGTAGTTGCAGTTATAAACACTTGTTGCAGCGTTCTTAGGTAGTTAATTAGGGCATCTTGATGTCTATTATCTAGTTCACTAAGAACGTCATCTAAAATGACTACTGGGTGGTCGTGATGCGTTTTTACAAGATTGTAGGGGGATAGTTTTAAACTTAGTGCGATAAGCCGTTTTTCCCCTTGCGAGGCGTGCGTATCAACATAATTCCCACTAATCTTCGCTTTTAAGTCATCACGGTGTGGTCCAAAGAGCGTATGTTGACGAATTCTTTCTGTCTTTTCGTTTCTTTGGACAATTTTTCTTATTACTTCTTCCTCTTCGTAGAATTTAGGAAGACTAGCTTCGTACTCAAGACTAATTTTCCCAAGTTCTGGAGCGATAAGCTCTAAGATATTATTTGCTTCTTTGTTTAAGGCGCGAATGTATTTATCGCGTTTTTCACTAATTACTTTTCCTAAACTAACGAGTTTTTCGGTAAGAACGCTAAGATAGCGCGTATCTATCTCATCTTCTTTAAGGAGCAAATTACGTTCTTTTAAGATTTTTTCGTAATCTTTCCTCTCTTCTAAATACGCTTTATCGCGTTCGCTTAGTCCCTTATCAAGGAAGCGGCGACGAACTGAAGCACTTTCATTAAAGAAATTTACATCTTGGGGAGTAAAAACAAGCGTTGATAAATGTCCTTGTAGTTCGGAGACTCTTTTTAAGGGGTCGCCGTTAAGGGTTATTACTTTCTTGTTTCTAAAAAGCGTGATATCGATTTCTTCACGTTGGGGCCGAAAGATTGAGACGATAATTCGGCCTTTTTCTTCGTTATTTCGAATAAGTGCCTCATTAGTTACGTTTCGAAATGAACTACCTAACGAACAATAATCGATTGCTTCAACAAGATTTGTTTTCCCGGCTCCGTTTAATCCGGTAATAACATTAATTCCTTTAACAAAAGAAACATCTTCGTCGATATAGTTACGAAAATTTAGAAGACGTATGTTAGTTACGATCAAAATTAACTATTCGTTTTTCGCCGTTAACACTAACTTCATCACCCTTATAAAGCTTTCGTCCGCGGCGATTTTCGTAAGCGCCATTTACTTTGACTTCTTTTTCTTTTAGGAAGGCTTTTGCCTCTCCGCCACTAGCGATAAAATTTTCTTTTTTTAAGAATTGTCCTAGTGTTATAAAGTTGTCATTAGTTCTCGTTTCGCTCACAAAAAAACTCTCCTAAATTTACTGCCTAAATTATAACATTTTTAAGAAAAAAAGGGAATATATAATATTCCCTTCCGTTTGCATTGTTTTATTTTTGCTTATTTTGAGTTTTTTCTTGGCGAATTCGCTAATTTCTAACTTTTTTAGGTTATTATTTGAACTCGCTAGTTATTAACGCTAAATTTGCGTTTTTGTCGTTTTCGCAACTTCGTTTTTTTACTAATAAGATCTCGTTGGCGTAACGATTTGAACTTGACTTTCATCTTGTAAATTTCGAATCGTAAATGGTTTAAGTTGGCCAATAAATTCAATATGAACATCTTCGCTTTGGCACGCGATAATTGCACCTTTTACAAAATCGGCATTAAAGAGAATTTCAAGTGGTTCACCTGAATATCTGCAAAGACTAATTGGTTCGTTTGCTCTTCCTTTTGTCGGGTTTGAACTTGCGACTCTAACGCCTCCTTCACTTAAAGCGAGTTTTACAATTCTTTCTTTTTCATTACTAAGTAAAGCAACACGTTCCATTGCACGAATTAATTCCGTCGCATTAGCTTCTAAGAAAGAATTGTAAGATTTTGGAACAATTCCTTTTGTTGAAGGATAGTCTCCCGCGACTAAACGACTTGAAATAAGTGCATTATCAAAGTCAAAGAGTATTTTCTTGTCGCTTACTGCGACTTCAATTTCTTCAACACCACTTTCTTCAATAATTCTAGCGATGTCAGTTAGTGTTCTTGCACTTACATTAACTGAAAAATCAACATTGTCTTTTAGTTCAACTTTTTTTCTAGCTAGACGAGCGGTGTCAGTTGCGACTGCAACGAGTACTCCTGCGACTGCTTCTAAGTGAACTGCCGTTAAAATTGGTTGCGTTTCTTTTGTTGAAGCCGCAAAAGCGGTTTGATCAACAGCCTTTGTAAAGTCTTTTGCGTCAATTGCGAAAATTACGTCATCTGCCTCTAAGTCAAATTCAGGATAATTTTCAGGACGCGCACTATTAATATTAAAGTCACTTCTTCCGTCTGAGATATTAACGAGCGTTTCTTCAATTACTTCAATATCGACTTCGCTACCTTCTAAGCGACGAATGATTTCAGTAAATAATTTTGCGTTTACTAACGCTTGACCTTCTTCGTAAATTCTAATGACTTCTAAGTCATCTACTCTAACTGGTGTTAAGTGTTTAATCGTTAAGTCTCCATTTGATCCAAGTAAAGATAAACCTCTTTCATTAACTGTAAGTAATACGTTTAAAAGATTTGGATCAGGACTTTTACTTGCAATACTTCTAGTTGCAAGCAAGAGACTTTTTAAGAGGTGGTCACGGTTTATTTTTATTTTCATATTATTATTCTCCTTTTAAATAATCATAATAATAAGGGTTGTGAATTTGGTGGATAATTAGCATTTTCCCTATATTTTGTCGTTTTAATTATAACACTCATCGTTTATAAATAGGCGAACAATAGACTAATTTATCCGTTTAAGTTAGACGAGTTTCTAACTCTTGAAGCGCACTTAAAAGTTCAGGATCACTTTTTTTCTGCTTGTTAATTTTGTCCACGGCACTAATCACTGTTGTGTGGTCTTTATCAAACACTTTCCCCACTTTCGCAAAAGGGAGATCTAAAAGTTCGCGAACAAAATACATCGCAATATGGCGAGCAAGCGCGATTTGCGAATTCCGGTTCCGACCCTTCAATTGCGCGGGCGTAAGATTATAGTAATCAGCAACAACGCGAATAATCTTAGCTTCATTTAATGTAGTTCTAGCGTCATAGACAACATTAAGAGAATCAACAGCTTCTAGCGCAACATCAAGGGTGACATGCTTTGTCTTTTTAATTTGCGTTACATAAAAGAGAAGGCGATTTAAAGAACCTTCTAGTTCACGAACGTTTCCACCGAATTTATCGGCAAAAAAGGTAATAACGTCTTCATCAAAATCTCGAACATCAAGATTGTTTGCAAGAATTTTACTTCTTAAAATTTCTTCACAAGTTTTTAAATCTGGAACAGTAATATTAACTTGGAGACCTTGGGAAAAACGGCTTACTAAGCGTGCTTCTAGTCCTTTTAGTTCGCTAGGATGGCGGTCGCTAGTAAGCACAATTTGTTTATTAGCATTAACCAAATTGTTAAAAACATGGAAAAACATTTCTTCTGTTTTTGGTTTATCGGCAAGGAATTGGACGTCATCAACAAGAAGAACATCAATACGATTAAAATAATCTTTTAATGACTCGTTTTCTTGGCTGCCTTTAGCAAATTTTATAAATTCCTCGACAAAATCGTCCGCGGATATATATAAAACGTTTAATCCAACGTTATTTTCTTTAACATAATTTCCAATCGCGTTTAATAAATGCGTTTTGCCTAGGCCGCTATCGCTATATATAAATAAAGGATTATAGAGTTTGCCAGGGTTACTTGCGATCATAAGTGAAGCTTGAAACGCTTGAAGGTTAGAAGAATCACCAGTTATAAAATTATCAAACGTAAGATGCGGAGAAAGGCGCGCGTTTTTAAAGAAGGTTTCGCTACTTGGAAGAATTTGTTCATCATTTGAGACGAGTTCTTCTTTTGTAATAAAGTGAATTTCGTAATTAGACTGCGTGACTTCGTGGACCGTATCTTCGATCATTTGTTTGTAAGTTGAGGAGAGCATTACTTTTGCGATATTGCTATTCGCGACAACAATAATAGTATTATTAATGATGTCGTGAATGTAACTACTTTGGAAGAACGTGTCGAATACGTGACGTTCACCGACTTTTACTCGTAATTTATCGAGTGTTCGGTCCCAAATAAAGGTCATTTCAGAAATTGTCTTTGGCATAAGCTGTTGCCTCCTAACTAGTTAAAATTTTAACATATCAACAAGAGAAAACAACGGAAAAACGGCGAATAATTTTTTATCCACAATTTGAGCCTAGTTTTATCCGTTTACTATGGGGTTTTCCACCAAATTAACAAATTTTCATTGTGGAAAACGCGGTGGAAAACATTTTCCCAGTGGATAATTGTGGATAACGCAGGGGAAAAGCGCCTAAATTAACAGCGATTTCAACTGAATTTTACCTTATAAATTCAATGATTTTTAAGTTTTCCACAATTTCTAAAATTCTAATCCCCTAAAATTAACACCGGTTTTATTATTCTTCCGTTTTATAAGAAACAATGATTTAAAAAACTTCCGAATTTAAAAAGAAGCAAACAAAATTAGGAAAAGCAAGAAACTCGTAAAAAAAACACGAAAAATTATAGAAAAACAGGCAATTTTATCACTTAAACGCTTATTTATATAAAATAAGTGTTTGACTTATAGGGGTACTTTAATTTACTATAATAGACGCACCTTGATGGTCAAATCTAACAAGGAGAAGAAATATTATGAAAAGAACATATCAACCAAGTAAGGTAAAAAAACACAGAACCCATGGATTTCGTGCCCGAATGAAAACAAAAGGCGGCCGAAATGTCATTAATGCAAGAAGAGCTAAAGGTCGTAAAAAATTAACGATTTAGTTTTTCTTTTTAAAAGGAAAAAATAAATAATTAATGAAGAAAATTAACCGCGTTTTAAAAAATGAAGATTTTCAACTAATCTTAGACAACGGAAATTATCTTAAATCGACTTCATTTACGGTTGTCTATTTAAAAAATGATCTAGATCGAGTAAGAGTTGGCATCGCGGTTAGTAAAAAACTTGGCAAGGCAGTTAAAAGAAATAAAGTAAAAAGACAAATTCGCTCAATGTGCCAAAGTGTAATTGATATAACTGCCAAAGTTGACATCATTATCATTCCTAAAAACGAATACCTTAACAAAACTTACAAAGAAAATTTACTAATCTTAAGCGAATTGCTTAGTAAATTAGGAGCAACAACAAAAAATGAAACCCAAAAATAAAAAAATCTTAAAAATCACATCACTATTTTTTGCTGTTCTTCTTCTATCAGCGTGTACTGCTAATTTTTGTAGTAGCGAAGACAAAGCTCACATCATGTATGTACACGAATCAGGTTTAGAGGAAAACGAAGACGGCGATCCCGTCTTAAATAAAAACTTACAAAAAATCGTCGATGGAGCAAAAAAAGAAGGTATTTCAACTCCTTCGATGGCATTTTGGACAAGAGTCGACGAAGAAACATTAAAACTTGCTTTTAATAAATATAAAGAAGTAAAACCTGAAGAAACCGAAGGAATGACGATTGACTCAATAACAGACGAAGTTAAAGAATCATCACTCAAACAATTTGGCTATTACAAATTTTTAGGTAGTAAATCGAGTAATACACTAGGTTATGGGACAGAATTGTGGGGAAACTGGAAAATTCTTGTTCATGAACTTGGCCAAGAAATCGGAATTGAAAACGTACCTGATACGGACTTTTCAAGTTTCTATATAAAACAAATTGATCTAGTTGCAAATCAAACGCGAAGCTGTATTGCTCTAGATGATGGAATGTATGGAACCGTTGGCGAAGAACATTATGTGAGTGCAAAATCCTGGGGATACGCTTGGAAAAAAGGTCTTATTGAAGGACTTCTTGTTTATCCAGTCGCCGCCCTCGTTGAAGTTTTAACAAAAGCGTTCGGCGCCGGAGGATGGGGACAAATTGGTGCAATTTTGCTTACGACACTTATCGTAAGAGGAATATTACTTCTTTTAACGCTAAAACCAACGATAGCAACGCAAAAGATGAGTGCATTGCAACCAGAGATTGCAAAATTGCAACAAAAATATCCAAATGCGAATACGAATAAATATGAAAAACAAGCATTAGCTCAGGCACAAATGGCGCTATATAAGAAGAATAAGATTAATCCAATGTCGACATTTATTGTCTTAATTATTCAATTCCCTGTCTTTATTGCCGTTTGGGGGGCAATGAATGGTAGTGCAAGCCTCTCTAGTGACGCCGTCCTTGGACTAAATTTAAGTGCAAGACTTGGGGCCTCGATGACGAGTAACTTCTTCTCTGCTGGTTGGTGGACCGCTGTCGTCTTGTTCTTACTAATGACTGCTGCACAATTTGTTTCAAGCCGTTTACAAACTTGGCTTACAAAAGCGAGAACGAAAAAAGAAGTCGTTCGTTTAGGCAAAAATCCTGCAGAAGAAAAACAAAAATCACAATCAAGAATGATGATGAACATTATGTTTATTATGATTATTGTTATGTCTTGGACACTTCCTGCAGCGATGGGTGTTTACTGGTTAGTCGGTGCGTTTATTTCAATCGCCCAAACGCTTATTACGAATAAAATAATTTATGGAAAGAAGAAAAAACGATAATGAAAACATTTGAAGGAAAAAATTTAGAAGCTGCTTTAGAAGAAGCTAGTATCGAACTTGGCATTGATAAAAGTGCTTTAAGTTATGAAATAGTTAAAGAAGAAAAACGTTTATTTTCTAAAAAAGTCGTTATTGAAGTTTATGAAACGACGGATATTATTGATTATTTAGTTGATTATTTAGAACAACTTATTACATCTTTTGGAATTGAATGCGAAATTAAACCAAGTTTACGCGATAACGTCATTCGCTTAGAAATTAATACTGATCATAACGCGATTCTTATTGGAAATAACGGCAGAACGCTTTCTGCACTTAATGATATTGTTCGCTTAGCAGCGACGACAAAATTTAAAAGACGCGTACGTGTACTTCTTGATATTAATAAGTATAAGAGTGCAAAATATCGTCGAATTGTAATTGACGCTAAAAAAAGCGCGAGACAAGTTTTAAAAACGCACGAGCCAATTGAATTAGAACCAATGCCAAGCGATGAAAGACGCGCGATTCATAATGGTCTAGCGAAAATGAAAAATATTAAAACAGAATCTACAGGAACTGGTCGTGATCGAAAAATCGTGATTAGTTATGTCGAAAGTAATTAAACCCACAACGTGGGTTTTTTTCTTACTCGTGATACACTATAAACATGAAAGATACGATTGTTGCCCTTGCAACACCACCCTTAAAAAGTGCGCTTGCGATTATTAGAATCTCTGGAAGCAATGCGCTTACTTTTGCAGAAAAGTTAATGCAAAAAGATTTTTCGCATATTAAAAAAAGAGATATAGTTTACGGGAAACTTTATGATAACGAAGATGTTGTTGATGAAGTTATCGCTTTAGTTTACGTAGCCCCTTTTTCTTATACAGGCGAAAACGTTGTTGAATTAATAACGCACGGCTCAATGCTTATTGTAAATCAGATTATTGAACTACTACTTCGCTTAGGTGCACGCCTTGCAGGGCCTGGTGAATTTACCTCGCGAGCATTTATTAATCAAAAGTTAGATTTAGTTCAAGCTGAAGCAGTAAACGAATTAATAAACGCGACGACAAAAGAGGCAAAAAACCTTGCTCTTCTCTCGCTTGATGGAGAAGCTAGTTCATATGTTCACGAACTTAAAAAAGAAATTGGTGATTTATTAAGTTTAATTGAAGTAAATATTGACTATCCAGAATATGAAGACATTGAACAAGCAAATAAGGAGTTAGTTTTAGAAAAGACTGATGAACTCCTTAATAAAATAGATATGTATATTCACGAAGGTGAACAAGGAAAAATTATTAAAGAAGGAATTAAGGTCGCTATTGTCGGAAAACCTAATGTTGGAAAGTCTTCTTTATTAAATGCCCTGATGGATGAAGACAAGGCAATAGTTACGAACATTGCCGGAACGACTAGAGACATCGTTGAAGGTAGCATAAATCTAGAAGGCTTAACGCTCAATCTTCTTGATACAGCAGGTATTAGAGAAAACGTTGATAAAATTGAAAATATTGGAATTGATAAAGCAAAGAAAGCAATTAAAGAGGCTGATTTAATACTTCTTTTATTAGACGCTAGTTCTAATCTTGATAAGGAAGATGAAAAACTTCTTGAATTAACCGCTGATAAAAAACGGATAATAATTTATAACAAAGCTGACCTAGCGCCTTATAAAAAAGAAGGGGAATTATATATTTCTGCATTAAAAAAGGACATTAAACCTTTAAAAGAAGCGATTATTGCTGAGTTAAACATTAGTGAACAAAGTTTTAACAAAGCAAGTCTAGCTTCTTCTCGTCAACTTGCCTTATTAAAGAAAGCAAAGGAAAGTCTTGAAATTGTAAAGGAAGATGCGCTTAACGGTTATCCTGTTGATGTAATAAGTGTAAATTTATTTAGTGCTTATAATTCTGTTTTAGAAATCCTTGGTGAGCACAACGATTTTGATTTAACTGAAGAAATTTTCTCAAGATTTTGTGTTGGAAAATAATATGTTTGATACGCATTGCCATTATAACGACAAAAAACTTCTTAGAAATTATAAAGAACTTCTTTTTGAAGCACGTGAAAAAGGCGTTAAATACGTAAATGTTGTTGGTTGGGACATAGAAAGTTCAAAAACGGCGATTGAAATAGCGCACAATTCTCAAAACGTTTTTGCTTCTGTCGGAATTCATCCAAGTGACGTTATTAAAATTGATGATAGTCATCTTCTCAAATTAGAAAAATTAGTAACTGACAAAAAAGTCATTGCGGTAGGCGAGATAGGCCTAGATTATCACTGGGTTAAAGACACCGAAGGAAGAGAAAAACAAAAAGAGTATTTTATTAAACAAATAGCGATTGCGAACAAATACAAATTACCTATTACAATTCATGTTCGCGACGCGTTTAATGACGCATTAAATATTTTAAAAGAGCATCGGCCTCAATACGGAGGAATAATGCACCTTTATAGTGGATCAGTAGAAATGGTTGATGATTTCATAAAATTAGGATTATATATTTCTCTTGGAGGCCCTGTGACATTTACTAATGCAAAAACGCCACCCCTTGTTGCAAAACATGTACCAATTGATAAATTACTTATTGAAACTGATGCTCCATATTTAACACCGCATCCATATCGTGGGAGAATTAATCATAGCGCTTATTTACCGCTAATTGCTCAAAAAATCGCGGATTTAAGAGTAGAATCATTTGAGTATATAGTTGAAAAGACCACGGAAAACGCACTTAAAATATTTCACGTGGAACAATTAAAATGAATAATCGTTATCTTATTGTTGTCGAAGGGCCGACAGATGCGCAGTTAATTAAACAAATTACGGATATTCCGGTCGTAATCACTAAAGGAAGTTGTGTTTCACGTGAAACAACTAACTTTTTAAAAGAAGCTGAAAAAAACAATTTAATTCTTCTTCTTTTAGATCCAGACACGCCTGGTAAAAATATAGCTAATAGACTTGAAAACGAACTTAAAAATTATAAAAAAATCTTAGTAAACAAAGAATTATGTAAAACAGAAAAAGGTGTTGATATAGCAAATTGTAACAGAGAAAAATTGGCAGTAATTTTAGAGCCTTATACATCTAAATATAAACACGAAGTATATATAAATTTCCAAGACATATTTGAGTTAGAATTATCTGGGCCAAACAGCAAAGAAAGAAGAGAAATAATTTGCGCTCATTATAAACTAGGAAAAAATTTAACGACAAAAAAGTTTATTGAAAGATTAAATATCTTGGGTATAAAAAGCGTTGATTTAAAAGAGATATTAAATGAAAAAATCTGAAATTATTAAAATACTCAATGAAAGAAACCTTGCTCCTAATAAGAGACTAGGACAAAATTTTTTGATTAATGAAAAAATCATTAATTTAATTGTTTCTGAAGTAAATAACGATGATATTGTTCTTGAAATTGGACCAGGACTTGGCGCGCTTACGCTTCCTCTTCTTTTAAGGTGTAAAAAATTAACTGCAATTGAATTAGATGGTGGGTTTTCTACTTATTTAAATGATAAATATCAAAATTATGAAAATTTCGAGCTAATTAATAAAGATTTTATTAAAAGCAATGTGGATGTAGGTAAATATACAAAAATTGTTTCTAATCTTCCTTATTACTTAACAACAAACATTATTGAAAAAGTAATTATTTCAATGAAAGAAGGGGCCTCTTTTATCTTTATGGTTGAGGAAGACGTTTCAACGCGTATTGAAGCGGAACCAAAAAGCAGAAAATACGGCCCGTTAAGTATTTTCCTAACAACTTTTGGCAAAATTGAAAAGTTAGTTAACGTTCCAAAATCATCTTTTTATCCTGAACCAAAAATAAATTCTATTGTGTATAAATTTACAAAAACTAATAATTTTGGGATTAAAAACGAAAAGAAATATATGTCGTTTTTGCAGACTTTGTTTAAAAATAGGCGGAAAATGTTGCAAAACAACATGCTTTATGTAGCAGAAAGCAAAAAGGAAGCAATAAACATTTTAAATCTTGCAAAATTACCACTTAGTATTCGACCTGAGGAGGTAACTGTTGAACAATTCGTTACATTGTTTTATATTACATACACTAAGGAAGAGCAATGAAATTAAAAGCTAACGGTAAAATTAATCTAACATTAGATATCATCGGAACTAGAGAAGACGGGTATCACTTACTTAAATCAGTATTTTTACCAATTGCCTTATCTGATGACATAATTTTAGAAATTTTACCTAATGGAAATAGAGACATTATTGAATTTGTAAATGCCGAAGACATCCCAACTGAGAATAATACAATTGTAAAAACACTTAATTTAATGCGATACAAATTTGCTATTAAGGAGTTTTTTAAAGTTAAGGTGATAAAAAACATACCCTCTTCTTCTGGATTAGGGGGCGGAAGTAGCGATGCTGCTCAACTTATTATTGGACTTAATAAACTACTAAGATTACGTTTATCTAAAGAAGAGATGATTGAAATTGCAAAAGAAATCGGTGCAGATGTCCCTTTCTTTATAATTAATAAGCCTGCAATTGTAGAAGGAATTGGCGAAAAAATAATGCCAATTAGTAAAATTAAAACTTTCGTGCTTTTAGTTAAGCCAAAAAAGGGCGTTGATACAAAAAGCGCTTATGAAACATATGATAAATTCGGTGGAGATCACGGCGATTTTGAAAAACTCATTGCGGCTTATAAAGGTCGTAAGTTATCGAATATCGGGCAGTATGTGTATAATAGTCTTGAAAGTGGTGTATTTAAGTTAAATCCGCAAATTGAAACAATAAAAAAATCACTAATTTCTGAAAATTTTCCAGTCGTACTAATGTCTGGAGCAGGAAGTACAGTCTTTGCTCTAACAAGAGATAAAAACAAAGCTATAAAAACATTAGAAAATATAGATAGAAACATTTATGATGCGTGGTTAACGACCACGATTTAATGGAGGAGTTATGAAAACAAATGCAATAATTCTTGCCGCAGGGAAAGGGACAAGAATGCGTTCATTAAACAAGGAGGTTTCAAAAGTAGCGTTTCCGCTTCTTGGTCAACCACTTGTTAGTTATGTTTTAGACGCAACCGAAAACATTGTTGATGGAAAAAAAGTCGTTGTTGTTGGTTTTGGAGGAAACAAAACCCAAGAGATTGTTTCAGGTCGTGCTGAAGTAGTTTGGCAACACGAACAAAAAGGAACAGGACACGCAGTAATGCAAGCAAGGAAACTTTTAAGTACGGATAAAAACAACACATTAATATTATCTGGAGATGTTCCTTTATTAAGCGAAGAGACTTTAAAAGAAATGATTGATGCCCACACCAAAAACAATGCAAAATTAACCGTAATGTCTGCAAAACCAGCCTTAAATTACGGATATGGTCGAATTGTAAGAGATGAAAACGGCAATTTACTTAAGATTGTTGAACAAGCTGATGCTACTGAAGAAGAAAAAGAAATTAGAGAAGTAAATGCGGGCACATATTTAATAAATAATGAACTTTTATTTAAACACCTTGATGAATTAAATAGTGAAAACAAACAAAACGAAATCTATTTAACCGACATGATTTCTTTGTTTATTGAAAAAGGATACAAAGTTGGTGTTTATACCTTAAAAGATTCAAATGAAATGTTAGGGATAAATAATCGCGTGCAACTTGCTGAAGCCGAAAAATTAATGCGAAAACGCATTAATGAAGGCCACATGTTAAGCGGTGTTTCTATTGAAAATCCTGATAATACATATATTGGGCCTAAAGTTAAAATTGGCCAAGATACATATGTTGGTGCAGGCGTACATCTCCTTGGAAATACGGTAATTGGTAATAAAAATACAATTATTGGTGATACTTATATAGAAGATTCTGAAATAGGTGAAGGAAACAAGATTACTTCTTCTAATATTGTTGGCGCAAAAATTGGAAACAATAATAACATTGGACCAATGGCAAGAATGCGCGGAACAAATATAATTGGAAATAACACAAGAATTGGTAATTTTGTTGAATTTAAATCAGTAATTTTTGGAAATGGCTCAAAATGCGCACACCTTTCTTATCTTGGAGACGCAATTGTAGGAGAAAACACTAATATCGGGTGTGGAACGATAACCGCAAATTACGACGGCGTTAATAAGTCAAAAACGATTATTGGTGATAACGTTTTTGTAGGAAGCGGCGTAACAATCATCGCTCCCGTAACTATTGAAAGTAATAGTTTCCTAGCCGCCGGCTCAACAATTAATCGAGACGTTAAAGAAAACGATCTAGCGATTGCGCGAGAAAGACAAACCAATAAAGAAGGTTACGGAAAAATTATATTAGAACGCGCAAAAGCGAAAAAGAAATAAAAAAAAACAGCCGTCGAAACGGCTGTTTTTAATACAAGTTAATTACTACTTCTTGTGCATAATTGCAGCGTGAGCAGCAGCAAGTCTTGCAATTGGGACTCTGTATGGAGAGCAGCTAACGTAGTCTAGACCAACACGATCAAAGAATTCAATCGATTTTGGATCTCCACCATGTTCACCGCAAATTCCAACGAGAAGTTTTTTATTAGCTTTCTTACCATCTTTAACGGCTTTTTCAACTAATTGTCCAACGCCCTTTTGGTCGATTGTCGCAAATGGGTCTTGTTCTAATAGTCTTCTTTCGTAATAGTCAGGTAAGAATTTTGTAGCATCATCACGACTAAAGCCAAATGTCATTTGTGTTAAGTCGTTTGTACCAAAGCTAAAGAAAGCAGCTTCTTTTGCAATTTCGCCAGCAAGTAATGTGGCGCGTGGAATTTCCATCATTGTTCCAACGTGATATTCGAGTTCTTGTCCAGAAGCCTTAATGAGTGCTTCAGCAGTTTCTTCAATAATACCTTTAACAAAACGAAGTTCTTCTGAACCAAAAATAAGCGGGACCATAATTTCCGCAACTAAGTTTTTGCCTAATGTTTTTTGTGCTCTTAAGGCAGCGTTAATTACGGCAGTAGTTTGCATACGGCAAATTTCTGGATACGTGATAGTTAAGCGAACTCCACGGTGTCCCATCATAGGGTTAAATTCATGAAGAGCATTAATTCTATCGTGAATTTGCTTTGTTGAAGTGTGCAATTCCTTGGCCAATTCTTCAATTAGGTGTTCTTCATGTGGTAAGAATTCGTGTAGAGGAGGATCTAGTAAACGAACGGTTACTGGTAATCCATCCATTGCTAAGAATAATTCGTAGAAGTCATTTTCTTGATGTGGGAGAATTTCTCTTAATGCATCTTCACGGTCCTTAACGTTATCGCTAAGAATCATTTTGCGCATATGGAAAATTCTATCTGCATCAAAGAACATGTGTTCAGTTCTGCAAAGTCCAATACCTTGAGCACCAAATTCTTTTGCTTGTTTTGCGTCTCTTGGTGTATCGGCGTTTGTACGAACTTCTAAACGACGGAATTTATCGGCGAGTTTCATAATTCTGTCAAAGTTACCAGTTAATTGAGCTGGAACGAGTTTAATTTCGCCTTCATAAATTCTTCCGGTTGAACCATCGATACTAATTACATCATCGCGTCCAAAAGTTCTTCCGCCAATTGTTAATGTATGTGCTTTATCATCAACGATAATTGAGGTTGCACCAACGATACAGCATTTTCCCATACCGCGAGCAACAACGGCAGCGTGACTTGTCATTCCGCCGCGCATTGTAAGAATACCTTCAGCCGCAACCATTCCGGCGAGGTCTTCTGGAGACGTTTCTTGTCTTACTAAGATAACTTTTTCACCTTTTTCGTGACGTGCAGCGGCTTCATCAGCAGTAAATACTAATTTTCCGGTCGCGGCACCTGGTGAAGCTGGTAAACCTTCGGCAAGAACAGGTGTTTTCTTAAGAGCTTCTTGATCAAAACTCATGTGAAGGAGACTGTCTAATGCGGCTGGTTCGACGCGAAGGACAGCTTCTTCTTCGGTAATTAGACCTTCATCTAATAAATCACAAGCAATTTTTAAGGCTGCTTGAGCAGTTCTTTTACCATTACGTGTTTGTAAGAAATAGAGAGTTCCGTCTTCAACGGTAAATTCCATATCTTGCATATCTTTATAATGGCGTTCCATTCTTGTGATTGCTTCCGTAAATTCGGCGTGAACTTCTGGCATATTTTCTGCTAACCAGTCAATGTGAAGCGGAGTTCTGATTCCAGCGACAACGTCTTCACCTTGAGCGTTTGGTAGATATTCAGCAAAAATAAATTTTTCACCAGTTGCAGGTGAGCGTGAGAAAGCAACACCGGTTCCTGATGTTTCGCCTTTATTTCCAAAGACCATTGCTTGAACGTTTACAGCAGTACCCCATTCATATGGAATGTGGTGCATTTTGCGGTAAATGTTAGCTCTTTCGTTATCCCAACTACGGAAAACAGCTTTAATAGCTTCTAATAATTGCGTATGGGGATCACTTGGGAAGTCTTCACCCGTTACGTTTTTGTAATATTCCTTATATTGTTTTACTAAGAGATTTAAATCGTCTGCATCAAGATCGGTATCAAGTTCGACACCTTTCTTTGCTTTCATGTCATCGAGCATTTTGTCCATTTCATCACGTGGTAATCCTTTAACAACGTTTGTATACATAAGGATAAAACGACGGTATGAGTCAGCGACAAAACGAGGATTATTCGTTTCCTTTACCATAATTGCGGCGGTTTCATCATTTAAACCTAAGTTTAAAATTGTATCCATCATTCCTGGCATTGATACACGCGCGCCACTACGTACTGAAAGAAGTAAGGGGTTTTTCTTTCCACCAAATTCTTTACCAGTTTCTTTTTCAAGGTCGCGAATGGCGGTCATGACTTGGCTAACGACTTCTTCTGGAAGTTTTTTTCCTTCCGAGTAATAAAGATTACAAACCTCGGTAGTTACAGTAAATCCTTGGGGAATAGGAATTCCGACATAAGTCATTTCTGCTAAACCGGCACCTTTACCACCAAGTAGTTCTTTACCTAGGCCATGCGATTCTTTAAATAAATAAACATACTTTTTTTTGTTTTTCATGGTTCCTCCTTTTAACTTTTTTAAGTAGTTTAGTACTAACTTTAATATAATAACATATTTATTATATTATTGTTTTGATAACGAAAATCGTTTTATCTTATAATAACCATATCTACATAGAAAATTTGAATAACTAAAACTTGTAGTATAATTAAAGCGAGGTTTAAAAAAATGGATAATAAAAATTTAGCGATGACAATTGATTTTGGAACTCAATCAGTTCGAACAATGATTTTTGATACAAAAGGAAATATCTTGTCTTTTGAACAAGAAAAATATGATCAACCTTATTTCTCGCTTGAAAGAAATTGGGCTGAACAAGACCCTTATTATTATTGGGAAAAAATGAAGTTAACAACACAAAGAACCGCGCAAAAACGGCCTGAATTGATGCAAAACGTCGTTGGATTGACTTTAACGTGCTTTAGAGATTCCCCGGTAATCTTAGATGAAAATTACAAACCACTTCGACCTGCAATCTTATGGCTTGATCAACGAAGAGTAAAGAAATTAAAACCACAACCATTTTGGAAGAATTTAATTTTTGGTGCTATCGGCATGTCAAGTGTTGTCTATTATAATCGTCTTAAAACGCCATCCTATTGGATTGAAGAAAACGAACCAGAGTTATGGAAAAAAACACGTTATTATGTTAACATTTCCACTTTCTTTAATTATTTATTAACAGGCGAACTTGCTGATAGTCCTGGAAACCAAACCGGTCACTATCCAATAAACTTTAAAAAGCAAACATGGTATAAAGAAAACTCATTAAAAAACATTTTTAATGTTAGTCCGGAAAAATTATGTCGTATTGTAAGACAAGGCGATGTAATCGGCAAAATAAGTAAGGAAGTTTCCGAAGAAACAGGAATTCCAGAAGGTTTAGAACTTATATCAACCGGTTCAGATAAAGGATGCGAATCGATTGGCACAGGTTGTATTAATCCTGATTTTGCTTCTATTTCGTATGGAACTGCTTCTACTGTTGAAGTAACTAACAAGAAATATTGTGAACCGCAAACATTTTTGCCAGCGTATGCCGCACCAATTAGAGATTTATTTCAAAGCGAAGTCCAAATCTATCGTGGTTATTGGATGGTTAGCTGGTTTTTAGAAGAATTTGGCAGTTCCGAAAAACTTGAAGCCGAATTATTGAAATTAAGTGCTGAGGAAGTTCTAAATCAAAAAATAAGTAAAATTTCGCCAGGGTCTGACGGATTAGTATTACAACCTTATTGGGGACAAGGCTTAAAACGTCCTGAAGTAAGAGGGGCAATTGTAGGTTTTAGTGATGCTCATACGCGCCTTCATATTTATCGAGCAATTATTGAGGGTGTCGCTTATGCCTTACGCGAGGGACTAGAAGGTATTGAAAAAAGACAACGCCACAAAGTCAAAACAATACGTGTTTCAGGTGGTGGATCAAAGAGTGATTTAATTTGTCAAATTACTGCCGATATATTTAACGTTCCAGTTCAAAGAGTTCAAACTTACGAAACAGCTTCTTTAGGAGGAGCAATGGCACTCTTTCTCTCAAAAGGAATTTTTAAAGATATTGAGGAAGCAACAGAGAACATGGTTCACGTTAAGGACGAATTTATTCCTGATCCTGAAGCGAATGAAAAATACGAATATTTATACAATAAAGTATATGTGAATTTGTATCCGACACTTAAGAAAACATATAAAAGAACCCGCAAAATTTAGAAAAAGCCTGCAAAACGCAGGCTTTTTTAAAAATAATTAAATTTTAATTAGCTTCGTTGCTAAGGTTTGCTGTGCCTAAAAATTGTGAATTATAGAGTTGGGCATAGAAGCCGTTTGCAGCTAATAACTCTTCGTGGTTACCGGTTTCAATAATGTCTCCGTGATCCATTACAACAATCTTTTTAGCCTTTTTAATTGTTGATAATCGGTGAGCAATAATAAATGTTGTTCTGCCATCCATAATTTCATTCATTACTTCTTGGATTGCTTGCTCAGTTCTTGTGTCAACGCTACTTGTTGCTTCATCAAGAATCAAAATCTTTGGTTGAGCTAGAATTGCGCGAGCAATTGTTAATAATTGTCGTTGGCCTTGCGAAATATTTTCGCCGTTTTCAGACAATTGGAAATTATAACCATCAGGTAATGTTTGAATAAAGTGATGGGCTCTTGCGGCTTTTGCAGCTTCAATAATTTCTTCGTCAGTTGCATCAGTACGACCATACTTAATGTTGTTTTTAATCGAGCCTTTAAAAAGCCAAGTGTCTTGTAAGACCATGCCAATTGATCCGCGAAGAGCTTCTCTTGTATAGTGACGAATATCAATTCCGTCTAATGTTATGGAACCACTATTAATTTCATAGAATCGCATGATTAAATTAACTAGAGTAGTTTTTCCGGCACCTGTTGGCCCAACAATAGCGATAATATCACCACGATTTACTTCTAGATTCATGTTCGTAATAAGTGGTTGATCTTCAGTGTAAGAGAAGGCAACATTTTTAAATTCAAAATTACCTAGAATGTTATCGGAACTATCGACAAGAACAGGGGTAATTTGTGTTTCTTCCTCTTCTTCTAGAATTTCAAATAAACGTTCCGCTCCAGCGAGTGTTGTTTGAATTGATGCAGAAATTTGTCCAAGCATTTGGAAAGGTTCATTAAATAGATTGAAGAAAACGATAAATGCAACAATTCCACCAACGTCATTAATAATTCCGCCGATAACACACACTAAAACAAAACCAACGTTTCCTATAAAGCGTAGGGAAGGCCAAATTAACATGCTAAGGAAATTAGATTGGAAGTTAGCCTTATACATTTCCTCATTTACTATATTGAATTTGTTGATTAGCTTTTCTTCTTGAGTAAATAATTTAATAGTTTCAAAGCCGCCAAGATTTTCTTCTAATAAGGAAGTCATCTCACCGGTTTTTACTTGATAAGCCGCAAATTTCTTTTGCGACAACTTACCAATTGTTAAAGTAATTGCAAATTGTAGTGGAACAGTTATTAAACTAATAAGCGCTAAACGCCATTCAACAATAAACATCGTGATCAAAACGCTAATGAACATTGTTACGGCATAAATTGTTTGGAAAACAATATTACTTAATGAGTGACTAATCGCGTGAATATCGTTAGTTCCTCTAGATAAAATTTCTCCATAAGTATACTTATCAAAGAAAGATAGCGGCAATTTGTCGAGTTTTTTGTGAAATTTGTCTCTTAATCCATATGTGTAACGCGTGGATATTCTAATAATTATTACGTCCGCAATAATCCTAAAGATAGCAGTTAATATGTAAAAACCAATAATGATGCCAAAGGCCACAAATAGTTGATCCCAAATTACCGAGATAACTTGGTCTGGGGATACGTAAATATAATTATTATTCGCTAGGTCTTTATTACCAATGCTATTTAGGAGTTGTCTTAAGAAAACTGGCGATAATATGGCTAGAATTACTTGTCCAACAGTAAAGAAACCGGCAATGATGATTTGCCAAGTAAAAGGCTTAAACTCTTTGACTAAATGCCCAGCAGCCTTTTTATAATTCGTTGGCTTGTCCTTAGCTACTCTTGGCGGCATTACCTTTCACCCTCCAAACACGCCTTACTAGCATACGCACGTGTTTTTAAAATTTCTTCTGAATCAAGCTGAGACTCGACAATTTCTTGATAAACCTTGCAATTTGCAAGTAAACAGTTGTGATCTCCAATTCCAACGATGTTTCCGTTATCTAAAACAATAATTTGATCTGCATCTAAAATTGAGTTAACTCTTTGAGCAACAATTATGATTGTTGCATCGCTTGCATAAGTCTTAAGTGCAGAGCGTAATTTAACGTCTGTCTTAAAGTCAAGCGCACTAAATGAGTCGTCAAAAATATAAATTTTACTTTTTCTAATTAAAGCACGAGCAATTGCTAATCGTTGTTTTTGCCCACCAGAAAAGTTTTTACCACCTTGAGAAACGAACGTGTCTAGCCCATCTTCTGTTTCTTGGACAAAATCATAAGCTTGGGCAACTTTAAGTACTTCATAAATTTCTTCATCTGTTGCATTTTCATTGCCAAATTTAATATTGTCGCGAATCGTACCGCTAAATAAGACTGAAGTTTGCGGGATAAACGCTATTCTTTCACGCAAATCTTTTTGTTTATAATCTTTAACATTAATTCCATCGACTAATATTTCGCCTTCGTTAATATCAAAAAATCTTGGTATTAGATTAATGATTGATGACTTTCCTGAGCCGGTTGAACCTATAATTGCCGTAGTTTTCCCGGGATTTGTCTTAAAATTAATGTCTTTTATAGTAGGTTCAGCATTAGTGCTATATTTAAAAGTTACGTCCTTAAACTCAACAATACCAAGGCTTTCTGCTGGTGGTGTCACTGGATTTTCTGGATCTTTTAGTGTAGGTTCTACATCAATTACTGACATATAGCGTTTAGCAGATGGTGAAGCTTGAGAAATTTGGATAAATACAAAACTAAGCATCATGAACGATCTCATAATATGCATGATATATTGACTTACTACTACTGTATTTCCAAATAAATCCATGCTCGCGCCAGTTACGACTTGGCCATCAATTAGGTAGAAACCGACAATAAAGACGGATATATAAGCCAAATTAAAGAGGATTTCAATAAATGGAGAAAGATAAATAAATATATAACTTACTTTCTTGTGCAAGTTCGTTAAATTATAGTTTGCTTCATCAAAATATTTGTTTTCTCTTTCTTGTTGATTAAAGGCTCTAACAACACGAACGCCCGTAAGACCTTGCCTCATTAATAATGTTAAATAGTCAGTTCTTTCTTGCATTAATGAGAAAAGCGGTCTTGCTCTAAAGAAAACAACGATGAAAAGAATAATAACGATTGGAGCAATTACTGTTATAACAAGTAAATATTTAGGATCTATCCTTGCTATGTTAATTATTCCAACGATTAGAAAGGTTGGCGCAAACGTTAAAACCCTAAGTGACATTACGACAAAATTTTGTAGTATTCGAATATCTTCGTTAAATCTTGTCATTAGACTTGCGGTGCCGAATTGATTTTGTTCATCAACAGAAAGCGATTCAACCTTAAGAAATAGATTTTCCCGCAAAATTGCAGCGAATCGCGCCGAAATATGCATATTCATTAAGCCTTGACACACCGCAAGAGCAAGGATACCAAAGGATATACCTAACATTTCTCCACCTAATAAAAGTAGGTGATTAATTTGCTCTTTTGAAGCAGTATATTCAGGTGTTGAGACAAAAGCGGTTATTTTTTTAATGTAAGGCGGTAGCCTTAATTGCAAAAACGCTTGCGAGAAAACTAAAATAATTGAGATTAAGACTTTCCACCAAAGAGGACGAAGGTACCGATAAATTCTTTTCATAATATCAATTACTCTTTACTAATAGCGGCAAATAAATTGCCGATGCCGTGAATCGCAAGTGGGAATTTGTTTCTTCTGTGATAATGTCGCTAATAATTCCTCGAATATATAAATAGACAAGGTCAACTATTAGTCTTGGATCAGCATCAATAACCTTTCCTTCTTTTTGTGTTTCAAGTATCAATGTGTGCATACGATTTCTAAGATTTGTTTGAGAATATGGGTTTTCTTTTTCTGGCACAAATTTATTTAGTTTAAATAAGGCGTGTAAGTAAAAAGCATATTTATAGTCAGCTTTAACCATATCCACAAAATAACTTATCCCGCCAATAAATTTTATTGTCGGATTTATGGTAGGATTTTCTGTAAATTTTAAAAGATTGTCAATATATTCATGAATATAATGAATTGCTTCAATTGCGATTTCATTAACATTCTTAAAATAGTGATAAATAAGACTATGACCACAGCCAGCTTCACGAGCAATACGAGATACAGAAACATCTGAAACAGGATAATAACAAAAAACCTTTAAAGCGCTATTTAAAATTTGTTCTTTTCGTTTATTTCGTATTGCTTTGTTTTGTTTTCTCGTACGTGGCAAATTAATCTCCTCTCCTTATGTGTGCGCGTGTGCGATACATACTATATAAGTATATAAGAAAAATAGTAAATATAAAATTTAATTTACTATTAAATAAATAATTTACTTTAGTTAGTTTCGTTTGCTTTTTTTGCTTGGCGTTTAATTTTAATTTTTTTCTCTATAAAATTAGCTAAAAGCACAAAAAGAAAGCCAAAAATTAAGCCGAAAACAGCGCCCGCAATAATGTCTGTTGGGTAATGAAAGGCAAAGTAAAGTCGTGTAAACGACATTAAACTTGCGAATATAAATGAGGGGACTAACCATTTTGGGTGATATAAGGAAACAACGGTAGCGAACAAAAATGACGATAGCGCGTGCCCGGACATAAAAGAGTATGCAGTTTCCTTGGGATAGTGGTTAAAAAAGTTAGTGTTTTTGAAAAATGTCGTTACGTAAGTATTAAGTGTTTCATCTACATAAAATGGGCGCGGTCTTTTAACTAAAGGCTTCACAGCAACAATGTTTAAACCCGCCACTAAAACAAGGACTGCTATGCAAACGATGCCGGTTTTGCGGGTTTTTTTGAAAAAAAGCATGGTTATTGATATCACAAAATATATAAATGCAACATCGCCCAAAAGCGTAAAAACGCGCATGAACCAATCTACAGCAGGAGTGTGGAGATTCTCCCAAACCCATTTTAGAAAATCAATTTCCCAGTTCATTGTTATCACCATCTTTACTAATGTCTACGTTAGTTATCGAACTCGGAGTATTGGATTCGTGGTTTTCTTGTAAGGCTTGATGTTCTTTTTTTCTGACAAACTTTACCAAAAGGAAAGAAATTAGAAAACCAACAATTAAACAAGATATCGAAAGAACAAAATTAAGAACCTCAAACCCTTCAATTTGATAATACGCATCTTTTATTTCACCACCGTTAAAATAACAAATTATTATTGAACCTATTATCCATCCCAAAATTGCAAAGTATGTTGGAGTGCGCCATTTAGTTAATAAAACTTTGAACAATTTTGAAAAGACATAAATGCCGATTAAAACGAATATTCCAAATACAAGAATTAATGAGAAATCAACCCACCAACTTTCGGTAGAAAAAGTAAAGATCCCCACAAGAAGGTTAGAAATAGGCTCATAATATCCAATAGAAACCAAAAATAAAGATCCGGAAATTCCGGGCGCCACGAACGCTAAACTAGCTAAAAAGCCAATAACGGAAAAAACAAGCATTGTTAACCAATAATTGGAAACATCACTTATAGAACCACTGTAAAACCAAGAAAAGACTCCTGAAAGGACAACAAATATAATGCTTATTATTAGAAGAAAAATATTAAAAGGGTTTGATTTTTTGTGTACTTCCGGCTTAAAAGTTATTAATCCTCCAAGGGTTAAACCAACGAATAATGAAGTAGCAACAAATGGAGCGTGTTTGAGAAATAGTAATATTGGGTAAAATAGCGCGCCCGCACCAACAATAACCCCTAAAATGAGCGGTCCAAGAAATGACATTGATTTTTTGAAGTCTTTACGAATATCAGCTATTGCAATAATCATTTCATCATAGATGCCTAAAAGAATAGCGACAGTTCCGCTGCTGATTGCCGTGATAAAGGCAAATCCAACTACAATTCCCTTGATAAATATACTAGTAAATCTCTTCATAAATAAATAGGTTATTATTAGTATAATCATTTTTAAGTAAAATTACACTGTGATATAATAATACTCACGGAATTTAGTCATCATGAAGTTAATAGTTGGATTAGGGAATCCCGGCAAAAAATACGAAGAAACAAGACACAACATAGGCTTCCGAGTAATTGATTCAATAGCAGAGAAGTATAGAGTTGATGTCGATAAAAACTCATTTAATGGCCTTTTTGCAAGGTTTTCGTTGCAAAACGTGGATGTAATTTTATTTAAACCTACTACTTTTATGAATTTAAGCGGTAAGGCGGTTCTTGAAATTACTCATTTTTTCAAAATTGAAATTGATGACGTTATTGTAATTTTTGATGATATGTCAATTCCTGTTGGCTCAATCCGCCTAAGACTTTCTGGAACCAGTGGCGGTCATAAAGGAATGGAAGATATTATTAATGTATTAGGAACTACCGAAATAAAAAGAATCAAAGTTGGCATCGGTGAACCAGAATTTTCAGGTGTAGATCACGTGCTTTCAAAACCTACCGCTGAAGAAAAACCATTAATTGAAAGTGCCATTTTAAACGCAAGAGATGCGGTAATTTATGCTATTGAATACGGTTTTGAAAAAGCAATGTCTAAAATGAACGTTAAACCCAAAAAAGGAGAAGATAATAAGAACGAAACTGATTGATTTATTAACAGAAAACAGCGCTATACCCCCCTTTGAATCGAAAAAAGGGCCTTTTTACGTTAACGATAACCTTGGTGCGATTTTATTAGTCGCTACCGCCTATCTAAAAAATAACGAAAATTATGTAGTTGTAGTTAACAATTTATACGAAGCGCAAAGGATGTATTCCTTTATTTTAAATTTTGTTGATCAAGATAAATGTCTTCTCTTTCCTCAAGATGATTTATTGCGTGCAAATGTTATTGCGGCCAACAAGGAAATTGAAGCTCAACAAATCTATGTTTTAAATAAATTACTTTCTAATAATAAATATTTAATTATCACTAATACTTCTGGCTTAATAAAAAGACTTACTAGCAAAGAAAAGTATGTCGAAAATACATTTAAAATTAATGTAGGTGATGATGTAGATTATAGTACTCTTGCTAAGAAACTATCAGTAGCCGGATACCAAAGAGTCAACAAAGTAAGTCAGTCATTGCAATACTCGTTAAGAGGTGAAATACTCGACATTTTTAGCATTAACTATGCAAAACCCATACGAATTGATGCGCCTTTTGATAATGTTCACTCTATATCTTACTTTGATATTGCCACTCAAAGATCTCTAGAATCACTAGATTCAGTAACAATTTTGCCAGCTAATGAAATTATATATTCAGATAACGATATAGCAGAAATTGAGCAACAAATTCAAAACAATTTTCTTAAATACGAGGATGCATTAAGCGGCGAAGATAAAGAAAAACTTTTATGGAACTTAAAAAATGATATAGAGCATTTAAAGTTACGAGAAAACACGCAAAAAGCTTATCAATATTCACAATTTTGTAATTCAACCCAAGATGTACTTCTAGATTATATAAAAGAAGCAACTTTAGTTATTGTCGATAAAGATCAAGTATATGAAACTCACGATCTTTTACTAGAAGAACAAAGACAATTTTATGATGAACTCGTTTCGGAAAATAAGACTATTCGTGGTCTTGAACACTACGTATCTTTAGATAAGGTTATAAAAAAGGCATCTAATAAAATATACATAAATGCATATTCATCATCTCCTAACGATATTCCTTTTAAATTTAATTATCTAAGGAACAGTATTAATAATCTCGATACACTTCTTATTGCGATTGATGACTATAGAAAACATGATTACAAGGTAATAATTACCCTTGATAACAAAATACAGTTAGATAACTTAAAGGAAAAATTAAGCACTGCTAATATTGCTTTTGATTTTGGTAACGAAATAGACTTTAATAACAAAAAGACACATATAATGTTTGGTTCGCTACCAAGTGGATTTGAACTTGAAGAGGAGAAACTTGTTTTTATCACAAGTAAAGAAATATTTAATGTTAAACAATATAATTCTCGATTTGTCGGTCAATTTAGAAGCGGCGAGATAATTCAAAACTTCGACGAACTTCAACCAGGCGACTATGTTGTACATGAATATTATGGAATTGGACAATATGTCGATATAGTAACTCGAGTTGTAAACGGAGTTCATCGTGATTATCTTCATATTGCCTACGCCGGCACAGATACTTTGTATACCCCGCTTGAACAATTCCATCTCATTAGGAAATATGCAGGTAGAGAAGGCGCTCGACCTAAATTGAATTCTCTTGGCAGTAATAAATGGGATCAAACAAAAAAGAAAATTAGTAAACGAATCGATGAAATAACTGATGTTTTATTAGAAAACCAAGCCAAGAGAATAAAGAGAAGCGGATTTGCTTTCCCGGCAGATGATGAATTCCAAATTGCATTTGAAAATCAATTTCCTTATGAATTAACCATCGATCAAAAACAAGCACTTGAAGAAATTAAACTTGATATGGAAAAACCTACCCCAATGGATCGGTTATTATGTGGTGATGTTGGATTTGGAAAGACTGAGATTGCGTTTCGTGCAGCTTTTAAGGCGATAAGTGCAGGGAAAATGGTAGCCCTACTTTGTCCTACTACATTACTAGCAAGACAACACTATGAGGTTGCCCTTGAAAGGTTCAAAGGTTTTGATATAAACATTGCACATTTATCAAGATTAGTCCCCGAAACCCTGCAAAAAGCAGTTATAAATGATGTAAACAGTGGAAAAGTTCACTTTCTTATTGGAACACACCGCTTACTAAATAGTGAGATTGACTACTCTAATTTAGGTTTGTTAATTGTTGATGAAGAACAACGATTTGGGGTTGCGCAAAAGGAAAAGATTAAAACTTTATGCGCCACAACAGATATTCTCACATTAAGTGCAACACCAATTCCAAGAACATTACAAATGTCGTTAATGGGAATTAGAGAATTATCACAAATTAATACTCCACCGCAGGAAAGAATGCCAATTCAAATTTATGTAATTCCTAAAAAGAAAATGGTTATTAAAGAACTAATTGAGCGAGAATTACAAAGAAAAGGGCAAGTCTTTTATCTACATAACCGAATATATTCAATAAATTCTGTAGCACGAAATATTCAGAATCAAGTCAAAGGCGCTACTGTTGGAGTTGTTCATGGAAAGATGAACAAAGAAGACACAGAAGACGTTATGATGCGATTCTATGACGGCGAAATTGATATTCTTGTATGTACATCGATTATTGAAAACGGCATTGATGTTAGCAACGCTAATTTAATAATAGTAGATGATGCCGCAAATTTCGGACTTGCACAACTTTATCAAATTAAAGGTAGAGTTGGTCGCGGTAATCAAATTGCATACGCCTATCTCTTATATTCCCCTGGTACTGTAACCGAAACCGGAAAGAAACGTTTAAAAGCTATACAAGACTTTGCTCAATTAGGCAGTGGTTATAAAGTCGCCCAACGCGATTTAATGATTCGCGGAGCAGGTGATATTCTTGGTCGAGAACAAGCGGGATTTATAGATTCAGTTGGGATTGAAATGTATTTTAAGTTAGTAAGAGATGTGATGGAAAGGAAGACAAAAGGGGAAAAAGAGAAAGTCGTTAAACCAGTAAACATGATTGATATTGACGCCTATATACCAAGCGATTTTGTCGAAAAACCCAACAAAATCGAGATATATCAGGAAATTAAGCAAATTTCATCGATGCGCGACTTAACGGAATTCGAAGAAAAAACGAGAGAAATTTATGGGACTTTACCAGAAGAAGTAAAACTATTGTTTAGAAAAAAACGCATTGATATTTTAATTGTTAAATTTGCTCGCTATATAAGTTTGGTTATTGATAAAGGTGATTACATTTTAATTGATCTTTCAAAAGATTTTACTAATATTGAAGCTTCTATTTCTAATTTTGTTAATGGTCTAGGAGAATATGGTTCATATTTACGTCTATTCCCTTCGGCAAATCAATTAACCATCAAATTAAATAAAAAGGAAAATTGGTTTGATGTTTATGAAAAAGTAATCATGGTAATTGGTAAAATAATAGTAGATAGTAAAAATGATGAGAATTGATTTATTTTTAAAGAAAGCACGCATTGTAAAGAGAAGAACTATTTCTAAGGAGATTATTTTAGCAGGCCACGTAAAGATAAATTCAAAGACTGCAGTTCCTTCAACAAAAGTTAAAAAAGACGATTGTATAGAAATAAAACTTGGCCAATCATGTTATAGGATTAAAGTGTTATGTGTCGATGAGAAGGAGTTACAGAAGAATCCCGAAGCGTGTTTTACTAAGGAAAAAATAGAACTGTAAAAAAATGACTAAACTAAGTTTAGATAAGAATAAAAAGTATTTACTTGCATGTAGTTTTGGTCCTGATTCAATGGCCCTTTTTGGGATGCTATTAGAAGGAAAATATAATTTTAGTGTCGCAAATGTGAATTACAAGATGCGTGGCACAGAAAGCGATAACGAGAGTCAGAATTTAAAGGAATTTTGTAATAAAAAGGGAATCAAATTTTATGATCTTGTCGTGGAAGGAAAAACTTTAAAAGGAAATTTCCAAAAAGCTGCCAGAGAAGCTCGCTACAAATTTTTTGCAAAAATTCAACAAGAGAATAAATATGATTATGTTCTCGTCGCTCACAATCTTGATGACAACATTACAACGTATTTAATGCAAAAACGTCGCAAAACCGAGGTCTTTTACTATGGAATTCAAGAAAAAGCGGTTATTAATGGTGCAAAAATATTACGTCCTTTGCTTAATTTTAGTAAGGTTGATCTAGAAAAATATTGTGTTACAAATAACGTTCCATATAGCATTGACTCCTCCAATAAAAGAAAAATTTATGCTCGAAACAAAATTATGATTGATGAAGTTAGCAAAATGAATAGCGAAGAAAAAAGGTTAATTTGTGAGGAAATTAATATCTTAAATAATAAAAACAGTGAAAATTACGAAAAGATTAGTAATTTTGTTGATAATCATAATATTTTTGGGGTTGAATGGCTTAGAGAAAAATTTGAAGATAGTGAAGATTTCGTTTATCAGTTTATCTATTACTTGTTTTTGAAAAACAATAGTGAAAACATGTATTCGAAAAATAAAGCTACCGATATTATCTCGATGATAATCTCTGATAAACCAAATAGAACTCGCAAATTAAACGATAATCTTTATTTAATAAAAGGATACGATTATTTCTTTTTGTCAAATAGCAAAACTGCGCAAAAATTTTCAAAAACCATGCAAAAACCATGTATTTTTGAATATGAACATTTAAAAATAGATCTAAATAGAGCTGAAGAAATAAACCTTAAGGATAGCGATTTTCCAATTACGATAAGAAGTTATAAGAAGAATGATGAGTACTTAATAAAAGATTATCGAAAACAAATAAATCGCCTATTTATAGATATGAAATTGCCGTCTTATTTCCGTAACTCGTGGCCTATCATACTTAGTAAAGACGGGGTTATAAAACACATTCCAAGATATAGGAAAGATTACGTCGCAAAAGAGAATGATGTAATTAAAATTGACTTATTGAAATGTATTAAATAATTTAAAATCACTTATCTATGGAGTTTAATACTTGATTATCTACTTAATTATAAGTAGAATTAGTAAATACAATAAAATGAATAACAATTATTGAATAAATCCAAACAAGGAGAACGTATATGGCTAACAAAAACAACCAGCAAAAAAAGCAACCACAAAAACCAGCGAATAAAAAGCTGTCATTTAAGTTTTTTCTACCATACATTTTATTAATTATTTTAATAGGCGTAATTGTATGGTTTGCTTTCTTCGCAAATACATCAAATGTTACAAAGCTAGATTATATTAGCTTAAAAGACTTTATCGCCAATAATGACATCGTTGCTGTCACGACAAAAACGAGTCCCGAAATGGTCATTATCAATGGGCGAACTGCTACAGGAGAACTTTTTACTGCCGAAATCGGCCTTAAAAACTACAACGATAGTATTTTTGGTCTATTAGATGCAGAAACCACACTAGAAACCTGGACACAAGTTGACTTAACAAAACCAACGTTCTGGCAAGCTTGGGGTCCAACAATTCTTACAATAATTGCTGTTATCTTTTTAACTTCATTTATTTTATCGCGGCTTATGGGTAGTGCTAATTCCGCTAACCAAAAAGCAATGGACTTCAACCGATCAAGGGCACGTCTTGAATCTAAAAAGACCACTACTTTTGCTGATGTCGCAGGACTAGAAGCCGAAAAATATGAAATGGCAGAAATTGTAGATTACTTAAAACAACCACAAAAATACACGCAATTTGGCGCTAAAATACCAACAGGTATCCTTTTAGTCGGACCTCCTGGAACTGGGAAAACATTGCTTGCTAAGGCTGTTGCCGGAGAAGCCGGTGTCCCATTCTACTCAATCTCGGGTTCTGACTTTGTTGAAATGTTTGTTGGTGTTGGTGCTGGTCGTGTTCGTGATATGTTTAGACAAGCCAAGAAAAACGCACCTTGTTTAGTGTTTATTGATGAGCTTGATGCTGTTGGTCGTCAACGTGGTACCGGTCTTGGTGGCGGTAACGATGAACGTGAACAAACACTTAACCAACTTCTCGTTGAAATGGATGGATTTAGTGATAATTCAGGCGTTATTGTTTTAGCGGCTACAAACCGTGAAGACGTCTTAGACCCAGCGCTTCTACGTGCCGGAAGATTTGATAGAAAAATTACAGTTAGTCTTCCAGATAGAAAAGGCCGTGAAGAAATATTTAAAGTACACGCACGTGGAAAGAAAATTGATGAAACGGTCGATTTTGAAGCATTATCGAAACGAACTGTTGGTTTTTCCGGTGCTGATATTGAAAGTATTATGAACGATGCGGCGATTCTTGCGGTTCGTTCGAAGAGTAAGGCAATTAACATTCATCATGTTGATGAAGCAATTGATAGACACATTGCAGGTCCGGCGAGATCTGGTGTTGTTATGAACGAAAGCGAACGGAAACGCGTTGCCTACCACGAGGCGGGTCACGCTATTATTGGATTAAAAAATAAACACGCTGACAAGGTTCAAAAAATCACGATTATTCCTCGTGGACAAACAGGTGGTCACGTCTTAATGACTCCCGAGGAAGATCGATTCCTCCTTACTAAAAATGAATTAATGGCCCGTATTATCGGTCTATTAGGCGGAAGAACAGCGGAAGAAATCTTTATGGACGACATTTCTACTGGTGCTCATAACGATATTGAAAGAGCAACTCTAATCGCAAGAGCAATGGTTACAGAATATGGAATGAGTTCACTTGGTCCTATTCAATATGAAAAAGACACTGGTTCTGTTTTCTTAGGTAGAGACTATGCTTCGACGCAGAAGAATTTTTCACAACAAGTTGCCCTTGAAATCGATAAGGAAATTCGTAAAATCGTTTCGGAAGCACACGATATTGCTAAGAAAACAATTCTTGATAATAAAGATGATTTGGTCTTAATTGCTGAAACATTGCTTGAACGCGAAACAATTAATGCTGAACAAATTGACTTCCTTTTAGAACACAGATATCTTCCAGAAAAAAATAATGGCAATAACGAAAAGCCTGAAGAGAAAAAAGAAGAATCGGAGCAAGTAGAGGAAACGAAAGCCGAAGATAAAGAAGTTCCAAAAGAAAAGGAAACAAAAAATTAATAAAATCAAATGAGAGGCATTGCCTCTCTTCTCTTTATATGTTTAAAATTGGAAACGTTGAAATAAAAAATAAAGTAATCCTTGCACCTATGGCAGGATATACAACTTTTGCCTATCGTACTTTTATGGCGAAATTTGGTATTGGCCTTGCTTACACCGAGATGGTAAGTGATGTCGGTATAATCTATAAAAACGATGTAACTCTTTCATATTTACCAAAAGACAATGATGATGTTCGCCCTATAGCGCTTCAGCTTTTTGGTGGTGAAAAAGAAACTCTAATAGCAGCGATTAAGCAGATTCAAGAAAGTAATATTAATTACGATATTTTAGATATTAATTTAGGTTGTCCAATGCCAAAAGTAACCGCCAAAAACGGAGGGTCTGCATGGCTTAAAAAACCTAATGAACTTATTGAAATGTTAACGGAAGTAGTTAATATTAGCACACGTCCCGTAACTGTTAAAATTCGCCTAGGTTGGGACGAAAATAACATTAATTTTTTAAGTCTTATTTCTGAGTTTGAAGAAATTGGGATAAGTGCCGTAGCTCTTCACTTAAGAACAACAAAACAAAAGTACAAAGGACATGTAAATTACGAATTGGCGCGTGATTTGCAGGATAAAATGATTATTCCTCTTATTATTAGTGGTGATATTTTTACGCTTGATGATGCAATTAAAGCCTTAGAAATAACAAAGGCAAAAGGCGTCATGATTGCTCGAGGCGGTATAGGGAATCCACATTTAATAAAAGAAATTAACGAGTATTATGAAACAGGAAAAAGACTTCCAAAACCAACGATAGATGAACAACTTACATATATGCTTGATTTAATGGATTTATTAATTGAGGAAATGGGAGAAAGGAATGCAATTAGACAATTTCGTAGCATCGCCCCTCATTTTCTAAAAGGTTATCCAAATATTAAACAATATCGCAATCAACTTACACAAGTAATTGAGACGCGTGACGATGTAATAAACGTAGCTAATGAAATTAAGAAAATTTCACTCTCTTTATAATTAATAGTTAATATAGTAAAATAACAAATTGAGGTGATTATATATGGAAAAGAAACTACCTGAACAAGAACGAATACGTCGTGAAAAATTAGAAAAATATGAAGAATTGAACATTGATCCATTCGGTCAACGGTTTTTAAAGACCGACAACACAGATTCAATAAAAAAGAAAGCCGAAAACAAGACGAAGGAAGAGCTAGAAGAAGCTAATATCCACGTAGTTACAGCGGGAAGAATTATGTTTCTTAGAAAAATGGGTAAGGCCAGTTTCTTTACTATTCAAGATCAACAAGGCCGCATTCAAGCCTTTATTCGTCGCGATAATGTTGGTGAAGAACAATACAATCTATTTAAATTAGCCGATATTGGCGATATTGTTGGTTTAGAAGGAACAATAATGCGCACGAATACTGATGAAATTACAGTTCGTGTTGATAAATATACTCACTTAGTAAAGGCACTTCGTCCCTTACCAGAAAAATTCCATGGCTTAACAGACGTTGAAGAACGTTATCGTCGTCGTTATGTCGACTTAATTATGAATGAAGACGCAAAACGTGTAGCTCTCTTAAGACCAAAAATTATAAGAGCAATCCAAAAATATTTTGATGAACGTGGCTTTATTGAAGTTGAAACGAGTATGTTGAATTCTGTTCTTGGTGGTGCGGCAGCGCGTCCATTTATTACTCATCACAATACGTTAGATCGCGATTTTTACCTAAGAATTGCAACAGAATTGCCACTAAAACGCTTATTAGTTGGCGGAATTGAAAGAGTTTATGAAATTGGAAGACTCTTTAGAAATGAAGGAATGGACACAAAACACAATCCTGAATTTACGACAATTGAAGCCTATCAAGCATACGGAAATATTGACGATATGTATGAACTTTGTGAAGGTTTAATTCGCTCACTTGCTCTTCAAATTAATGAATCAGGAATTATGCCTTGGGGGGAACATGTAATTGATATAAATGTTCCGTTTAGAAAAGTTCACATGGTTGAACTAGTAAAAGAAGCAACCGGAATCGACTTTTTCGAAGATATTAGTTTTGAAGAAGCAAAGAAAATTGCTAAAGAACATGATATCGAAGTATTAAAACATTGGAGTGGAACAGGTCATATTATTAACGCGTTATTTGAGAAATATTGTGAAGATGGTTTAATCCAACCAACGTTTGTCTATGGTCATCCAACTGAAATCTCTCCACTTGCAAAAACCGGAAAAGACCCGCGTTTTGCCGACAGATTTGAACTTTTTATCTGTGGAAGCGAAATTGCAAATGCCTTTACAGAACTTAATAATCCTCTAATTCAAGAAGCACATTTTGCAGCACAACTAGAAGCACGCGCAAAGGGTGACGAAGAAGCTAGTGAAATGGATGAAGATTTCCTTGAAGCGTTGCAATACGGAATGCCGCCAGCAGGTGGAATTGGCATTGGTATAGATCGTCTTGTTATGTTCCTAACTAACCAAACATCAGTTAGAGAAGTTATCTTATTCCCAACAATGCGAGAAAAATAACATATTTTCAAAATTCTAGACTATATATAAGTAGGTAAACGCTAATTAGCATTATAAAGTTTACTAATATAATGTATTAATATATAATACATTTGCTGTATCACGAGGTGATATACTCTCTGCTATTGGAGAACAATAGCCAAAAAATTGTCCGAAGGGAGGTAAAAGATGAAAAGATACGAAATCATGTATATTTTAAACGCTGATTTATCTGAAGAAGAAAGAAAAGCGGAAATAGAAAAAATACATGGAATTATCACTAATGGCGGTGGACAAATTCACGATGTAAATGAATGGGGAATTCGTGATTTTGCTTATCCAATTAATTATCTTACAAAGGGATATTATGTAGTCATTAAAATTAGTGCTAATAAAGAAATTCTTAATGAATTCGAAAGAATTAATAAAATTAATCCCCGCGTCATTCGTTATTTAATTGTTGTTGATAAATAAAGGAGGAATTAAATAATGTTAAATAGAGTAGTTTTAATTGGTCGCTTAACAAGAGACCCAGAATTACGTCGCACACAAAGTGGTGCAGCTGTTACATCGTTTACAATCGCTGTTGACAAAAGATTTAGTAGAGATGACAAAACCGCTAATTTCTTTCCAATAGTAGCTTGGAACGCTACAGCAGAAAATGTCGCAAAATATATGCGTAAAGGAAGTCTAGTTGCTGTTGATGGTCGTTTAGATCACCGCACTTTCGAAAGAAATGATGGCAGTCGCGGTTCCGTAATTGAAGTTATCGCTGATTCTGTCGTATTCTTAGAACCAAAAGGTGCAACTGAAGAAGACACCGGGTATCAACAAGACGATAATATCACAGAAGACGACATCCCATTTTAAGTTATAGAAAGAGGTATTTAATATGGCATACAAAAAGGCGAGAACCCGCCGGAAGGTTTGCTATTTCACAAAGAACAATATTAAACATATTGATTATAAAGATGTTGAATTACTTAGTAAGTTTATTACTGCTAATGGAAAAATAACTCCACGTAAAATTACAGGAACGAGCGCTAAGTATCAACGAGAATTAGCAACCGCAATTAAAAATGCACGTTATATGGCTTTGCTTCCATATTTCAAAGATTAATTAAAAACTTTGCAAAAACGGCATATTTTATACAAAAATGGCTTCGATTTAGTTTCAAACGAAGCCTTTTTTGAATAAATTTTTAAAACATTATGTAAGATAAAAGGTATTTTATACCTTTTTTAGGGTATAATAAAAAACAGCAAACGAGGTATCAATATGATTAAAGAAATTAAAAAAATGCGACTACGAACATTCTTTTTTCTAATGTTTCAAACAATCGCAATTATACTTATCAGTTTATTTTATATTTTCAATTGGTTTGAAACGAGGGACTATATCACCATTGATATTATCTTCGCAATTGCAGTCGGATTAATTATATTGAACATTCTTTTCGTTTGGATACAAGTTTCGCGAATTAATCGAGTAAGAACTCAAAACGACCTAGCGTCTTTAGAAATAATTGGTAGTGACGTTAAGGAAGCATATAACTTTGGAATGATTGGTTTAATTGTTGTCGATAAGAATTTAAACATCATTTGGAATAGCGACTTATTTAGAGAAAGAAAAATATTTATTCTTGATCAAAATATTTTGACGTGGCAACCAGCTTTAAAGCGCTTAGTAGAAGTAAGTGAAGCGCTTGATGAAAATCTTGAAGACACCGTTAAACTAGAAATTGATTCACGTAACTACGAAGTAAAATACTTAAATGATGCTAACTTATTTATTTTTAAAGACATCACAGACTTTGAATTTATATACGATCAAAACGTTCGTCAGGCCCCTGTTGTTGGAATTATCATGATTGATAATTTTACAGACGCCGTCGCAACAAGAGAAATCTCTAACCCAATGACCGCGATTATTACTTCGCAAGTCTTTGACTATTGTCAAAAATATAAAGTTCTTGTTCGACAATATCGTGATGATGCTTTTATTCTTGTTACAAACTATGAATCATTTGAAAAACTAAGAGCAGATAATTTTTCAATACTAAGAAGCATTCGTGAACACGAAGAAAACAAGGAAATGAAACTTACCCTTTCGATGGCCTTTGCTTATAACTTCCCTGATGTTATGCGCCTATCTGACATGGCGGTTCAAGCAATTGACACAGCTATTGCCCGTGGTGGTGACCAAGTTGTTATTTCTAAATATGGTGAAGAAAACGAATATTTTGGTGGAGCATCTATCGGTGCAGAAAGAAGAAATCGCACCTCAATTCGTTTAAAAACCGATACCCTTTTCTCTCATGTTAGAGAAGCTAGCAATGTAATCATTATGGGTCATACACAAATGGACCTTGACGCACTAGGTGGGTGTCTTGGTTTGAAGGCTTTAGCAGATTACGTTATTGATCGCGCCGTTAATAGAAAATCAAAACAAAAAGCACGGATTGTTTATAGTCCAAATTTAACAGAACAAAAAACAAAAGCTGCTATTAACCTAATGTTTACGAAGGATGAAATTGAAGAAATATTTATTTCTCCACAAGAACTAGCTAATGAAAAAGGTGAAAATAGCTTAATTAATAGCAAAACGCTCTTAATTTTAGCTGACGTTTCACGTCCTTCGATGTTAATGGATCCAAAACTTATTGAACGAATTGACAGGATTATCATTATTGACCACCATCGTCGAACTGATGAATTTGTTGATAATCGTCTATTTGACTATATTGAAACAACCGCAAGTTCAACGAGCGAAATGGTTGCAGAAATGATTTATTACGGTAACACACCCGAATTCACATTAAGTAATCGTATAGCGACCCTAATGTTAACCGGAATTTATCTAGATACTAATCACTTCCGTAGTAATACGACGGGATCAAGAACGTTCCTTGGGGCAATGGTGCTTGAAGATTTTGGCGCTGATGCGACTGTCGCCGATGAATTATTAAAAGATGAGTATGAAGAATACACATTAATTACAAAAATTATGGCTTCGCTTGAAACGATTTCTTATGGCGTTGTTCTTGCAAAAGCGGATGATGCAGATATTATTACGCCAGCAACGCTAGCTAAAGTTGCCAATCAATGTATGCAAGTTAAGGGCGTTAATGCAGCTTTTGTAATTGGATATTCAAAAGCAAAAGAAGCAAAAATTAGTGCTCGTAGTGATGGAACTATAAACGTTCAACTAATTTTAGAAAAATTAGGAGGCGGCGGTCACCAAGCTAGTGCAGGAGCATCCTTTAAAGGAAAAACACTTACTGAAGTTGAAACAGAACTAAAAGAAGTTTTAGATTTATACTTACCACAAGCTAGAGTTCATTAATAGGAGGGGGAAAAATGAAAGTTATTTTACTGAAAGATGTAAAAAAAGTCGGAAAAAAAGATGAGATTGTTGATGTTAGTGATGGATATGCAAATAACTATCTTATCCCAAGAAAACTAGCAGTTATTTACAATGAACAAAATAAAAAGCTTTTAGATGAGAAACTTGCAAAAGAACAAGAAAATGCTGAGTTAATTCGACAAAAAGCGCTTGAAACATCAAAAAAACTAGAAAAAATATACTTAGAATTTAGTGTAAAAGTTGGTGAAACCGGCAAACTTTTTGGAGCCGTTTCCGCTCGACAAATAGAAAATCAATTAGCAAGAGATTATGGAATAAATGTTGATCGAAGAAAGTTTGTTGATTTCAAACCACTTTTGCGCCTTGGCGAACACAACATTAAAGCAGAACTTGATAAAGATGTATTTGGAAACATTAAAGTTATTATTAAGGCGGAGGAATAGTTATGGCAAGAACATCGAATACAAAAAAATATGAAAGATCATTTACATTTAAAAATCCAAACATTAAAGTACCGCAAGCACCGCTAGCAGAACGCTCTGTTCTTGGATTAATGATGCAAAGTACGGAAGTGTGTGATAAGGCACTTTCAAAACTAACGCCAGAAGCTTTTCCAAATACTGAAAATAGACACCGCGACATTTTTAATGTCATGAAACGATTACGAGAAAACAACCAAAAGGCTGACTTAGTAACAATAGTTAGTGAACTTCAAAATGATGGAATACTAGAAGCGGTTGGTGGTGAAGGATATTTATTTACGCTTACCTCCGAAGCATTTGAATATACCGCTTTAGATGATTATATAAAACAAATTAATGACCAATTGTTGTTAAGAAATACTTTACAAGTTTGTGACGAAGTTATTAGTGATTATTTCAATAATCTTATTGGAAGCGAACAATTAAACGATTATGTTGGTGAAGTTAATAACAAAATCGCTAACGTTGCTTCGCAACGAAGAATAAGTGATTTTGAACCAATTAGTAAAATTACAGAATCGTTCCTATCAAGAATGGAACAAATCAAAAAGTCCTCAACAGGATCAATTACGGGTATTGATACAGGTTACAACCATTTAAATACGTTAACTAGAGGATTACAACCTGGGAACCTTGTTATCGTTGCGGCAAGACCTTCAATCGGAAAAACAACATTTGCACTTAATTTAATTCGCAATATTATGTTTAAAGATGAAGAAAATGTTGTTGGCTTTTTTAGCTTAGAAATGCCTACTAACGATATTATGATGCGTTTAGTCGCCGCAGAAGCATTTATTCCCTATAAACGAATCCAATTAGGGGAAATTGGCAAAGATAAGAATAAATTTGATGCTGCAATTAGAAGATTTAAAAACAATAAACAGTTATATATTGATGACACTCCTGGTCAATCAATAAATGACATTATTATAAAGACACGAAAACTTAAAAATAGTAATCCTAATTTAAAAGTTATTGTAATTGACTATCTTGGCCTAATTACAACAACTGGAAAATCTGAAAATAGAGTTTTAGAAATTCAAATGATTACACGTGAATTAAAAGAACTTGCAAGATCGCTAGAAATTACGGTTGTTTGTTTAGCGCAACTTCGACGCGCCGTTGAAGACCGCGAAAATAAAGTTGCACAACTTAGTGACTTAAGAGAATCAGGCGCTATTGAACAAGACGCTGACGTTGTTTTACTATTACATCGCGAAGATTATTATTTAGATACGAATACGATGAAACGCGAAAAAGCAACCTATCTTGCTTATTACGATGAAATTCAAAACATAAAAGCAGCAGTTAAAAGCGATTCAGGTAATGTTACTGAACAAATGAGAGATAGCGCAAAATTAGATCCTTGTTTATTAGATGTTTATGTTGCCAAAAATAGAAATGGCGAAACTGGTGTTGATACATTAACGTTCTTTAAAGGTATTAACCACATTTCAATGCCCGATGATAAACTCCGTGTAAAGATTCAAGAAATGCGAAGGGCCGCTCGTCCTTAGTTATGCACTATATTAACCTAGCAAGCGGTTCAGGTGGAAATTGCACAGTAATTTGTGGAAAACACTGCAAAATACTAGTCGATTTTGGTATTTCACTAAAAGAATTTAAAGATAGAATCAAACCTTACAATATAAAACTTAGCGATATTGATGCACTTTTTTATACGCATAGTCATTGTGATCATTATCGACCTATGAAATCTTTTTCTAATCATAAAATATTTACGACAACTAGTGTTATCAATGTCGATACAGTAAATAACATTGAATTAGATACATCATTTTCTTTTAAAGGTTTAACGATTACCCCAATTTCATTAAGTCATGATTCACCAAACACCTTTGGATTAATTTTTGAAGAAGATGATGAAAAACTCGTTTATATTACCGACACCGGTTATATAAGTAATACAAATATTGAAAAATGCAAAAACGCATCAATATATATTATTGAAGCAAATCACGATCCGATAATGCTACTCAATACAGAACGGCCTTATAGCCTAATCGTACGAATTTTAGGTGATACAGGGCATCTCTCAAATGAAGATAGCGCCAATTATTTAGCAGAAATGATTGGACCAAAAACTAGAGAAGTAGCCCTAGCTCATATTAGTAGAGAAGCAAATACTCCTGAACTTGCACTTCAAACATTTAAGGATGTATTAAATAGGCGAAATATCGATTTTTCTCAAATAGAATTTAAAACACTAGATCAATTTGAACCAACAAGCGGAGGCAATATAAACTAGTAATTCAATTAAATTTAAAAAAGTTTCAACTATTTTGAAACTTTTTTATAAAATTTTTTAACCGTAGAATCGGTTATTAAGTAATATTATCAAAAAGCGCAGGTCCTTTTGATTTTATCATTAATAGCGTTGGGATTAATAAAATTAGAGATATAGCAATATAGATTAAGGCTGAGTACCAAAAGTTAAGTTTTAATGAGAGAGTAAGGCCGATTAATAATCCATAACCAATAAGAAAAACAAATCCTAAAACAACGTTAATGAAAACGTTTTTATTTTGCTTAACAGCTTGTGTTTCTTCACTCCAGTTCGTAAATGGTCGATGTAAATCGTAGAGCAAGGCAAATATATTAGCGATTATTATATGAATTAAACCAAAAACAAGAAGAATTAAATATACATAAAACATCGGAAAAACAATAAAAGCACTTACGGTAAGAATGACAAAATAAACAAGAGAAGAAACAATTATTCCTGGGAGCAGTTTTGCGATAAATAACTTCATCGGACTAATGGGTAGAGTTTTTAATAGTCCTGCATTTTGGCCTTCTCTACTAAAAGCGGTGACACTAATTCCAATAGTCATACAAAATAGAGCCGCAATGCTAAGAGCGATAAAGATACCTGCTCCGGTTTCAGTTGTAAATAAAATTCTAAATGCATCCAAAGGATTGTATTCTTCTGCAGTAAGAGAAAACATTGGTGCAAAAATTGTAAATAAAATAACAATAATATTAATAAATGCTGGAAATAATAAATTTAAGAAATAAGTAGAAGAGCGGAAAATTGTTTTAAATTCTCGGGCAATCAATGAAGAAATCGCAGGTCTTTTCTTAATGACAACATCTGTCTTTTCTTTCTTTTTGCCTTTCTTTTTGTATTGAGCTTCGCTTTGCAAAACAGAATTATATGTCGGTTTTGCAACAAGAAAGGCGAAAAATGTAAAGATAAGTGATATTACAACAAATACTAGTGGGAATAAAATTCCTTTTAGTCCACCGATAAACATTGGAATAATAAAGTAAGAAAAAGGAATACTCCAACTTAAACTATTTGCAGTTGACTCAACACTATCTTTTAAATTTGCTAAAACCTCTTCACCTGCTTCAGTACCAACATCGCCAAGAGCATTGCCAAAAACTTGTCCACCAAAACTTGAAAAGATAACAATACCAACGGTAAAAATAATTATTAGGATAATTGAAATAGCATTAAACAATTTTTTATGACTTCGAATGTTAACAATTTTTGCGATTAAAGCCCCGAGCATAAAAATTATGCTAACAATAAGAAAAGGAAGGAAAAGAACGTAAAATATTTGGCCAAATATCGCAAAAGCATCTAATTTTGCACCAATTGAATACGCAAGTAGAAAAGGTACAACTAGAACTAACTCAATTATATAAACGTTAAATACGTTCGCGAGGAATCGTGCAGTAAATATTTGAGATGGTTTTAGCGGTAAGTGTAGCCACATCTCGTTATCAGTGGCTTGAAAAAATGTCGAAAAGACAAATGTAAGACAAACAATAAAAACAAGAATACCTAAAATTGGCGCGACAATTATTGCAAAAGAGTCTACAAAATCGCCTTCTTTTGCTAATTTTCCCATAGGATAAGCAAAAGAAAAGAAAGAAGGATACGCTAAAAGAAAAATAACAATAACAAAAATAATAGCCCCAATACTACTTTTTTTAGACTTTTCTTTCTTTCTTGGTCCAAAAAGAGCATATAGGCGATTTTTAATTAATATTTTTGTTAACGCTAGCGTACTATTCATTATCCGTAAACTCTAAAAATAATTTTTCTAAAGAATCATCTTTTTGTCTTAGTTCTTTTAATTCTGCGATTGTACCAACAAAAATAAGTTTACCTTTGTTAATAATTCCAATTCGATCACATATTTTTTCAGCTACATCAAGTACGTGAGTTGAAAAAAGAACTGTATTTCCGTTATCGGCGTGTTCACGCATCATTTCTTTTAGTAAAAAGGAACTTTTGGGATCTAGACCTGTCATTGGTTCATCTAAAACCCAATTTTTTGGATTGTGTAATAAGACACCAATAACGAGAAGTTTTTGTAGCATCCCGTGGCTATAACTTTCCACGCGATCATTGAGGCTATCATATAAATCGAATTTTTTTGCTAATTGTTCAATTCTTACAGTTGCAGTTTCTTTATCAATTTTATAAACAGAGGTAATAAATTCTAAATATTCTCTACCTTTAAGACGCGGGAGAACGTTAGGAGTATCAGGAATGAAGCCAAGAGTTTTTTTTGCTTCAATAGGATCTTTTACAATATTAAACTCGTTTAGGAAAATTTCTCCGCTATCTAAAGGAAGAATTCCGCTCAGAAGCTTTAGCGTCGTGGTTTTCCCTGCTCCATTTGGTCCAAGGAAGCCAAAAATTTCGCCATCTTTAATTTCTAAACTTAAATTATCAACTGCGACAAAATCTTTACCGTATATTTTTGTAACATTTTTGAGAACTATCATAATAACCTCTATTAGATACTAATTCATAAGTAGCATTAAACTATACCTACTAATAAACATTATGATAACATAATACTATGAACAAAAAAGACATTTTTCCAACTTTAAAAAAAGAAAAAGATAAGAAGTATCCATTCGTTGATACCTACGAATATAAAGGACATTATTTTTATATTGAACCAATTTATAAAGTACAATTTAATCGCGTTAGCGAACGCTTTCCAAGTGAAGTTGAAACGCTTAAAAATTTAATGTTAGAAAGAGTGTCTACTTATGGAACTGTTGTTTTTACAGGAGACTTTACTTCTCCGTTAGTAGATGAAGAAGAATTTACTTACGTCGAAATTGATGATTTATTATGTGAATTAAATCTTCCAATTGAAGATAAATCAAGGGGGTCTGATTATGGCGACTAAATTAGAAAAAAAAGGAATTATTGTCACAAACATTACACAAGTGGATGAACAATCTCGCTCTCAAGTAGCGGATTTTCTTATTGAAGCTAATGTCATTGATGGTTTATCTTTAAAAGAAGTACGTTCAACTGAAGTAAAAGCTTACTTAGATAATAACGATGACATATCTTTTTGTATTATGTGGGACAAGGATTATTACTTAGCTAAATACATTGAAAGCAAACACATTACTGTTTATAACAACGCGAAATGTCTAAAGATTTGTGATGATAAGGCGCTTACTTATCTTGCTTTACTAAATCATAAAATCCCAACACCGAAAACTTTTGTCTTTCCACAAACTTATGGTGACAGCATTTTACATTATTTTGATGAAGTAAAAGATGCCCTTAACGAAATCGGTTACCCACTAGTTATTAAAGAACGCAAAGGCTCATTTGGTGAACAAGTATATTTAGTAAATAGCGAAGATGAACTTAAACAATTACTAAAATCTATTGGTGGCAAATCTCTAATCGCCCAAGAATATATATCTTATGAAAAAGGTGTTGATTACCGCGTTTATGTAATAAAAGACGAAGTAGTTTTAGCAGTAAAAAGAACTAACAAGTACGATTTTAGAAGTAATGTAAATCAAGGCGGAACAATGCAAGTTATTATGCCAAATGAAGAACTTCAAAAAATTGCTCTAAAGGCGACACGAGCTACTGGGGCAATTTATGCTGGTGTCGATATCGTAAAAGATAGCGATGACAAATATTATGTTCTTGAAGTTAATTCAAATGCGAGAACTGTTAACGCTCAAAAAGTTAGTGAAGTTAATTTACCGCAAAAATATTTAAAAGCAATATACAACGATAACTCACTTACGCGTTTATCTAGATCACTTAAGAAAAAATTATAACTTCAAAATTCTAAAAAAGCCCAGTTTTGCTGGGCTTTTTTATAAAAATGAAAGGTTATTGCATTAATTTATTTTTTTGGTGGTTCTTGATAATGAGGGTTAAGTGTACGCATACTTAGCCAAACTGTTCTCATACCAAGTGAACCAATATAGATAAGCGCGGCCATTTGCGGAGCAAAGCTTCCGATAAGCAAAGTAATTAGAGCGGGTGTTAAAAGTAGCCAGCAACCAATCTTCATTGATTCGCCAAAACGAATGTCGCGATTTGGATTATTTTTACCTCGAGTAATTAAGAAGATTACTAAGCCAATAAAGGCACTTAATACTGCATAAATTAGTAAACTAATTCCAGATTGCGAGAAGAAGACTTTCGTTTTAATTGGTTTATAAAGATTGTTTGCAAATTGTTTCCAATTATCCATAAATTGTTCACTAAAATTAACATCACTTGCACTAATCGCATTTCCATCTTTATCTTTTGTATAGAAATCTTTTAAATTCGTACCATCGTTAATGTTAGTGTAAACGCCACTTAGGTTTTTAACAGGCGAAGAACCCTTTGTGGCTTTTGCAGGATTATAGATTCTAAGTAATAAATCATTCTTTCCAATAATTAAGTGTGAGGAAATGTTTGTAATTTCTGGCGTTGCATCAAAAAGATAGCTAGACAAGAAACTTTGAGGACTTAAAATCTTATTTTTCTTCATCATGACTTTATCGATATTGCCGGTGTAGTAAACACGAAAGACTTCTGTTTCCTTACCATCAATTTCTTTTGAAAAGGAGTAGTATTTAAAGGCAACTTCTGTTTCGATATCATCTTTTAGTGTTAATTCATTATTAAACGTTAATTCAAAGTTTTCAGAATGCGTAATATAAGAGTTTGGTTTTTCGTTCGTGATAATTAAATCAACATCATTATCGCTTAGATTTTCATGAAATTTTTGTAAATAAACTTCCGTACTATAAAGCGATCCACGAAATACATCTTGACCTTTTACTTTTCCGGTTACGATCATCGTAGGAATAACCGCAATAATAATTGAAAGTAAAAATAAGATTAAGGAACTCCACCATTTACTTTTACGTCCCTCTTCTAGAGCGACTGTGTTATTAACTAGGCTTTTAAAAAACCGACCTATTTTTTGTTTTGTTGTCATAGCAATAACTCCTTTTGCTGCTAGTAGATTATATACAAATTATACGTGTATTTACAAGTAAACATTATATTTCTTTACAAAAGTAAATTTATATATACAATAAAGGCACATGGGGATGTCATGGTTTCGACAAGGAGCAGTTTGCTTTTTGCTTCAGTCGTGTGGTGACGTAATCACTATCTATATAATATCTGGCAACAGAAATTATTCACTCGCTATGGCTTAATTGCGAGACGTCATTCCGACGCATAGCGCACACTCTTAAACGGTAGGATTAACGTTAAGGTAAGTGTGTCAACTTAATCCTCGTTGCAAAAAAGTGATGAAAGTTTGCAATTAAATACGCTCATCTCGTTAGTAGGGTCCTTAGTTAGAAAGAGCCTACTAATTAAACTAGTTTCTAACTAAAACTGTAAGAGAGTAGAAAGAGGACATTTCTTGGACCGGGGTTCGACTCCCCGCATCTCCACCAAAAACGCCATGCATATGGCTTTTTTATTTTAAAAACTTTTTTGACTATAAAAAACGTTTTTGGCTGCATTTTTATCCACATTCACCGAAAATTTATATTTTTTGATAAAATATAAATGCAGTTATTATTGAAACGAGAGAAGATAAAATATGAAAAAAAGAAGAAAATTAACAATACTCGGACTATCTAACCTTTTAGTCCTTGCGATTTGCTTGCCGCTCAAACTAGATAATAAGGGAATTGAGCCTGTTTTTGCAGCATTATATCCTACGGCAACTCTTCCTACCGAAATTGACTTGAACACTACTTCGGAGGGGGATATTCGAACCTACTACCAAACGTTAGCTACTTTACCGGAAGAGGAAAAGCAAGGAACAAATTTGTTGAAAAATCTAAAACCAATATTAAAAAACAATCAAGAATATTGGAAATATGATAGTAGTAATAATCATTGGAAAATGTATGAGATTACTGATCGTGATTGGGAAAAATCTCCTGCTAGTGAAATTTCCACATATAATCCTGATACAAAAATAATTACAAATTACAGGTATCAAGCTGATCCAATGAACGTTTATGTTCGAGCTCTTTATGACGATAGGAACATGGATAATCTTACAGTAGCTGGCATACATCAATATGACCCACATGCAATAAATCGGGAACACGTTTGGCCTAAGAGTCATGGTTTTAATGAACATTCTATGGCAGGTGCGCCCGGTGATCCGATGGCGCTTCTCCCGGGTAATGAAAAAGTAAACTCAGCTACACACAGTAATCACTATTATGGATTTGTCGACAAAACAAAAACATTTTCATACCCAACCGGAACCGAATATGAACATGTTCGCAATAACTATAGTGGAATTAGTAGAACTTTGGGTGGAACTGATACGGTTTTTGAACCACAAGATAGCGATAAAGGTGATATTGCTCGAATCATTTTCTATATGGTTGCGCGATATAACTTTTATTCCGGTGAAGATTCGGAAGGAATCAATAGTGCTAATCCTAATTTAGAATTAATTCAATCGCAAGTTTCCCCAAATCTTGGATTTCAATCAAGTGAAACCGTTAAAGGACAAATGGGAATACTATCTGATTTACTTGCCTGGCATAATCTTGACCCAGTTGATGAACACGAAATTAGAAGAAATGATATTTTATTTAAAAACTATACAAAAAACCGTAATCCATTTGTTGATTTTCCATCATGGGCAAATTATATTTGGGGATCTGCGGATGATGATGGTACAAACTTCAATCCAACACCAACTGGTTTTGCAGATCCAACGACAGATAACATTAATGAATTTACTGAAGGCGGTGGTGGAGAAGCAGTTCCAGTCGATGGAGTTAGTCTAAATAAACACAATTTAGAACTAGAAGAAGGCGAAAGCGAAACTCTGGTCGCTACAGTAACACCAACATATGCGACAAATAAGGGCGTTGTTTGGAGTTCAAGTAATGAAAGTGTTGCTACTGTAAATAACGGTTTAGTACAAGCAATTGGAGAAGGTGAAACTACAATTACTGTTAGAACTCTAGATGGTAATAAGACCGATACATGTACAGTTATAGTAACTGCTGCTAGTACTGTAATAACAGATGAAGCTTACAGACAAGTTTTATTTGGACCCGAATATAACGAGAAGGGGGTTAATAATTATACAAATGCTTGGTATACTCAAAACTCTTTGAATCTTGATAATGAAGATTTCCGAGTGGACATTGAAAATGCTAATAATTATAGTAACAATTGGAATAGTGTGAGAATAGGACGAAGTGCAAATCCCTCTATAGCGACCTTTACAACCCACGATAAATTGTCTGCGCCTATTAAAAATATAACTATAGATATGGAAGTTAGAGTTGCAGATCCCAAAATAAATAGCGCTAAACTCTACATTTCTCCAGTGGATGATTTTTCTACAAATGTATCGGAGGTTAATATTAATGTGCCTAGTGCAGAGGGGGTTTCGACTATCGATCTTCCTGTCCCTGTACACGAGAACGATTTATTCTATAAGTTAGTATTTGACTTCCCGGCCGCAGGATCAAATGGCATTCTTGAGATTATTAATATTAAGTTTTTTGAATACATAACCGCAACTAAATTTAGCCAAGTGCTACTAAGCAATATTGCTTGTGATGCAACGGGGGCAACGCAACCTAATTTTCTAAACGGAACTTCTTGGAGTAAATTTAAACAATATTATGAAATGCTTGATGCAGCTGAACAAAATGAACTTCGTATGGCTACCGCAAATAGTTCTGGTACAGCAATCGAACAAGCTATGGCCCGTTATGATTATATTGTTGCAAAGTATGGCGCCGATAATTATGAAGATTTCATTGGTAGAAATCCCGCACCTCTAGCAGCTAGAATTAACCAAAATATGTTATTTAACGTGAATTATCTCTTATTGCTAATTGTTTTAATACCAGCTGCAGTTTATATTGCTACTCATGTTTATAAAAGTAAGAAGGCAAAGTAGAATCTAATTAATTATTAAAAATGAAAACACCCTTCAAAAGGGTGTTTTCTTAATATAACAAGGGATTAAAGCAAATCGCCAATATTATTCACAACTAAGTTAGGTTTATAGGAAGAGTTTTCAATATCTTCAAGTGTCGATTCTCCTGATAAAACACAAACAGAAGTAATATCTGCATTATTAGCACCTAATATATCGGTATAAAGGCGATCACCAATTACAACAGCATCCTCACTAGCATAATTATATTTTTTAAGAGCTAGTTCAAAAAAAGCTTTTCGAGGTTTACCAATGACAAATGGTTTTTTCCCAGTTGCGTTTTCAATCATTATTGCAAAAGAACCGCAATCTGGAACAAAACCAAATTCAATTGGGCAAACAAGGTCAGGATTGGTCGCAATGTAGGGCACATCTTTTAAAGTAAGAAGTTTAGATAATTTTACTAACTTTTCATACGTTAAAGATGTGTCATAGGCAAGTAAGGCAAGAGTTGCCGCCTCAATATCTTCAGTCAAATTAAAACCAGCATGTATTAAGGCGTCACCAAATGACTTAGTACCAACTACAAATATTTTTGCGTCAGGATAATTTTCTCTAAGATATATTATTGTCGCCTCTGTTGCAGTAAAAAAGTCCTCTTTTGCAGCGTTAATGCCAAAATTGCTTAGTTTATTAATGTAATCATTAACGGATTTTGATGTATTATTCGTAACAAAAACATAACGGCCGCCATTCTTTTTTATTCTCTCTAAAAACGGAATAGTTTCCGGAAATAAAGTATCGCCGTTATATAGCGTTCCGTCTTGATCAAGGAAAAACAATTTTTTATCTGTAAGTAATTTACTCATTATTCGTTAGATTCTTTTGTGTCAATTGCCTCTTCAACATCAACATTATTAGGAGTTGCTAATTTTATATCATCAATTTTCTTCGCATCACCATGTTTTACAAAGAACATCGTGACAAATGAAAGTCCACAGAATATTGCCGAGTAGTAGAAGAGAGGCTTATAAGAGCCAAAAGCATCCATAATCGCACCACTTAAGATAGGTGTAATAATCTGTGCTGCCATTGAAGCTGTATAGTAATAACCCGTAAAGACACCAACGTTATCTTTTGATGCAAGTTCAACGACCATTGGGTAAGAATTAACGTTAATCGTCGCCCAGCCAATTCCCGCGACACCCATTGTAATATACATTAACCACGCAGTATTAGGACGAGCAAAAATACCGAGAACAAACGCAGTTGTCATAATTATGATACCGGCAAGAATTGTTTTCCTGCGGCCAAACTTACTACTTATAAAGCCAATAGGAATAAATGCAACTAGAGCTGTTCCATAAGCTACCATTAAAGGAAGTGTAAATGTTTTTTGATTTAAAACATCCGTCGCGTATAGCGAGAACTTAGATGTCGCGGCATTATAACCCATAAACCAAAGAACGACTGAAGAAAGAATTAATACAAAACTAACAAAAACTTTTTTGTCCATCGTATGTCTAACTCTTTGTTTTTTCTTCTTTTTGGCTTTTTTGCCGGTTTCTTCACTATTTTCTTCGTTTGTTTCTTCTGAACCATCTGTTTTCATAAGGACATCTTCATCATTTAGATTATATTGCAAAGAAACTTTTTGCATGTCTTCAACCCATTTTTTCTCTCTAACAGTAGAAAGGAAAACGGTTAACATTATTAAAATTACAATTGAGGTCGTAACAATTGTTGGAATATAACGATATTTTGTAAACGCATTACTTGTTTCATTAGTTAAAAAAGTCATGTAGCCAAGAGCAATAATTCCTCCTACTGTCCCCATTAAGTTAATAATTGCGTTTGCTTTACTACGTAATGGCTTAGGTGTAACGTCAGGCATTAAGCTAACGGCAGGGGTTCTAAAGGAACTCATCGCGACAAGAACAACAAGAAGAACGAGAACGAAAAGGATTAACATTGTTGGATCCTTTTTTGTTACATTGGCAAGAATTACTTTTGAGCGTTCAAGTGATAAATCACCCTTATCTGCCATCATTACTGTTTCAATACCACCTAGTTCATTTGGATAAGTGAAATAGAATTGCGTATGGTCAGCAGTTTGCATAATCGCGCTTATTCCAAAGTTATTAACGGCTTGATATTGATAATAATCAATTAGACCAAGGGCAACAACGAATACGGCGGCGACTATAGTCCCGACTAAAATATACGGCGTTCTTCGCCCTAATTTTGTGTTCGTTCGGTCACTCCAAAGACCAAACAACGGTAGTAGTATGAGCGCTAAAAGATTATCTAGTGCCATTAAAACTCCTGACCACGTTTGGTTTAGACCAAATGTGTTAACGAGAATTTTTGCAACTACGCCATCATACATTTGCCAGAATGTTGTAATTAACATAAAGGCGAAACCAACGAGAATCGTACGCTTATAATTTAGTTTCATTTGTTTTCTCCTCTTCTAAATGTGCTTCGATACTTTCAAATATAATGTTATCCGCTTGCTCGCGGGCAATTTCTAATTTTTCAGGATTATCAATTGTCCAAGTAATAAGCGGACGTTTTTTCCGATATTTTTGAATTTTCTTTTTGTTAATGAAGTTAACTTCATAATTTAGAAAATTTGGTTTCGATATTTTTAGAATATAAAGATTTCTAAACATAAAATGCGTAAACTTTGATTGACCAGGAAGAATATCACTTCCTAATTGTCCTAAAGGATAGGGATAAGTTTGATTTTTTCTAAGCCACTTAACTGCAAAAGGGTTAAATGATTGAAGAGCAATAGTGTCTTTATATTCATACGTATCAAGAAGTTCTAAAAGGATACGCGGAAAATCCTTATTAAAATAATTTTCTATTTTAAGTTCGATAAGAATTGGAACTTTTCCATCAACTAACTCTAAAACGTCCTTTAATAAAGGTAATGGTGTTTTTGTTTTTGGGAGCAAATAGTCGTTTAAATCACTTGAAGTAAGTGAATCAACTTCTTTATCAACACCAACAATTCGCTTTAAATTATTATCATGAAAAACGACGAGTTCACCGTCGGTTAATAAATGCACATCTAGTTCAATTCCGTAATTATGATCAACGGCATTTTTAAAAGCAGCGATGCTGTTTTCATCGTACAACTCATTATGAAGGCCTCTGTGCGCCAGAGGCGTAGTAAATATAGGATGATTATTTTCCATTTAGATAGTCCATTATTATTGTCGTTAATAAACGTATATTTGTCAAACAATGAAACAACAATGTAAATTTTTTCTTATTCAGTGAATAATTAGGCAAATACGATTATAATTATTAGGAACGAAATGAAAGAAGGAATAAAATATGAATAATCGATTAAGAGAGTTAATTTCATTAGAAAACAAACGTCAAAACGAAAATTTGGAATTAATAGCTTCCGAAAACTTTGCATCAAAAAGCGTTCGCGAGCTTTGTGGATCAATTCTTACTAATAAGTATGCCGAAGGATATCCAGGTAAACGCTATTACGGGGGTTGTAAATATATTGATCAAATAGAACAAATCGCAATTGATGCAGCTTGTAATTTATATGATGCAAAATTTGCTAACGTTCAACCTCACTCTGGAAGTAGTGCAAACATGATCGCGTACCGCGCTCTTTTAGAAAAAGGGGATAAGATTTTATCGTTATCTCTAAATGAAGGCGGACACTTATCACATGGAAGTCCTGTTAATTTTAGTTCATCAGATTACACGATTATTCACTATAACCTTGCAAAAGACATGCGGATTGACTATGTTAACCTAGAAAAAATTGCAAAAGAAGAAAGACCTAATCTAATCTTAGCGGGCTTTTCTTCTTATCCATATCAAATCGATTTTGCAAAAATCGGCAAAATTGCTAAAGACGTAAATGCAATTTTTATGGTTGATATGGCTCATATTTCAGGTTTAATCGCCGCAAAACAACACCCTTCTCCTTTTCCTTACGCTGATATAGTTACATCGACAACGCATAAAACATTGCGTGGTCCGCGCGGCGGATTTATCCTTACAAATGACGAAGAAATCATAAAAAAGGTTAATTTTGCAGCGTTTCCGGGCATTCAAGGCGGACCACTAGAAAACATTATTGGCGGAAAAGCCCAATGTTTTCTTGAAGCAAGCACAGAAGAATTTAAAGATTATATTAAACAAGTACTTTTAAATACAAAAACTTGTGCTGATGAATTTGCGCGTCTTGGAGACGTAGTAAGTGGAACCGAAACACACTTATTTTTACTAAATACAAAAAAGAGTTTTGGGATTACAGGAAAAGAAGCAGAAACAAAACTTGAAGAAATTAATATAACCGTAAATAAAAATATGCTTCCTGATGACGATGAACGACCAAATACGACAAGTGGAATTCGTATTGGACTAGCGGCACTTACTACAAGAGGCTTAAAAGAAGATGGAGCAAAGAAAGTAGCTCACATTATTCACAATTATTTATCGAGTAAAGTTGATAAAGAGAATAGTTTAAAAGAAGTCAAAAAATTAACCGATTCCCTTCTAAAAGTTGAAAACTTTGAAGTAATCTAGATATCTCGTTGGTAAAAGACAAATTAGGAAGTATTAGATATATATCTAAGCACCTTTTCACTAGTATTTTAGTGTGCTATAATTTGAGAATAGGTTGACAAGTATGAAGTTCGATAAATCAAATAAACTAGTACTCATTTATAGCGGTGTCATATACGGCATTGGTGCACTCGTTTTTGGAATACTTTGGGCGACATTAGGTTTAATGTCACTTTTTTTAGGATGGCTTGTTGGAGCAGTTATCGGCCTAGTCGGTTATATTCTTGTTGTCCTTCAAGCAGATCTTATTATAAAAACAAAAAGTTCAACGATTGTACTTGCCTTATTAGCTTTTGCAGGAAGGATGCTCCTCTACTTAGCAGGCCTACTCCTTGCCGCTTTACTTACAAAATACTTTGAACCGGAAATTTTTAATATTTTCACTGTTTTTGGTGCTTATCTACCACCAAGAATTGCAATATATATTACTTCTCTAATTGAAAGAAAAGGTGCCAAAAAGGGTGGCGAAAAATTAGAAGAAGCTGAAATTGATGTTAATACAACCGAAAATGAACTAGGAGTCGAGAAAATAGATGAATAAGTTTTTAGAAATCTTAGCCTCAATTCCCGGAGAAGTTTATACTTCCTTCTTCATGTTAATTATTACCCTTATTTTATGCTTAATCATTTTTATAAAAGTAAAGCACACGGATCCTCTAGCTAAACCAAAAGGAATCGTGCATCTAGCAGAAATTCTTGTAACGACAATTGATAATCTTGTTCTTACAAATATGGGCAAAAAATATTTAAAACGCGGAATGGGCGGGTATTTTACCGCAATTTCGATATATATTTTTATGGCCTTTACAATTGGTCTCTTTGGTTTACCAACGCCAATGACGAATTTAATTGTTCCTTTATCGCTAGGATTATTTACGTTTATCTTTATACATTACACGAGTATTCGCGCGACAAAATGGCGTTATTTTAAACGCTATGTTGAGCCGTTTGCTTTTTTCTTACCCGTTAACTTAATTAGTATGTGGGCTCCACTTATCTCGTTATCGTTCCGTTTATTTGGTAACGCTTTAGCGGGATGGACTGTAATGCACCTACTTTATTGGGCATTAGGAATGCTTTCGGATTTAATTTTTGGAGGATTTGTGCCGCTTGGCCCAAGTTCAATATTCCTAACGCCACTCGTGGCCCCGATGCTACACCTTTACTTTGATTTATTTGGTGCATTTATCCAAACTTTAGTTTTTATTTCACTTTCGATGATCTTTATTTCGACGGAAGACCCCGAAGAAGAAGAGAACTATCAAAGTGTTAACAATAAAAAAATTATAGGACAAGTAGAATAAGGAGAAGGATATTATGTTAAACGGAATGCTTAATGTATTAGCAAACGCAACGACCGGTGATGGTCTTGTTGCCCTTGCCGCTGCAATTGCAATTTTGGGTGGTGCAGCCTGTGCAATCGGTGAAGCAATGATTTGTACAAGAACCGTAGAAGCCATGATGCGTAACCCTGAAATTGAAGGCAAATTACGTGCAACAATGATCCTTGGTTGTGCTCTTACTGAAACAACAGGGATTTATTCACTTATTGTTGCAATTTTAATTATCTTCATTATTGGAGGATAAAAAGCACATTTAAAGGTTAGTAGAAAATGAATTTATTTAATCACTTAATGTTTTTAACAGACGGCCCATTTACGCCAGATGATTTTAGGGACAAGATGTTCCCTGATGGTATTTGGGGATTTGTAACACAAATCCTTGTTTTAATCGTGATGATTATAATAATTTTCTTTTTACTATACAAACCGGTTAAAAAAATGCTTGACCAACGAGCAGCTCACGTTGAGGAAAACATAAAACAAGCAGAAATTACAAGACAAGAAATGAATGAAAAACTTGCTGATGCTGATAGAAAAGTTGCCGAAGAACGTGAAAAAGCTCAACTTATGATCAAAGAAACGCTTGAACAAAGTGAAAAAGCACGTCAAGAAATGATTAAGGAAGCAAAAGCAGAAGCTGCTAAAGAAAAAGCGATTGCCCTTGAAGAAATTGAAATGGCAAAGCGCGAAGCGCTTGATGAAATTCACGAAGAAATTGTCGAAGTTGCTCTTGATGCCTCGAAAAAAGTTCTTGAACGTGAAATTAATGAAGCCGATAATCAAAAACTTATTGAAGACTTTATAAAGGACGTTGATAAGCGATGACGAATACTCCGGCATTAATGTATGCGCAAGCGATACATTCGTTAGCAGTTGAAGAAAACGAAGTAGAAAAAATAAAAAAGATTGTTAACGATTTTGATGTCGAGTTAATGCGTGAGCCAAAGTTATTAGACTTATTAATGACGCCTTCAATTCAAAACGAAGAAAAAGAGAAAGTCGTTAGAACAATAACGAAACCTTATGAAAGTAATTTGTTCACTAATACAATTCTCTTACTTACAAAACAACGACGGATTAGTATTTATCCAGAAATTGCTAAGGAATTTAACAAATTAGCAGACGAAACCTTGCAAATTAAGCACGGATTAGTTTATTCCGTTAATGAGTTAGATGAAAAAACACTAGCAAGAATTGAAGAAAGTATATCTAAGAGTATTGGTTTCACCGTTAAGTTAACTAACGTTATTGAACCTTCAATAATTGGCGGAATTAAAGTTATTGTCGGCGATAAAATATTTGATCGCACAGTTACTAGTCAAATTGATGAACTAAAAGAAGTATTAAAAAAGAGAAAGGGGGTATTGTAAGTGAAAATTAAACCACAAGAAATAAGTGCTCTTATTAAAGAACAAATTAAGAAATATGACCATGAATTGCAATTAGATGACGTCGGAACCGTTATTAGTGTCGGTGACGGAATTGTAATTATTTATGGACTTGATAATGCAATGCTTGGGGAACTTTTACAATTACCTCATGGAGTTTATGGAATGGTTCAAAACCTTGAACCAGATAACGTTGGAGCAGTCTTGCTTGGCAACGATAAACTTATTAAAGAAGGCGATACCGTTAAACGCACTGGAAAAGTTTTAGAAGTACCAGTTGGCGATGCTTTAATTGGTCGCGTTGTAAACGCAATTGGCCAACCAATTGATGGTTTAGGCGAAATAAAGGCTACAAAAACAAGGCCAATTGAACGAGTTGCCCCTGGGGTTATGACTCGTGAACCAGTTAATACTCCACTTCAAACAGGAATAAAAGCGATTGACTCAATGATTCCTGTTGGTCGTGGGCAAAGAGAACTTATTATTGGTGACCGTCAAACGGGGAAAACCGCGATTGCAATTGATACAATCATTAATCAAAAAGACCAAGATGTCCTTTGCGTATATGTCGCAATTGGCCAAAAACAATCAAGCGTTGCCGGTATTATTGAACGACTTAGAGATGCTGGCGCAATGGAATATACAACGGTAGTTAGTGCGACTGCAAGTGAACTTTCTCCACTTCAAATGGTTGCCCCTTTTGCCGGTGTAACGATGGCCGAAGAATGGATGGAACAAGGAAAAGACGTTTTAATCGTCTATGACGATTTAAGTAAACATGCGATTGCGTATCGTACACTTTCTTTACTTCTTAGAAGATCTCCTGGAAGAGAAGCTTATCCTGGTGATATTTTCTATTTACATAGCCGTCTATTAGAAAGAGCTTGTAAATTAAATGATAATTACGGTGGTGGCTCAATTACTGCCTTACCAATTATTGAAACTCAAGCCGGAGATAGAAGTGCTTATATTCCCACGAATGTTATCTCGATTACCGACGGACAAATATTTTTACAAGCCGATTTATTTAACATTGGTCAAAGGCCTGCGATTGATTCAGGACTATCAGTTTCACGTGTTGGCGGAAAAGCACAAATTAAACCGATGCGACAAGTCGCAGGTAGTTTAAAAATTGAACTTGCAAACTATCGTGAATTACAATCATTTGCCCAATTTGGTAGTGACCTTGATAGTGCGACAAGACAAGTTCTAAATCACGGGGAAATTTTGATGGAAGTTTTAAAACAACCTCAATATATGCCTTATCGTGTTGACCGCCAAATTTATGAATTATTCGTCGCTAAGAACCGGTTTTTAGATAAAACACCGATAAATTTAGTACAAAAGAAATTAAAAGAAGGTTATGAAAATCTTAACGTTACTGATCCTAATCTTCTTAAAGCAATTCTAAAAGATAACGACATCACTAAAGAATATGAAGAAAGATTACTAAAACATTGTAAAGATTTTTATCAATAATTTAAGGAAACATGTCAGTACAACTACAAGCAACAAAAAGAAGAATTAAGTCAGTTACTGCGACTAGAAAAATTACGAAAGCAATGGAGTTAATCGCGGTAACGAAACTACAAAAATGGCAACGCCATCTTCTTTCAAGCAGCAAATTCAGTGGCAATTTGCAGGATATTTTCGAAAACATCCTTGTAAAGTACGAAGATGTAGAAACTCCTTATTTTAAAGAAAACGCAGAAGCAACAGGAGATTTACACCTTGTTTTAACGAGTAGTCTTGGCCTTTGTGGATCTTACAATAACAACTTATTACAATATGCGATTCCTCATTTAAAAGAAGAAGATGAGGTTGTAATTATTGGAACACGCGGTTATAACCAACTCAAACATCACAATCTAAAGCTCAATACTGAGTTCGTTGATAGCGGCGAACAACTTTGCTACAACGAGATTAAAGAAATTGGTCGTTTTATAACATCGCGTTATCGTTTAAAAAAGGATAGAAGAGTTTATATTCACTATTCAAAATTTGTTAATAGTTTTGTAAGTGAGCCAACAACCTTGCAACTTCTCCCCTTACAAAACAATTTTGAAAAAGATGATTATTTAGACATTGATTTATTGCCTATTGTTGAACCAGATGTCGAAGAATTCTTTGAAACTTTTATTCCTTTTTATATAAATTCCTTATTACTACAAGTTTTTGTTGCTGCTCAAGTTAGTGAGCAATCTGCAAGAAGAACGGCAATGGATACGGCAACGAAAAATGCCGATGAATTACTCGATGAACTGACAATTCAATACAATACTGCTCGACAAGCGGCTATTACGCAAGAAATCACTGAAGTTATTGGTGGAGCAAATTAGGAGGATAATATGGACAAGAATCAAGATTATGGCACAATCATTCAAGCTATTGGACCAATTATTGACGTAAAATTCCCAAACGGAAAATTACCAGCCTTATTAACGGCACTTCACATCCCCTTAAAAGATGGCGGAGTTCTTACAACTGAAGTCGCCCAACATATTGGGGATGATGTTGTTAGAAGTGTCTCAATGGGATTAACTGAAGGGTTAGTAAGAGGTATGAAAGTAATTAATACGCATCAACCTATTACTGTGCCAGTCGGTGAAGCCACACTAGGCAGAATGTTTAATGTCCTTGGTGAACCAATTGATGAACTTGGTGATGAAGCATTTAAAAATGTTGAACGTCATCCAATTCACCGCAATCCCCCTTCATTTAAACAACAAAAAGTTTCTCATGAAATTTTAGAAACTGGAATTAAAGTTATCGATTTACTTTGTCCTTATATAAAGGGTGGCAAAATCGGTCTATTTGGTGGAGCCGGTGTAGGCAAAACCGTTCTAATTCAAGAGTTAATTCACAATATTGCGACAGAACACAAGGGAATTAGTGTTTTTGCCGGCGTTGGTGAACGATCTCGAGAAGGAAACGACCTCTACTTAGAAATGAAGAGTAGTGGTGTTTTAAATCAAACCGCTCTAATTTTTGGTCAAATGAACGAACCACCAGGAGCAAGAATGCGTGTCGGATTATCCGCACTTACAATGGCGGAATATTTCCGCGATGAAGAAAAGCAAGACGTGCTTTTGTTCATCGATAATATTTTCCGATTCTCACAAGCCGGAAGTGAAGTTAGTGCTCTTCTTGGAAGAATGCCTTCCGCTGTTGGTTACCAACCAACACTTGCAACTGAGATGGGACAGCTCCAAGAACGAATAACCTCGACAAAAGACGGCTCGATTACATCAGTTCAAGCAATTTATGTCCCTGCTGATGACTTAACAGACCCTGCACCTGCGACAACATTTGCGCACCTAGATGCCAAAACTGTTTTAGATCAAAAAACAGCAGCACTTGGACTCTATCCTGCTGTTGATCCTCTTGATTCTACTTCTCAAGCATTGTCGGTGGAATTTGTTGGCGAAGAACATTATAACGTTGCAAGAGAAGTCCAAAGAATTCTACAAAAATATCGAGATTTACAAGATATTATTGCGATTCTTGGTATTGATGAATTAAGTGAAGAGGACAAACAAATCGTAAAAAGAGCCCGTAGGTTGAGAAACTTTTTAAGTCAACCATTCTACGTCGCTGAAGCTTTTTCTAATACTCCAGGAGTTTATGTAAAGGTAAGCGATACTGTTCGTAGTGTTAGAGAAATCTTAAGCGGAAAATATGATGATTATCCTGAACAAGCGTTCTTATATGTTGGGACAATCGAAGACGTAGAAGAAAAAGCGAGAAAGATGAATGAGCACATTTAAAGCAAGAGTTTTTACTCCTGATAAACTTATTTTTGAAGGCGAAGTTGAAGCGTTACACATTCCTACAAATCGCGGAAATTTAACAATCTACTCGCAATATGCAGACTATTTGACATTAATTGTCCCTGGGACAATGAGAATTGTTGTAAATAAGGAACAAAGTATTTACTTCATCTCTGATGGTTTGCTAAAAATAGAAGATGGAGCTGCTTACGTTATGGGCGAAGCTATTGAGGCGCAAGACGAGATTGATCTTGAGCGCGCTCTCGCTGCAAGAGAAAGAGCAGAAAAACGTCTAAAAGAAAAAAGCAGCGAAACAGATCTTCGTCGTGCTGAAGCAGCGCTTATGCGCGCAATTGAAAGGATTAAAGTATCTAATAAAAGATAAAGTACTATAAATATCGTAATATATAGAAAGTTTGGAGGTTAGTATGAAAAAAGCATTAGTATATTTTCAATCAGGCGGACCAACCGCGGTCATTAATACGTCAATGTATGGCGTAATTAAGCAAGCATTAAAAGAAGAAAAAGTTGGTGATATTCTTGGAAGTCTTCATGGTATAGAAGGTCTTTTAAATGACAACTTAATTGATTTAAGAAAAGAAGATCCTCGTGAAATTGAACTTTTAAAGCAAACACCAGCTGCCGCACTTGGTACGACTCGTTATAAATTAAGTAGTGATATTAATCACGAAGATTATCGAAAAATATTGAACACATGTAAAAAACACAATATTGGCTATCTTTTAGTAAATGGTGGTAATGACTCTATGGATACATGCCATAAAATTTCAATGTTTTTTGAAAAAGTAGGATATGACTGTAATGTAATAGGAATTCCTAAAACTATTGATAATGATTTAGCTTTTACAGATCATTGTCTAGGTTTCCCAAGTGCAGCGCGTTTTGTCGTTCAATCAGTTCAAGACATCGCGCTTGATAACCGCGTCTATCCAAAATCAAAAATTGTAATTGTAGAAATTATGGGAAGACATGCTGGTTGGTTAACGGCGGCAACTGCTGTAATTGATGATCCCGCCTTAAAACCAGACAAAATTTATGTTCCTGAACAACATTTTGATATTGATGAATTTTGTGAAACCGCAAGAAGAGTCTATGAAGAAAAAGGAAGTGCCTTATTTGTAATTAGTGAAGGAATTGAAACATATCTTCCTACTGACCACAAAGCCGTTGATTCATTTGGTCACGTCCAGCTTGGTGGTGTATCAACTCTACTTGCAAATGAAATAAATCATCGTTATGGATATCCAACGCGACCAATTGAATTTAGTCTTTTACAAAGAGCCGGAACGGAATATATTACTAAAGTAGACCAAAAAGAAGCGATAAAAGTTTCTGAAAAAGCCGTTAAGGCAGTAGTTAGTGGTAAAACTAATAAAATGGTCGTGATTAAACGCTTAGAAGGTGAAAAATACCGCGTTAAATATGAATTAAAAGATTTAGCGAACATCGCTAATGTTGAACATAAATTAAGTGAAGAACTTATCGCAGACATGCACGGAAGCGGTGAAAAACTTCGTGAATATCTTTTACCCTTAATTGAAGAACCAATTAAATTAGAATATAAAGACGGAAGAAGCGAATATACAAAATTAAAAAAGATACGCGTTTAGTAAGCTAAACTTTGCAAATTCCGACTGTTTTAGAGATTTGCCTATGAATTTATCACGCCTAGATCATCTCTTTACAAAAGATGAATTGTTGACAATTGAAAAAAGCCACGTTTATGTTTTTGGTATTGGTGGTGTTGGTGCTTCAGCGTGCTTATCTCTTGCAAGGATGGGACTACGAGAAATTTCTGTAATTGATGATGACGTAATTACGGATTCTAATTTAAATCGGCAAGCCCATGCTTTCAATTCATCAATTGGTGAAAAAAAGGTTGATGTAATTAAAAAGCTGATATTAGACATTAACCCAAATTGTAAAGTTAATACGTATTATCGACGAATTACAAAAGAAAACATTAATGATTTAATAAAAACAGATGGTTCCTTTTATGTCGATGCTATTGATGATATTTCAGGAAAATTAGCAATTATTACATTTTGTAATAAAAATAACTTACGACTTATCTCATCAATGGGCGCAGGCAATCGCCTTGATCCAACAAAGGTTTGCATTAGTGATATTTTTAAAACAGAAAATGATCCTCTTGCTAAATGTATTCGGAGCGAATTAAGAAAACTTAATATAAAAAAATTGCCGGTAGTTTGGAGTACGGAAGTTCCAGTAAAAACAACTTCGAGAACTCCAAGTAGCGCTGTTTTTGTCCCCCAAACATTTGGATTAACACTAAGCTATTATGTGATTAAGGAAATAACAGAAAAATGAGCAAAAAAGTGAAAAAGCCTACAAAATCGAGCTATATTGGCGAGTTTATAAAATCAACTCCCTCCGTTTTACGTTATAAAATGTTTAAGATTGTCCATAAAGACAATAAAATTGGGAAGCACAAAGACATAACCTTTGAATATAGTGTTAGCAAAATTAAAGAGGCTATTAAAAGTGATGAACCGTTTGCCGCTATTCGTTTTGGAGGTACTGAACTTTCTGCCATTAATGGCTACGAAAAAAGGAAGTATCACTTTAAAAAGGATTATAGTAAAGGCGTTTATTATTCCATGAAAAATAATGGCGGATTCTTCCCAACAACAAAAGAAAATCTCGATAATTACGGCGAATTCATGTTAAGTATTCTAAAAGATGTCGATTATTTGGGCATCACGGGTCTACATATGGAGAACTATTTTTATAAACATTATGCCTCACAAGCTAAACCCATACAAAACTGGGCACTTGACCCTTTACTTGGTGGATGGTCGCATCTTTTAGAAGGAAAAAAAGTTCTCGTTATTTCTCCTTTTGAAGAGGAAATATTATCGCAATATGAAAAACGCGAATTACTTTTTCCAAAAGAAAGCAATATTCTCCCTAAATGTGAATTAAAAACAATAAAAGCCGTTCAAACAATCGGAAAAGAAGAAGATAAACGCTTTGATAATTGGTTTAAGGCACTTGATTATATGAAAATGGAAATATTAAAAGTTGATTTTGATATCGCTCTCGTTGGAGCAGGTGCCTACGGTTCGCCACTATGTTTATTTATAAAATCGCTTAATAAACAAGCAATTCAAAGTGGTGGAGCGACACAATTATTATTTGGTATAATAGGTAAACGATGGGAAAATCGAAACTATGTTTCAAAGCATATAAATGAACACTGGATTCGTCCCCAAAATAAACCATTAGGAGCAGAAGAAGTTGAAGATGGATGCTACTGGTAATGAAAAACAAAAAGTAAATAGAAAAGAAAACTATAATCGTAGTGTAAAACTCATTTTTTTATTAGTTGTCTTTCAATTATTATTTTTTGTTGCCCTAAATTTAGGACCACTACTACATATACTCAAGGTAATCGCAATAATTTTAGTAATTTTATCAATTCCTGTTTTTTATAAGGCGATAAAAGGTGATTTCTTTATGGAAATTATCGTTTATTTAGCGCCTCTACTCATTTATTTAATTACTATTCTTGCAACACTCACGTATCAAAAACCCCCAACAGGAGTTTACGGAGAACTTGATCTATTCATGAATAAATCGACAATAAGCATTGTTGGTTCCGTATTTGGAATATTAAGTTTCTTTATGCTCGGTGTTTTTGTTAATAAACACGACTATTTTACACCTAAAGTAAGAAGCTATTTGCCACTTGCTATTTTTGCAGGATTAGCCTTACTTGTTATGATATCTCTTATTGGAACACTTGCTAATTATGGCGCTTATTATCGAGTGATTTATGCTGGAAAGGTTAATTATTATGCCGGAAGACCATATTTAATTGGTAATCAAGCAAAGCTTTTAATGGGATTTAATCTTGAAACTGTAAATCCAAAAGTTTTAGTAAACGCTGCAGTAATTTTATGTGCTGCAAGCACAGGTTTTTTATTCCTAGACCAATCAGAAAATAAAACGCTTTCGATTGTTTTATCTTCTCTTAGCGTTCTAGGACTGTTAGTTATTGCTCTATTACCAGATTGGAAAGCATTACTTTTCTTACTCCCTTCATTTGCTTTTGCCCTTTTATATCGCTTTGATCAATTAGGGAAAAAATGGCTTAAGATTACTCTAATTGTAATTGGAGTAATAATCCTTATCTTCTTAATAATTGGATTTGTTATTGTCTTTGGAAGTGAAGGATTAATAAAGGCTCTACAATCGAATAAAGTAACGAGAAAAATATTCCTTAATGGCCACGTTTCGCGCTACTACCAAGTTATTAGAGATTCCTTTAAGTTTAATTTTAAAGCGCTACTTGGCGTGCCGACCAAAACTCCTGTCTATCCGCTTTCTATTACAGTAGGCATGAATAAAATCTATCCTACAGGAAATATATTTATGGATTTACTAAGAGAAGCTGGATGGTTTGCGGTTCTTGGTTTATTAATTTTTGCAATTTTAGGAATTAAAGTAGCGATTAATTACTTAAAAAATAGTGATGATTCAAAATTTAATAAGGCGATTCTAATTAGTTTTCTAATTAGTCTCTTTTTCCGTTATTTCTTTTATTATCCTTTAGAACAATACGCATTCACGGATAAGTATTGGGTTTATAACTATTTTCCACTTTTTGAATCACCCTTATTCCTTATTTCAATATTTATCTTAGGTTATATGTTTACACAAAACTCCTTATTAAAAGGATCGAAGGGAAGTAAACAAAATAAAAAAGAACAACAAGAAGGAGAAATTGAATATGAAAAAATCGCACATTAAGAAAACGCTCTTTTTCTGCTTCTTAAGTATATTTTTAGTTGGTTGTAAAGACGCAGTAAAAGAAGTCTTTGAACAAAACGAATACATGTCACAAGACTTTCTTGAAAACTTTTATAGTTACTATCCTTCGGTTTTAAAAGATAGTAGATTTGATGACAACGAAGTTATCAAAGAAATTGAGCTTACCGAAGAAATGTCGTTTAGTTTGTTTGACAGTTCACAAAATGAATCAAAATCAAAAGAATATGCCGTTTTAAGAGACTATGAATTAGGTCTAATTAGCAAAAAAGAAATGAAGGAATATTTCAATATTGATTTAGATAAATACACAGTTGAAGAAGTTAGAAATGATACAAAAATCAAGACGACTTGGTTTGATTACGCCAAGTACTATAACCTAACAAACGGTAAATACGGTAATCGAAACATAAATCGCGATTTTGAAAGAGGCTATTTTTCAAAAATGACAGATGGCCAAATTGACTGTGCGGGTTATGGTTCAATTGCTAGAGTTCAAACGCGCGAAGAAGGTTTCGGAACGTTATTTAATTATGAATTAATTGACTACTCTTCAATTTTCATTGCCTTACGAGGCGCAACGAACATTGAAGGAACTAGTGTAAAAACCTCAAGTATCGATTTATTCTTATCGTTTTATATTGAACCAAGCGCTTCGCAAACGCATAAAAAAATTACCTTTAAGATGGAAGTTCCTAAATTACATACAGATAACGGAAGCTCATATATAAATATCATTAATTTCTATTTAGAAGACGTCTTACCAAAAGAAGAATTAAGCATATTAAAAAGAGCTACTGGTGTATCTTTCTCATATGAATTAAAAAATCACGACACCCTTGCCCCTGGCGGAGTAAAAGATCCTTCTAGACCAGAAGAATTCGGTGTAATGTTTTATGAATTAATGCTTCCACATTCATCGTGGCGCTAAATTACTTATTTATATCTAACCAACCACCCATTAACTCATCAACACTATCATCATCAAAAATTAGTGTTCCTTTTGCGGGTGTAAACGTTAGCTCATTAAAATAAATTTTATTATCAACTATAAAGAAATCCGCCCTTACAAAAGGGAAGTCTTTTGATAAAGCAGCCGCAATTTGCACCATTTCTTCAAATTTTGCAGGCTTTGGTGGTGTCTCATCGCTTTTTGACCAGTGGTTAAATTGTGCCCCATCAAAAGGTTCAAAGTTAATATCTAAATTGTTGTAGCGAATATCTCCGCCACGTCCTGTGACGTGATAGAGATATTTTGGAACGCCATTAAAACAGTTAATTTTATATTCTTCAGGAAGTGCATCGGGACTTCCAACATATTCTTCAATAATTAGTTGCGGTTTTATTTTTGAGTAATGAAGTTCAACCGTTTTTTTGCCGTAATTTGTTTTAAGCCACTTGTTGCATTTTTTTCTAAGCTTCTTATAGTCGATTTGGTCTTTATCTAAACAAATAAAATTAAAAGCACAGGCGTGAGTCGCTTTTATAACAAATTGTTTAGGAAGCTTAGAAAAATCAATATCTTCAAAGCGATCATAAACCCCATAAATCGGAATTAAATAGTCTTCAAACCCTTTTTCTGTTACGTATTCTCTTGCCCCAACACGACCCGCAGCCTTAATAACGAGTGGATTATAAGGATAGATGTCATAACGAAGAATTTGAAGTTTCGCTGTGAAGCGCGTGGGATTTTTCCAAACCATCTTATGCCCCGTTATATAGCGATATTGCAAGGATATATATCTTCGCTTATTAAAAACACGTAAAAACGGCTGAATTGATTTAGCAATTAAGCGTTTAAATTTGTTTTCCTTAAAGTTTTTATTTGCCATAAATAATCTATTTTTAGTATACTTTTCCTACAAGTTAAAAGCAATTAAGTTGATTTAAGGAAGAAAGATGAAAGAACAGTTAAAGAAAAAACAAACATGGATTGCAATTATTATTATGAGTTTAATTGCCCTTCTTATTAGTTTTGGCCTTTACTTTATTACTGCTTACACTAATTGGTTTGGTGGTTTTGTTGTTTCCTTTCCTTTTGGAGTAAATATAGTTTTACTAATATTTACTCTTGTTTACTTTGGCTATGGCTTTATTGTTACAGATTTTCGCGAAGCTCGCATTCGCTTTAAAGATAAAAATTGGAATGGCGAAATGGAAGAAAAAGAAGTTCTTCGTAAACATAAATTACGCACTGCACCTTGGATTACAGCCTTATTCCTTTTTATTGTTGTAATAATAATCGAAATTGTTGGACTATTTCTTTAAATTTTTACTATAGTTTTCATAAATTAACCGCTATTATTCTTAAATCACTAAATGATAGCGTTTTCATTCAATATATGCATAGATTTAATTGACATTTACTATGCGTTTTTACTATAATCTTGATATAAAGGTATATAGATTATCTTAAATATAGGAGGAGATTTATGAAAACTAAATTTAAAAATTTAAGTTTAGCATTAGTGTCTGCTGGGCTTTTACTTACTGGTTGTGGACCAAAAGAAGAGTACCAAAAAGTTACTGGACCCTACCTTACTGGCGAATTAGCCAGAATGGAATATAAAGGTTTCATGGGCATTCCCCTAGCAACTTTAAATACCGTTACTGACCAAACCGGAAGTAACTCAGAACACTATTGTAACTTTGTTGAAGGCTTACTTGAAAATGACGAGTTTGGCGCATTAAGTTTTGCAATGGCTACTAAAGCCGAAAAAGACGCAGAAAATAAAGTCTTCACATTTACGATTCGCGATGGTGTCAAGTGGTTAAAACACGACGGTACCCAATACGAAGCAAAAGTTAAAGGCGAATATGTCCCACAATTTGTTACCGCTGATGACTTTTTATACGCATTACAGCTAAACCTTGATAGTGCTAATGAATCGCAAACGAGTTATATTCCTGCAACATTTATTGAAGGGGCAGAAGAATATAATTACTACACAGAAATTCTTGAATGTATGAAAAAGAACCGTCAAGACAGAACCGGTTATCAATGGTCTGTTAACAATACGGCGGATGACGTAGCAAACGCGATTACTGCACTTACAGGTAAAGAAGTATTTGCAGAAGAACTCGCTTCAATTAAAAAGTTTGAACGTGTTGGAATTAAAGTCTCGGAAGATAATAAGCAAATTGAATTCACATTAAAAGAATCAATGCCATTCTTCCCAACCGCTTTAACATACTCTGCATTTTTACCAGTTAACCGTGCATTTATCAAGGATATTGGTTTTAAACAATTTGGAATTAATAAAGAAAAAATTCTTTATAACGGACCATACCTTCTTGAAACTTGGGACGAAAACCAAGTTGTCTATCGCAAAAACGAAGAATACTGGGATGTTGATAAAGTTCACCTTAACAAAATGACCTACAAACAATACCCAGACAATTCCGCTGATGACTTCTTAAGAAAACAATACGAAAAAGGCGACATCGACGGTTTTGGAATTAATCCTCAAGACGCTGATGGATGGGCAAAATATATTACTGGTAAAAAAGGTAATGGTACGAGAGAAAACCCAGCTCACGATGACGTTTATTCACGTTTTGTCGACAGCATCGACTTCAACTTCCACTTTATGCTTAATATGGAACGTGATGCTGATGACTGGAACGAAAAATTATCAGCTGTCTCTCAAAGTGACGTTCTTAACTGGAACCGCGCCGTTTCAATTAATACCGTTCGTCAATTATTCTTAAAGGCAATCGACCTTAAAGTTTATAACGAACAAACTGGCGACGTTAACGATCCAGATGACAGACAAACGCACACGTTTACGATGAAAGGTTTTGTTACTGACGACGTAAACAACCGCGATTATATCGAATATGTCTATGAAGCATATGCTGAAAAATATGGCATGTCAAAAGAAGAAGCTGCTTTAATCTTAGCTCCAGGCCAAACAAATTATAACGGTCATACGAACCTTAACCTTGAACAAGTTCAAGAGTTAGCAGAAAAGGCAAAAGCAGATATCGCTCTTTATAACGAAAACGTTGGTGTATTAAACGGTATTGAAGAACCAATTACATTCCCAATTAGAGCAGAATTATTATCAACAAACGATGCTCAATATTTCCTAAAAGAACAAACATGGCAAAGAGATGCTAACGACCGAATTAACGGTTGTACTATTTCTGAAGGCCGTGTTTCAGAAGATATGCCACTTTGCGAAGGCAAACAATATCCATTCTTTGAATACGTTCTTGCAGGACCAGACCAAATTAAGAGCTCAAATGACTACATTAAATTAAGTGATCAACATCAATACAGTATGCACATTATGGGTTGGGCTCCTGACTATGGCGATCCATTAACTTATTTAAACTGCTACACGAGTACTGGTGAAATGAGTGAATACTCAGGAACAAAAAATAACCCAAGAAAACCTGCATTCCATAGTGAAGGTGGTGTACTTAAAGAAGATATTTTCGTTAATCCTGATACGCACGAAGAAGTAAGTGGCGTTACAGGAAAATACGATTATCTCGTTAATAAAGCAAAACACGAATACAATGATACGACCGTTCGTTATCGTCTCTTTGCAGAAGCAGAAGTCGATTTACTTACAGACTTATCACTAATTCGTTCTTTATATAACCGTGGACAAGGGTACTTTGTTACCGTTTCTCGCGTTATAGCTTATGAAGGACCTACCGCAGCTTACGGACTTTCAAGCAATAAGAAAAAAGGCTGGTGGGTTATGAAAAACACCGTTGGCGGTAAAAAACGTCGTGAACTAAAAGCTCAATACGACCAAGCAAAAGCCGACGCATCAACAAAAACAATCTTTGATAACTAATTAAGTTTTCTAAACATTGTTTACGTAACCATGACTATTGAAGGGTTAGGTTCTCCTAACCTTTCTTAGTCTTTATATAAAGAAATCTAGGAAAAACAGTAATTATCGTTTATACTTTTACCGTATATATTTCCTAGTAAACAAATACTAAGCATATTAACTAAGGAGGAACCAATATGGCAGTATTTATTATCGGTTATACAATAATCTTTGCTATTATTGCTTTCTTTACGTTTGTAATGCTCGTTGGTAAAGGCCGAATTTTTAAAAACAATCCCAAAATTCGTAACATCTTTGGTCGGCCCTTACTCGTTTATTCCGTTCGCCGAATCATTAGTGCTTTTATTTCTGTAATCTTAGCGATATCGGCGACTTTTTTATTAATTCGACTTCAAGATACAAGGGAACTTTGTAAGCAGGCTATTACGAGTTGGGATAAGTTATCGCCTTATATTCGTGAACAAAGATGTGCTGACTTAAAGGCAGAACTAGGCTTATCTGGAAGTGCTTTAAAGAGTTTATTTAAATATTATTATCAAGTATTGCCTTTCCCGAAAACGTTATGTGTATTAGACGAAACGTTTGATGGGGTTGCTACGACGATGCAATATCGCGAATGCCGTAACTTTTTAATGGATCTAGGAAAAATTTATTTCATGGGTGGCGGCTATAACGGGCAATTTGTAATTGACGTTATCTTTAAACAAAAAATGGTCGTCTCTTTCCAAATTGGAATTTTAGGCGCGGTAATGCAGTTAGTTCTAGGTTATCCAATGGGAATTTTAATGGCTAAATACAAAGATGGATGGTACGACAGACTTGGAAAAGCCTACATTATTACGATCGATGCGATTCCAGGCGTTGCCTATTACTATATTTGGATGTCGATTTTTGTCTTATTATTTGGTCTACCTTTCCAATACAACAAAAACGATTTCCTAAGTTGGTTACCGGCAATTCTTACGATGGGCTTTACAGGTATGGCAGGCATTGCTCTTTGGGTTAGAAGATATATGCTTAATGAATTTACCGCCGATTACGTAAAATTTGCTCGGGCCAAAGGACTAACGGAAAATAGGATAATGTACGTTCACGTTTTACGAAACGCGCTCGTTCCTTTAGTTAGGTCAATACCTGCTGCAATTTTAGGTTCTTTACTTGGATCATTTTATATTGAAAAGATTTACGCAATACCGGGACTCGGTGGCTTTTTAGTTACCGCTAATGCGACGCACGATATTTATGCAATTCAAGGAATTGTCGTCGTATCAGCTTTAATTTCAATTCTTGCCTACGTTAGTGGTGATATTGTTACGGCCTTAGTTGACCCGCGTATTAGCTTTACTAGTGAATAGAAGGAGGAAAGTATGTCATCAAAAAATATTGATTCGCAAATAAGACACGATATCGAAGACTTATTTACTGTTGTCGGAACAAAAGATGAAGAGTTTGAAAAACTTGATGCCGTGCCATATTCCTATTGGCGATCTACTTTCCGTCGTCTATTTAAAAATCCTGTCGCGATTATTTGTATAATTTTGCTAGTAGTTTTACTATTCTTTACAATTTTCGGGCCCCTAATGCGCTCATACAATATTTATAATCGCCACGGAAAACTTATTGAATATCCTTATTTTGACCCAGATAATCCTACATATCGTGACACTGATGTCATTTATCAAGGACCAAGTAGCATCGCTTGGTTTGGAATCGGTGGCGAAAAGATGGGGTATTTTGCCGGTCAAGACTTATGGACACTCGTCTGGAAGGGAACGCAGTTTAGTTTAATTTTAGCGACAACTGTCGCCTTAATTGACACGGTTTTAGGCATATTCATTGGTGCCGCCTGGGGATATTTCCGCTGGTTAGACCCAATAATGATTGAAATTCGTAACTTTGTTTCTAACGTTCCTTCCTTATTACTCTATATTTTATTAATGAACTTCTTGCCAAGATCATTTTGGACAATCGTTTTTGTCTTATGTATGTTTGGCTGGTTAGGACTCGCGAGCTTTATTCGTAACCAAATTATTATTATTCGCAACCGCGAGTACAATATTGCCTCACAAACGCTTGGCTCAAGTCCTTATGCAATGATTACGCATAACTTATTACCTTATTTAGTAAGTGTAATCGTTACCGTAATTTCTACTGCAATCCCTGCAGGAATTAGTGCCGAAGTTGGTCTAGCATTCTTTGGTTTATCTTTCCAACCTATGCAACAAGTGACATTAGGACAAATTCTTACAGAAGCTACAAAAGACAACTGGACTAAGCATCCCTATCTTTTACTTGCCCCAATGGTAGTCATGGTCCCACTTACGATTGCATTCTTCTACCTTGGACTAGCGCTTTCGGATGCTACAGATCCAAAAACTCATCGATAGAAAGGAGGTAACTATGGCTAAAAAGAGAAAAAACAAGATTGATAAACAAGAATTAGAATATGATATTAATTTAGATCAAGCCGTTACCTTAGAATCTGTCGAGGAAAGTGAGCTTAAACAAGAATTATATAAATACGCAAGTCGCGATTATTTTGATGATGGCGATGATGATAAAAAAATCTTAAAAGTCCGACATTTATCGATTGGATTTGTTACTCACGGTAAAAAAATTAATGTAATTCGTGATATTTCTCTTGATGTTTATAAAGGAGAAACACTTGCAATCGTTGGTGAATCTGGCTCAGGAAAATCCGTCTTTACAAAATCATTTACAGGAATGCTAGAAACTAATGGTTTTATAAGTGGCGGCGAAATTCTTTTCCGTAATAACAAAACGAATGAATTTGAAGACATTGCTAAACCTAAAACGAACAAAGAATGGCAAAAGATTCGTGGGAAAAGAATTGCGACAATTTTCCAAGACCCGATGACTTCACTTAACCCATTACTTACTATCGGCTTTCAAATTGCAGAAATTTTACGCATCCACCACGGAATGAGTAAAAAAGAAGCAAAAGAAGAAGCGATTAATATTCTTGAACGCGTTAAAATTCCTGATGCAAGAAATAGATATAATGATTATCCTTATCAATATTCTGGCGGGATGCGTCAACGGGTTGTTATCGCAATTGCTCTTGCCTGCCGTCCAGAAATTCTAATTTGTGACGAACCAACAACAGCACTTGACGTTACCGTTCAATCACAAATCTTAGAATTAATCCGCGAATTGCAGGAAGAATACAACTGGACAACAATATTTATTACGCACGACTTAGGTGTCGTTGCTAATGTTGCCGACCGTGTCGCTGTAATGTATGGTGGCCAAATTGTAGAATACGGGACCGCTGAAGAAGTTTTCTATAAACCAGAACACCCTTATACTTGGGCGCTTCTTCAAAGCTTGCCGCAACTTGGGTCAAAAGAAGAACCACTTCACTATATTAAAGGTAATCCGCCAACATTTATTAATGAAATTATTGGTGAAGCTTTCGCGCCCAGAAACGAATATGCGCTAAATATTGACTATGTTGTAGATCCGCCAATGTTTAAAGTTAGTGACACGCACTACGCAAAAACTTGGCTTCTTGATCCCCGTGCCCCAAAAATTGAAAAGCCAAAGATTATTCAAAATCTTCGCTCAAAAATGAAAGAGGCTGCAGATGAACTAAAAAGAGAGGTAGAAGAAGATGGAAAATAAAAAAGAACCTATTCTAACTTTCGAAAACGTTAAAGTCTCTTTTAAACGTGGTGTTCAAGAAAGAGTCGTAATTGAAGACCTTAATTTAGACGTCTATGAAGGCGAAATTCTTGGCCTTGTTGGAGAATCTGGCTCAGGAAAAACGACGATTGGAAGAACAATAGTTCGCGTTGTGCCGATTTCTGGCGGTGAAATTCGTTACCGCGGTAAGCGAATTTCTGGAAAAATCAAACGCAAAGAAGAACGAGAACTTAAAACGAAAGTTCAAATGATTTTTCAAGACCCTTCGGCCTCACTAAATGAACGAAGTAATGTTGATTATATTATTAGCGAGGGTCTTAGAGCCTTCCATCTTTATGAAGATGATGAAGATCGCATTGAAAAAATTACGGAAATGATGAAGCGCGTTGGTCTTCCTCCTGAATACTTAAAACGTTATCCGCACGAATTTAGTGGTGGACAACGGCAAAGAATTGGGATTGCTAGAGCGATGGTTATGAAACCAGAACTCGTAATTGCTGACGAACCAATTAGTGCACTTGACGTTTCCATTCGGGCACAAGTTCTTAATTTATTAAAAGAATTCCGTGATGAATTTAATCTTACGATTATCTTTATCGCTCACGACTTATCAGTCGTTAAATATATTAGTGATAGGATTGTCGTTATTAATAACGGGAAAATTGTTGAAATTGCTAGTGCTAATCGTTTATTTGAGATGCCACTTCATCCTTATACACAAGCACTTTTAACGGCAGTTCCAATTCCCGATCCGCAAATTGAAAGAAATAAAGAAATTCGAGTATATCACCCACTTCAGCACGGATATACTCCTGATGATGTCGTTGAACTTCATGAAGTAGAACCAGGGCATTTTGTTCGCGGAAATGAGCGTGAACTTGCGCGCTACAAAATGAGGCTACAACAAGAGAAGGAGGCGCAAAATGAAAAATAACCCTGCAAAAACGCCATTAACTCCTGAACAAAGCAAAAAAAGACGTAATAAAATTATTAAGCACGTTGTAATTTGGTCAGCAGTTGCTGCTGTTTTAGCTACCGTTTATTGGGCAGCGATTAAGTTTGTTTTGGCCGACTATCAAAATATGAGATATTTAACTTTTAGTTATGTTGTTCGCGATGACGGTGGTCAGGAAGAAGTTCGGATTGACCAAGTTAATCGTGATAAAAAATACCCTTCTAAATTTGTTGTTCCAAAGAAACTTCTTGGACGACCAGTTACAACAATTGGCGAAGACGCTTTTGCTAGTCTTGACCGCTTAAAAGAAGTCGTTTTACCTAATACTATTCATACGCTTGAAGATAGGGTATTTTACAATTGTACGAATCTTTCAAAAATTAAATTAAGTGAAAATATTGTTAACGTTGGCATTAACGCGATTACAAATACGCCATTCTACGAGGAATTTCCTGATGGCTTTTTAATGCTTGGGAAAGTTCTTTATACTTACAAAGGTAAATTCCCAGATAATACAGTTCTTATTGAAGTCGATGCTCCTAACGAACAAGAGTTAATCGATAGCGGTTATAACGTCGTTGAATATAACGGGGATGTTGCTAATGTTGGTTCAGGTTTATTTGCTGATCAAGAAGGCATCGTTCAAGCATATTTACCAGAAGCACTTCCAAAAATTAGTGAAAAACTTTTCTTAAATAATCCTAATTTAGAAAAAGTCGTTATTGGTCCAAATGTCACGCGAATTGAAGCCGGTGCTTTTGAAAACACGCCAAAATTAAGCGATATTAATTTTAACGATCTCGACAAAGTTAATTATATTGGCCCGCAAGCGTTTAAAAATTCTCGCCTAACTGGAGAAATTAAACTTAGCGAAGGTGTAGAAGAAATTGCAGAAGAAGCATTTGCATCTAATCCCGCAATGACAAAATTTGTCGCTACGAGTGATGTAACTTATATTGGTGAAAGAGCATTTATGGATACGCCAAATTTAAGTGAAATTACAAACCTCGATAACGTTAAAGAAATTGATCAAGATGCTTTTAACGGTAGTGGTCTCGTTAGATTTGATATTCCAAAAGAAGTTACCTTACTTAAACCACGTATTTTCCAAAATGCAAAAAAACTTGAGGAAGTTACAATGCATGAAGGTTTTAGTAGAACTGGCGAAGTAATTGATGAAGAAGGTAACGTAGTTACAGATGAAGACGGCAATCCCGTTATTAGAACAGAAGATGTATATCTTCAAGGATTCCGTGATGATGTTTTTGCAAATTGTGAAAGTCTTAAAACTATCGCAGTTCGCGATGATGATAATAATCTTCTAACACCAACAAACGAAATTAATTTTATTGATAAATTAAGACTAATTGGTCCTAGAGCATTTAGTAATACGCCAATTACGAAAGTCGTACTTACTCCAAGTATGACGCGAATCGAAGCCGGCACATTTGCCGATGCAATTAATTTATCAACTGTTGAATTTAAAAAACCTCCAGTAGATAGCGATATAACTTATAACTTAACTCGAATTGGAAGTCGTGCTTTCTTTAACAATAAAGCACTTAAAGGAATTGATTTACCTGAAACGCTTACGACAATTTCCGATGAAGCCTTCCTTGCAAGTGGCTTAGAATCTATTACGATTCCTGAAGGAGTTACCGTAGTTAATAGCTTTACATTTAAAGATAACGTTGACTTAGCTAATGTTAATTTCTCGACAAATTTGAGGTTAATTGAAAAATTTGCCTTTGAAAACTGCACGAGTTTAACTTCGCTTACGTTACCTGAATCAATTGAAGCAATTCACGAAGGTGCCTTTGCAGGTACAACTAATCTAACTTCAATTATTATTCCAAACACCGCTAATATTACTCAAGATAACCTTAATGGCGCATTTAAAGATGCAATTGGATTAACTTCATTTGATGTTCCTGATAAATATGAAATGATTTTTGACAATATGTTTGAAGGGGCGACGAATTTAACGAGTGTTAATTTTACGGAAAATAGCGAACTTAAATTCATTGGTCAAGAAGCTTTTAAAAACACGCCAGCACTTACCGACATTAAATTTCCAAAAGACAATTTAGTTTCTGTTGGTCAAAATGCCTTTGAAGGTAACGGATGGTATGAAGCTCAGCCTGATGGATTAACGTATTTAAATGATGAAGATGATGTACCGTTTATTATGTATAAATATAAAGGGGAAATTTCTGAGGACAATAGTGAAATTGTAATCCCTGAAGGTATTGAAATTATTGGCGATGGTGCCTTTATTAATCAAGTAAACCTTAAGAAAATTACCTTACCCTCGACATTAAAATATATTCCGTTTAAAGCGTTTGAAGGCGCTAGTAACTTAGAAGAAGTCGTTATTAATGAAGGTTCAGTATTAAAAGAAATTGGCGAAAATGCCTTTTATGATACTAGAAACCTCGTCTCGTTTACGCTTCCTAATACCGTTACGAAAATTAAACGCCGTGCATTTAATAACAACGAATCACTAACAACATTTACAGTCCCACTTGATGCCTCACTTCACACAATTGAAGCTTACGCATTTGCAGGCTGTAAGAGTTTATTAGAATTTTATCTTCCTGAAAGTATTAATCGGATTGAAGGGTTTGCCTTCCAAGGTTGTACGAGTCTAACGTTTACGCGCCTTAGTACTTCACTTGATCCTAACGATAAAAAGAACAACGGAGTCTTCTTATCTAACTGGAACTCTGAAGGAAGACCAATCGTTGTAATTGATTAAACAAAAAAGCCGAAACTTTGCAAAAACAATATGTTTAGTGCAAAACCGGCTTTTTTATTTTGCGTTTTCACCTTTAATAAATGAATAGATAATGTTTTCTTTAAGTAATAATAAAATACAAAAGTAAATAACCCCAGCTCCTAATAGCGTAATTAAAACATTAACAAGAGGATTAAGTTTTAATAAAGGAACAAGAAGATAAGCAACAATACTTACAAAAATAGTCGCAAGAAGAATTTTTAGATTATTAAGTGAGAAGAAATTGTTTATTACGTATTTTCTACTTACTATTAGCATATAAATTAAAATTACTAAGTCACTTGTAAATGTCGCGATTGCTACGCCTACTAAGGGATTATTTTTAAATGCGACTAGCCCAAGAAGTAGAGACAAAGATACATTAATAATAAAGCCAATTAACATTGCAAATAAGTAGTATTTCTCTTTTTTAAGAGGAATTAACACTTGTTGATAAATGTTTTCGCTTACTGAAAAAGTAAACATTAAACTTGCAAGAATACACATTGCGATTATGGCGTTTTGAATTGATTGTGCAGTCCAATAAACATCATCAAAAACTATAAAATTAACGATGTTTGGGGCAAGAACTAACATTAAACCAATCGCCGGTAATCCTAAAAGGAACGTTATATTTAAACTGTAGTTGTTAACACTTTTAAATTGTTCCAAGTCTTTATTTTGATAAGCTTTTGTAGCATGAGGAATAAAAACGGCACTTAAAGAAGTTAGGACTGTAATTACAATTTCAATTCCCCTAACCGCGACAGAATAACTACCAACAGCGCGCTTACTATCATCCATAAATCCTAAGAGAAAAGCGTCGGTTTGGTTATAGAAAGTCGCGATTAACGTTAGTAAAAAGACGGGTAATAAAGGCTTAATAATTTTTCCGAGGTTGTAATTACCAACAGGTTTAAATGAAAAACCATCTTTCTTTAAAAAGATAAAGTTAATAATCGCAGTAAAGAAAGATGTAAGACAGCCGATAAGTGCATAAACGTATAAGCGCTTGTCGTTTGTTACAAAAAGAATAACTAAAAGCGATGTAATAAAAGTAATTATAATTGTTCTAATCGCAATATATGTATGGCGCTCATAAGCAATAAAGACCCATTCAAAAGAGAAGACTCCTACAAGAAAATTAACCGACAGTAGCATCGTAAGTGCACGCATATCGGCATTCATTAAATGATCGCCAAGACTAAAAACGATAGTAACAAGTAACAAAAAGGAAATGAATGTTGTAATTAACTGAAGTAAAAAATAAGATTGCACAGTTCTCGTCAATTGTTCTTTATCATCACGAACAAGCGCACATTCTCTTACGGCGACCATCGGAATTCCAAGTCGACCAATAATTAGAAAATAATAAACAAAAGTGTTCGCCCACGAATATTGCCCCATTGCAGTATCGCCAAGAGCTTGTGCAGCAAAAGGGAACGACACAAAAGAAAGCAACGTGATTGTTATTGTTCGAATTAAATTAATAATTACTTGGGGTCTTATTTTAGATTTTGCGTTTTCCATTGTTACCTTAATATGTATTAGATTATAGTATAAAAAAATAAAAATCAGAGATTTTTATTTCTAAATTTTAAAAAAACCTCGTTTTTGCAAGGTTTTCATAATATTTCAAGGATAATTACTATATTTTTCTTAAGAAGTTATTAATAGCTTCACCAATAATTTCTGAGCCGAAATTGTTATTTGCAATCTCTTTAGCCTCTTTAGCTTTTTTGAGTGCGTGGTCATAATTTGCATAAACATAATTCATTTTTTCAGAAAGTGTCTTAGCGTTAATATTATTTACCCAGAAAATTGAATCACCAAACATTTTATAAAGGTCATGGTGAATTGATGAGACCGTAGGACGTCCACTATTTGCGTACTCAAGAACCTTACTAGGTACTGAGTAAAAGTCGAGTGTACTAGTAAAAAGACGTGGATTTAGATTCATAAGTGAGTGTTGTTGATATTGTTGCGCTTCTTCAAAAGGAATTAGACCTAGAAAAATAATTCGTGGGTCATTATCGGCAAGAGTTGCTATGTACTCAGTTAATTTTCCGTGTCCGGCAATAATTAATTTGGCATCAAAATCTATTAACTTAAATGCATCAAGTAACGTTTGTATTCCGTAACGCTCATAAAGTGCACCTGCAAAGAAGACGTATTCAAAATCTAAGTCTGGTTTTGGATATACTTTCTCTTCGCCAAGAATTCCAGAGAAAATCAAGGAATCACGGTTATAGTGATTAACGTATTTTTCAAGTTCTTCAGTAAGAGTTATAAAACCTGAGCATATCTTGAATCTTTTTTCGACGTTTTCAATGTAGCGTTTCGAAACATTTGTTAAGTTATTTGGGTTGTCAGTAAGAATACCAACAATTCTCCAACCATATTTTTGATTTAATTTAAAGGCAAGTTTAGTAAGTGTAACATTTAATAAATCAACCATTATAATCGGCTGTTCATCAAATTTAAATTTAGCAATTATTTTTTTGGCACTTCTAGTAAAGGTTAGGTGGCGAAGTGCTTTACGATTAACAAAGCTTGGATAAATATAATGATCATTTATTTCAAGGTTAAAGTATTGAATAGTAGCATTAGGTGAAACTGGTCGTAAAGAAATGACTCTAACATCATTCGTCTTTTGTAACTCACTTATAATCTTGTAATGAAAAATTTGCCCACTTGGATTTGGTTTATTTTTTACCATTTTACAAAGTTTTGTAAAATCATTAGGCATCATTGAGGTCGTTAAATAAATAATGTTCATTGTTTAGTAATCTCCTTAAATATTTTAAGATGTGTTTCAACCATTCTTTCAATCGTGTTGTTTTTTGCTGTTTTAATTGCCTCTTCATAAAAGTCTTTATCCTGCAATTTTTCTAATAACTCTGCAAAATTAGTGCCTTTTTTATAAACTAATGCGTTAACGTCATCATTAATTAATTGTTTTGTGGCATTCATGTTGTCACTTGCGATTATACTTAAGCCTTGGGAGAGCGACTCATTAATAACGTGACCGTAAATATCATAATTACTAACGTAAACCCCATAATCTGCATACGACAAAAGTTCTAAACCTTCATGTTGTGTTACAAAGGGAAAAAGATGAACGTTAGTTAAATTATGTTTCTTTATGTATTTTTTGTATTTGTTTTTAAGTTTTCCGTCGCCAACTAAAACAAGATGATTCTCACTAGGTTGATCGCGCCATTCCTCTAACAGCAATTCATTATTTTTTCTTTTTATAAAACTAGTTAGACAAATAAATACTTTTTCAGCATTAATGCCTTTTTTGCTCCAAAAATCTCTTTTTTCTTTATTAGTCTTTTTTCTCGAACTAATTTGCTTATCACTAATTGTACTATAAGGATAGTTGTAGATTAATTCCTTAGGTGCACCGTAGTGCATTAAATAATTATTCGTTTCTTCGCCACTAGAAAAGTAAGCCATCGCACCACTAATAAGGCGCCTTTTAATCTTGTATTTTAAGCGTGTTTCTTTTCTTACTTGGCCGCCATTTACATAAAAGGCATAAGGAATCTTATGCTTTTTAAGGTATTTAAGAGTTTTCATCTCGGTAAGAGTAGAATAACCATTAATTATGATTAAATCGTATTCGTTTTCCTTTAAGTGTTTTACTACTCCGCCAGATAAGTGATTTTCTTTTCCAAGGTTAATTCCTTTGATTTCATGTGTCGTAAAGTTAAGAGGTTTTTGATCATAAAACAAGACATTACGATCGCTAGCTTTTCCTCTTTCAAAAATAACATGTAAATCTACATGCTTCCCAAGTTCATTAAAAAAAAGGACTTTGTATGGGGCTGGATGGTTAAAAACTATAAAAACTCTCATTAAATTTATTATAACATTACATAATTTATATTTGTATAAATGATATACTTACGATATGAACGAAATTAACACTTGGGAACAATTATTTGCGACTCAGAAGTTTTCAAATATCCTAACTAAAATAAACGATTTTTTTGATGTCGTTTATAACAATAAAAACATTACAGTTTATCCAGAGAGGGAGAACGCATTTTTGGCGTTTAAACTTTGTCCTCTAGAGAAGCTTAAAGTCGTAATTATCGGCCAAGATCCATACCATCAACCAGGTCAAGCTCACGGTTTAGCCTTTTCTGTTCCAACCGGCATTAAACTACCGCCATCATTAAGAAATATTTTTAAAGAGATTGAAAATGATACTGGTGTAAAAAATAGATACGATGGTGACCTTTCTTATTTAGCTAAACAAGGTGTTTTACTTTTAAACGCAAACTTAACAGTAGAAGAAGGACATCCGCTATCTCATGATTTAGAAATTTATAAAGAATTCATTAGCGCAGTCTTAGAATTTTTATCTAGTCTTAATCGACCAATTGTATATATACTTTGGGGCAAAAGTGCGCAAAAACACGCTAAAGTGTTGCAAAACCCACTTCAATTAGTTTTAGAAGCCGCACATCCATCTCCGCTTTCTGCAAATCGCGGTGGCTTTTTCAACACACATTTATTTACTAAAACGAATGAATATTTGACCTTAAAAAATATAACACCAATTAAATGGGATAATAACGAAATTTAAGTGTTATAATGTTTTCGGGAGCTTTGGTCAACCAGGCTGAGAGGAATTGATAATGACAATTCGACCGCACCTGATCTAGGTAATGCTAGCGGAGGGAATATTTTCCTTGCTTGTTAGCGAGGATTTTCTTTTAGGAGGTATAAAATGAAAGAAAAAATAACAAAAGATATGATATTTACGCTTTTAATTCCACTTTTAATAATTATCGGAGTTATGTTCCTTTTTGGTCCGGTATTATACGTTGAAGACATTGGTAATCTAACCTTTATTGACTTATTAAATAATGGTAAAGGTGTTAGCGATATATTTGGGCCAATATTTATTTGGGTAATTTCCTTAGTTATATTGTTCTTTTTTGGTTATTCTCTTAAAAAGAAAAAACTAGTAAATTATGGCTTTATTTTCGTTTTGATAATGTTTTTCTTTAGCATTTTCTATAAACAAATTGTTGTTAATGCTAACGAAATTGAAAGTGCCACTAGTTATGGTTGGGGATATTATGTTTTCCTTAGTTTCCTATTACTTTCCGTTCCATTTGCACTCTATCTCATATTTGGAGAAGTAAGTTATACAACAAGAGAAATTCCCGAAATTGCGATTTTTATATCGATTGCCTTAATTTTAGATAGAATTCCAAAAATTAATATTGGGGCCACAGGCGGATCAATTAGCTTAACGATGCTTCCACTTTTTATAATTGCACTTCGCTATCCCTTCCTTAAAAGTTTTATATCGATTGGAATAATTTATGGATTAATTAGTTGCCAAATTGATGGTTACGGATTTCAAACTTACCCATTTGATTATTTATTAGGTTACGGACTAATTTCTTTAGCTTCACTTTTTAGAGGCCTAATCTTTGAAGAAGGCAAGAAAATTAGGCCAAAGAATTATGTATTTCTTGTTATAGCAATTCTAGTTGGTGGTATTGGAAGAATGCTAGGTAGTACTCTAAGCTCAATGGTTTTATACGGATATCCCTTAGGTGGAGCACTCCTATACAATTTAATCTACATTGGACCTAGCACGCTCCTTGCAATTATATTTATGGTCGCGCTTTTTGTGCCATTTAAAAGGATTAATGAACGCTACGTTGTTAGCTAAGCGCGAGCGATATTTCTTAATAACTCTATGTTATAATTAACATAGGAGGTTAAAAATGACCGGAAAACTTCTTAAACGCAGTAATAAAGAACTCGAACGTCGCGTGTTAAGAAATGAGCCTGATGCGATGCACGAATTAGCCCGTCGTCTTGTTCAAGGTGAAGGTATCGCCGAAGATCAAAAACGCGGTTTTGAACTTGCGACTAAATCTAGCGAAATGGGCTTTATTCCTGCCTACACCGTTTTAGGATATTGTTATTTTTATGGTAAACCTGTGCCAAAAGATGAGCAAAAAGGTGTACAACTTTTTGAATATGCCGCGATTAATGGTCACGATGCTGCTCAATATAATATGGGTATTGCATATGAACGCGGGACCGTAATCGAACAAGACTATAAAAAAGCATATGCGTGGTATCAACGTGCCGCTGACCAAAATTTTGCTAAAGCTTTTTATAAGTTAGGCTATTTTAATGAGTTTGGTTTAGGTGTTGAAAAAGATTTGATTAACGCTGCAAAATTTTATGAAACCTCGGCAAATCTTGGGTATATTAAGGCAATGTTTGCAATTGGAAAGGCTTATTACGAAGGGATAGGCGTTATTAAAAACGTTGATACGGCTAATAAGTGGTTAGATCAATGTGCAAAGCGTTCTTATCGACCTGCGATTCAATATTTGGAGAAAATTAACAGTTAATAGTTGCTATTTTATTAAATAAAATAGAAAATATACACTAATACTACTGGAATGGAGAATTTTTTATGAGTAAACGTAAGAAAAAAGAAATAGCAGAACAAAAAGAAGAAATAGTTCAAAAAGAATTTAACTCTATAGAAGAAGATATAAATACACGAAAGAATAAATTCAACAAAAAGTTTCGGACTTATAAAGTTGTAAACATTGTTTTAATTATAGTTTCGATAATTGTAATTACTCTTTGCTACATTTTATTATTCCCAATTGGAACAAATGGAATGTGGGCAACATTTATTATTATTGCTGTTTTAATAATTGCTATTTTTATCTATTCCGTCTATATGAAAAGATCAATTACGAAAAAAGCCGATAAGTATATGAATGAATACTATGAATTAACGAGTAATTATGTTTTCTCGTTTGATGGTATCGAAGATTATCAAATCGCTCAACACGAAAAAATGTCCCTTGAAGACTTTAAAGATGCAAGATTAATAAAAGACGTTTATCGCACCGGTTCGAGAAATTTAGTCTCATATAAACTAAATAATTTCAATTATAAAGTTAGTGATTATATTGCGTATCGCTTAAATAATGAAGTTTCGGAACCGATGTTTTTAGGAAAACTAATGTACATTGATTTAGAAAAATCAATAAACGGAAGAATTTTAATTTATCGCCACCCAGATAAAAAGAGTCTTGATGTTGGCGGACCAGATGATAAAGATGACTTAACAAAAACATATTCTTCAGAAAAACTTGATGTATATGTTAGCGACGAAAAGTTAGCAAAGATAGTTACTGAAGAAGCAATTAAAGTTCTTGAAGAAATTCAAACAGGCGTTAATCTTGCCGACATTACAGTTTCAATAATTGATACACGCATTACTATTGCGATGGCTTATGGCGATGAAATTATGGTTGTTCCTCTTAAGCGACCCTTCGATTTTGATAGCCTAGAACAATATAAAGAAAACATTAACGCGGTTCACACTTTTGTAAATAGTTTAAGTTTGTAGATATACATGGAAAACTCACTAATACATAAATGGGTAGAAGTACAAAGTTTCAAGCACGATGGTAATATCCATCGGATATGGAAACGAAACTTTGTTTTAGAAGAGAATGAAGATTGGCTAATTGTTGCTAACCACCGAACAAAAGTTATCGAAGGTAATGGTAGGATTTGGTATACAAGAGAACCCGCCGTTACTTTTTTTAGTAAAAAAATGTGGTTTAATGCGATTGCAATGATTAAGCCAGAAGGCATTCATTTTTACGTGAATGTAGCTTCTCCAACGTTAATTGATGCAGGAATTGCAAAGTATATTGATTACGACCTTGATTTTAAAACGAGTGATGAGAAAGGTTTATCATTCCTTGACCGTAACGAATTTCGTAAACATATTGTTGCTTACGAATATGAGGAAGATTTAGTAGAAATTATTCGTAACCAAACAATCGAAACGCAAAAATTAATCATCGATAAGAAATTTCCGTTTGATGTCGATGCCGTTAGTAAATATTACGAAACATTTCTTGAAAAAACGAAAAAGTAATGTTTCTTTTTTCAATTTATTGAAAAAATGTTAATTTTAGTGTGATATACTAAGGACCGAAATGATAGTATGAAACACGAATTTATAAGTAAAAATGTTAATGAAACGATTGCCTTTGCAAAAGTAGTTGCGGAGCACGTTTTTAAAAATAGCGTTATTGCTCTTTCGGGAGATTTAGGAGCTGGTAAAACCACATTTACGCAAGGACTTGCGAGCGCTTTAAATATTGATGAACGAGTAATAAGCCCGACTTTTAATATTTTAAAATGCTATTTATCTGGAGACATTCCTCTTTATCACATTGATGCATATCGCCTTGAAGGAGAAACTGCTGATATTGGTTTACTTGAATTTATTGATGGTGATGGCGTCGCTGTCATTGAATGGCCAAAATTTATTAGTGATCTTCTCCCTGAAAATTATTTAGAAATTAAATTTGAACATCTTTCACTTAATGAAAGAAAAATTACTATTATGGGAAAAGGCGATTACGAAGCAATTGTAAAAAGCGTTAAGGAGTTATTTTAATGTATACGTTATTTCTTGATAGTTCTGATAAATATATGGCAGCAGGAATTTCTAACGATAAAGAAATAATCGCGCATTTTTTTATAGAAGCCTGGCAAAAACAAAGTGAATTGTTTACAGATGAACTTGCAGACCTACTTTATAAAAACAATATCGCGATTGATGATATAAGCAAAATTGTTGTTGGAATTGGCCCTGGGTCATATACAGGCGTAAGAATCGCCCTAACGATAGCTAAGGTCATGGCTTTTAGTAAAAACATAGCTCTTTACACTGTTTCTAGTCTTGCGATTATGGCAGATTTCGACTTACCTTCAATTTGTGTCATTAACGCAAGAAGTAATCGTTCTTACGTAGGTGTTTACAAAAACGGTGAAGCTCTAGTTAGTGATCAAATCATGCAAAATGAAGACTTATTAAAATATATCGATGAACACAGAGATTACTCGCTTTGCGGCGACTTATCTCACATTAAGAAAACAGGGGAAATGAGAAATCCAATTTTTACGATGTTTAAAATGGAGAAGACTTTAACAAACAAAGTTAGTCCATTAACTGTAAAGCCTGTTTATATGAAGGATTAATTATGAGCGAAGAGAAAAAAGAACGAAGACTAATAGTAAGAGCGATGACTCTTGAAGATGTTCCTGTAGTTTTAAGCATAGGCGAAGAAGTTTTTATTGCGCCTTGGACTAAAGAGCAATTAGTTCGTGAATTAGATAATGAAGTAAGTCCGTTTTCTTTTTCTTATGTTTTAGAATACGGAGGCGTTGTTATTGGTTTTATTAATTTTTGGATAACTTTTGATAGTGCCTCAATTAACCTTTTAGCAATTAGAAAACCATTACAAAACCATAATCTTGGTTCACTTTTATTAAATGATGCAATTCGGAGAATTCGCTTAATTGAAGAAGTAAAAACGATTACCTTAGAAGTAAGAGCGAATAATAAAAACGCTATCTCATTTTACGAAAAACATGGATTTCGCACGGCGATTACAAAAAATGCGTTCTATTCTAACGGTGATGATGCCTTCTTTATGGTAAAAAATCTCACAAATGATGTCGTAACAATTCTAGCCATTGAATCAAGTTGTGATGAAACAAGTGTAGCAATTACAAGAGGCGGGAAATTACTTTCTAATGTTGTAAGTACGCAAATTGAAGTTCATCAAAAATATGGCGGAGTAATGCCTGAGATGGCTTCAAGACTTCATACGGAAAATATCACAATTGTTTTAAAAGAAGCTCTTGAAAAAGCTAATGTAACGTTAGAGGAAATAGATGCATTTGCAGTAACAAGAGGTCCAGGATTAATTGGAGCACTTCACGTAGGTTTACAGGCCGCAAAAACACTTGCACTAGTCTATCAAAAACCATTAATCCCCGTTCACCATTTAGCCGCACATATTTACGCTAATGAATTTGTAAAACCTTTAGAATTTCCTTTGCTTGCCCTCGTTGTAAGTGGGGGAAACACGGAAATTGTCTACATGCGTTCGCATCTTGACTTTAAAATTGTCGGTCAAACATTAGATGATGCTGTCGGTGAATGTTATGACAAAGTCGCGCGAGTTTTAAACCTTGGATATCCAGGTGGAGTACCAATCGATAAATTAGCACAACAAGGTGAACACAAAATTAAATTACCGTCACCTGACTTACCGCATTCCAGTGATTTTTCTTATTCTGGATTAAAAACACACGTTATAAATTTAATTAATACTTATAAACAGAGAAACGAAGAAATAAATCTAGCAAATTTATGTTGTTCATTTCAAGAAACGGCTATTGATGCTCTAATTTCTAAAACGGAAAAAATAATTGCAGATTACCCCGTTAGACAAATTGTTCTTGCAGGAGGTGTTTCGGCAAATAGTTATTTAAGAAAAGAAATTGCTAGAATCGCTAATGAACACGAACTAGATTATATTGTCCCGCCACTTTGGGCGACGACCGACCAAGCAGCAATGATTGCAAAAACTGCAGAATACCTTTATCCACTGCGAATTTTTGCTTCCTTAGATTTAGGTGTAGACCCCAATTGGCAGATAACGGACTTTGCCAAATTTTAAAGCATTATAAATTAATAAATGCTAATATATCAATATATTAGGGAGGTTTAAAAAATGACTGTACGCGAGATTTATACGGCTTTTCGAAACGACTATGATATTGACCAATATGAAGTTAAATTAAAAGGTTGGGTAAGGACTAATCGTAATAATGGCTCAATTGGTTTTATAGAACTTAATGATGGTTCTTTCTTTTTAAATCTTCAAATCGTCTATGCTCGTGATAAGGTTGAAAATTTTGACATGATTGCAAAAATTGCAACCGGAAGCGCAATTGAAGTAGAAGGCCTACTTATTGAAACGCCAAATAGTAAACAACCCTTTGAAGTTCAATTAGAAAACGTCATCCTTTTAGGCGATGTTGATCCTAGTTATCCCCTTCAAAAAAAGCGTCACTCATTTGAATTCCTCCGTGAAATAGCGCATTTAAGACCTAGAACTAATACATTTAATGCTTTGTTCCGCGTTCGTAGTGAACTATCTTTTGCTATTCATCGCTTTTTCCACGACAATGGCTTTGTTTATTTACATACGCCAATAATTACAGGAAATGATGCCGAAGGAGCTGGAGAAACTTTTGATGTTGTTACAAAAACAAAAGATCCCAATAGTTTCTTTGGTAAAAATGTAAGTTTAACGGTAAGTGGACAGTTACACGCGGAAGCTTTTGCGCTTTCTCATAGAAACGTTTACACATTTGGTCCAACATTTAGAGCAGAACATAGCAATACAAAAACTCATGCAGCTGAGTTTTGGATGATTGAACCCGAACTTGCATTTGCAGACCTAGAAGACAACATGAACTGCATCGAACAATGTATTAAATATTGTATTGAATATGTTTTAGAAAACGCATCGGATGAAATGAACTTCTTTAATAAGTTTATTGATAACACGCTACTAGTGAGATTAAACAAAATTATTAGTTCGCCATTTAAGAGAATTACATATACTGAAGCAATTGAAATTTTACAAAAAGCCAGCAAAAACGGCGTTAAATTTGCAAATCCTAATATATTTTGGGGTATGGATCTCCAAACAGAACACGAAAGATACATTACAGATGAACATTTTAAGGGACCGGTTTTTGTAATTGATTATCCTAAAGATATTAAGGCATTTTATATGCGTTTAAACGATGATAATAAAACGGTCGCAGCATGTGACTTACTAGTTCCAACCGTTGGAGAGTTAGTCGGCGGCTCGCAAAGAGAAGAACGGCTTGATTATCTTGAAAAGAGAATGCACGAACTCGGAAATGATGATGATTTAAAATGGTATTTAGATTTAAGAAAATATGGCGGATGCGTCCATAGTGGTTTTGGTATCGGATTTGATCGACTATTAATGTATATAACCGGTATGCAAAATATTCGTGATGTTCAACCGTTCCCAAGAACGAGTGGCAGCATTTTATATTAAAAAAAGATGAAAAAGAAAAAAAATAAAGATTTACTTCAAGCTCCGCCTACCGAAGAAGAAAAGGCGGCAAAAGCTTATTCAAGAAAAAAATGGACTTTAATTATTATAATTATCGTCCTTTCTGCAATTGTTATTGTTGAAATTGCTTTTCTTATTAAAGATTTGATTAAGTAAAAATTTATTAATTTTCGCGATTTATATCGCTTACTTCATTATTTATTTGTGAGGGAGTCGTAACTTCCTCACTTTTTTGTAGGTCTAAGGCAGATAAGTCAAGAAGACGTTTATCATCTAAGTCAGAAGAAAATAATTTCTTTCCTAAAACATTAATGCGGATAGTTCGCGATAAATATGCTTGGAATACAATGAAAAACCAGATGATACACGTAAAATAAAGCGGAACAATTATGTAAGACGGGATTGCTCGAGCACTAAAGTGTGGGGACGAAAGAAGTTCCGGCCAATCACTTGCAACAGTTATTCCAAATATTTTCGTTTTTGGTTGATTATCCCAATCGAACACGTGGAACAGAGTTCCAATTCCTTCATCTTTATAGTCAAACAAGTTAATTTTGCCCATAAAAGCAATAACTATTCCGTGAATCGCTATTGTTATTATTAAAATTAAAAACGCTGGTAATAATTGTTTATAAAAAACAACATTACTTTTTCGACGGGCAATTTTTTTAAATTGTTTTGGCGATTTAATCAGATCAGCTTCGACAAGCAAGTGCATATCAGCATCAACTCTTCGTCCTTGGCGACGCATTACTTGTTTTACGACATCATAAATTAGTGCAAAAATTAGAAAGACAAGAAGAACAATTAAAAATATAGCAATAATTAAGCGTAAATCTTTTTCGCTAAGTTTAACAAGAAAAGGGAGTCTAGTATTCATCATCATCTAAATACTCCTCTTCATTGTTGTTAGAGTTTACTTCTTCGTAGTTTGGTTCACGAAGGGAAGCTTCAGTTCGTTTTGTTTCAATTAATGGGGCTTCGCTATAATCATGTATTTCAACAACATTATCAGAATTAGGTAATTCATTAGGTTTTGGTTGGCCTAAATTTGCATCACTAATATTGCCATAAACATTAATTGTTGCCCCTGCAAATTTACCTGCTTCTTGAGTAGAACTTGGTGCATTTTGGGCCGCAATATGCCGTTCATACATTATTTTTGCGGCTTTTCTATCTAATTCTGTTGGATCAGTAAGCTTTTCACCTTTAAAAAAGATTACGATTCCATAAATTAAATAAAACAAAAAGACAAAAGAGGCGATAACGATAAAAATAGCAAATCCTGCAAGTGCAAAAGGAGCTAATAAGATTACAAGAATTCCAATGCCGATTTTCTTAAAAAAATTACCCATTTATTTTTTTCGCCTTTGTGTTTCTATGGTTAATATATAACCATAATCCCATTATAATTACAACTACCGCAAGCGGTAGAATTAGTGGAACTAAAACGTAAATTCCCTTAAATGCAAAGTTAAGAAGAGGAAAGGAAATAAGCGTTATTACAAGAAGAGTAACAAGAAATATTATTCCTTTTTTTAAATCAGTTGCGATTAGCTTAAAAATAATATGATTCACTAAAATTAGACTAATAAATAAACAAACATAAGCGAAAGACACAGCAAAGAAAGCAAAAACAATCGACAAAATTAAGAATAACCCTGCAAAAATAAGGTTATTTGTTATTTTTGTCTTATTATCAAGCGCAATATATTTCTTTAATTCGAATAAAGCAATAAGATAAGTAAACGTTGCTTGAAGAAGCGAAACTAGAAAAACGATACTCATAAAGATTATTCGCTGATTATCGCTATTTAGGTTAAGGAAATCATAAAGGATATTAAGATAATTAATTTCATAAATTAAATTACAAAGCGGAACCATTAAATAAAAAATGCCTAAATTTGTTAAAGAGGCAAAAATAATTACATAAATTGAAGGTAAATCTTTTTTAAGTGTAAAACCCATTATAAAGCCAAGGATGAGTGCAGGGATTAAGTAAAATAAGACAGCACTTCCACCACTAAAGTTAATAATAAAGCTCAAAAGAATTGATGTAAAAAAGTATATAAAATAATATTTCACATCTACTTTTAAAATAGTGATAATACTTACAATTGGCAGTGCTAATACAAGAAGAATTGTCGAAAAAGGGACAAGTACACTTATTAAAACTAGGATTGCATTTACTGCGCTCATTATGGCAATAAAAGCAATTTGTGTAATCGTTTTTGTCCTTTTTTCGTTCATAGAATTATTTTATCACATTAATAAATTATCTTACTTTTTTGATTAAAAAAACTAACGATTTAAGTTGAAAAATAAATACGAAATTTATGCGTATTTTTCTCTCTAAATAGGTCGTATTATGTTATAATTTAGACAACAAAACGACTATGGATTTTTTAAACAATTTAAACGAAAAACAGTACGAAGCAGTAACGAGCAGAGAACAATATATTCGCGTTATTGCGGGAGCGGGTTCGGGAAAAACTCGCGTTCTTACATACCGAATTGCTTTTTTGATATCTGAGATTGGAATACCTAGTAATTATATTTGGGCACTTACTTTTACAAATAAAGCTGCTCAAGAAATGAAGACAAGAATTATTGATTTATTAAAGGAAAGTAAGGCCAAGCCAAATATCATGACAATCCACTCATTTTGTGCTCGTTTTCTGCGTGAAGAAATCCCACTTTTAAATTACACAAGTAACTTCACAATTTTTGATGAAGACGATCAATTAAAACTTATTAAAGATATAGCGGTTCAACATGGCTTCTCTAGACGAGATCCTATTATTAACGAGACAATTAACTATATTTCAAGAAATAAGAATAAAGGAAAAAATGTTGATGATGTTAAACCTAACATTGCAAGATTTCCTAATGAAAAAGATATCGTTTCTATTTGGAAAGACTATGAAAAACGTTTATATTCAATGAACGCGCTAGATTTTGATGATTTGTTGCTGTATACAAATGAGATTTTAACAAAGTATCAAAACGTTAAAGAAAAGTGGCAAAAGCGCATTCACTATTTATTAGTTGATGAGTTTCAAGACACGAATAATATTGAATATTCAATAATGAAAAAACTACTATCAAATTCAACTTCATTTTATGTTGTTGGCGATCCTGATCAAACGATTTATACGTGGCGCGGAGCAAACGCGAATATTATTCTTCAATTAGAAAAAGAATTCCCTATCAAAACTTATGTTCTTGAAGAAAATTACCGTTCAACGCAGAATATCCTTGATACCGCAAATAGACTAATTGCCAATAACGAAAAAAGAATACCGAAAAATTTGTACACGAATAATGCAAAAGGAGAGAACGTTTCCTTTTATATGGGCTTTACCGCAAAGAAAGAAGCTGACTGGATTTTAAAACAAATTCTTGCAACAAGAATTATTAATAAAGATGTAAAATATGGCGATTTTGCAATACTATTGCGCGCAAATTACCTTACTCTTCCGTTTGAAAGAGCATTTATGGCAAGGCAAATGCCTTATCAAATTTATGGCGGAACGCGCTTTTATCAAAGAACAGAAATTAAAGACGCGCTTGCTTATTTCCGTTTACTCGTAAACGAAAAAGATGATATTTCTCTAGAGAGAATTTGTAATCGCCCTCCGCGTGGCCTTTCAAACAAAATAGTTTTATTAAAAGAAGTCGCGGCCCTAAAAAGCATCCCACTTATTGAAGTTTTTAAAGACATTGATGATTTTGATGTAAACGAGAAAAACAAAAAGAAAATATTAGGTCTTCTTGAAATAATCGAAAACACTAAAAAAGAAATTGAAGATGGTGAAAGAAATCTTAAAGAAATCTTAGAAACATATTTGACGGAAGTCGGTTACTTTGAATACGTTCGTAATATGCGCGACGAAGTAAAAAGTGAATCAATGTTTGAAAACCTTATGACCTTGCTCGCAGATATTGATCAATTCCTAAAGGACAATCCCGAAGGGACTTTTGATGATTATTTAGAAAATGCCGCCCTTCTTAGTGCACAAGATGAAGTCGAAAAAGGAGATTATATAACGATTATGACCGTTCATATGGCGAAGGGTTTAGAGTACGACTATATTTTTGCGCCCTGTCTTAATCAATATGTATTTCCAAATGGACGTGCACTTGATGAAGGTGGAAAAAATGCCTTAGAAGAAGAAAGAAGATTATGTTACGTAGCTTTTACAAGAGCAAAAAAACAATTATTCCTCTCGTGTAACGGGGAATACAACTATGTTACTAAGGCTCAAAATGAACCTTCACAATTTTTATTTGAAGCAGGAATTGACGTATACGCCCAAAAGAAGAAAGCAAGTATTAAACATAGTACATTTGAAGACGCAGATAATATATTTGAGAAGGATAGAAGTGATATTCCAATGTATTATGCGGATGAAAACGAATATGAATCTACTTTTGAATGGCAAGTCGGCGATAATCTTCGTCATAAAGAGTTTGGATTTGGCAAAGTTATCAAAGTCTTTCCCTTTGATAATATAATTGACGTAGATTTTGAAGAATATGGAGTAAAAAAGCTTATTGCTAATCATAAATTTTTAAAAAAGATTCGGGAGGAAGATTTATCATGACCGATAAAGAAAAAATTCTACAATTACGTGAATTACTTGAGCGCTATAATCATGAATATTATGTTTTAGATTCACCAACCGTTAGTGATGCTGAATATGATCGACTTATGGCGGAATTAATTCTTCTTGAAACCAATAATCCCGACATGTTTGATCCATATTCCCCCTCTCAACGAGTTGGCGGAACTGTTTTAAAAGATTTTAAGAAAATTTCCCATAAACGCCTAATGCTTTCGCTTGGTAATGCTTTTAATGCTGATGATTTAATTATGTTTGATAAAAGAGTTAGAGAAGCATTAAATCTTTCAAAAATTCAATATGTATGTGAAGTAAAAATTGATGGTCTTGCGCTTTCTCTAGAATATGTCGACGGAAAATTAAATTACGCCGCTACTAGGGGTGATGGAAATGTTGGAGAAGATGTTACAAACAATGCATTAACTATAAAATCTATTCCGACGAACGTTAATGAAAAAAGAACTTTTGAAGTTCGTGGCGAAGTTTATATGCCTAAAAAAGAACTAGAAAAATTAAATAAGGCAAGGGAAGAAAATGATGAACCACTTTTTGCAAATGCTAGAAATGCCGCGGCAGGAAGTTTAAGGCAATTAGATAGTAAAATTGCGGCAAAACGTGGACTCAATGCCTATTGGTATTATCTAGTAAACGCTGCAGAATTAGGAATAACTTCACATTTTGCGGCTCTTTCATATATGAAAGAACTTGGTTTTAGAGTAAACGAAGAAGCAAAGTTGTGTAATGGGATTGATGAAGTTATTGCATTTATCGAAGAATTAACGGAACGAAGAGATAGCCTGGCTTACGATATTGATGGAATAGTTGTTAAAGTTGATGACTTAACTGTTTATGAAAAACTTGGTTATACTGCAAAGACCCCAAAATGGGCAATTGCATACAAGTTTCCTCCAGAAGAAGCAATTACTAAACTTGAAGATATTATTTTTACTGTTGGGAGAACCGGAAAAATAACACCTAATGCCGTTTTATCGCCTGTAAGAGTTATGGGTTCTTTAGTTCAACGGGCAACACTTCATAATATTGAATTTATTAATGAACGTGATTTACGAATTGGCGATTACGTTGTCCTTAGAAAAGCAGGCGACGTAATTCCAGAAGTTGTAAAACCACTACCTGATCGAAGAACGGGTGGAGAAAAGACATTTATGATGATAAATGAATGTCCGGTTTGTCATACGCCGCTCGTTCATAAGCCACCAATGCATTTTTGTCCAAATAATAATTGTTTAGCTCGCAGTATCGAAGGTTTAATTCATTTTGCAAGCCGAAAAGCAATGGACATTGAGGGACTAGGCGAAAAGATTATGGAATTACTCTTTAACGAAGGCATGATTAAAACAATTCCCGATATTTATAAATTGCATGAACATCGTCAAGAATTAATCGAGGTTGATGGATTTTCATATAAATCAACTGATAATTTATTAAATGCAATTGAGAAAAGTAAAAAACAATCTCTAGAAAAAGTTCTATTTGGCCTAGGAATAAAAGAAATTGGTGAAAAGACGGCAAGAATTCTTGCTAAGAGATTTAAAAACATTGATGCCCTAAGTAAAGCAAGCATGGAAGATTTTCTAAGTATTAAAGATATTGGACCAGTCGCAAGTGAGGCGTTAGTTAGTTATTTTACAAACGAGGATAATCTAGCAATGTTAGAACAATTAGAGGAACTTGGAGTAAATTTAACATATCTAGGTGAGGACGAATCAAGAGAAAATTATTTTACAAATAAAACAGTCGTTCTAACTGGTTCACTTTCTAATTTCTCTAGAAGCGAATTAACAGAAAAGCTTGAAAATCTCGGCGCTAAAGTATCAAGTAGTGTAAGTTCTAAAACCGACCTTATTGTTGCAGGCGAGGCAGCAGGCAGTAAGCTAACAAAAGGTCAACAACTTGGTATCAAAATTATTAATGAAGATGAACTTATGTTATTATTAAACGAGAATATTAATTAATTTTTAAATTAATTAGGAAGGTAAGTTATGGATAAGATTAATAAAGAAAAGATTGAAAACCTTGCAAAAACAATGCGCTTTTCTTTAAAAGATGAAGAAGTAGATAGAATGCTTGATGATTTTAAGCAATTCATCGAACAAGTAAGTATTCTTAAAGAAATACCAAACTTAGAGGCGGAAAAAGAAATGATTTTTCCGTTTGACTGTGAAACAGATGTTCTCTACGAAGACAAAAAAGGCGAATGCTTAACAAAAGATGAAGTTTTAGTTCTAAGTAAGGAAACAAAAGAGGGTCAAGTTCGTATTCCTAGGGTGGTACAATAATGAAACTAGAAAATTTAACGATAACGAACCTTCACAACATGTATGTAAATAAGGAAACAACTCCTTATGAAGTTGTTAGTTTTTTAATTGAAAAAATTAAAAAGGACAAAAATAATTTCATGGAAGAGGATCTATTTTCAGAAGCGCTAGAAATCGCTAAAAATCTTGGTGAACCCGAAAAAGATAACGTTTTCTGGGGAATTCCCTTCCTTGTAAAAGATAATATTTCCACAAAAGGATGCATAACATCGGCTAGTACAGAAATTTTAAAAAATTATGTTCCCCCGTTTGATGCCGAAGTTGTTCGCCGCTTAAAAGAGAAAAAAGCGATATTGCTTGGAAAAACAACGATGGATAGCCTTGCGATGGGCGGGAGAGGAACTAATGGACACAAGGGAACAACCTTTAATCCTTACGATAAATCAAAAACGCGAATTGTTGGTGGTTCAAGTTCCGGTAGTGCAGCAGCTGTAGCCGCTAATCTAATTCCTTTTGCGCTTGCAAGTGATACCGGAGATTCAATTAGAAAACCAGCATCGTTTGCAAATATTGTCGGCTTTAAACCAACTTGGGGAAGAATTTCTCGTTATGGATTAAGTGCATTTGCCCCATCTCTTGATCATGTTGGATATTTTTCTAATTCCGTCACTGATGCGGCGTTGTTATTTAATCTCCTAGCTGGAAGAGATGAAAAAGATCCAACATCTTCACAAATTGAAGTGGAAAATGTAGTGAATAACCTTACAAAACCGCATTCTAATTACAAAATTGCTGTAATTAATGGTATTTCAAATCGACTACAAAACGAAGATTATAGAGCTCTTTTTAAAGAGTCTATAACTCGCCTAGAAAAGAATGGTTACGAAGTTTCGTTTGTTGATGTTCCTGACTATTTATTAAGAGCAATTTTCCCAACTTATTTCATTTTAAGCTGTGCTGAAGCGTCAAGTAATACAGCCTGCTATGATGGTATAAACTTTGGAGAACGAGGGGAAGGCAAAACGTATGAAGAAGTTGTTTCAAACGCAAGAACAAACGGCTTTTCATATCAAGTTAAACAACGCATCCTTTTTGGCGCATACTCTCTAGAAAAAAACAATTATGAAGAAACTTATTTAAGTGCCCAAAAAGCACGAAATAAAATTGTTAATGCGTACAATGAGATATTTAAGGATTATGATTTTATTTATTTACCTGCAACACCAAGTTTTGCTCCAAAAATTGATGTAGTAAATAAGGATAGCGATTTTACGATTATCGATAATCACTTAGCGGTTGCAAATCTTGGAGGATTCCCATCGATTACTCTTCCGTTGGGTTTTGTTAAAGATTTACCGGTTGGAATAAATATTACAGCTAAACCATTTAACGAAAAGGCATTACTAAATTTTGCTTATTTCTACGAACAAAATGTGAGTAAAGTTTGCAAAAACGTATTGAAAGGTGAAAAGTAATATGAATTTTGAAGCAATTGTTGGTTTAGAAATTCACGTTGAATTAAAAACAAAAACGAAAATGTTTTCGCGTGCTCCGATTGATTTTAGTGCTGAACCAAACACATTAGTTACAACAGGTGATTTAGCACTTCCTGGTACGCTTCCTCTTGTAAATAAAGAGGCCGTAGTTTATGGCATTCGCCTTGCAAATGCACTAAATATGGATATAGCAAAAACTTTACTTTTTGACCGAAAAAATTATTTTTATAGTGATTTACCAAAAGGTTATCAAATAACTCAAGATCGCTTGCCAATAGGAAGCGATGGTTATTTAGATTTAAAAATAAACGAAAATATACATCGAATTCGCGTTGAAAGAGCCCACCTTGAAGAAGATACCGCAAAACAACTTCATATTGGAGAAGATACACTCATCGACTATAATCGCGCAGGGATTCCTTTAATTGAGATTGTTTCTTATCCTGATTTAAGAAGCGGAGAAGAAGCGGCTTTATACTTAGAAACAATTAGACAAATTGTTACATTTACAGAAATTAGTGACGGCAAGATGGAAGAAGGATCGCTTCGCTGTGATGTTAACGTTTCACTTCGTCCATACGGAACAGAACAATTTGGCACAAAAGTAGAAATTAAAAACCTAAATTCAATAAGTAATGTTGAAAAAGCTATAAATTTAGAAATAAAGCGCCAAGAAAAGATTCTTTTAAGTGGCGGGCAAGTACGACCAGAAACTAGGCGCTATGATGATGCACTAAAAGATACGGTCGCAATGCGTTTAAAAGATGAAACTGTCGATTATCGCTATTTTCCTGAAACTAATATTCCCCCAATTAAATTAAGTGATGAATTTGTTAATGAAGTTATTAATAATTCACCAGAATTAGCAAGCGAAAAAGCAGACAGATACTCACGTGAATTAAATTTATCAGCCTATGACATAGAAATGATTTTATTAAATAAAGATAATGCAAATTATTTTGAAGAGGCTGCAAAACTGACGTCTTTTTACAAAACACTCGCAAATTGGGTGATTGTTGAAATACCAACTTATCTTAATAAAGAACAAATTGAAATTAAAGGTTTTCCAATTGAACCTAAGCGAATTGCAGAACTCGTAAACTTAATTGAAAATGGCGATATGAGTAACAAACAAGCCAGACAAGTATTTAATTTAATGCTTGAAAGTAAAGATTCACCAAAAGATTTAGCAAAAGCACACAACCTACTTCAAATTAGTGACAAAGAAACAATAGTCGCGACGATAAGAGAAGTATTAAGTGAAAATGAACAAGCAATCGAGGATTATAAAAACGGAAAAGACCGTGCTTTTGGATTCCTAGTTGGAAAAATTATGGGTAAAAGTCGCGGACTATTTAATCCCGCATTAACAAGTAAATATCTTAAAGAAGAAATTGATAAATATTAATCTATTTTTATAGTAGAGAATGACTTAAATACGACAAGGCTATTAATAGATGCTTTTCTAATACCTTTTCACTTATGTGATCAACTGTGTCAGTTGGTCGATGATAAAAACGGTTATCGTAATGACAAAATGTAAAGGAATTAATGCCAAGACGAGCTACGGCATAGTGGTCAGAGTCTGGAGAATTCCCACTAAAAGAATAATTTGTAAGACCGTATTTTTTTGCATATTCACTAATATTATTTTGACTAGTTTTGCTAATGTTTCCAATTATTTCCATTGGTGCTTCATTATCTAAATCACTGCCAATCATATCAAGATTAAGAAGAAGTCTTAGATTCTTTTCAATTTTAATTGCAGGATCATAAATGTAATTATTTGATCCATAAAGTCCGCCCTCTTCACCATTATTTGCAACAAAAACGACGTGTTTTGTAAGCTTGTCTTTAACGGTGCTTAAAATTTTTGCAAGGTGAAGCATCCCCGCAGTTCCACTTGCGTTATCGAGTGCTCCTGGAAAGTATTCATCTTCGCCTTCACCAAATCTTCCAACGTGATCTAAGTGACAAGAAATAATGATATGTTTATCGTCTTTAACATTTTCTCCCCTTAGGATACCGACAACATTATTTATTTCTTTTTCACCGTTTTCATATTCCCAAGAAACGTGCATTTTCCTCATATTTTCTGCAAAATCGGCCTGTAATGAGTTTTTCATTGATTCTGAAATTAGTAATCTTACACCAGTTATATCGTTAGAAAAGTATTCACCCTGGCCATATTCAAGGGAAGGAAAATATAGATCGCTAGTAACACCAAAGATATTAGCGTCACTTTCAAATCGAGTATAGTACATGTTATTTTCACTCGTGAAGAATGTTGCGTTAGCATTTGGGACTTCTAGATCAAATTGAAGTTCAATTTCCTTATTTATGCTAAGAGAAGAACGATAAGGAACAAACGTATAATCTTGACAATATTTGTAGTAGTGACGATTATCGCTACCTTCTTTATACGTGTAAACAACAGGATAAGAGACAGGAATCTTCGTGTGTTCTTGAACATATGGTTGTAGATAACTTTCATCTTTGAAGTGTTCAAGACCGAGTTCTTCAAATCGATTAGCAATAAATTCAATTGCCTTGTCATTTCCTATCGTCCCAGGACTTCTACCATCTAGTTCAGGTGATGAAAGGTAAGCAATATCATCTTTTACTTCATTACCATTTATCATTTCAAGGAGATAGTCTAAATCGCTTAACTCTGAGGTTTCACTAATTAATGACGAATCATCAATGTCATCTGGTTTAGATGAAGATGAGTTATCGCTAGGATTTTTACAACCAGTAAGAATAATAATTGTTGATATAAGAAGTGTTGTAAGTTTCGTTTTTTTCATAATCTTCTCTTTTCTATTCGGCTAAAATTTAGCGGCATTTTCAATTATATTACAATCGGCCCTTTGATAACACAAAAATATTTTTGATAATAAAGGCTATTAAAGCCTTTTTTAGCAATTTAAAAAAATATAGACAAAAGCGTGGTAAAATGTGAAACAATAAAATTAGAATCATGGAAAAGAAAAAAGTCACAATATATTCTATCGCTGAAACAATTGGGATTACCCCAACAGCTGTTTCCTATGTAATAAATGGTAAGTACCATAAAGTTTCAGAAGCAACACGCGAAAAAGTCTTAGCAGAAATTAAAAGAACAGGTTACGTTCCTGATGCGACCGCTAGAAACTTATCACGCGGCAAGTCACGACTCGTTGGTTTATTTTTACCAACCTTAAAAGAAGACAATTCGCATTCCTTTATGTTAGAGAATCCTTTTTACATGGAATTTATTGCTGCTATTGAAAAATTTAACCGCGATAGTGGATATGATTTAGTTCTTGGTTGTAAAAATCAAGACGACTTTATTCGCTGGGCACTTTCGAGAAACTTTGATGCTGTAATTTTACTTGGAAAATTCCCAAGCGAAGAGGCTTTTAAAATAGAACAACTTCACATGCCGCTTATTTTTATTGATGTTTACGCAAGTGAATTTAAAAAACATCTTAATATTCGCAGCAACGACCGCCTTGGAACCTATCTTGCGACCAAGCATTTAATTGAACTTGGTCATAAAAAAATTGGCTTTGTCGGTAGTGAATCTCGCTCGCAACTCGATAACGAACGCTATCTAGGCTACGTAGAAGCTCTAGAAGAAGCAGGAATTAAAGAAACTATCACGTATACTTGTTATCCAAATTTTGCAGGTGGCTTTGACGTTGCTAACAAAATTATTGAAGATGACAGAGTAACCGCTGTCGTTTGTACCGCCGATATTATCGCAATTGGGGTAATAAGCGCCTATGAACAACGAGGCAAAAAGGTACCAGAAAATTTAAGTGTCGTTGGTTTTGATGACCTAAGAACGGCAACTTACGTTTTCCCACCCCTTACAACAATAAGACAACACATCGATAAAAAAGCTGAAATTGTTATGGATTTACTAAAAAAACAACTTAACAATATTGAAGTAAAAGAAAACCTCGTTGTCATCGAACCAGAACTTATAATTCGCAACTCAACAAAACCGTATACTAACGAATAAAAGCCTTATTTTTTTCACATTCTTGTTAACCGCTTAACTTAATACTTGTTTTTCTCTAGTTTCGCGGCTAAAATGAAGGTGTAAAGAAGTGAATGAGAGAGATAATTATGCAAAAAAAGAAAACTTTTAAATTACTTTTTTCGCTAATGCTTGTTTTGCCTCTTTTTTCAGGGTGCAAAAAAGATCCCGGTATTGAAACTAAACCTGTTGATTATAATGCCGTTTTTATTGAAAGTGATCGCGTCGTTAGTGAGTCAAAAGTAGTTACTTACCCCGGACCAACGAACATGGAAACGAGTTCAAAGTGCGATATTAAAGTTAACGGCGAACCTTTATTTGTTTATGAAACACTCGTTAATTACAACCGCCAATTCTCATGGTCCTTAAATGAAACGTACGCGCCTGTCGTACTTTTTGATTTTGAAGGAAAAATCCATCTTGATGTTGAAATTAACGAAGATGTAGAAATTAAGAGTGCGTCCCTGTCGCCTCTTGCCTATCAAGTCCCAATTAAAATTAATGGCAACACAATAAGTTTTGACCTCGAATATCAAACAAACTACGTTCTTACTTATAACGATGACTATAAAACCGCGATTCATATATTCACAAACAGAATTGAAGAAAACCCGATAACGGAAGAAGATGCCGCCCTAGATCCAAATATTGTCTATATTGGACCAGGCTGCTACAAAGCTGATTCAATTCCGATTTTTGATAATTGTACCGTCTACATCGCTGGCGGAGCCTATGTTTATGGCGATCTTCACGGAGAAGTTGTAAATAACGTCACGATTAAAGGACACGGAATAATTTCTGGTGATATCTATAGTCGTAGCAGTGAAGCTGACTACAACGTACCTGTCGTAATGAGAAATGCCACGAACGTTACTTTAGAAGATTTAACTTTCTTAAATCCCGCCGGATGGGCACTTAACTTTTATAAGTGTAGTGATGTAACGATTAAAGACATTAAAATTATTACCGCCCGTCAAAATGGTGACGGCATCTCTCTACAAAGTTGCCAAAACGTCACCGTTACTGGTGGCTTTGTAAGAACGTGGGACGATTCCCTAGTTGTAAAAAATAACGATTTAGGTGTAACGGAAAATATTCTATTTGATGGCGTTACCGTTTGGACTGACTTAGCTCAATCTATGGAAGTAGGTTATGAAACTTACGGCGCCTATATGAAAGACATTACATTCCGCAATATTACTGTTTTAAATAATTTCCATAAGGCTGCAATTTCAATACATAATTCTGATCAAGCCGAAATTAGCAACGTTAATTATGAAAATATTACAATTGAAAAAGCTTACATGTTTGGTGATAACCAAACTGATGGCGAAAACGACTACTTAATTGACTTTACGATTGCCTACAGCATTGAATGGACAAAATCTGGGGGAGACCGTGGTTCAATTGATGGCGTTAACGTCACTAACGTAAAAGTCTACGAAGAAGGAAAAATTGATGAAGAAGCAACAATTAAGTCACGCATATTTGGTGAAAGCGCCGCTTCAAAAATCAAAAACGTTACGATTAAAGGCGTTGAAATTGAAGGCCGCAACATCGCTAACAAAGATCAACTAAAATTAATTGAAAATGATTACACGAGTAATGTAAAAGTTATTCAAGAAGAAGTACATGGGGCAGAGATTGCTCTACCTTATAAGTTAGCCTTGACCTCCCAGGACGTACTTGTAACGAGTAATCCTCCCGTCGAGCAAAGCGGGATCTTAACGCCCGCTTTTGCTTGGCAAAAAGGTGAAAGAAGTTATATTGGTAATCCTGCGACGAGCGATGGCTTTAGTGCCAAAGCAACGCACGGTGTCGGAACGACAAACCGTGCCGAAAGCGATGACGGGAGCGGCGAATATTCGCATCCTGATTACCCAAGTTCAAATGCAATTGATAAAAATGAAGAAACTTTCTGGCGTAATAAGGAATGGAAAAACGAAGAAGATGAATTTGTCGCCCTTACGATTGAATTTAATCGTGCCGTTAGCGTTGGAACGATTAGATTAATCGGTGAAATTGATAATATTTACTACTCGGAATACACACTTTCTGTATGGGTTAAAAAAGATCCAGCGAAAAATTATGTCCGTAGCATTGGTCTTCGTGAATATGAAATGTCACCAATTCACGGCAACTATATTGATATAAATATTACCGCGCAAGAATATTACGGCGTACAGTTTAGACTCTTTAGAAGAGACAGCGTTATTTCAACAAAAGATTACCGCTTTAGCGAAATTATGTTTTATCAACCTTCGCTTGCCTTTAGTAAACCAATCGTTGATGCAAGTGAACATAATGACGTTTATACGGTAAGTCGCGTAAATGATGGTGATCCTACAGGAACCTCATATTATGAAACAAAAGAACTACCAGGTTACTTTGTAATTGATTTAGGAGATGTCTATAACGTAAAAGTTTTTGGACTCTTCTTAGTCCCCTCACTTAAATGGTCAGCAAGAACGCAAGAAATTGAAATATTAGTTAGTGATAGCACAAACGCTTATCAAAAAGAAACTACTGAATTTACAAGTGTTGTTCCAAAAACTGCGTTCTTATTTGACCCAGCCTCAGGAAATAACAACATTATTAACTTAGATTCAAGCGTAAAAGCACGTTACGTTAAGGTCATAATTTATTCAAATAGCGATAAAGGCGGATATGGTGGGCAATTATCCGAATTTACCGTCTATGAAGAATAAGAGATACATAAAAATAATTATGAAAGGATGGATGTTATGAACACCAAAAAAATTATGCCCATTGTTCTTCTAACGGCATTAATGCTTGGCGGTTGTAAAAAACCAGCTGATGACACGACTAGTGATCCAAGCGAAGACATCATCACGACACCAAGTGAAGACATTGATGATACGCCAAGTGAAGACGCAACGGGCGAAGTTGACCATAAGGCACCTTATGTTGTCGAGGTTCCAAGTGGTGCAGTAACTCGTAACTTCAATGAAAACTTTGACCTCATGGTCGATGATTTTTCAACAGAAACTCTTCAAGGAACGCTAGAAGGCGTGGAAAATGAAGGGGTTTTACGAGTATTAGTTGATTCGGATAACGAAGATTTCCCCGGATCAGATGACGCATCGATCTATAAAATTGCCTCACCAGTTATGGCAGGAGCTCACCCTGAAGTCATTGGCTTTAGAATGCGCAAAGTCGGTGAAGGTAATTTAAAAACCGAAAACCTAGTATTAGGAATTCGTGGTGATGATGCTTTCAAAGTTTATCCAATTTCCTTTAGAGATGCCTTCGATAGCGATGGCGAGCCACTTAGTGAATTAACTGAGGAATGGCAAGAAATTGAAATGGACTTTGCGACAACGATTGAAGATGATACGACCGTCTACGAAACTAACGAAGGAACACCAAGTGATGTCAAAGTTTTAGAAACGATGGTTGGTTTCCATCTTTACGCTGAAAGCGGTGTTGAACTTTCTCAAGAAATTGAAATTGCGGAAGTTTACACAAAAATTGGAACGACAAAAACTGTCGTTGATGACTTTAATCACCCACTAAAAAATAAAAATACATCTGGTTATGATTATTGGTGGTGTGATTCAACTGGCTTTATCATTCAAAAAGGTGTTAATGTCGAAAACGGCAGTTACACCGTTGATTTACCAGCTGGTTTTGAAGCTTTTGAAAACGTCGTTATTGATATGAACGGTGATAACTCTGGCTTATTAGTAAACGAAAAAGAAGCGCTTGATTTAGAAGGCGAAGCAATTAAAGAAGCAATTAACGGAGCTTATATTCCTTACGTTATTAACTTAGAAGCTTCGGAAATTGAATTAACAGATAAACTCGTTATTTCCTCCACAACCTCCTTAAATATAGCTCGTATCTTCTTAACAAACCTTCAAGAAAAAGAAGCATTGAGTGAATACCCCGTTATCGATATTGAAAACCGCGTTATCTTTGATAGCTTCAACCGTACGCAAGCAAGTTTCACGGGTGATTGGGATGAAGCAAGTACTGCAGACTATACGCCTGATGAAATTAGTGTTGCTCTTTCCTACCATAACGGCGACAAAGTTTCTGTTCACGACGGCTACTTAGAAATTGCCGAAGTTGCTGACGATTACGTAAACGTTAAAGAAGCGAGCCCTGCTGCTCAAAGCGGATTACCATATCTTGTAATCGTTGCTAGTGGAAGTCTCGAAGGAATGCGCTTAGGCTCAAGTGAAGTTGTTTACTCTCACGATTGGCTTGCAGGACCTGGACTAAAATCAATTCCAGAAAATCTTGAAACATATCCTTATAAGACTGGTGAATTTGTCCACTACATCATCGACTTAAAAGAAAGTGGCAGTGACATTGGTAAAGATGATTTCATCGACATTTATTTCGATAACCCTGTAAAAATCGACTCAATTTACTTTGCAGACGTTGCCGCAAATCGCGTTACGACCGAAAAAGCAGTTTTAGGAGCAGGTCTAGATTTAGCTGACTACGCTTATGTTGGCTGGGTCTATGTTGGTGATGCTTATAAAGTTACTTTGACTTTTGAAGGAACGGGTAACTTAAAATCATTCCGCTTTGGAAATGATGATGGTGAATTCTGGTTTAAAGATGACAAAGTTATTGGAACGGATGGAAATCCAATTGATGCAACATTAGAATTTACAGAAGAAGAACCGCTAACAATTGAAATTGATCCTATCGCTACTGGACTTGGCGAAGGTGCTCATCTTCACGCTGGTGGATTTGATGGTTCAACTGGTACCGCTACTATATCTTATACACGTACGTACGCGACGCCTTGGAGACTAGTAACGGATGTAGAGCTTAATAACGCCGCTGGCGATGCAGAATACGCTTATCTTGGTTCCTTCCATCAAAAAGAAGTCCAAGCAAAAATCTTAGAAGTAAGATTAGTTGCCGATAAGGAAGGTATGACATTAGTTACGTTTAGAATCGAAGGTAGTGACTTAAGATTTGCAAATGCTCAAGGCTTAATTAATGAAGAAGGCGAAGTAATCGCTGAGTCAACAGAAGTTTCTACCGATCCCGAAGCACCAACAGTTCTAAGAATCGACTTAGAAAAAACATTTGGAGGTCTTGAAAATTCATACAAAGATGATGGATATCTCCATATTCACTTTGGTGGTTGGGGCGAAAGCGACGCAAATGTTACGCTTAGCGCAACCGCATATAGTGCCTTTACAGCACTTTACGAAATCGGAACTTACTAAAAAATATTAAACTTAACGCATTGGGGGACATTTCCCTCAATGCGTTTTAGGAGGAATGTTATGAAAAGCAATCGTTATAAATTGCTCTTTTGTGTTTTACCGATGTTACTTACATCGTGTGGCGGAAATAGTGGCAAAACGAAACTAAAAATTGGTTTTTGGCCTACTGAAACTGACACAGAAGACGTAAAAATGTATACAAAATGGAAAGAAGAGTTTGAAAGAGACTTTCCTGAATACGTTATTGTCCCAGACCGTTATGAGTATTCCAAAGACACAATTTCTGCAAGAGCGATGAGTGGAACTTTACCAACTGTTTTTCAAACTTGGTTTACAGAACCGCCAATGTTAATTGATAGTAATTATATTCGTTCAATTGATAAAGAGCTCAAAAATGTAGGCTTTATTGAAAAAATGGACGAAGAAATGAAACAAACTTTAACGTTTGATAATCAAATTTATGGCGTTCCTCGTGATGGTTATGGATTAGGATTATTAATTAATTTAGCAACTTTTTATGACCATGAACTAATTGAAAAAGATGGAAATGGTCAATATATTTTATACGATGAATTAGGAAATCCTTTATATCCAACGACTTTTGAAGAAATTATCGAAGTTGGTGAAGTTATTGCCGAAACTAGCGAAACAAAAGCTATATACATTTGTTCGACTAACAAAAATGGTGGTTGGCAATTTTCTAACTATGCCTGGAATCATGGCGCAGAACTCGTAAAAGAAGAAGGCGGCAAAATTAAGGCGAATTTAGATTCTCCTGAAGCCGTTAGAGCGCTTGAATGGATAAAAGAATTGAAAAATAACGATCTATTACTAAATCAAAAAGCCGTTGAATATGAAGGATGGTATAACAAAATTGGCGAGGGTGTTGCAATGGCGGTCGTTGGAAATGATGTAATTCATTTAGCGTCAACCCAAGCAAAGATTAATTTGGACGACTTAGCTTTTGTTCCAATGCCAAGCGATGGAGTTAATCCTCGCTATTCGCTTTATGGCGGTACGCCTTATGTTTTTAGTAAAAAAGCAACTGATGCCCAAGTTGAAGGCGTACTAAAATTCTTTGATTATATTGGAAGAAGCCCAAATATCAATGATCACTCAAAACAAGCGATGCGCGAAGGATATGAAGTCGCAAAACGGAAAAATCAACCGATTCTTCCAGAAATTTATCCTTGGATTAACGAAGAATTTGTTGAATATAAATCTTCATTACTATCGGAATACATTAATGTAAATATGGATTATTACAATGAATTTTTCGATAGTATCGATGCAAATAAACACGTTGAAGTGCCTTACTTACCGCAAGAAATGTATGAAATTCTTGACCAAGCAATAACGCAAGTGTTTTCAAATCCAAGCACGTGTAATTGTAAGGCAATCTTAACGACGTGTAACCAACAATATCAAGCAAAACTCGATGAGGTTTATAACTAGAATTAAATGAGTAAAGAAAAGCCAAAAAAGAATCGTAAGCATCTTAAAAAAAGTATTGTTGGTTGGCTAATTGCCCTCCCAACCTTAATTCTTTTTGGCTTTTTTGTTTGGTATCCCCTTTTTAAAAATATTCTCATTTCCTTTTTTGAAAATTATGAAATGACAAAATTCGTCGGATTTGGGAATTACGGGGCAATTTTTAAAGATACTTATTTTATTTCCGCATTTACGAATACATTTAAGTACATACTTTGGTCAATTATTATTGGCTTTTTTATTCCAATGATAGTTGGCTTTTTATTAAGTGAAGTTATCCATTTAAAGGGATTTTTCCGTATTGTCTTATATATTCCAAGTATGTTAAGTGGGATCGCGGTAGTCTTTTTATTTCAAAATATTTATGGAGATGAAGCCTATTCAATCTTAAATGTTATTCGAAAATCAATGGGCCTAGAGAGAATGGATTTTCGAAGTAACGCAAGTATTGTTATCCCCCTAATTGTCGTTGCGATGACTTGGAAAGGATTTGGAGGAACCTCACTTATTTACATGTCTAACTTCCAAGACATCGATAGCGATCTCTATGAAGCCTCAAGAATCGATGGGGCCTCACCCGTACAAAGATTTTGGAAAATTACGATGCCTTTAATGCGGCCAACGATATTAACATTACTCATATTGCAAATTATTTCTGTTTTTCAAGTATTTTATGAGCCAATGATTATCGCTGGGGCTACATCAAAAGATGCGATGACACTAATGCAACTTTCCTATTACTACTTTACAAAAAATGAGTTAAGTAAAAGTGCTGCGACAAGCATTATTTTGGCCTTAATTATTATCATAATTACGGTTGTTTATTTTCTTATTACAAGAGCGTTTGAAAAGAAGTGGAAAAAGAATAAATGAAGAAAGAGAAGAAGCAAAAAAAGCCAAAAAATTCTTTAAAGAATAAACGATTAGGTGTTTATAATTTTTCTGATTATAAAAAACCGGGCTATAAGATTTTATATGGCGTTTTTATCTTTTTACTAATTATTTTTGCGCTTGTCGCGATTACGCCGATTCTTTGGTTATTTATAACTTCTTTTAAAACAGTTACAGAAATAAATTCAACGAATTATCGCTTGTTCCCAGAAGTATTTAATATTAAAAAAATCGCTGATGTTTGGAACAAGATGAATTTACTTCGCTATTACGGAAATACACTAATTGTCGTTGCAGGAGCAATTGTGTGTTCCGTTATTTTTAATGGCTTACTTGCTTACGTTACAGGCATTATAAAACCCGCTGGTTACAAGGTAATTCATGTACTCGTTTTACTTGCTTATATGATGCCTAGTGCAATAGCGATTGTCCCTCTATTTGTAGCAATAACAGACCTTGGAATGATTAATTCTTATATCCCGCTTTGTTTAACATTTGGGGCAAATGCTTATTACTATATGCTTCTTAAGAATTCTTTTGAAAGAACGCCAAAAGAAATTATTGAAGCTGCACAAATCGATGGCTTAGGTGATTTTAGAATTTTCTTCCGTATTATTGTTCCCTTAAATAAATCAATAATTGGCGTAGTTGCAATCTTTACGATGACTGCAGCTTATAGCGATTTCCTCTTACCTATGCTTGTATTGCAAGATGGGGAAATGGCGACAATTATGGTACATATTTACAACCTTGGAACACAAAGTGTCCCAATGTTTGATACGAGTGAATTCTTAATGTTACTCATGATTTCAATGATTCCCCAAATCATTCTTTTCATGATTTTCCAAAAACAAATACTTGGTGGACTTACAAAAGGAGGAGTTAAAGGATAATGACGAATAAAATTGCAAAAACATATTTAGAATTAGATCCTTGGAAAATAAAAGAAGTCGGCTTTCATAAAGAAAGATGTGTCGTTTCTGAATCACTATTTTCTCTTGGTAACGAATATAGCGGTATCCGCGCATTTTTTGATGAAGGTTTTTCTGGACCTAGTCTAATCGGAACGTATTATAACGGTGTTATAAGTTATGGCGAAGAAATTCCTAATGCTTACAAAGGAATTGCTAAAAGAACGCATTTTACAATTAATTCCCCTAACTGGGTAAAGTGTGAATTTGTTGTAAATAATCAAAAACTTGACTTAAACGTTAGCGATTTTAAAGACTTCTCCCGTGAATTAGATTTTCGAAATGGTAATTATATTCGGACATTTACTTGGTGCATAGAAGATTACGAAATAACTTTTACTTTTGAACGTCTATTAAATATGGTTAATTGTCATGAAGGTGCAGTAAGATTAACGCTTAGTACGAATAAAGATGTTGAAATTGCAGCGAAATTTATGATTGATGCTGCAATTTTACATTGGGGCGATAAATGTTACTGGGAAGTAGAAAATGTTATTAAAGAAAAAGATGTCGTTGGGGTACAAGTAAAAACAATTGATACAAATATGAAACTTACCTCGATTATGAACGTTTCCGGTTTAGACGAAGCTAAACCATTTTATGAAAATAGTAACGTTGGTTTAACTACTACTTTAAAACTTAAACAAGGCGAGGAACACGTTATTGATCGCCTTGTAATTAATCGAACTTTTAAAAACAGTAATGATAATAAAAAAGAATTAGAAATTGCAAAAGAAGAACTTAAAACTTTAATTAAACGTGGTTTTGTTGGGGTTTTTGAGCAAAATGCAGCTTATTTTAAAAATCTCTTTGAAAAAAGCGACATTGAAATCTATGGTGATTTAAAAAATCAACAAGGAATTCGTTATTGTCTATTTCAATTAGAACAAGCCTATCACGGTTATGAAGAAGGTAACAACATCGGCGCGAAAGGATTAACAGGCGAAGCATATAGCGGTCATGCTTTTTGGGATAGCGAAACATATTGTCTCCCTTATTATTTGTTTACTAACAAAAAAGCTGCGAAAGCTTTGTTAATGTTTCGTTATGACACGCTTGAAGAAGCAAAGAAAAGAGCGCTTGACCTCGATTGTGTTGGCGCCTGTTTTCCTATCGCGACTAGAAACGGCGAAGAAGCGTGTACTTTATGGCAACACGCTTCTTTGCAACAACAGCCTTCAACCGCAGTAAGTTATGCAATATACCATTACATGAATATTTATCATGATGATGAATTTATGCTTAATTATGGCGGTGAATTAATTATTGAAATTGCAAAATTTCTTTTAAGTCGCGGTCAATATAGTAGTGATGGTAAAAGTTTTGGCTATTACGGAGTAATGGGGCCAGATGAATTCCAGTTAATGGTTAATAACAATACGTATACGAACTTTATGGCAAAGGAAACTTTTGCTTATCTTTTAAGATTAAATAATGAATATGATTTTACAGAGTTAAACAAAAAGTGCGGAGTAGATGAAGATTTTTATCGCGAAATTAAAAAAGCTCACGACAACATGATTATTCTTTATGATGATAAAACAAAACTCTTTGAACAACACGATGGGTATTTTAAACTTCCACACATTGATATAAGTTCCATTCCGAATAGTGATTTTCCGCTTTATTCCCATTGGAGTTATGACAGAATTTATCGTAACGACTTAATAAAACAACCAGATGTTTTAATGTTTATGCTTCTCTACAATCAAAAATTTAGCGTAGAACAGCTACGAAATAATTTTAATTTTTATGAACCCAGATGTATTCATGAATCGTCGCTTTCTCCAAGCGTTCATAGCATTATTGCTTCTCAAATCGGTGAAGACGAAAAAGCATATAAATTCTTTGAATTTGCGACTCGCCTTGACTTAGATGATTACAACAACAATACAAACGAAGGCATTCATATGACTTCAATTGCAGCGGCATGGATGAATATAATTTATGGTTTTGGCGGATTTAGAAGTGATGGAGAAATTTTAGTACTAAATCCTACGCTTCCTTTAGAGTGGGATGGTTACAAATTTAAGTTATTACTTCCAGAAGGTTTAATAACGGTAGAAGTTACAAAAGATAATTTAGTTGTAACAAATGATGGTAAACCGATTGATTTTAAAATTTATGGCCAAAAAGTAAATATTGATAAGAAAGTAGTAATAAAAAGATGAAAAAGTTAACTAAGTATGACTTTTCTAAAGAAAATATTGTTTCCTACGGAAATATGTTTCTCCTTGGAAACGGTCATATTGGGTATCGCGGGACATTAGAAGAATATAGCAAAGAAGAAAATGCTGGATTAGTAGTAAATGGATTCTTTGATCGCTATGAAGATAAGTGGCGCGAACCTGTAAATATGCCAATACCCTTTTTTATTCGTGTTAAAAACGAATTTGAAAAATGTAGTGTTTTAGATACTGAACCATTTTTTCATAAAATTACGTTAGATATCGAAAGAGCAATTTTTAAACGTGAAACGAAATTTAAGACTCTAGAAATAAAAAGCGAACGTTTTATTCATTATCGCGATGAAAATGCTTTGTATTTAAAATATGAAATTTGTGCAAAAGAAGCGCAAAATGTCGAGTTATCAGTGGGAATTGATAAAAATATCTGGGAAATCAATGGTCCACATTTCAAAGAAACTCGTTTTGTAATAAATGATAATCAAATTAATTTTTACGGTTTAACAAATGAAAATAAAATTATTAGTGAGTCCGCCGTTTATTTATTTGAAGGATTTGAAGTTGAACAAAAAGAGAACTACTTTCTTTTAAAAACACGCTTAAGCGAAAATGAAAAACGTGTAATTTATGTTAAAACACTCATTTTTGAGCACGAGCACAACTACAAGAAAGTAAGGTTTAGTAAAAATGAATATTTACAAAAACGCCGCGAACATTCGAGGTTATTTAGAACTGATTTTTTAAATGCTCGCGTGACGATTAAAGGTGACCGCCTTGCTCAAGATCAACTTGATTATTCGCTTTATCATCTGCAAATTTTAGCTAATCCTAACTATGAACTAAGTATTCCTGCTCGCGGGGTAAGCGGTCAAACTTATAAAGGAGCAATATTCTGGGATACGGAAATTTTCCTTGTTCCTTATTTCCTTTTAACAAATCCAGTAATCGCAAAAAACTGCTTGTTATACCGCATTAATACACTTGAAGGTGCAAAAGAAAACGCTAGAAATAATGGATACGAAGGTGCTTTTTATCCCTGGGAATCTCAAGAAGGAAAAGAAGTCTGTTCAAAATACAACGTTACAGATGCGATAACAGGTGAACCGATTCGAACTTACTTTAACGAAAAACAAATTCATAGCACTGCTGCAATAGTGTCAGCGATTACAAAATATTTAGCATTAACAAATGATATGGAAATGCTAAATGAAAAGACAAAAGAAACACTAATTGAATGTATAAAGTTTTATATGTCATATGGCAAACGTCTAGAAGATGGAAAAATCCACTTCTTTGATGTTATTGGTCCGGATGAATATCACGAACGTATAAATGACAACGCCTATACGAATTATTCTATCTTTAACGCAAGTAGAGAAACGCTAAATCTTTTATCTAACGGTGATTATTTTTATGAAGAACTTAGAAATTTTAAAAATGACATTTATTTAATTGAGCCGCGAAATGATGGGGTTATTGAACAATTTGCAGGGTATTTTGCCCTTGAAGATGTATTACCTGAAGAACTTAAAAAGCGTCTCCGTCATCCTCATGAATATTGGGGAGGAGAAAGAGGCGTAGCAAATAAAACGCGCGTAATTAAACAAGCTGACGTTATTGCAATGCTAGTTTTACATAGAGAACATTTCAAAAAGGAGATAAAACGAGCCAACTTTGACTTTTATCTTCCTTACACCGAACACGGGAGCAGTCTTTCTGCACCATTTTATTCGATGTGCGCTAGTGAAATCGGTGAAAAAGATTTTGCCTATGAAATGTTTCTAAAATGTTCTGGAATCGATTTAGGAACAGACCAAAAAATGTATGCTGGCGGAATCTATATTGGTGGAACGCACCCCGCAAGTAATGCTGGCGCATATTTAAGTACGGTTTATGGATTCTGTGGTCTTGAGTTTAAAGATAATAAGCCCGTTGTTAATCCTAGACTTCCCAAACGATGGCAAGAAGTGTCTTTTAAAATCTCATATCGCGGACAAAAGTATCAAATAAAAATAGATAAAAACGGACATAGAGTGGAGAAATTATGATTAAAGGTATTATTTTTGATTTAGATGGTGTTATTGTTTCAACCGATGAATTTCATTATTTAGCCTGGAAGAAAATTAGTGACGAAGAAGGGATAGAATTTACTCGTAAAATTAATGATCGTCTTCGAGGTGTATCACGCATGGACTCTCTTGAAATAATTTTAGAAAAAAGCGATAGAGTTTATTCTCAAGAAGAAAAAGAGGAATTAGCAACAAGGAAGAATAATTATTACGTAGATTTAATTAAGGAACTTACACCTGATAATTTACTTCCAGATGTTTATGATACTTTACTTATTTTAAAGTCAGAGGGCTATAAACTAGCAATCGCTTCATCAAGCAAAAACGCACCAAGAATAGTCGAATACCTTGAAATTGCAGACTTATTTGATGTAATTGTTGATGGAACAATGATTACTAAATCAAAACCAGACCCAGAAGTTTTCTTACTTGCAAAAGATAAATTAGGTTTAAAAGAAACAGAAGTACTCGTAGTCGAAGACGCAGTAGCTGGTATTGATGCTGCTAATGCCGCAGGCATAAAATCTTGTGGAATAAATGGCGCTGATAAATATAGCGGTTGTTATTATAAATTAAAGAGTATAAAGGATTTATTAACGATTTTAGGTATAGGTGAAAGTTTATAGATGTTAGCTTCTAAACAGAGAAAAATATTATTTTTATTAGTTAATTCATTAATTCTTTTTGGTTGTAATAAACCTCTTGATGATAAGCCTTCAGATAGCGAAGAAAAAATATATGAAAAAGACGATGAAGGCTTTTATATTTTAGAAGAAGACTATTTTGAGGAAAATAATGAAGATATTATTTTAGAATATCCTGATTTTATAGATAATTATGATAATTACTCGCCTAATTACCGCCTATATCATGGGGATAAACTAATTCCAGTTTATAGTTGTAATGTTAATCCTATGCATATTTGGACACCAAACCCAACAACTTTTGTTAAGGCCGGTGTTTCAACAATTTCCTTAGATGGAGAAGCAACATTTAAACTACAAACTAATTTTCACTTTTTGGAATCTCTTAAAATATCGCCATTAGACGCTAATGTTGATTTTGAGATTGATATTCCGCGAAGAGTCGTAACATTTAAAATAGCGCAACCTGGTCAATATACAATTACGCTAATTAATAGCATGGTCTTTCATCTTTTTGTAAACCCACCACATATGTATAATGAGCAAGTTCCGACTACGAATAACACAATTGTTTTTGAGAAAGGCATTTATAATCGCAATAACTCGCCTCTTATTGATAACAATAATTTTATTCATTTAGAAAGTAATACGACCGTAATTATTAAGAAGGATGCAATTGTAGAAGCTGGCTTTATTGCTGTAAATAAAACAAATATTCATGTTATTGGTGATGGAATTGTTAGCGGTGCGCCATTTGCTAGGAACGCTACAACAAACGAGAAACTTATTCCTTACGAATTTAACTTTTGTACAAACATTAGCTTTAAAGGAATTACAACGCTAGATCCTGCGGGATGGTGCTATAACATTTACTTTTGTAAAAATGTGCTTTTAGATAACATTAAAATCATTTCATCAAGAAGTAATGGTGATGGAGTATCACTACAATCTTCGCAAGATGTTATTTGTAAAAATTCTTTCGTAAGAACTTGGGATGATTCCCTCGTTGTTAAGAATTATCCAAATTGGCAAAACAAGGCTGAGCAAGGAATAACAAAGAATATTACATTTACTAAATGCCAAGTTTGGACTGACTTAGCACAATCAATGGAGTTAGGTTATGAAACGGTTGGAGAAGTATTTGAAGACATACTTTTTGAAGATATTACGATTCTTGCTAATTTCCATAAGGCTGCAATTTCCATACATAATGGCAATAACGCCTACATAAAGCGTGTCAAATTTTCTAACATAACAATAGAAAATCCCAAGATGGGACTAGGCGACGGTAACGATTATCTTATCGATTTTCAAAACCTTTATTCGCAAACTTGGTCAAGTCAACACGCTGTTACGCCCCTTGGTTTTATAGAAGGAATAGAAGTTAATAACGTCTTACTTTTATCAAAGAACAAGAAATTTAAGATATTCATGCAAGGGTGTAAAGATAAGCGATCTGGTTACGATAACGAAGTTGAACACTTTCTAAAAGATATAACGCTAAATAACATAATGATGGGAGAAGAAGTTTTAACTACGGACTACGAAGGCCTAATAATTGGCGACTATGTTTACGATTTATCAATAATTCATGATAATAGCGAAACTACTGGTGCTAATTCACTAATTACTTTTTAATATTATTTGATAAAATAATAAAAATTGATGTTCCTTGCCTAACCATCAAGAAAAAACAAGGAGGTTTATGAATAACAAAACATTGCGGCGCATTACTGATAACGCAATTATCGCCGCAGTTTATATAGCCCTAACGATTGCATTTGGAAATCTTAGCTATTCTGCTATTCAATTTCGTATTGCAGAAATCCTTATTTTATTCGTTTATTTTCGAAAAGATTTCACAATTGGCATTACTATTGGATGTGCAATCGCAAATATATTTTCACCCCTTGGTTATATTGATGTTATTTTTGGGACCCTAGCAACTTTGTTGTCGTGCATTTTTATAATTATTTTACCGAAAATATATTTAGCGATTATTCCCCCTCTTGTATTTAATGCCTTTATTGTCGGTGCCGAACTTTATTTTATAGAAAAACTCCCCTTTTGGATGAACGTCTTATATGTCGCTGTTGGGGAATTTGTAGTATTATTATTTGGGCTTATGATATGCTTGGTTTTGATGAAAAATCCTCGCTTTCTTGAAATAATACAAGCAGAAAGACCAAAAATTAATGAAGCAAAAGAGTAAAAGAAGATGAAAAAAGATTTTTACCTAGAAATAAAACATGTATGTAAGCAATCAGGCGCTAGATATGGAATATTGCATACTCCGCATGGTGATGTTGAAGTCCCAATGTTTATGCCTGTTGGTACGCTTGCTAATGTTAAGACCATTACTCCAGAAGAATTAAAAGAAATGGGATCTGGAGTAATATTAGCTAATACGTATCATCTTTTTCTTCGTCCTGGCGAAGAAATCGTGCAAAAAGCGGGTGGATTACATAAATTTATGAATTATGACGGACCAATTTTAACTGATTCAGGCGGTTTCCAAGTTTTTTCTCTTGCGAAAATTCGCAAGATTGAAGAAGAAGGCGTGTATTTTAGAAATCACATTAATGGTGACAAAGTATTTTTAAGCCCTGAACGTGTTATTGAAATTGAGGAAAAACTTGGTGCAGATATTATTATGTCTTTTGATGAGTGCGTTGAGTATCCTGTAACGCATGACTATATGAAACAAAGCGTAGAAAGAACACTTCGCTGGGCAAACAGAGGAAAAGATGCTCATAAAACTAATAGTGCACTTTTTGGCATTGTTCAAGGCGGGGAATTTCCTGATTTAAGAAAATATTGTGCCGAAGAACTTGTTAAGATGGATTTTGATGGTTATTCAATTGGAGGAACTTCAATTGGAGAACCAAAAGACGTCTGCTTAAAAATGATTGATTACACTGTTCCTTATTTACCAAGTGATAAACCACGCTATTTAATGGGCGTTGGATCACTTGATTATATTCTTGAAGGTGTAAGCCGCGGCGTTGATATGTTTGACTGCGTTTTACCAACTAGAATTGCTCGTCACGGCGCTCTTTATACGAGAACCGGGCGAATTAATATAAGAAACGCGAAATATAAAGAAGACTTTAGACCGATTGAAGAAGACTGCGATTGCTACACGTGTAAAAATTATACTCGTGCGTACTTACGGCACTTATTTGTCGCTAATGAAGTACTTGGGCAACGCCTTATGTCGATACATAATCTCCGCTTTTTAATTAGAATCATGGAAGAATCACGTGAAGCAATTAAAGAAGACCGTTTTAATGATTATAAAGACGAAGTACTTAAAACCTTTGGCGATGAAAGAGGCTTTTAAATGGATGTAGAGCTCTTTAATTATCATTTACCAGAAGAATTAATCGCGCAGTATCCAAGTGATAAGCGCGATCACTCGCGGCTTTTAGTCGTAAATAAAAGAACCGGAGAACTAGAAGATAAACATTTTTTTGATATTGTATCTTACCTAAAAAAGGGAGATGTAATTGTTAGAAACAACACGCGCGTCATACCTGCGCGTTTATTTGGAAGGAAGAAAGAAACAAACGCTAAGGTGGAAGTATTAATACTACGAAACTTAGAAGGCGATGTTTACGAATGCTTAGTAGGGAACGCTAAAGTTGTAAAAAAAGACACGGAAATTATTTTTAGTGATGAGCTAAAAGCTCGTTGCCTAAGAGTTGAAGATGAAGGTATTCGAATTTTAGAATTTGTTTACGAGGGTGTCTTTTTAGAAGTCCTTGATCGAGTAGGATTAGTTCCGCTCCCCCCATATATAAAAGATGAACAAAAGAAGCATGCTCGCTATCAAACAGTGTATGCAAAAGTAAATGGAAGTGCTGCGGCACCAACAGCAGGATTTCACTTTACCCCGCAAATTTTTGAAAAACTCGACAAAATTGGGGTTAAAGTTGTCGATATAACACTTCACGTTGGTTTAGGAACGTTTAGACCAATCAGTGTTAGTGACACAAAAGATCACGTAATGCATAGTGAGTATTACGAAATTAGTGAGGAAGCTGCCGACTCTTTAAATAAGGCAAAAGAAGAAGGACGCAGGATTATTGCCGTTGGTACAACTAGCGTTCGAACTTTAGAAGCTAACTATCAAAAACATCATAAGTTTGTCGCAGAACATAGTAAAACAAATTTATTTATTACACCTGGATACAAATTTTTAGCAGTTGATGCTCTAATTACAAATTTCCATTTACCCAAATCTACTTTACTAATGCTCGTCAGCGCTTTTTCAAGTCGCGAACTAATGCTAAAAGCTTATGAACATGCAATTAAGGAGAGATATCGCTTCTTTTCATTTGGCGATGCAATGTTTATTTATGGATAAGATAAATTACGACCTCATTATGAAAAAAGAAATTGAAGAAGTAAAAAAACTTCCTAAGAAGCCTAAATTACTTCTTCACGTTTGCTGTGCACCTTGTTCAACGCACACTTTTAACGTTTTAACGCCTTACTTTGAAGTAACGATATATTACGCAAATAGCAATATCTTTCCTGAAAGCGAATATAATCGAAGAAAAGAAGAGTTAATCCGGTTTGTTTCTGAGTATAACGAAGAAAATAATACGAATATAGAGATGATATTCCCGCCTTACGAACATAATGAATTTATGAGCGAATTAAGGCAATTTGCTCTAGAAAAAGAAGGCGGAAAACGTTGCTTTTTGTGCTATGAAAAAAGGATCAACGAAACGCTAAAATACGCTAGTGAGAACGGCTATGATTACGTTACTACTTCTCTAACAATCTCTTCGCACAAAAACAGTCAAATCATTAATGAAATTGCAAAAAACCTTAGCAAAAACTACCCAAGTGTTAAGTATCTTTATTCAGATTTTAAGAAAAATAACGCAAATCTTGTCATTAAAAAGATGAGTGAAGAACATCATCTATACAAGCAAAATTACTGTGGTTGCGAGTACTCCATTAGAGTTCCAAAAGACTAGTTTTTGCACGATTTTTTGACAAAATTCTTCATAATTTTAGAAAAATGGCCAACTTAAATTTGGCCTTTTTTGTTAGGCGAAAATAGCCGCATAAGTTGGTGCTATGAAAGCGTTTTTTTCGCCTTTATTAATATTTATTAATTAAATGAAGAATTTTGTTGACTTTAAATGGGTGTATTGGTAGTATATCAAAGGTTGTCGCTTGTGATGAAATAAGAGGTTGCTGATACACCTACAAGCGTTGTCATGAAGTGTGTCAGGGAATTCTTAATGAGCAAAAGACATCCAATGTAGAAAAATAGGAGGAAAATTCATGGCAAGTAAAAAAATTCGGGTACGCTTACAATCTTACGATCATGCGCTTCTTGATGAAACCGTGAGCAAGATTGTTAAAAGCACAATTGATAGTGGTGCAAAAGTTATTGGACCGATTCCGCTACCCACGGAAAAACAAGTGTACACAGTCTTACGAGCTGTTCACAAATACAAAGATGCTCGCGAACAATTCGAAATTCGCACACACAAACGTCTTATCGATATCGAACATCCAACAAAAAGAACGATAGAAGTCTTACGGAAGTTTGAATTACCAGCAGGTGTTGATATCGATATCAAATTATAGGAGGGTCATATGAAAGCAATTATTGGACGCAAAATGGGGATGACCCAGGTCTTTGCCGAAGATGGTACTAAATATCCAGTAACCGTCATCGAAGTATTGCCTAATGTGGTCACCCAAATTAAAACAAAAGAAAAAGACGGCTATGATGCAATTCAAGTTGGTTATGAAGATAAAAAAGTTAGTCCGCATAACTTAACAAAACCACTTAAAGGTCATTATGAAAAAGCCGGCGTTGCTCCTAAGAAAGCACTCCGCGAACTTAAAGTTGATAACGTTAATGACTATAAGCTCGGTCAAGAAATCACCGTCGATATCTTCGAAGATGGCGACGTCATTGATGTTCGCGGTCTTACAAAAGGTAAAGGCTTTACGGGCGCAGTTAAAAGATGGAATTATTCTATCGGACCAGCTGCTCACGGAAGTGGCTATCACCGCGGACCTGGATCTATGGCTAATAACGGGGTTATCCCACGTATGCAACCAGGCAAAAAGATGGCAGGCCATCACGGTCACAAATATCAAACGATTCTAAACTTACAAATAGTTAAGGTCTTAAAAGACAAAAATGCCATTTTAGTTAAAGGCTCAGTCCCAGGACCAAACAAAAGTATCGTTACAATCCGCAGTGCTGTTAAAGTACAACTTAAAGAAAGAAAAGTTAAACCACTAGCAACTGCTAGCAAGTAATTAACGAGAGGAGAAGAAAAATGACTGAAAAACCAAAAATTAAAAACATTACTTATCCTGTCGTTAATAACGAAGGTGAAAAAGTTTCAACAATGCGACTTGATGGATCAGTCTTTGGGATTGAACCACATGAAGAAGCAATGAAACGCGCTGTTAATGTTTATCGCGCTAACACGCGTCAAGCAACAGCAAAAACAAAAACACGCGCAGAAGTACGCGGTGGTGGCAAAAAACCATGGCGACAAAAAGGAACAGGCCGTGCTCGTCACGGAAGTAACCGAAGCCCTATCTGGCGCGGAGGCGGAACAGTATTTGGACCAACAGGTAATGAAAATTACAGCCTTAAAATGAACAAAAAAGAACACGACTTAGCGCTTAGAAGTGCACTTTCACTTCTAGTTAAGAACAGTAAGTTAATTGTCTTACAAGACGAAATTGAAATTGAAGCAAAAACAAAAGCTGCTGTAGATCTCTACAAGAGACTCGGAGCAGAAGGCAAAATTCTTGTCGTCATTGAAGATAATGCAAACTTAGTTCTTGCAAGTAGCAACTTAAGTAATGTTCTAGTAACACACATGAATAACGTCGCTGTTTATGACTTATTAAATAGTGACTTCCTTGTCATTGAAAAGGCAACCCTCAAAGCATTTGAAGGAGGACTAAAATAATGGCAAAAAAGAAAAAAGACGCAAGAGTTACCGAAAAGAAGCCAACAATTGATCAACTTGATCTAATTATTCGTCCTGTTATTACAGAAAAGACGATGGCGCTCATGCAAGAAAAGAACCAAGTAACTGTTGAAGTTAGAAAAGATGCTAACAAAACTGCAATTAAAGATGCGTTTGAAGCCGTCTTTGGCGTAAGTGTCATTGGTGTCCAAACGACAATCGTTAATTCAAAATCAAAAAAACGCGGTGGTCGCTACGAAGGTCGCGTACCCGCGGTTAAGAAAGCAATTGTTACTGTCGCTGACGGCGAAGCAATTGACTTATTTAGAGAATAAGAAGGGAGAAAAAGATTATGGCTATTAAAACATACAAACCAACCTCACCTTCTCGCCGTAATATGACAACGATGAGTTATGACAATATTACGAAGACAAAACCAGAAAAAAGTTTAGTTGTAACCCTAAACAAAACTGGTGGAAGAAACAACCAAGGCAAAATTACAACGCGTCACGTCGGTGGCGGTCATAAGCGTAAATATCGCATTATCGATTTTCGCCGCAATAAGGATAATGTCGTCGGTCGCGTAAATGCAATCGAATACGATCCAAACAGAAACGCAAATATTGCCCTTATCTTCTATATTGACGGCGAAAAGCGCTATATTATCGCTCCGCAAGGACTTAAAGTTGGTGATGAAATAATTTCTGGCGAAAATGTCGATATTAAAGTCGGAAATGCACTCCCACTTATTAATATTCCTGTTGGAACGACAGTTCATAACATTGAACTTCGTCCTGGAAAAGGCGGACAACTCTGTCGCGCCGCAGGCGCAAGCGCGCAAGTAATAGGTAAAGACGGAAAATACGTTATTGTTCGTCTTCAAAGTACAGAAGTAAGAAAAATTCTTGGAACTTGCAGAGCTACAATTGGTGCTGTCGGTAACGAAGAATACATTCTTATAAATTATGGAAAAGCCGGAAAATCTCGCTGGCTTGGCATTAGACCAACGGTTCGCGGTTCAGCAATGAACCCCGTCGATCACCCGCATGGTGGTGGGGAAGGAAAAGCCCCAATTGGTCACGACGCTCCACGAACGCCGTGGGGTAAACGCGCTCTTGGCGTTAAAACAAGAAAAGATAAAAAACAATCAACCGACCTTATTGTTCGTCGGCGTAAGAAAAAATAGAAACGAAGGAGAAACGAAATTATGGCACGTAGTATTAAAAAAGGACCATTTGCAGACGAGTCACTACTTAAAAAAGTTGATGCACTTAATAAAGCAAACAAAAAGCAAATTATTAAGACCTGGTCACGTCGTTCAACAATCTATCCGTCGTTCGTTGGTCACACCTTCGCAGTCTATAACGGAAGAGAACATATTACAGTTTATGTAACTGAAGATATGGTTGGACATAAACTTGGTGAATTTAGTCCAACAAGAACCTATCGCGGTCATACTGGTCATACAGCAGAAGATAAAGCAATGACTGCCCAAAGAGCAAAAGTAAAGACCGCCGCGCCAAAACCGGCCGCGAAAAAAGAAGTAGAGGTGGAATAGATGGCTAGGATCGATAAAAAGAAGGCTAGTAAAGACGTAACAAAAGTCGAAGAGCCTGCTAAAGAGAAAGTAACCGAAGCTAGAGCTATTAGTCGCACCGTCCGCGTCTCACCAAGAAAAGCAAGATTAGTCGCTGACCTCGTACGCGGAAAAGACGTAAAAGAAGCCGTTGGCATTCTCTATAACGTCAATAAAGCTGCAAGCACGCCAATTAGAAAAACAATTCAAAGTGCCGCAGCGAACGCGACCAACAACTTCGAAATGGACGAAGATAAACTCTACATTAGCGAAATTCAAATTAATGATTCCATTAAAATGAAACGCTATCGCGCTCGCGCAAAAGGAAGTGCCGGTAGTATTACAAAACGCACTTCAACAATCATCGTAAAAGTAAAGGAAAGGAATTAGGTAAATAGTTATGGGACAAAAAGTTAATCCAAATGGACTAAGATATGGAATCTATCGTAACTGGGAAAGCCGTTGGTTTGTAAAAGACGGTAACTATGCTCCTTTACTTGAAGAAGATTGGAATATTCAAAACTTTATTGAAAAAGAATTAAAGAACGCAATGGTTTCACGCATTGAAATCGAAAGAACTAATTCTTTTGAAGGTAAAGTAAAAGTTAATGTCGCAATTTTTACTGCTAAACCTGGTGCCGTTATTGGTCAAGAAGGAAAAAATATTAACGCCCTTAAAAAAGATCTTGAAAAGATCGTAAAAAGTGGCGAACTTGAAGTAAAAGTTGTCGAAATCAAAAAGCCTGACATGGAAGCAAAACTAATCGCGCAAGAAATTGCAACGATGCTTGAAAACCGCGCTAGCTTCCGTAGTGCTCAAAAGCGAACAATCGCTAGAGTAAGAAGAAGCGGAGCAAAAGGTATTAAAACGCTTGTAAGTGGAAGGCTAAACGGAGCAGAAATTGCTCGAAGCGAAGGATATAAAGACGGAATTATTCCTCTTCATACCCTAAAAAGTGATATCGACTACGCAAGTGTCGAAGCCCATACAACGTATGGACGTCTTGGCGTCAAAGTTTGGATTTGCCGAGGCGAATATGACGTAAAAAAGAAAGGAGATAAACAATAATGTTACAACCTGTAAGAACAAAATATCGCCGCCCTCAACGTCAAAGTTATGAAGGCACCGCGTTCCGTGGTAACACTGTCTCCTTTGGTGAATACGGTCTTCAAGCGTTAGAAGGGGCCTATATTACAAGCAGACAAATTGAATCTGCGCGTATCGTCTTAACGAGCTATACAAAAAGAGTTGGAAAAGTTTGGATTCGCATTTTCCCACATCTTGCTCGTACAAAAAAACCTGCCGAAGTTCGTATGGGATCAGGAAAAGGATCTCCTGACCACTTTGTCGCAGTCGTTAAGAAAAATCGTGTTTTATTTGAAATCTCTGGCGTAAGCGAAAAAACTGCTAAAGAAGCACTTCGTCTTGCCGCCTATAAACTTCCAATTAAAACACGCGTTATCTCTAGAAAGGAAGGAGTTAAATAAAAATGAAAATTAGTGAAATTCGTGAATTATCAAACAAAGAACTAAATGAAAAAATTTACCTCCTTAAGGAAGAATATTTCCACTTACGGAGAAAACATGCTGTTGGACAACTAGAAAACGGCAATGAACTTAAAAGAGTCCGAAAAGATATCGCGCGCACGTACACAGTTATGCGCGAGCGCGAATTAGAAGGAAAGTAGGTGACTAGAACTATGGAAGAAAGAAATATGCGTGCAACTCTTGAAGGAGTTGTCATTAGTAGCAATAACGACAAGACGATTACCGTTCTAGTCGAAACTTATAAACGCCATAAAATTTATGGAAAACGCGTTAAATATCGTAAGAAATATTATGCTCACGATGAAAACAACGAAGCCGAAGTCGGCGACTTTGTTCGCATCATGGCAACGCGTCCAATTAGTAAAACAAAAAGATGGCGTTTAGTAAAAGTCTTAACACTTGCGGAAGTTAGTATTGAAGAATACCAAGAAGCTCTTGCAGAACAAGAAGTTTTAGAAGAAATTGATGAAGCTCGTTATGAAACGCAAGAGCACTTCAAGCTAGAACAAGAAGAAATGAAAAAAGCAAAAGAAGCTGAAGAAGAAGCGGAACAAGAAGTTCTTGCCGAAAGCAAAGCCGAAGCTTTAGAAGAAAAAGAAACGGAGGAAGCAAATGATTAGTGTAGAAACAAATCTAAATATCGCTGATAACTCAGGTGCAAAAAGCGGTCGCGTCATCCGTTTATACGGTGGAAGTCACCGCCGACATAGCTATATTGGCGATATCGTTTTACTAAGTGTTAAGCAAGCCTTGCCTAACTCAAAAGTAAAAAAAGGCCAAATGGTTAAAGGAATCATTGTCCGCACGAAAAAAGGAATCGTACGACCTGACGGAACAAAAATTAAATTTGATGATAACGCCGTCGTACTCCTAAATGAAGACGGAACAATGATCGGAACTCGGGTATTTGGACCTGTCGCACGCGAATTAAGAGAAAAAGGATCAGGAGCAATGAAAATTATATCTCTAGCTCCCGAGGTCTTATAGGAGGAAATCATGATTATACGAAAAGGTGATAAAGTCGTCGTGATTACCGGTCGCGATAAAGGAAAAGAAGGCATCGTCCAAAAAGTCCACCCAAAATTAGAAAAAGTCGTTGTTGAAGGTGTTAACATTCGTAAAAAACACCGCAAACCAACGCAACAAAATCCTGAAGGTTCAATTATTGAAGTATATGCACCAATTCACGTTTCTAACGTCGCCCTAATTGATCCAAAAACGAAAAAACCAACACGCGTTGGCTATCGTATTGAAAAAGGTAAAAAGGTTCGCTACGCAAAACGAAGTGGCGAAGTAATTAAGTAGAAGGAGCTCTAGAGATTATGGAAGAAAAAGAAAAAAAGGTCACTAGTGGTCCACTACGTGATGAAAAAGGTCGCTTTGTAAAACGAACAAAAGTCGAAGCTCCCAAGAAAGAAGAAGCAAAAGACGAAAAAGTCGTAAAAGAAACGAAAAAAGCAGAACCAAAAAAAGCGACAAAAGTAGAAACAAAAGAACCTGCTAAAAAAGAAACTGAAACTGCAAAAGTTACAGTCAAAAAAGAAGAAAAGACTGAAGCCGCTAAAGTTAGCAAGGCAGAACCTAAAAAGGCTGCTCCGAAAAAAGAAGCGGAAAAGGTCGAAACTAAGACATCTAGCAAAAAACCTGCAGAATCAGCTCCAAAAGCAAAAGACTCTGCAAAAAGCGCTCCAAAAGAAGCCCGCGTTGTCGCTCGTCTCGAACAAAAATATCGTGATGAAGTCGTCCCAGCTCTTATTAAAGAATTTAGCTATACGACAATCATGCAAGTCCCAAAACTTAATAAAATTGTTATTAACATGGGCGTAGGCGATGCAATAACAAATGCGAAAAACATGGAAGACGCTGTTAGAGAACTTAGTCTTATCGCTGGTCAACAACCAGTCGTTACAAAAGCAAAGAAGAGCATTGCTAATTACAAACTCCGCGAAGGTCACCAAATTGGTTGTAAGGTAACATTACGCGGCATTAGAATGTATGACTTCCTTGATAAATTAATAAGTATCGCGCTCCCGCGCGTCCGTGACTTCCGCGGAGTTAGCAAAAACTCATTTGATGGTCATGGAAATTACTCACTAGGAGTAAGAGAACAACTTATCTTCCCAGAAATTAGCTTTGATGACATTAGCAAAATTCGTGGGATGGATATAACAATCGTTACAACCGCACAAACAGACAAAGAGGCATTCGCACTTTTAAAACACCTTGGAATGCCCTTTAAACGCTAGGAGGAGAGAAAATGGCAAAAACAAGTAAACGCGTTTCCCAAAAACGTCCAAACAAATTCAAAGTTCGCGAATATAGTCGTTGTTCACGCTGCGGACGCCCTCGTAGCGTCTATAAAAGATTTGGTGTGTGCCGAATTTGTTTACGTGAACTTGCTTATGAAGGCAAGATTCCCGGAATGAAGAAGTCGAGCTGGTAGGAGGTAATAGTTATGAGTATGACAGATCCCATTGCCGATATGCTTACAAGAATCCGTAATGCGAATGCGATGTATCATGAAACAGTCGCAATTCCTCACAATCGGATGAAGGCACAAATTGCAAAGATTTTAAAAGAAGAAGGCTATATTAGAGACTACGAAATTACTGGTGACACGAAGAAAACGATTACGATCACACTAAAGTATGGTCCTAACGGCGAACGTGTTATTAGTGGCCTTAAGAAAATTTCTAAACCAGGGCTTAGAGTTAATACGCCCCACAAAGATCTTCCCCGCGTTCTTCGTGGTTTAGGAATTGCAATTATTTCTACATCGAAAGGAGTAATGACTGACAGTAAAGCCCGCGCTCTTGGCGTTGGTGGTGAAGTCATTGCCTATGTTTGGTAACTCTTATGTCAAGAATTGGATTTAAAGAAATTATCATTCCTGAAGGAGTAGAAGTAAAAGTAGACGGACAAAACGTTACCGTTAAGGGGAAAAACGGAACGATGAACGTCCACATCCCAAGTATTTTAAGCCTTGATATGAGCGAAGAAGGAAAAATCTTCGTAAGACGGCCAAATGATGAAAAAATTAGTAAACAACATCACGGAACGACACGTGCATTATTAAACGATGCTATTGTTGGTGTTTCTGAAGGGTTTACGAAAACACTAGAAATTGTCGGTATCGGCTATCGTGCTTCAATGCGCGGAAACGATATCGTTTTAGAAGTCGGCCATAGCCACGAAATCGTCATTAGCCCCGAGAAAGGCTCAGAAATCAGACTACCAAAACCAACGCGCATTGAAGTTTTTGGTTATGACAAACAAGCCGTTGGTCAAACAGCAGCGAACATTCGTGCTGTTAGAAAACCAGAACCCTATCTTGGAAAAGGTATTAAATATAGCGACGAACACATTATCCGTAAGGAAGGCAAACGTGCCGTTGCGAAGAAATAGGAGATTGTAATTATGGTTAAACAAATTAAACGTAAACAAATCCGTACTCGTCTTCACAAACGTGTTCGGGCTAAAGTTAGTGGCACAAGTGAAAGGCCACGTTTAGCAGTCTATTGCTCAAACAAGCACATTTATGCGCAAGTTATTGATGACACGAAAGGTCACACCCTAGCAAGTGCATCTAGTTTAAATCTAAAACTAGAAAATGGTGGTAATGTTGAAGCCGCGACAAAAGTTGGCGAAGCAATCGCTAAAGTCGCACTCGAAAATAACATTAATACTGTTGTCTTTGATCGCGGTGGATTCCTTTATCACGGTCGCGTAAAAGCTCTTGCTGATGCCGCAAGAAAAGAAGGGTTACAATTTTAGGAGGAACTTATGGCAGAAGAAAAATTAGTTAAAGAAGTCGAAGAAAAAGTAACAGAAACAGTAGAAGAAGTTACAAAAGACACAGAAGTTACTCCTAAAGAGCAACAAGAAAAACCAAGTCGCCCTCGTGGAGATAGACCTCAACGTGGTGGAAGACCTCGTCGTCGCGGTCGAGACACTCGCGGTGGTCGTCAACGGAGCGAATTTGAAGAAAGAACGGTTTATATTAACCGTGTCGCAAAAACGACAAAAGGTGGAAGACGTCTACGTTTTGCTGCTGTTACGGTCGTTGGAAATGGCAAAGGAACGTATGGTTTTGCAAGTGCAAAAGCAGCAGAAGTTCCTGATGCAATTAAAAAGTCGCTAGATAAAGCTAAAAAGAATCTTCGTAAGATTGAACTCGTCGGAGACGACACAATCTCACACGAAATTTACGGCGAATTTGGCGCAACTCGAGTATTTTTAAAACCTGCTCCCGCTGGTACTGGAATTATTGCTGGTGGACCAGTTCGGGCAATTTTAGAACTAGCAGGTGTTAAAAACGTTTACTCAAAAATTTATGGAAGTCGTACTGCACTTAACGTCTTACGTGCAACCGACAATGGTCTTCAAGGCCTAAAAAACGCTTCCGAAGTTGAAAAACTTCGTAAAGGCGAATAAGGAGGTATAAGTTATGAAATTACATGAATTAACGTATACAGAAGGATCTACGAAAACCAAAAAACGCGTCGGTCGCGGCCACGGAAGTGGCTTTGGTAAAACGAGTGGCAGAGGCCAAAAAGGGCAAAAATCACGCTCTGGTGGCGGCGTTCGTCTTGGCTTTGAAGGCGGACAAATGCCTCTTTACCGTCGTTTACCAAAACGAGGTTTCAAAAACGTTAATAACGTAAAGTATGCAGTCGTAAACATTGGTGACCTTAACATTTTTGAAGAAGGTACCCTTGTTACTCCGCCACTTTTGATTGAAAAAGGTTTAGTTAAGAAGGAATTTGATGGTGTTAAAATTCTTGGCCAAGGTGAACTTAGCGTTAAACTAGACGTCCAAGCTCACAAATTTTCAAAAAGTGCCAAGGCCGCAATTACAAAACTTGGCGGTACTGCTGAGGAACTATAATGAAAAAACTTGCCGCTATATTTAAAAACAAAGAAATTGTCGATCGCATTTTCTTTACGATCATGATTTTATTTATTTTCCGACTTGGAGCGGCAATTAAAGTTCCAGGTGTCACGGTAAAAGACTTTTCATTTCAAACAAATGATGCCTTTGGACTTATGAACCTACTTGGAGGAGGAACGCTGCAAAGCTTTAGTGTCTTCGCTCTTGGAGTAAGTCCTTATATTACCGCTTCGATTATTGTTCAACTTCTCTCAATGGATGTACTTCCAGCCTTTACTGAACTTTCTAAACAAGGACAATATGGTCGGAAAAAAATGGAGATGGCAACGCGATACTTAACGCTTATGTTAGGATCCGTTCAAGCTTATGGCGTTATTAAAACGATGGAAAACCAAGCGTTTATTACGCTAGAAAGCACTTCATTTTGGTCTTATGCCTACATTATTACGATTCTTCTTGCAGGAAGTATGCTTACAATGTGGCTAGGGGACCAAATCTCTCAAAAAGGTATTGGAAACGGGATCTCAATGATTATTTTTGCAGGTATTGTTTCTAGTTTACCCTTACAAATCACGCGCGCATATAAGACGTGGTTAGCAGATAAGTTTGGTCAAGGAAGTAGCCAAATCTTAATTGGCGTAATTCAATTTGGTGTTTATATCCTTGCCTTTATTCTTATCATTGCCTTTATTACGTTTATTGAAAGCAGTAAACGAAAAATTCCTGTTCAACACGCAGGAAAAGGCGGACAAACGCGGAAGATGGCCCAAGCTAGCTTCTTACCAATTAAGATTAATAGCGCTGGCGTAATCCCTGTTATTTTTGCTAGTAGTATTATGATGGCGCCTTCAATTATTGCTTCTTTTATTACAGGAGCAAATCTTGATGCCGAATGGCTTAATATCTTTAATAGTAGTGCGCTTACAAAAATGCCTGGCATTAATGGAACTTACTGGTATATGCCTTGGGGCTTAATTATTTATCTTTTCTTAACGATTGTCTTTTGTTTCTTTTATGCAAAACTTCAAATTAACCCTGAACAACTTGCAGAAAACTTCCAAAAGAACGGCTCATATATTCCAGGCGTTCGCCCAGGAGCTGAAACAGAAAGATACGTTAGTAAAGTCTTAAATAGAATTACCGTTATTGGCGCATCCGCGCTTGCCTTTATCGCAGCACTCCCACTCGTTCTCGTATTAACGGGTGTTGTTCCTGATCAAAGTCTAGCTTTAGGCGGAACAGGACTTATTATTGTTGTTGGTGTTGCAATTGAAGTTAATACGCAAATTGACGGCCTACTTGCCGGAAAGAGTTTTGAACAAATTCAGCAAGGAGGATAGACTGAGATTATGCGAATTAATATTATTTTAATGGGTCCCCCAGGCGCTGGAAAAGGGACACAAGCAAAACTAATTGCTAGCGAATATAACATTCCCCATATTTCTACCGGAGATATGTTTCGCGAAGCAATTAAAGAAAAAACGCCACTTGGCGAAATAGCAGCCCGCTATATTAATGACGGTCATCTTGTTCCAGATGACGTCACGATTGGTATCGTAAAAGATCGTCTTTCTAAAGAGGATTGCGCTAATGGCTTTTTGCTCGATGGCTTTCCGCGCACAATCGCACAAGCTGAAGCACTAAGCGAAATAGGCAAAGAAATCAATCGCCCAATTACAAAAGTTATTAATATAACTTGTGGAACAGACGAACTAGTAAGAAGAATTACTGGTCGAAGAGTGTGTAAAAAATGTGGCGCGCCTTATCACATTCATACTCTAAAACCAAAAGTACCGGGAATTTGTGACTTATGCGGTGGTGAACTCTATCAACGAAAAGATGACACTGAAAGTGCGCTTTTAGTTAGACTAGATCACTACTACACGCAAACTAAGCCACTAGAAACGTATTACGAAAAGCTTGGTCTTCTAGTAAACGTTGATGGGGAACTTGGAAAAGAAGGAACATTTAACGAAATCATTAAGATTTTAGGAGGAAGAGCAAAGTAGTGATAACTATTCGAAGTGAACGGGAAATAGCCTTCATGCGCGAAGCTGGGCACATTGTTGCCTTAGTCTTCGAAGAAGTTAAGAAAATGCTAAAACCTGGTGTAACGACAAAAGATATCGACGAAGTTGCTCGAAAAGTTATCGTTAACGCTGGCGCTAAGCCAACATTTAAAGGCTATGGCGGCTTTAAAGGAAACGTCTGCGTTTCCGTTAACGATACGCTAATCCACGGGATTCCTTCAAAAAAAGAAGTTATAAAAGAAGGTGACATCGTAAGTGTTGATGTAGGGGCAACGTACAAAGGTTACGTTGCTGATGCCTGCCGAACATTTATGGTTGAACCTGTAAGCGAAAATGCTAGAAGACTTGTCGAAACGACAGAAGAAAGCTTCTGGTACGCGGTAAATAACTTCGCTCGTCCTGGAAATTATCTAGGCGACATTTCTAACGCTATAGAAACGTATTGTACTAAGCGTGGCTACACGCTTACGGAAAACTTTACGGGTCACGGCGTTGGACAAAAACTTCATGAAGCCCCTTTTATTCCTAATGTAGGAGAAAAAGGGACGGGTCCACTTTTAAGACCGGGAATGTGTCTTGCAATCGAACCGATGGTTAATGAAGGTGCGGTTGATCTTATTGTGCTTAGTGATGGGTGGACGACAAAAACTCGCGATGGCAAATTAGCTAGCCATTATGAAAACTCAATTGTTATAACAGAGAACGGTTTTGAAGTATTAACAAAGTTAAAAGGAGAAGAAAATTAATGGCCAAAAAAGATGATGTCATTCGCGTTGAGGCGATAGTTCTTGAGCAATTACCGAATATGAATTTTAAGGTAAAGCTAATTGAAAATGGACTAATTATTAATGCCCACGTTTCTGGTAAAATCCGCATTCACAGTATTCGCATTTTACCAGGTGATCGCGTTAGTCTAGAAATATCGCCATATGACTTAACACGTGGACGAATTACGTATCGGTTTAAAGACTAACCGAAATTAGGAGGAAAATTATGAAAGTAAGAGCCTCAGTAAAACCAATTTGTGATAAATGTAAGGTAATTAGACGCAAGGGCCGTGTCATGGTCGTTTGCAAAAACCCGAAACACAAACAAAGACAAGGTTAAGGAAAAGTGAGGAAAAAATTATGGCACGTATAGTAGGTGTTGATATTCCAAACGATAAGCCTGTTGGTATTTCTCTAACGTATATTTACGGTATTGGCAGAAGCACCGCACTTAAAGTTTGTGAAAAAGCAAATATCGCGAGTACAATTCGCGTTAAAGATTTAACTGATGAGCAATTTACTGCGTTAAGAACGGAAGTTTCTAAACTTCACGTAGAAGGTGATTTACGTAGACAAGTTGCTATGGACATTAAAAGATTAAATGAAATTGGTTCGTATCGTGGCATTCGTCATCGTAGAGGACTCCCTGTACGCGGACAAAGAACAAGAACGAACGCAAGAACAAGAAAGGGACCTAAACGCACGATTGCTAACAAAAAGCAAGTGTCGAAAGGATAGGTGATTTTTTATGGCAAAACCAAAAAAAGTCGTTAGAAAACGAAAAATTAAAAGATCATACACTAAAGGTGTAGCCCACATTCATAGTACTTTTAATAACACAATTGTTACAATAACTAATGAAGGCGGCGACGCCATTAGTTGGTCTAGCGCTGGTGCACTAGGTTTTAAGGGTAGTAAAAAATCTACGCCTTGGGCCGCACAACTTGCCGGCGAAGCAGCCGCAAAAGTCGCTTTAGACCAAGGGTTATTATCAGTTGATGTTAATGTTAAAGGCCCTGGCCCAGGTCGCGAATCGGCGATTCGCGCACTTGCCGCAGCAGGTCTAAAAATTACATCAATTAAAGATACGACCCCAATTCCCCATAATGGATGCCGGCCACCGAAACGGCCGCGAGGTTAAAGGAGGATACTATGCACGATATTGCTAATCCATTTGTACAACCAAAGTTTACAGTTATTGAAACTGAAGGTGATGAAACACGCGGAAAGTTTGTTATTGAACCACTTGAACGTGGATTTGGACAAACTTTAGGTAATTCAATTAGAAGAGTACTCTTAAGCTCCCTTCCTGGTGCAAGTATGTTTGCTCTAAAAGTCGAAGGTGCGCTTCATGAATTTAGTGCTCTTGATGGCGTTGAAGAAGACGTTACAACGATTGTTCTAAATTTAAAAGACTTAATTCTTGTAATTGATGATGAAACAGAAGCCGTTAAAAGGCTTGAACTTGACTTTAAAGGACCAGGCGTCGTTACGGCGGCAAACCTAGAATTACCTTATGACGTTCACGTCGTAAATAAAGACTTAGTTATCGCTCACGTTAGTGAAGGTGGATCACTTAAGCTTACAATTTACGCACGGAATGGTAGAGGCTACGTTACTGGCGAAGCAAATAAAGCTAATAGAGAAATCCTAGGATCAATCGTAGGCGTTATTGCAACAGATAGTAACTATTCACCAATTCGTCGCGTTGGCTATACCGTAGAAAATACGCGTGTAGGTCACGATGAACGTTATGACCGACTCATTTTAGAAGTCGAAACTAATGGCAGTGTTAAAGCTATGGACACGCTAGCTTTAGGCGCAAAAATATTAATGGAACACCTTGAACCGTTCCTCCATCTTGATGAACGCGTTGAAGAACTTAATATTATGGCCGAAGAAGTCGAAGAAGATGAAGACGAATTCCAAGATATGGAAATCGAAAATCTCGACATTAGTGTTCGTAGTTACAACTGTTTAAAACGAGCAGGAATTAACACTGTTAGTGAACTCGTTGAAAAGAGTGAAGAAGAAATTCTTAAAGTTAAAAACTTAGGAAAGAAATCATTTAAAGAAATTAAGGACCGCCTCACGGAACTTGGACTATCGTTCCGCGGTTCGATAGATTAGAGGTGGAAAATGCCAGCACAAGGAAGAAAAAACGTAAGAGGAAAAACGGGAGTTCGCTTTAAAGCTCGCTATGATGCAAGTAAAGACAAAGCGATGATTCGTAATGTCACAAGTGAATTTATCGTTTATGGAAAAGTTACGTTAGGTAAAAAAGTTGCTAAGCAAGTTCAAGTTGAAACAGAAAAACTTATTACACTTGCAAAGCGTGGCGACCTCCATTCTCGTAGACTAGCCGCTGCTAGACTTCGTGAAGGCATCGTTCGCCAAAGTGATGGAAAAACCGCACTTGACATTTTATTCTCAGAAATTGCCCCACGTTACGAAGATCGAAATGGCGGCTACACAAGAGTATTAAATGTTGCTAATCGTCGTGGCGATAACGCCCCGATGGCGATTATTACGTTTGTAAAATAAAACGGAATTTATTAAATTTAAAAGGCAACGATTGCGTTGCCTTTTATTCACTAAACTAAGAATTATCGCAAGAAATGCGATATTAGGAGGAATTATGGATTTCATAAGATGGATGGACAATTTACCAAAATGGGCGAAAGTCCTCTTTGCTATCTTTTTACAAACAATGTGGATGATTTATCGAATTGTCCTAAGCGTTGAAAGAAAAGCGACAGTAGAAGTTATTTTAGCTTTTGTATTAATGCTTACAGTTGCTCCGATGCTTATTTTAAAGATTATAGATATTGTTACGATTATTTCCACAAATGAAATACTTTGGTTTGAAGGAAGACATCAATAGTTTATATTAGTTATATCTATTGAGGGCCATTATAAATTAACGTATTTATGGCCCTTTTTTCTTTGATGCTTTTACTCTTGAGCAAATTGCTAAGTAAATTTAAAATCATGTGATAATCTAATTTTGTAATTTAAAATAGGAGGAAACAAATATGCAATATATCAAATGGATGGACAATCTACCAAAAGGCATTAAAGTTGTCTTAGCAATTCTATTTGAAAAAGCTTGGATTATATATCGCCTTGTAAAAAGTGTAGAAAGAAAGAAGACGGGACAAATCGTTTTATTAGCGATTTTACAGCTACTTATCGTCCCAATCATTGTCATTTGGATAATGGACATGATTACCCTATCGAAATCCGGAAAAGTCTTATGGTTTAATGAGGAAGAATAACAATATTTCTGTTATTTAATACATCACTCTAATGTGATATAATTTTACTGGAAGGAGATAAACATGGGATTTATTAAATGGATGGACAACTTACCAAAATGGGCAAAAGTTGTATTTGCATTACCACTTCTTGACATCATTTGGGTAATTTATCGTCTCGTTCTTAGTATCACGAAAAATGATGGTCTAGGAATAGTATTAGCAATTATCTTCCTAGTTATTGGAATTCCATTCCTTTGGCTAGTTGACATTATTACGCTTATTACTAACGATAAAGTCCTTTGGTTTAAGAATTAAAACTCTTTAATAAAAAAGTTCTCTACGGAGAACTTTTTTTATTGCAAAAACGGCTTCAATTTGAATAAACTCTACAAATTAGCCGTCTTTTTTGTTTATTTTAAATATTTAACTATGTTAAATAACTCCGCTTATATGATATAATTATTTACACATGGAAATTAAACTTTTTAACTCTTTAACTAACGAAATAGAAAATTTTGTACCTCTTAAAAAGGGAGAAGTTTCAATTTATACGTGCGGGCCAACGGTGTATGATTATGTTCATATTGGAAACTTAAGGCCTGTCGTTGTTTTTGATGTGCTAAGAAATCTATTTGAATACTTAGGCTATAAAGTTATTTTTGTTTCAAACTATACCGATATTGATGACAAAATCATTAATAAGGCGCTTAGTGAAGGCGTAAGTGAAGAAGTTATTAGTAATCGTTATATAAAAGCTTACGAAGAAAATGTTAAGGAACTTAACGCAAATGTGCCGACAGTTACGCCTAGAGTTTCAGAATCAATTGAAGAAATTATCGACTTTATTAGCGTTTTAATTAAAAAAGGCGGAGCTTACGAAAATGATGGCGAAGTCTTTTTTGATGTAACTAAAGATAGTAATTACGGCGAATTATCGCACGTAAATCCTGATGAATTAGAACATGGATCTCGCGTTGAAGAAAACGCTAAAAAGAAACATCCTGGTGATTTCTTGCTTTGGAAGAAAACTTCAGAAGGTATTACTTTTTCTTCACCTTGGGGAGAAGGTAGACCAGGATGGCACACAGAATGTGTTGTAATGATTAATAAAACATTTAACAAACCTCTAATTGATATTCATGGTGGTGGATTTGACTTAAAATTCCCACATCACGAAAACGAAATTGCGCAATCGCGAATTTATGGCGGGACGCATCTTGCAAACTATTGGATGCATAACGGGTTTATTAATGTAAACAACGAAAAAATGTCAAAATCGCTAGGCAATACGCTTACTGGTAACGATTTTATTAATAAATATGGCGGAAATGTTTTGCGCTTATTACTATTAAGTAGTCACTATCGCGCACCACTTAATGTAACGGAAGAAGTAATTGAAAGTTCTGAAAAATCGCTTGAAAGAATTGAAAATAGTGTTAGACAACTAGGTGTTTTCTTAAGACTAAGAAAACTTGATGAAATAGCAAAAGAGGCGCAAATTGCAGAGTTTATCGCGCAATTAGCGGATGATTTAAATACTTCTAATGCACTAACTGTACTTTTCGCCAAGGTAAAAGAAATCAATATGGCGCTACGTGCAAGAGAAAAAGATATTGATTTGTTACAACAGCATTATGTAGATGTAATGGAAATGTTAAATATCTTAGGAATAAAAATTGATATACCCGAAATTGATGAAAATGATATACAATTATATAAAGAATACATCGAAGCAAAGCAAAGTCACAATTTTGAGAAAAGTGATAAACTTCGTATTTTGTTAACAGAACGTAAAATTTTATAGAATGGCGGTATTGCGGCTATGGATGGTTTAACAACGATTGACCAACAAATTATTAATTGGTTTTTAAGTTTAGGAACAGGCGGACACGTGTTACTCGTGTTAGTTTCTTTATTAATCGCTGCGCTTTTGTCGGGTATTATTGGTTTTGAGAGAGAATATCACGGACACGCGGCAGGATTAAGAACGCATATGTTAGTTGCTATTGGTAGTGCTCTTGTAATGATTATCTCGATTTATGGTTTTAATAGAGAAGATTTCCCAACTCGAGATCCAGCTAGACTTGCAGCTCAAGTCGTTAGTGGCATCGGTTTTCTTGGTGCTGGGACAATTATTCAAACAGGAACAGATATTAAAGGATTAACAACAGCGACTACACTTTGGCTTGTTATGACAATAGGACTTGCAGCTGGAGCTGGACAATTTGTTATTGCTGGTATTGGCTGCGTATGTTCACTTATTATTCTTGTTTCCTTAAGACGTGTTGAACATTTAGCGCAAAAACGTGCTCCAAAAATTACTATTGTTGTCGATAGTGATTCAAGCGTATTAAGAGACGTTCACATTATTGCCTCACGTTTTGGTGTAAATATTCGTGACATTCAATCACAAATGTTAATTATTAATGGCGCGACTTATTTAAGAGTAACGCTAAATATTGCCTTTGCTTCAAAAGCGACGGTTACAGCGTTTACGGAAGAACTTAAAGATGAAATCAAACCTCTTGAACTTCGCGTAAGTTCAAATACATAAGATGAACAACTCAGTTTTTGGAAGAATTCCAGTACTTTCTAGTTTGAAAGAAAATGCAGTTAAAGAATTATATGTGCTTAATTCTTTTAATGATGAGAAAATTTTAGAACTGGCAAAAGAGAAAAAAATTAAGATAAACTTTTGCAGTAAAAAAGAGCTAGATAATTTAGTAAAGGGTAATCATCAAGGAGTAGTCGCAAAAACTAGGCCTTTTGAGTATTCTTCGCTAGAAACCTTACTAAAAGCAGCTAAAACCCAGCAAAACCCATGTATTTTAATATTAGATGAAATAAATGATCCCCGTAATTTTGGGGCAATAATTAGGATTGCCGATGCTTATAAGGTAGACGGAATTCTTATTAAAAAAAGAAGACAAGTAGAAGTAACTCCTACTGTAATAAAAACGGCAACAGGAGCACAAAATTATGTCCCAATCGCTCAAGTTGCAAATTTAAATAATGCTATAGACCTTTTAAAGAGAGAAGGCTTTTGGATTGTCGCTACAGATAGCAGTGCTAATCTAAATCATAGCGACCTAAAGTATGATTTTCCGGTCGCACTTATTATCGGAAGTGAAGGATTTGGAATATCAAAATTATTATTAAAAAACGCTGATTATATAGTTAAAATTCCAATGTATGGGCATGTTAATTCGCTTAATGCTAGCGTAGCCTGTGGAATAATTTTAGATCAAATTCGTACCAAACAGTGGCTTTAGTGTCTATTTATAAAATATAAATAGCAACGGCCATTGATGAATATACCTTTGGTAACTAATGAAGAATTAATTAGTGCAGCCGCAGTCGGCAATGTCGGAAAAGCTACAAAAATGATAATTAATAACTTCATTTTTTTAATTCGCAAAAATGCTGGATCTTTGTATCAAACTAACAGTCATTTAGGCATTGGATTTGACGATTTATATAATGAAGGAATTAAAGGCGTTGTTTTTGCGTTTGAAACGTTTGAGATAAGTCGCGGAAGCTTTGCAGCTTACGCTCAAGTCGTAATTTTTCGACAAATGTGGACGCTAATTAAACGCTTGCGTGCACCTAGCAGAATGATATTAACGAACGCCAAAAGTCTTGATATGCAAATGTATGATGACAATGATCGTTACTTTTTCTCTGACTCAATTGGCGAAGAAGATTGGTATATGAACTACAACCATATGCCAGATTCAATGGTAAATCATATCGCAGACTTAGTCCCAATTAAGCTGGAAAATGACGAGGTTTTAGTAATTAAGCACAAAATTGCAGGGTATTCATATAACGAAATTGCAGACATTTTAAAAATTTCTAGAAGACAAGTGTTTGCAATCGTTAAAGCATTGCGTTCAAAATGGACAATTGAATAAGAAGTTTTTTATCGCTTGAAAAACATTAAAAAAATGAGATAATATATAGGACTTGTATTTTCTTTATGAAAATAAAGGTTAAAAGGTTAATTGTTCTTTTTATTTGACGATTAAAAGTCAATTAATTCACTAGGAGGTAACGATGCGCAAAAAGATAATTTTAATTTGCTCAGAATGCTTATCTCGAAATTACACAACTACGATAAAAACAGAAACGCAAACAAAGCGTTTTGAAAAAATGAAATATTGTCCAAAGTGCAATCGCTCAACTTTGCACACGGAAACGAAATAGGAGGTAGCAATGGGATTAAAAAAATATGCAGGCGAAGTAATTAAGGAAGGCAAACGAGTTCGTTGGCCAAAACGTGATGTTTTATTTCCACTTATTTTTGTTGTTCTTATAATTACTATTGTTGCCGCCTTAATTCTTAGTCTTGAAGACTTAGCAGTTGCTCGTCTTTTAGGAGCACTTGAAAAAGCATTTGAAGGATTTAAATAGAGGGAGGTAGATTATGGACGAAAAAAGAAAAGATATTCGTTGGTACGTCGCCTCCACCGCTTCCGGAAGAGAAAATCGCGTTAAAGAAGCGATTTTATCAAGAAGCAAAACAATGGACCTCGCCGAAAACATCCTAAATGTTATCGTCGCGGAAATTGAAGTAGAAGTAACCGATAAAGAAACCGGCTTACCAGTATACGTAACTGATAAAGAAACGGGTTTACAAGTTCCTAAGAAGAAAATGCGTAACCTCTACCCTGGTTATATCTTTATTGAAATGATTATGAGTGATGAAGCTTGGTTCATGGTTAGAAATACTCCTGGAGTTACAGGTTTTATTGGATCAAGTGGAAGAGGTGCAAAACCATTCCCAGTTCCAGATGATGAAATTGAACATATCTTAAAACGTCTTGGTATCGTTAATGAAGATATGTACGAACGCTATCACGTTGGTAATACTGTTAGAATTATTAACGGTCCATTAACGGGAACTGAAGGTGTTATCGAACATTTTGATAAGTCAACAGGTACGCTAAAAATTAGTGCAAACTTCTTCGGAAGACCACAAATGCTTGAAGTTGACTTTGCAGACACTGAAAAAATAGCTGAATAAAAAACTGGTCAAACGACCAGTTTTTTGTTGTGAGAGGTAAAACCTCTCTTTTTATTTAAGTTATAAAAGTTACTATTTTTTCTTTCTTTTTCCTTTTTTTGCTTTCTTTGGTGCATCAATTACTTGTTCACGGTTAATTAAGTCACCAAAGTCTTCGATATCGCGTCTTTTTCCTACAACGTGAATTATATCAGCGGGCAAAATTCTATCCGTTGCGCGCGGTGCAAAGATTTTTAAGCCTCTTTGGATAAGAATAATATTAATTCCGTATTGGTTTCTAGCGTCTAATTCGAGAATAGAAGTAGGTTGAAAATCATCACGAATTGTAATTTTAACGACTGAGAAGGTTCCTCCAAGATTATAGTAATCTAGGAAGTCTTCGTTACCAATTCTATTTGCAAGTCCTACACCTGCTAAGCGTTGAGGGGTAACAATTTCATCTGCTCCTAATTTCTTAATAATATCGATATAAACGTCATTATCCATTCTTACAGTAATGTGTTCGACACCTAAATCTTTTAAAAGAGCAGTTGTTAAAATTGAGGCAACATCATTATCGCCATAACACACGATTGCGTTTGTAAATTCTTCAACACCGATTTCACGAAGCGATTGCTCATCTGTACTATCAGCGACAAAAGCAGTAGGAATTAAATCGGCAACTTTTTCAATTGCTTTACTATCAATGTCAATTGCAGTAACATCGCGGTCTAGTTTAACGAGTTCTTCAACAATTGATAGACCAAATTGTCCTAATCCGATAACTAAATAACTTCTTCGTTTTCGCATAATTTCCTCCTAACCAACGATTAAGTCGGCTTCAATATATTTAATCTTTTCTGTTTCTTTTTTATTCATTGATGTTGAGACGACCGCCATGATTGTAAGTGGACCAACGCGACCGAAGAACATCAAGAATACTAAAACTATTTTACTACCTAAAGATAAAGAAGGGGTAATTCCCCATGATAATCCTGTAGTAGAAAAAGCACTAATTACCTCAAAAATAATTGCCTCGCTTCCATATCCGTTATCAATCATGAACGTATTTTTTGCTTCAAAAAAGTTCATTAAACTAAAGCCGACGATAAGAACTGGGATGACAATCATGACAATCGTAACGGCTTGAATAAACGTTTTTATATCAAAAGAGCGGGAAAATGCACGGGTTTTGCGCCCACGGATAAAGGAATTGATTGTTGCAAAGATTATAAAGAGCGTTGTAACTTTAACACCTCCGCCAGTAGACAAAGGACCAACACCAACAAACATTAAAAACATCATTAAGATTCTTGAAGGTGAGCTCATCTCTGGAATTGGATAGACGCTAAAGCCTGCAGTTCTTGAGGCTACACTTTGGAACATTGCTTCCATAAAAGTCATGTTTTTTATGTTTAATAGCCAAATTAGAAGTCCGCCACCAAAAAGAAGTATCGCGGTCATAAGAAGAACAACTTTAGTGTGAACAGACCAGAATTTTGCCTTTCTAGTTTTTGAGATTTCACTAATTACTAGGAAACCAAGACCGCCTAAAATAATCAAAATCGCGGTGTTAAAAGTCATTATATAGTTTTGGGCATAAGGGATTAATGAGTTAGGCCCAACGAGATCGAAACCGGCGTTATTAAACGATGATATGGAGTGAAACATCGCCTTTCCAATTCCTGGCCAAACTCCGTATTGCGGAATAAAAACAAATAAAAACGGAATTGTGCCACATAGTTCTAGAACAAACGAAATTAAAATCATTGAACGAACGAAATAAAGAACTTTTGAAATACTATTAAAAGAAAGAGCTTCTTTTAGCATGTAGCGTTCACTTGCCCCTAACTTACGATTAAATAGCGTGAATATAAATGTGAATATAGAAATAAATCCTAATCCACCAATTTGAATAAGAATTGCCATAACAATTTTTCCAAATACTGACATCGTGTTTACGATATCTGGGAAAACGTTAAGACCCGTCACACAGACACAAGAAGTAGATAGAAAAAGTGCATCAATATAGTGATGCCATGACCTGTCTTGATAGGCAATAGGAAAAGATAGTAATAGCGATCCAAAAAGGATTACTAAAAGAAAACTTAGTAAAACTGCTAGGTAGGGTGATATCTTTAGTTTTTTAAGTAATTTATACATATCTAACCTAAATAATTTTCTTTTTATTATATCAAAGATTCATTAACTACAATAATATTGTAAGGATTTTAGTTCGCTTTGTCTTTGAATAATTCATATTTTTTTCTTTGCCTTTGTTAAGAAAGAGAAAAAAGTAAACAATAATTTACAAAGATTTTTTATAACTTGTTTTTGCATTAACCTTGCAAAATCGGTCTTAAATTTGCAAAAACGACATTAATTTAATTTAAGCATAATAATTTTAAGAAAATTGTTGAGATTTTTCAAAAAAAGTCTTGCTTTCAAAAGGCTTATTAAGTAACATATACACATTAGTGCTCGCACACACATATGCGTGCGTAATACATACGCAATACATATGCGTAGGTAGGTTACTATCTAAAAACGCGAGTTCTAGCAAAAGTTGTGGGAGGATTACGATTGTCCTAATACCACAGCACGGACAAATCTAAAAAGGAGGAAAAGTCACGTGAGAAAGAAAATCGCAAAAGTTGTAAAACTTGAACTTATCGGTGGCAATGCAAAACCAGGACCGAAACTTGCGTCTGCAGGTGTCGTCATGCCTAAGTTTTGTACGGACTTTAATGCCAAGACCGCTGACCGTCGTGGTCAAGTAGTTCCAGTTATCATTACAGCTTATGAAGACAAAACATTTGATTTTGTCATCAAAACGACACCAGTAACAATCTTGCTTAAAGAAAAAGCTGGTATCGAAAAAGGTTCGCCAACACCAAAATCACAAAAAGTTGGCAAAATTACCACGGCGCAACTTCGAGAAATCGCGGAATATAAACTTCCCGATTTAAACACAACAGACATTGAAGCAGCAATGCGAATTGTTGAGGGCAGTGCTCGCAACATGGGTATTGTTGTTCAAGATTAATGGAAAGAGTTTGAATTATGAAAAGAGGAAAAAAATACCGCGCCGCTCGTGAATTAATCGAAGACGGCAAAATATACGAACTCGAAGAAGCAGTCGCGCTTGCGAAGAAAACTTCAGTTACGAACTTTGATTCAACAATTGATGTTTCATTTAGACTAAACGTCGACCCAAGACAAGCCGACCAACAAATCCGTGGAACAATCGTTTTACCACACGGCACTGGTAAAACAAAAACTGTTCTAGCAATTACGACTCGTGTAGAAGAAGCCCTTGAACTAGGAGCAGACTTTGCAGGAAGCGACGATATGCTAGAAAAAATTGAAAAAGAAAACTGGTTTGGTTTTGACACAATCGTCGCTACACCAGACATGATGGCAAAACTTGGCCGCATGGGTAGAATTCTTGGTCCTAAAGGACTTATGCCTAACCCAAAACTTGGCACAGTTACTAATGACTTAGAAAGAGCCATCAAAGACATTAAAGCCGGAAAAGTCGAATATCGTGTCGACAAAAACGCCAACATGCACGTATCTGTTGGCAAAGTAAGTTTTGAAGATGAAAAACTTATTGAAAACATTAACGCCCTTTGCGAAAGGATTATTAAAGTCCGTCCCGCCGCAGTTAAAGGAACTTATGTTAAAAACGCCGTTCTTTCTACGACGATGGGACCGGCGGTGCCCTTTACTTTCAAAGGTCGCTAAAATCGTCCCCCAAGTTATCAATATACCTAAGAAAGCAACGGGCTAGACCTTAATAAAGTTGCCGAGGTTATGATACATTAGCTAAACGCTAGATGACCCAAGGATATTGATACCTCATTTAAAAAATTTAGAAGGAGGTAGAACGATGAATCAAAAAAGCTTAGAAGCTAAACAAGCTGTAATTAAAGAATTTAGCGAATCCGTTAAGGCTAATAATTCTCTTGTAATCGTTGAATATCGCGGTGTTAATGTCGCAGATATTACGACAATTAGACGAGAACTAAAAGAAAATGACGCCGAAATGATCGTTTATAAAAATACACTTGTTAGACGCGCGGTTGATGAACTTGGCCATAAAGAATTAGATGAATATCTTACCGGCCCTAACGCATTTGTTTTTAGTAAAGAAACAATTGCGGGTCCGAAAATTATTGCAAAACACGCTAGACGTAACGAACACATCGTTATTAAAGGTGGCTTAATTGATGGCAGAGTTATGACCGCAGATCAAGTTAAGGCTATCGCAAAATTACCTGGACGTGATGGCTTGATTTCAATGTTCTTATCGGTGTTAGAAGCACCAATCCGCAAATTTGCTGCGACTGTTAAAGCCGTTGCAGAAGCGCAAAATTAATGCCTTAGGAGGAAAATATCATGGCAAAATTAGAAATTTCTGAAATTATCGCGTCATTAAAAGAAATGACCGTCGTCGAACTAAACGAATTAGTTAAAGCCGTCGAAGAAGAATTCGGCGTCACCGCTGCTGTTGCAGTAGCAGGCCCTGCTCATCACGAAGAAGAAGAAGCAGTCGCCAAAGGACCAAGCGAAGTTGATCTTATCCTTACTTCATTTGGCCAAACAAAAGTACCAGTCATTAAAGCAGTTCAAGCAATCACAGGCTTAGGTCTAATGGATGCTAAGAAACTCGTCGACAGTGCTCCAGCAACAATTAAAGAAAAAATTTCTCCAGTTGAAGCTGAAGAACACAAAAAAGCACTCGTTGAAGCTGGTGCAGAAGTTGAAATTAAATAACTTCACATTGAATTTTAAACCCATTTATGTTGCATGAATGGGTTTTCGTGCTTTTTGGAGGTGAATGAATTGAGTCAATATTTCGAAAATGATTTGACACTAAAATCAAATATAAAGTTTCTTCACTTTATGTTTCATGGCGAATCATTCACCTTCCAAACAGACACGGGAGTATTTTCAAAAGACGCAGTTGATAAGGGAAGTATTGCCCTTTTAGAAGTCGTTAGAAGTAAACCCTTTAGTGGTCCAATTCTTGATGTTGGCTGTGGGTATGGCGTCTTGGGAATTGTTCTTGCTCGACTTAGCAAAGAAAGCGTCACGATGTTTGACGTAAACGAAAAAGCTGTCGAGTTAACGAAAAAGAATCTTATTCTTAATAAAATTTCTAACGCAAAAGTCTTTGTTAGCGACTCTTATGAGTCTTTAACACCATCCTCGTTTGACACGATTGTTATTAATCCCCCAATAAGAGCCGGGAAAAACGTCGTTCATAAACTACTTTTGGAGGGTGTTGACTACTTATCTATTGGCGGAACGCTTTACTTTGTTATCCGCAAAGCCCATGGGGCAAAAAGTGCTGCCAAGATGCTAAAAAGCCACGATTTGCCTTGTGAATTAGTGAAAAAAGATAAAGGATATTACATTTATCAAGTAAGTAAAGCGAAAAAAATAAATTAAAGTGAGGCCAAATATGAAACAACTTAAAGATAAAAAGAACCGCGGTTTCAATGATCGAATAAATTATGGAAAAATTTCTTCTAGCTTTGAAATGCCAAATTTAGTCGAAATTCAAACTGCGTCTTATAACTGGTTCATAACTGAAGGTATTGGCGACGTATTTGAAGATATATTTCCGATTGAATCACCAAATCGCGAAGTAATTATTGAATACGAATCTTACCGGATTGATGAACCAAAATATACCGTTCTTCAATGTAAAGAACGCGGACTTACTTATAGCGGCGCTCTTCGCGTTCGCCTTGGAGTAAGACTACAAAGAAGTAGTTCTGACGTAAAAGTGAAAGAAATCTTTATGGGTGACCTTCCACTTATGACAAAAACGGGAACGTTTATTATTAACGGAGCAGAACGCGTAATTGTTAGTCAAATCGTAAGAAGTCCTGGCGCTTACATGAACTGGGAACGTCATGCATCAGGAAAAATCATTTACAATGCTGACTTAAATCCAAATCGCGGAACGTGGCTTAAGTTTGAAACAGATACAAAAAATATTCTTAACGTAAGAATTGACCGTCAACGTAAACTCAATGCGACGCTTCTTTTAAAAGCATTAGGACTTACAGATATTGATATGTTAACTGATCTCTTTGATGCTCAAGACGTTGGAAAGAAACGGAAAAAATTCAAAGAAAAAGATGAAAGCGAATATACCGCTTTAGAAAATACATACTTTAAAGATGGGCAAGACGTTAGTTCTCTAGCAGCACTTACACAAATCTTTAAAAAACTAAAACCTGGCGAACCAATTAGTAACGAAGGTGTTAAAAATCACCTTATTCAAAAATTCTTTGATCCAAAACGTTACGATCTTGGCATGGCAGGTCGCTTTAAATATAACTCCAAGTTAGGAGTTTATGAACGTCTTGTTGGCGTTACAATCGCTCAAGACTTAGTAAGAGTTAACGGTGAAATTGTCTTCCTTAAAGACACATATATGACGCGCGAAAATGTCGACAGACTCCAAAAAATGAACTTTTTTGAAGAAGGCGCACATACATTCCGTCTTGACATTAACGAAGACCTCCAAACGTATGACAACCTCGTTAATGTCGTCGAAGTTTATACAAACGAAGACAAAAACCGCAAGATGAAAATCGTTGGAACGAACTTAAATAACAAGAGTCGTGTCGTTACGATTCCTGATATTGTCGCAACGTTCTCATACTTTATGAATATCCAAGAAGGAATTGGAAACTTTGATGAAATTGATCACCTTGGCAATAGACGTGTTAGAAGTGTTGGTGAATTAATTCAAAACCAATTCCGTATTGGTCTTTCTAAAATTGCAAAATCAATTAAAGATACGACCTCAACGATGGACTTAGAAAAATTAACGCCACAAAAACTCGTTAATATTAGAAACTTAACGACTGCAATTCGTGAATTCTTCGCAACGAGTCAACTTAGTCAATTTATGGACCAAGTTAACCCACTTGCCGAACTTACAAATAAACGTCGTATAAGTGCGCTAGGTCCAGGCGGACTCTCTAGACAAAGAGCAAGTTTTGATGTTCGTGACGTTCACTATTCGCACTACGGACGAATTTGTCCAATTGAAACTCCAGAAGGACAAAACATTGGATTAATTAATAACCTTGCATGTTACGCTCGCGTTAATAAATTTGGTTTTTTAGAAACGCCATATCGAAGAGTCATTAAACCACTTGGTCAAGTTACAGAAGATGTTGATTACCTAAGCGCTGATGACGAAAGAGTCTATATTATCGCGGATGCTAACGTTAAAACTGATGAAAATAACATTATTACAAATGAAGAAGTAATCGCTCGAAGAAACGGTGAAACATTAATCGTTCACCCAAGCGAAGTCGATTACATTGACGTAAGTCCAAAGCAACTCGTAAGTATCGCTGCGGCCTCGATTCCATTCTTAGAAAACGACGACTCGATGCGTGCACTTATGGGTTCAAACATGCAACGACAAGCACTTCCGCTTATTCAAACGGAAGCACCTCTAGTTGGAACTGGTCTAGAAGCTAGAATCGCTCATGACTCAGGTTCAGCAGTTGTTGCCCCACAAGACGGAACCGTTACTTATGTCGATAGCAAAAAGATTGTCGTCCAAGAAGACAAAGAAGAAGTTACTTATTCACTTCAAAAATATGCTAGAAGTAACCAAGGAACTTGCTTTAACCAAACACCAATCGTTAAAAAAGGCGATAAAGTTAAAAAAGGTCAAGTCATCGCCGATGGTCCTGCAATGAAAGATGGCGAACTATCACTTGGCAGAAACGTCACCATCGCCTTTATGACTTGGAACGGTTATAACTTTGAAGACGCCGTCATTATGAGCGAACGTCTCGTAAAAGATGACGTCTATACGACAATTCACTTTGATGAATACAAAATTGAAACACGCGAAACGAAGATGGGGGATGAAAGAATTACCCGTGATATTCCTAACGTAAGTAAAGAAGCAAAAGCTAATTTAGACGAAGACGGAATCGTCATCGTTGGAACGGAAGTTAAAGAAGGCGATATTCTCGTTGGACGCGTTACTCCTAAAGGAACTGTTGAACCTTCGCCAGAAGATAAATTACTTCTTGCAATTTTTGGTGACAAAATTAAAGACGTTAAAGATACGTCAATGCGCGTCCCTCATGGTGGAGGCGGCACAGTTCAAGAAGTAAAAATCTTTACTCGTGAAGAAAATAAAGACTTACCACCAGGCGTTAATAAACAAGTTATCGTTTATATTGCCCAAAAACGTAAGATTCGTGAAGGTGACAAAATGAGTGGCCGTCACGGAAATAAAGGTGTCATTAGCCGCATCCTTCCAGAATGCGATATGCCATTTATGGAAGATGGTACGCCTATTGACATTATGCTTAACCCACTTGGTGTTCCAAGCCGTATGAATATTGGGCAAATTCTAGAAATTCACCTTGGTATGGCTTGTAAAAAACTTGGTATCAAGATTGCGACACCAGTATTTGACGGGATGACTAACGAAGAAATCATGGAACTAATGAAAGAAGCCGGCATGAAAGAAGACGGAAAACAAATTCTTTATGACGGCAGAACTGGTGATCGCTTCGATCAACGCATTAGCGTTGGTGTCATGTACATGATTAAACTCGTTCACATGGTTGACGATAAACTTCATGCTCGTGCGACTGGTCCTTATAGCCTAGTTACCCAACAACCTCTTGGCGGAAAAGCTCAAAACGGTGGTCAACGCTTTGGAGAAATGGAAGTCTGGGCCTTACAAGCTTATGGCGCTGCTCATACTCTTCAAGAAATCCTAACGATTAAGAGTGATGACCGTGTTGGTCGTAAGCGCGCATACGAAGCAATTGTTAAAGGATACGAACTACCTAAACCTTCAATTCCGGAAGCATTTAAAGTATTAGTCCGCGAAATGCAAGGTTTAGCAATAAATGTTGAACTATTTAACCAAGAAGGCGAAATTATCGACTTTGATGAACTCGCTCGCGAACAAGATAGCGAAATGAGAAGAGCTCGTAGAAGTTCTCGCCGCCTTGAAGAAGAACAAATCGATTTAGAAGCAGAAGGCGTAACTTATCAAGCCGCCGAATCTGCAAGTGAGGAGGACTAATTATGGCACGGAAAAAACCTTTTGAAATTAAAGAACTAGCACAAGTAAAAGTAAGCCTAGCTTCTCCAGAATTAATTAGAGAATGGTCGCATGGCGAAGTAACCCGTGCGGAAACGATTAACTATCGTTCACAAAAACCTGAACCAAAGGGATTATTTTGTGAAGTCATCTTTGGTCCTAGTAAAGACTATGAATGCCACTGCGGTAAATACAAAAAAATCCGTTATAAAGGCACAGTTTGTGAAAAATGTGGTGTTGAAGTAATCGCAAAATATGTCCGTCGTGAACGGATGGGTCATATTGAACTAGCAAGTCCTTGTACGCACATTTGGTACTTAAAAGGCCAACGCTCAATTATTGGCACACTTTTAGATATGAGTTCAAGAAACCTTGAAAGCATCGTCTATTTTAAGAGCCACGTCGTTCTTGACGTTGGAACAAGTAAGATTCTTCAATATAAACAAACATTAGATGAATCTAATAGTCGCGATGTCTTTATTCAAGTAATTAAAGAAGAAATTCAACCGCTCCTTGAACCAGGGAAGTATGAATACGCAAAAAGCGAAAGTCGTTTAAATGAACTCGCTGATGAAAACCGCGCATTTGACTTCTTTACGATGGCTAACTTTATTAGTCAATATACTGGTGCCGTCTTCGGAGAAGGTGCTGAAGCTGTTAAGCAACTTCTAAAAGATGTCGATTTAGACAAAGAATTCGAACTAGTTAACGAAGAAATGAAGAGTTCTACAACAAGTAGTGCTCGAAAAAACCTTGGCTTTACACAAAAACAAAAGAAATTAATTAAACGCCTTGAAGTTATTCAAGCGTTTAGAAACGCTGATCATAAGCCAGAATGGATGGTACTTGATGTAATTCCAGTTACTCCTCCAGATTTACGGCCAATGATTCAACTTGATGGCGGACGCTTTGCAACGAGTGACATTAACGATTTATACCGAAGAATTATCTCACGTAACAACCGTCATAAAGACTTAAGAGCAATGCAAGCGCCAAAAGTTATTATGATTAATGGTCAACGGATGCTTCAAGAAGCCGTTGACTCCTTAATCGATAACGATTCACGTCGACCCGTCATGGGAAGCAACCGTCGTCCACTTAAATCACTTACGGATGCCCTTAAAGGTAAACAAGGCCGCTTCCGTCAAAATTTACTTGGAAAACGTGTTGATTATTCTGGTCGTAGCGTTATCGCTGTTGGTCCAGAACTTAAGATGTATCAATGCGGAATACCTCGCGAAATGGCGATTAAATTATTCCGTCCCTTTATCGCTCATGACTTAATTGAACGCGGTTTTGCATCAAATCACACGATGGCAGACCGGATTATTGATCGCTACGATGAAGTCGTCTACGACATCATCGAAGAAATTATCGGTAGTCACCCAGTGTTATTAAACCGCGCACCAACACTTCACCGTCTTGGTATCCAAGCTTTCCAACCTGTGCTTGTTAGTGGAAGCGCGATTCGCTTACATCCACTCGTTTGTGCTGGGTTTAACGCTGACTTTGATGGTGACCAAATGGCAGTTCACGTCCCGCTTAGTAAAGAAGCACAAGAAGAAGCACTTAACTTAATGCTTGCAAGTAATAATATTCTTGGTCCAAAAGATGGTAAGCCAATCGCTACGCCATCTCAAGACATTATTATTGGTAACTACTACTTAACACTAGAATCTAGTAAAGAAGATTACCTTAAAGCGGCGACAGAATGCGAAAAGATTGGTGATATTGAAGGTGCAAAGAAAAATGAACTTTATGCTGAAAGCGAAGGCAAAGTTTTTGCAGACGTTGATGAAATTAAACGTGCTTATGCAACTGGACAAATTCATCTCCATAACCGAATTGCAATCCGCGGAAAATCGCTTTCAAAAGAAAACTTTACGAGTTCGATGAATGAAAGTTATCTAATTACAACCGTTGGTAAGATTTTATTTAATGAAATTTTCCCATATGACTTCCCATTTATTAACGAACCTAGTAAAGAAAATCTTGAAAAAGATCAAATTAGCTTCTTTGTTCCTAAGGGTACAGATATTAGAACTTACATTCAAAACCTACCTTTAAGAAAACCAATTAATAAAAAATACTTAGAAGATATTGTTAACGAAATCTTTAAACGCTACGGAACGAGTAAAACAAGTGCAGTCCTTGATAAGATTAAAGACATCGGTTTCCACTACTCAACCGTTCAAGGCTTAACGATTTCTCTAGCAGACATTACGCCAGTTCACGGTAAAGAAGAAATTATCGAAGAAGGCGACAAAACCGTACGAAAAATTAATAAAGCCTACGAAATCGGCCTCTATAACGAAGATGAACGTTATGAAAACGTTATTAAAACGTGGAAAGATGTTACGCAAAAAGTTGAAGATGAGTTAATTGAACAATTCTCAAAAGAAACCCGGAACCCACTCTTTATTATGTTTGATAGTGGTGCTCGCGGAAAGAAGAGTAACTTCCTTCAATTAAAAGGAATGCGTGGCGTCATGGCCGCACCCGCGCGCGGGGGTAAGATTAAGGAAATAGAAATTCCTGTTAAGAGTAACTTCCGCGAAGGAATTACAGTTAGTGAATTCTTTATTGCCTCGCACGGTTCTAGAAAAGGTGGAGCTGACACAGCGATTAAGACTGCTGACTCAGGCTACTTAACTAGACGTCTAGTTGATATTGCACAAGACGTAATCGTCACCGAACAAGACTGCGGTTCCGAATATGGCTTTGTTGTAACGGCAATTTATGAACGCGGTATGAAAAATATTAACAAACCGCCAATTGTCCCACTTGCCGATCGTATCGAAGGTCGCTTTACAATTCGTGATGTTGTTGACCCAACGACTGGCGTTGTACTTTGCCCTGCAAATACAATGGTAACGGAAGAAGTTGCAAAACGTATTGAAGCTGCTGGTGTCCAAGAAGTTGAAATTCGTTCAGTCTTTGGCTGCCAAAGCGAACAAGGAATTTGTGCTCACTGCTACGGCAAAAACTTAGCAACTGGAAGACTCGTTGAAGTTGGTGATGCAGTTGGCATTATGGCCGCCCAATCAATTGGGGAACCAGGAACGCAACTTACCATGCGTACATTCCACACTGGTGGTGTTGCGGGCGCAGAAGACGTTACGCAAGGATTACCTCGAGTTCAAGAACTCTTTGAAGTCTATGATCCAAACCGCGACACGCGCAATAACGATGTTATAAGCAAAATTAGCGGTACGGTCACAAACATTGAAGAAATTGATAATAGCTATGCTGTTACGGTTAGTAATGAATTAGAAGAAATTACCCATAATACTCTTCACGGACAACGACTACGTGTCGCGGTTGGTGATAAGGTAAAATATGGCGAACCTCTATGTGATGGCAGTATTAATCCTCGCGATTTACTTAGAATTAGTAACGTTACAGCCGTACAAAACTACATTCTTAACGAAGTTCAAAAAGTCTATCGTATTAGTGCTTCCGTAAAAATTAGTGATAAACACTTAGAAGTAATCGTAAGACAAATGCTAAAACGCGTCGTCATTATCGATAGCGGTGATACCGACCTACTTCCAGGCAAAAAACTAACGAAGACGGAATTTACTAAGATTAACGAAGAATACTTACTTAAAGGACTTCGTCCCGCAGTTGCTAAACCTGTAATTCATGGTATTAGTAGCGGTGCCTTAAATAGTGACTCATTCCTAAGTGCGGCAAGTTTCATTCACACGAGACGTATCTTAACGGATGCCACAATTAAGGCAAAAACTGATAATCTTGTCGGTCTAAAAGAAAATGTAATCACTGGAAAACTAATTCCAGCAGGTCGCGGCATCTTAACAGAAGAACAAGAAAAAGAATTATTAGACAACTTCTCAGTTGAAGAAAAGATGGAACAAACGCGGCAACTCTACATTGAAGAAAGTAAAGTTGGCAAGTAAAAACTAACTTTTCTTAATAAAATTAAGAAATCCCTACTTTAACGAGTAGGGATTTTTTATAATTTAACAAAGTTAAATTAAAATGTAAGCACTTTATTAAATTTTATTAAACCTTTAAAAATATTAATATTTTTAAGAGTTTTTCGATGTTATACGCAAATTCTTCGTGCGCGCACGTATATATATAGTAAATAACTAGTGTGTATTATTCTTGTACTTTTAAATGTATTTCTTTATAATAAACAAGCACAAAGGAGGCTTATATGAAGAAGAAAACACTTATAGGTTTAGTATTAATCGGTATGACTACGCTTTCTGGTTGTGGAACTGGTGCGATACGTTTGAGCGAAAAAGATTATCGCGTTACGCATAAATCCGCTAGAAAAGCTATGACTTATGATGATATGCCCTCAACTGGCGTTTCAAAAGTTTTAGTTTTACCTATTGATTTTGAAGACTTTCCTGCTGATAATCTCCCAGGCGGAAAAGATAACTATCTTAAATATTTAGAAAATTCCTTTTTTGGAAGCGAAGAAACAACAACGTGGAATTCGCTTAGAACTTTCTATCAAAAATCAAGTTATGACAAACTTCACATTGAAGGAGAAGTTTTTGATTGGTATCGTTCACCAAAATCTGCTGCCCAATTAGGCGCAGAAGCTAAAAATGGCGGAGAAGGCGCACTTGCTGCTAATCTCTTAAATAACTGGTGGATGAATCAAATCTTAGATTACAAACGTGATTTTACGCAATTTGATGGTGATGGCGATGGATTAATTGACGCTATCTTTATGGTTTATAGTGCGCCATTCCACGCTAAAGATCCAGAAACCGGACTTGCGATTAACAATAGTTTCTTCTGGGCATTCCGTTCGGTAGCCCCAAATAGTCCAGACCCAAGAACTCCAGCCCCAAGTAACTATATGTGGGCAAGTCAAGAGTTCATGTTTGATGCTGGCTATTACGATGAAGAAGGTAATCATAGCAACTGGACGACGGAACAACTCGCTTCAGGAAACGCAAAACCTGATGCTCATACGTTTATTCACGAAACTGGGCACATGATTGGTTTAGATGACTACTATAGTTATGATCGCGGAAAAGGAGATTACGGCGGACTTGGTGGTCTTGACATGATGGACTTTAACATTGGCGACCATAACGGTTATTCAAAATGGATGCTAGGATGGCTTCATCCACAAATGGTTAAAAAACCAGGTGTCGTTACCCTAAAACCACTAGCAAAAGAAGGTGACGCAATCATTATCCCTGCAAATTGGACGGGTAATGTTAATAGTGAATACATTTTAATTGACTACTACACCCCAGAAGGTCTCTTTAAAGAAGACAGTATTAACGGCTATAACGGTGGAGGATATCCTCTTTTCTATAGTGAACCAGGAATCCGTGTCTTCCACGTTGATGCAAGAACTGGGGTTATGCGCTACAACTCAGTAACTGGCTCTTTTAGTCTAGTTAACTACGTTGATAACGTCGTATCTTATAGTGGTGATGGTAACTATTACGGCATCGTTCATGCAAATAGTATTTCTCGCACTGGTAACCAAGGCAAAAATGAAAAATATTGGAAACTTATTGAAATGCTAGATGTTGGTGAAACTGGTGATCTTAAGAAATCTAATGCTGTTGCAACTAACGAAATGCTCTTTAAAGTTGGCGACAGCTTTGGCTATGACACCTACACTGACTTTGAATTCCATAGCAAAAAAGACGATGGCACACCTTATAAAATGCCATTTAAATTTGAAGTTCTTGAAATGAATGAAAAATTTGCAAAAATCAAGTTTGCCTAACCGCAAACTTGATTTTTCTCTAAAAAATATTTAGGAGGGAAAAAAATGAAAAATAGGCACTTACAAAAGATTATTATCGGTATACTTTCAGTTACGATGCTTTCAAGCTGCCGAATAATTGATGCGATTACGAGTAGAGTTGATGACACGACAAGCGAATATACGCCGCCTAGTCATAGCGAAGTCATTAACGATAGCGAAGATCTTGCCCAAGGCTTTCGAAGACCTGGAAAAAGTAAGCATAATTATCGTGATTTAATTACTGCGCAAACGATTGATTCCCTCCCATCAACAGGCACACAAAATGTTTTAGTCGTACCTGTTGAATTTCCTGACTACCCTGCAAGTAATCTTCCTGGCGGGGCAACAGCGGCACGAAACCGTATTGAAAAGGCATTTTTTGGAAATGCTAACGAAACTGATTGGCAATCAGTTAAATCTTATTATTATGAAAGTAGCTACGGGAAACTTAATCTTACAGGAGAAGTACTACCTTGGCTTAATGTTGGTATTTCAAGTACATCTCTACCATATAAAACAGAAGACAAATATGGTCGACCTTATTTAGATCCTACCTACTATGTTCTAGATGTTTTAAAAGAGAAGTACCCTGATAAACTTAAACAATACGACAAAGATAAGAATGGCTTTGTAGATTCAATTTTTATGGTCTATTCTAAACCTTTCGACAAAAACTCAGATTTATATTGGGCTTATGTTTTTTGGTATCAAGGTCGTACTCCTAATAAATATAAACCTGAGCCATGTGTTTATGGCTGGGCAAGTTATCATTTCTTAAATGGTTATAAATCTTTGCCGGGTTCAAAAGGAATTGACGCTCATACGTACATTCATGAATTTGGGCATATTTTAGGATTAGATGATTTATATAATTATGATAATTCCCCTGAAAACATGTCAGGTGGAATCGATATGATGGCGTATAACATTATTGATCATAATATGTTCCATAAGTATGCGCTTGACTGGGCGACGCCTATTGTTCCGGTTGAAGATACAACGATTAAATTAAGACCAGCGCATGATAGTGGCGATTTTATAATCGTTAGGAATGACTTTATTGATTCAGCCTTTAGTGAGTATCTACTAATCGAGTATTACCAACCTAAAGGATTAAATTATAAGGATGCCCATATTACTTATCCTGGGAATGGGGCGAAGGGATTTACTGAAAACGGTGTTAGAATTTGGCACATTGATGCGAGATTATTCAAATTTGATTACAATGATAATATTGTTAATCCTAATAATGTCCTTACGGATATAGAGCCGTGGGATGGATATTATTATACGGATATTGGTGCTTCTAATACGCCAAGTAGGTCACTAAATTCTGGCGTCCATTTTGTCCATTTAATGGAAGCTAGTGGCTCAAATACTTTTAAAACTGGAGGAATAGCAAGTAATAATACCTTATTTAAGAAAGGTGATTCTTTTGCTGCTTCCACAAAATTCTTTGTAAATGGAACTAGATTTAATGATGGTACTCGTGTAGGTTATCGCATTGACATTGGTGAGTTAACCGCGGACAGTGCTACAATAAATGTAACTGTAATTTAATAAATTAAGGAGAACAAGTGAAGAAAAATAATAAACGAGGAATTATATTTCTTTTAACGTCAATGTTTACACTTACTGCGTGTTCAACATTTGGTTTTTCTTATTCTCCTTATTCTTATAAAATTGAGCCTAAAACACATGAAGAATTAAGCGATAACTCTACATTTTTTAGGCCAATTTCGTTTACTAAGTCTTATCAAGACGTTTTTCGCTCGCATCCAACGAAGGCAAAAAAGACAATAAACCTTGATCAAAAAGGTGAGGTAAATTTACTCGTTTTACCAATTTCTTTTAGTGATTATACCGCGAATGAACTTGATGGAAAAAACGGCGAAAATGCCCGTATTGTTCTTGAAAATGCTTTTTTTGGAAAGGAAGATAGAACGCAGTGGGAATCAGTTGCTTCTTACTACGATAAAGTAAGCTACGGTCAACTTAAAATCAAAGGCGAAGTTATGCCTTGGTACGAGCTTCCTAGTGATTATAGTGTTGCTGCAATTAACGATAAACTAAGTAAAAACAACGATAAACAAGTCCTTGTTATGAACATTTTGCGTGCCGCCGTAAGAAACTTTAAAGTAAATTTTCCTGAGAAAGTCGCTGATTACGATTTAAATAACGATAATGTAATCGACGCTGTTTATCTTGTCTATTCTTATCCGTTTACAGAAGTTACTAACGGAAATAAAATTAACGAAAGCTTTTTCTGGGCTTATACGAGTTTTGATAATAATATTCACTCTCACAATGTAGAAATAGAAGGTCCGGGACCGTATGCTAATGCGTTTAGTTGGTCCTCCTATCACTTTCTAAATTTAAGACAAAGTATTGGCAAAAATAAACCTGATACTCATACATTTATTCACGAAACTGGACATTTATTGGGTCTTCCTGATTATTACAATACACTTGCACCTCTAGGAAATAACCCTCTAGGTGGCTTTGATATGATGGATTTAGCGGTTGGTGATCATAGTGGTCTTTCAAAAATGCTTTTTGAATGGACATATCCAAATGTTGTTACTGGCGAAGGCGAAATTAAAATTAGACCATTTAACAAAAGTGGTGATTTAATCTTATTAACTAATGACTGGAACGGAAGTGCATTAGACGAATACATTCTTTTAGAATATTACGCACCTACGGGCATTAATCGCCTAGACTCCTTTGCAAATAGCACGTTTAACCTTCCTAGTGATTATGGAATTAAGGTGTATCACGTTGATGCAAGAACTGTATACGTTGATGTTTCTATTTCTCCGCATACTGTTGAATATAGCGAAGGCAAGGAAAAACCCGAAAACGCTTTAGAAGATCTAGCCCATACAAACACCGATGGAGGAGTACGCTATAAACTAAAAGATGAGAACGGAAACATCATCACCTACCCTCTTTATAAACTTCTAGAACGAAGTGGCGAAAACACGTTCGAAAATGGAAATAAGGCGGAAAATGCAACGTTATTTACGAAAAATGTCGTGTTTGGCGAGGATGTCTTTAGCGATTTTACCTTCCACAGCAAAGGAAAACTCCCTTACAATTTTGAAATTACAAGTCTTACAAAAAACTACGCAATTATTAAATTCATGGAGCGCTAACGCTCTATTTTAAATGATGAAAAACATGCGTGTAGTGGCAAATTTAAATTTAAAAATTTAACTTGACACGCTACGCGCACATGCATACAATATACCCGTGTGACCAGAAGGTCGTTTTTTAAGGGCAACCCTTGATACGCCCGGATGTGTGTCGCATAAAAGCTTGATTATATGAAAGGAGAATTAATATGCCAACAATTAATCAATTAGTTCGACACGGAAGAAAAACAACAGTCGAAAAAAGTAAATCTCCCGCATTAAACGTTCGTTGGAATTCTTTAAAAAGACGTGAAGTTAAACAAAGTGCCTCACAAAAACGTGGCGTTTGTACACGTGTTGGAACGCTAACTCCTAAGAAACCTAACTCAGCATTACGTAAATATGCTCGTGTTCGTTTATCAAATGGTTATGAAGTTACCGCCTATATTGGTGGAGAAGGCCATAACTTACAAGAACACAGCACCGTCTTAATTCGTGGTGGAAGAGTTAAAGACTTACCAGGGGTTAGATACCACATCGTACGTGGAACTCTTGATACGGCAGGTGTTGAAGGCCGTCGTCAAGGAAGAAGTCTCTACGGAACAAAGAAACCTCAAGAACAGGAATAAATTTAATCTAAAAATAGGTATATGATCCAATCATTACGGAAGGAGGAAAATATATGCCACGTAAAGGAAATGTAGAAAAAAGACAATGTTTACCTGATCCAATTTATAATTCAGAAATTGTTACGCGTTTGATTAACAAAATTATGATTGATGGTAAACGCGGTACTGCCCAAAAAATTCTCTATAACGCATTTAATATAATTGAAGAAAAAACTGGCCAACCAGGAATGGACGTTTTTGCAACGGCAATTAATAAAATTATGCCTGATGTTGAACTTAAAGTTCGCCGTGTCGGAGGACAAAACTATCAAGTTCCAACCGAAATTAGTGATGAAAGACGTCAAACTCTTGGACTTAGATGGTTAGTAAACTATGCAAGACTAAGAAACGAAAAGACAATGGAAGAACGTCTTGCCGCGGAAATTATTGATGCTGCAAACGGTGTTGGTGCTTCAGTTAAAAAACGTGAAGACACACACAAAATGGCCGAAGCTAATAAGGCATATTCACATTATCGTTATTAATAAAAAGGAAGTTATGACTAATAATTTAGGAAAATATGATCTAAAACATACACGCAATATTGGCATTATGGCCCATATTGACGCTGGTAAAACGACGACAACTGAGCGGATTCTTTTTTATACTGGTCGCATTTATAAATTAGGCGAAACGCACGAAGGCGCCGCCACTATGGACTGGATGAAACAAGAACAAGAACGGGGAATCACAATTACAAGTGCGGCTACGACTGCCTACTGGAAAGATAACCGCATTAATATTATCGATACCCCAGGGCACGTTGATTTTACTGTTGAAGTTGAAAGATCTCTTCGTGTTCTTGATGGAGCAGTCACAGTGTTAGATGCTAAAAGTGGCGTTGAACCACAAACAGAAACTGTCTGGCGTCAAGGAACAAAATATAACATTCCGCGAATCGTCCTTATTAACAAAATGGATGCAATTGGGGCTGACTTTGATATGAGTGTTGAAACACTCCATACAAGACTTGCCGCAAATGCTCATCCTGTTCAATATCCAATCGGTGCCGAAGGTAATTTTAATGGCATCGTTGACTTAGTAAAAATGGAAGCTTGGCAATACGAAGCCGATGCAAAAAAAGATCCGATAAAAATACCAATTCCTAGCGATTTAGTGGAAAAATGCACACTTTTACGTCAAGAACTCATTGAAAAGATTGCATCATTTGATGATGATTTCCTAATGAAAGTTCTTGAAGGCGAAGAGGTTAGTGTTGAAGAAATTAAAGAAGTTATCCGAAAAGCAGTAATTACTGGAACATTTTTCCCAGTTTTTGTTGGCTCGGCCTACAAAAACAAAGGAATCCAATTACTTCTTGACGGAATTGTTGACTATCTTCCTTCACCACTAGATATCCCGCCAGTAAAAGGGCAAACGCTAAATGGGGATGAATACCTTGCAAAAAGCGATGCAAATGAACCTTTAGCAGCTCTTGCATTTAAAATTGCAACTGATCCTTATATTGGTAGACTCGCCTATGTTCGTGTTTATTCTGGAGTTTTAAAATCTGGAAGCTATGCATATAACTCAACAAAAGGCGTAAAAGAAAGAATTGGAAGACTCGTATTAATGCATTCAAATCACCGCGAAGAAGTAAGTGAATTACGCGCTGGTGATATTGGCGCAGTCGTTGGCTTTAAAAATACGACAACAGGAGATACGATTTGTAGTCAAGAAAAACCAATTATTCTTGAAAAAATGGAATTCCCTGAACCCGTAATTGAGGAAGCCGTTGAACCAAAAACCCACGCTGATCAAGAAAAAATGATGATTGGTTTACAAAAACTAGCTGAAGAAGACCCAACATTTAGAGTTCACACGAACAAAGAAACGGGTCAAACAATTATTGCTGGTGTTGGTGAACTTCATCTTGATGTCTTAGTTGATCGCTTACGTCGAGAATTCGGTGTTGATGTTAACGTTGGCGCTCCGCAAGTTGGCTATCGCGAAATGATAACTGAAACTGCTGAATGTGAAGGTAAGTATATAAAGCAATCAGGTGGGCGCGGGCAATATGGTCACGTCAAAATTCGCTTTGAACCAAATCCTGGCAAAGGCTTTGAATTTGTTAATGCAATTGTTGGCGGAACCGTGCCAAAAGAGTACGTTAAGCCCGTTAGTGAAGGGCTTCAAGAAAGTCTTGAACGCGGTTTAATCGCAGGCTTCCCACTCATTGACATAAAAGCAACATTATTTGATGGCTCCTATCACGAAGTTGATAGTAGCGAAGCTGCTTTTAAAATCGCTGCGTCAATGGCCTTAAAAGAAGCTGCGAAAAAATGTAAACCAGTAATCTTAGAACCTGTAATGAAAGTAGAAATCACAATTCCGGAGCAATATTATGGTGATGTTCTTGGTGATTTATCAAGACGTCGCGGAAATGTTGTCGATGAAACACAACGGGGAAATGCTAAGGTTATTGATGCAGAAGTGCCCTTAAGTGAAATGTTTGGTTATGTTACTGACCTAAGAAGTTACACGCAAGGACGCGGAAATTATTCAATGCAATTCTCGCACTATGGCGAATGCCCTCGCTATATTGCCGAAGAAATTTGCAAAAAAGCCGGGCTTGCTCTGCGCTAAGATGTAATAACGCAACATAGTTGCTTTATTTATACAGTTGCTATAAAATAGTTTATTGAAAAAATAGGAGGAAAAAATATGGCAAAACAAAAGTTCGATCGAACCAAAGTCCACGTTAATATCGGTACAATTGGTCACGTTGACCACGGTAAAACGACATTAACGGCGGCCATCACCCAAGTTCTTGCTAAACAAGGTGGTGCAGTGATTAAGGCGTATGATCAAATTGACTCCGCTCCGGAAGAAAAAGCTCGCGGAATCACAATCAACACGTCGCACTTAGAATATGAAACGGCGAAAAGACACTATGCTCACGTCGACTGCCCAGGACACGCTGACTATGTTAAAAACATGATTACCGGTGCTGCGCAAATGGATGGAGCAATTCTCGTTGTAGCCGCAACAGATGGTGTTATGCCACAAACTCGTGAACACATCTTACTTGCTCGTCAAGTTGGTGTTCCTTACATCGTTGTCTTCTTAAATAAAACAGATCTCGTTGATGATCCTGAATTAATTGACATCGTTGAAATGGAAGTTCGCGACTTATTAAATGAATATGGATTCCCTGGCGACGAAGTACCAGTAATTCGTGGCTCTGCTCGTTTAGCCCTTGATGGCGACCCAGAAGCAGAAAAAGCAATTACGGAACTAATGGACGCTGTTGATTCCTATATTCCAGACCCAGTTCACGAAACTGACAAACCATTCTTACTCCCAATTGAAGACGTTATGACGATTTCAGGTCGGGGTACAGTTGTTACAGGTAGAGTTGAACGTGGAAGTATCAAACTTAACGAACAAGTCGAAATTGTTGGAATTAGACCAACAAAAACGACCGTTGTTACCGGACTTGAAATGTTTAGAAAATTACTAGACTATGCCGAACCTGGCGATAATGTTGGTGTTTTACTCCGCGGTATTGCTCGTGATGAAGTTGAACGTGGCCAAGTATTAGCTAAACCTGGTTCAGTTAAACCTCATACGAAGTTTACGGCTAAAGTTTATGTTCTAACCAAAGAAGAAGGTGGACGTCACACTGCTTTCTTAAGCAACTATCGCCCACAATTCTACTTCCGTACGACCGATATTACTGGCGTTATTACGCTTCCTGCCGGAACCGACATGGTAATGCCTGGTGATACCGTTGAACTTACAGTCGAACTTATCCACCCAGTCGCAATTGAAAACGGAACGAAGTTCTCAATTCGTGAAGGTGGACGCACTGTTGGTGCAGGTACTGTAACAGAAATCTTAAAGTAATTTAAGACGACTAAAAACTTAAAAGGCTCATAATTGAGCCTTTTTTTGTTGTCTATTTTCTTTAATTTGATATTATTATATTACTGGAATTAGTTAATGAGTAAAAAAGAAAAACATATTGAAAATACTTTTGTAACAAATGCACCCTTAGGTAGACGCTTGGGCGCCTTTGCCTTTGATGCATTAACGATGATTCTTACGTTTATTTTATTGTCTTTTGTAATTAGGCCAATTATGAATGCTACTGCAAATATTGACAGCCTTGCAAAAATTCATGAAACAAACATTAAAAAATCGCATTTAGTTTATTTAAGTCATCGCTTAGAAGATAACCCGGATTTAGAAGAAGTCGAAGTCGTTGATCGGCGCATAATGCCTGGAGACTATGCAAAACGCACGTATCTTTTTTATACGGACTTCATGTTTAACTATGAAAATGATGGGGAAACGTATAGTCACGACTGGTATTTAGCAAATATTTTAAAAGTTGATGAAGAGGAATCTTTATTTACGCTTACTGAAAATACCGAAGAACCAGTTGAAGAAGAAACAAGCGAAATTCCAAGTGAAGAGTTAATAAGCGAAAAAATACGTTTTTTAAGTGAAGAACCTAGTGAAGAACTACCTAGCGAAGACCTAGGGAGCGAAGAAACTTCTGAATCAACGGGAGACATCATAAGTTCTGATGAAGTTGATCGTTTTCTTCCTGCTGGCGTCTATTTTAAAGAAGGCGTAAGTGATGATAAACTTGGAGAATTCAATTACACGATTTATGTCGGTGCTATAAAGACTTTTGATAGCCTTAAGGAACATAGAGATTTACAAATGTACGTAACAATTGAAACGCTTGTTAATCTTGTTTTTACAACGACAATTTTTTATTTACTCATTCCAATCTTTACTAAAAATGGTCAAACATTAGGAAAAATGATCTTTAAACTTTATGTTTGTGATGCGTATGGCTTTAGACTTAAATGGTGGCAACTCCTTGTTCGCTACCTAGCTTTCCTAATTTTTGAAATTTTCTCATGGTTCGTAATTCCTGTTTTAGGATTATTCGTCTCACTTACGATGATGACATTTAGTAAGAAGGGTCGTGCACTCCATGACTTTATCGCCGTAACGCGTGTCGTAAGTGCAAAACACTCGACAATTTACGACTCGATTGAAGAAATGGAACATGCTCAAAACGTCGTTCAAAGTAGGGAAGAAGAACGTTTTATTAATGAAGAAGTTTTAGAAGAAAGAATAAAAGAAGACTCAGGTGCATAAAATATGGCAAAAAAAGAAAAGACAAAAGATGCAAATTTATTACACCCAGAGAAAAAAGCCAAAAAAGGCAAACGTATTTTAATTGCTTTTCTTGATTTTGTTTTCGTTATCGTTTTGATGTCGATCGTTTCTACCGCAGCAGGAATTCCAATTGCAAATAAAGTTGGTCTTGCCGAAGCTGGTCAAAAAGTTAATTTTATGACAAACGACAGTGGTCTTTTTATTCTAAACGAACAAAAAAATTACGAGCTAATTTCTAACGATAGTCATAAGCCAGAAGCATTATACCGCTATTATGTAGGGTTTAATGGTGTTAGCGAAGTAAATAAAGAAGAACGTTATTCAAGTGGAACACTTAGTCCACGCTTAGGCGATGAAGAAGTAAATACCGCGGAACTTTACTACACGAAAATACTATTAAAAGGTGAAGAAAATTGTCCGTTTGACTTTAGTGGAACGATTAACGCTGAACGTCCTTGGCGAATAAAGGTTCAAACTGGAAAAGAAGATGAAGCAAAAAGTCTTTATGCGCAAGAATTTGATAAAGCTTACGAGTCATTTTTACTAAATGAAGATTTGCAAAGAGAAATAAAGAAATCGAGTAATATGCTTTTAGGAGCGCTCGTAATTTCTTTTTACGTTAGTGCCTTCTTTCTAATCGCAATTTTCCCGCTTTTCTTTAAAGACGGGAAGACACTTGCGATGCTTATTACGAAAACTAGCCTTACAAATATGTACGGATTTAAGATTACAAAAGGTCAAAGTTTTCTTAAAGGTATAAGTAGATTCGCTTTGTATTATCTCTTCTTTTTCTTACCACTTCAGTTTATTAGTTTTCTAATTCTAATCTTTTCTAAATCAAGAAGAAGTCTTACTGACCTTATCGCCGGAACTGACATTGTCCCTGACACATTTATTATTTATAAAGACGCGAATGCACTATACGAATACAACGTAAAACTTGCTAAAGCAATCGCGAAACAAGAAGAACGTCGCAAGGAACTTCTTGCTAACGAAAAAAACATTGAAATCATTGAATAACGTGCAAAACACGGTCAAAATAAGCATCCACGGGATGCTTTTTTTGATTTATTAATTTAAAAATTTGTTAATGAAAAGGATAGATAAGAAATAAAACACTAAATATAAGCGCTTATATTCAACCTATTTAATAAAATAATTATTAATAATTATATTGTGATTATGTTATTATATAAATAGTTAAAAAAGGAGCTTTGCTCTAGGAGGAAAAAATGGAAGTAAGATTAGAAAATCTTTCTAAGCACTTTCCAGGCCGAAAAGGGTCTCCCGTCGTAAAAGCGGTTGATAATATGACTTTTACAATTCCAGATGGAGAATTTATCGGACTTTTAGGTCCGTCTGGATGTGGTAAGTCGACAACGCTTTATATGATTGCAGGCCTTCATAAGCCGACATCAGGTGCTATCTGGTTTGGGGACGTAAACGTCACAAACGTTCCACCAGAAAATAGGGGAATTGGTCTTGTTTTTCAAAACTATGCTCTCTATCCCCATTTTACTGTTCGACAAAACATCATGTTTCCTTTAGAAAACGTGCGTCCACGTTTAACAAAGGAAGAGAAAGCAAACATTGCCGAAGAGTGTGCAAATATCGTTGATATTGCAGGACTTCTTGACCGGAAACCAAAAGAACTTTCCGGCGGGCAACAACAACGTGTTGCAATTGCAAGAGCACTTGCAAAACGTCCACAAGTTTTGCTTCTTGATGAACCTTTATCGAACCTTGACGCGCGGTTAAGACTTCAAACGCGTGAAGAATTAAAACGAATTCAACGTCTTAGTAACGTCACAACGATCTTTGTTACTCACGACCAAGAAGAAGCGATGAGTATTAGTGATCGTATCGTCGTTATGAAAAAAGGTGTCATTCACCAAATTGATGAACCGCAAACGGTTTATGAAGAACCAGTTGATTTATTCGTTGCAAAATTCTTAGGATCGCCAGCGATTAACATCTTTGAAGGTCATTTAGTAAATGGCAAATTAATGCTTAATGACAAAGTTTATGCGACCGGATTTGAAAGTTCGGGAACTTTTGATTTTCATGATGAAAGAATTTATGACATTTGTGTTGAAAATGGTTATAAACAAAGTAAAGCAGTTTACTACGCTGATTTAGGTGTTGAAATTGAACCAGAAGTTAGTGAAGAACTTAACGAAGAAGGTGAAGCAAAACCTAAAAAACGCAAATTTGGACGCAAAAAAGAAGAAGTTATTACTGTTTTAGATGCTCCCGAAGAACTTACAATTGACTATATTTTTGATATGGTCAGTCGTCGTGGCATTTATTTGAACCGGGAAGAATTTACAGAAAAAGTCGGAGCGCTTCTAGTTGAAGCTAAAGTTGATCGCCCCGTCTTTATTGGCGTTCGACCAGAATCATTCTCGCTTGATAAAACAGAAAATAAACCGATTGACATTGATGTAAACTACATCGAACATATCGGACGCGATATTTCTATCGTTGGACACGCTCATAAGCAAAAAGCAAGCTTAAGAGCGATTATTCCTGCGGAAAATCGTCATCGGGTAACTGAAAAACAAATTAAGATTTACCCGAAACGTTATTACTTATTTGAACTTAGTGGTGAAAGGATTAAGTAGTTTACTTAAACGGTGGTAATTATGAAAAAAGACAAAACTATCGTTGATGAAACTACCCCTACGCCTAAGGAAAAGAAAATGACAAAGAAAGAAGAACGTAGTGCTAAAAAGATGGAAAAACTAGAAGAAGCTGTTGTAGTTCACGAAATTAACACTGGTGGCAACTACTTAGAAGGTCCACCGCTAGAGTTTAAGAAGAACAAAAATATGCCAATCTGGTTAAAAGCTGCCTTAGCGCTTTTACCTGCGATGATTTTCTTAATCTTGTTTACGATTTATCCAATCATTAACACGACAATCATCGCGTTTATTAGAGACTTCGGCTGGCAAAAAGGTGCTGGATCATTAGCACTTAGCAATTACTTTATTCAAATTAGAAATAGTAAAGACCTAACGCAATTAACTCCACCACCTCGTCCTGTCTTTTCCTTTGCTAACTTTGGAAGAGTCTTAAGCGACCCAGATTTCCACATGGCGTTACTTAATACGTTTATTCTTACGATAATTTCGGTACCGCTTACGATTATAATTTCTTTATTACTAGCGGTATTCCTTAATTCAATTAAGGCTCTTCGCGGGATGTATCAAACGATATTCTTCCTCCCCTACGTTACTAACTCCATTGCTCTAGGGATGGTCTTTAACGTAATGTTTGACTATCGGGCTGGTGGAATTATGAACCAATTTATTGGTTGGTTTGGAGGAAAGCCAATTGCCTGGCTTGCAGATGGCAAAATTGTTCCAGGAATTAGAACAACGACAAAAGCATCAATCGCAACAGCGATTATTACGTCAACTGTCTGGAACGGACTAGCCTTTAAGATTCTTATCTTTATGAGTGGGCTAGCAAGTATTGATAAACAATACTATGATGCGGCAAAGATTGATGGTACTGGTAGAGCTAGAACCTTCTGGAAAATTACCGTACCGCTACTTAGTCCGCAAATTCTCTATATTACAATTACGAGCTTTATTGGTGCATTTAAAGCGTATCAATCTGTAATCTCCGTTGTCGGTCAAGGGCCGCTGCACTTTGGTGGGGCTGACGGAATGATGTGGGTTACGATTGTTGGTTACATTTATAAGTTTAGACAAACTAACTTACCCGTCGCAGCGGCAGGTTCAGTCGTATTACTTATTATTGTCTTACTAATTACGCTTGTCCAAATGCAAGTAAGTAAGAAAAGGGTTCACTTCTAGGAGGTAGTTATGATGGCAAAAAAAGAACTTAAATTAGCAACAGCAACTACTGGCGAAGTAGAAGAAACTCTTACCGTTGAAGAGATGACTGCTCTTGAAAAAATTGAACAAAGTCAACGGGAAAATTTAACAACTTACAAAAAACCAAAAGAAAATAAAGGTAGCCGAATCGTAATTAAGATTTTAATTTATTTATTCTTAACGCTATTCGCGCTCTTTATCCTCGTACCTTTCTGGTTTATGATTGTTACTTCCTTAAAACACCCAACTACGTATAACAAAGAAGTAACTGAGGGGGCCCTGAAACTATTTACTGGTACCCCAACATTTATTAACTTCCGCATTATTTTAGGTGGGAATTTATCACAAGCGCAACTTAATTCACTAGGAACGCAGCTTTCTACGATTGTTCAAAGTAAAGCTCATAACTTCCTTCCCTACTTCCTAAATACGATTATCGTTGCTCTTATTTCAACGCTCTTTACCGTATTTACGACGATTCTTTGTGCTTTTGCCTTTGCTCGTCTTGAATTTAAAGGGAAGAATGTCCTCTTTGCAATTTTACTTGCAACGATGATGGTTCCTGGCGAAATGATGATTATTACAAACTTCCAAACGACAGTTGGAATTGGCTGGACTAACACTTTCGCGGCGTTAATTTTCGTTCACGGTGTTAGTGTTTTCTACATTTTCCAACTTAGGATGACCTTCCAACAAATTCCTAACGAATTATTCTTAGCCTCAAAAGTTGATGGCTTTGGAGAATTTAATTACTTGTGGCGCGTAATGATTCCAATTGCAATGCCGACCATCGTTACGATTACAATTCTTAACGTAATGGGGGCATGGAACGCCTTTATTTGGCCTAACTTAATTGCAACGGGTAATAACGCCCCGCTTGAAAATTGGTTTGGGGTTAAACACACGATGAAACTAGTAAGTAATGGTCTTATGAGCTTGTTTACTAGTGAGTTTAGTAGTCATGACACGGTTAAGATTGCCGGTTCGATGATTATTAGTTCGCCGCTACTTATCGTATTTATCTTCTTTAGAAAATACATTATGCGCGGAGTCTCGCGTAGCGGTATTAAAGGTTAATATTCTACGTTTACTACGTGGAACTTAATAAAATAATAGAAAAGGAGACGTTATGAAAAAATTTAAATTAGCTGCTACCTCGCTTACCCTTACGTCGTTAATGCTACTTAGTGGGTGTGGTGGCGGCAAGAAAAAAAGCATTATGTTCTGGACTGGTTTCGGTGGCGCAATTAATTCGGTTCTTGAACCGATGTTAAAAGAAATTGGCCAAATATACGATGTCGATATTAAATACGAAACAAAAGGCGGATATGACTCTCTTAATCAATCAATTTCGCTTTCTGTTAGTAATGAAGCCTATCCAAACATTGCAAATGGCTATCCTGACCACTTTGCGGATTACCTAGCTGCAAACATTATGGTTCCTCTTGATGGCTTCATCAATGACCCAGAAGAAGGTATCGATCTTAGCGATTTTAAACCTAACTACTTAGAAGAAAATCGTAACATGGTTTATCAACGTGGTGAAGACGGAGAATATGATTACTCTAAACCGATAACGATTGGTTTACCATGGAACAAATCAACCGAAGTTATGATTGCAAACAAGAGCTTCTTCGATGTTATGAATAAACACGATGAAACAATTAAGGTTCCGGAAACTTGGGACGAACTAGCAGAAGTTGGTGCAAAAATCATTACTGCAGTTGATGAACTTGGCTACTACGGAAAAGTCGTTTTAGAAGACGGAACCATAGCAACAGCCATTCCTGCTGAAGATGCTCCAAACTACGCAGAGTTTGCCTCAACGGTCGCATTTGACTTCCGTAATGTTAAAAAAGAAGACTTTAGACCGTTTAGTTGGGATAGTACCGCTAATTTCTTTATTACGGCCATCCGTCAATGGGGCGGAACGTATACGGAAATTGGTAAGGATATTAACTATGGCTATATTCGCTTCGATAGTGCCGAAACGCGTGAAGCTCTAGCCTTCTTTAAGGACTTATATAACCAACGCATTATTGGTACACCAAAATCATTTGGTGAAGCACTTTATGCTTCTGGACCATTTAAACGTGGTGAATGTGTCCTTACGATTTCTTCAAGTGCAGGTGCGGACCAAAACATCCCTCACGGTGCGGTTGAATTCCCATTTGAACTTGAAAGTCACCCAATTCCTTATAAAGATGCTGATAAGAAGTTTGTCATTTCTCAAGGAACAAACCTTGCTATCTTTGACCGCGGAAGTTATGAAGATAAGTTAACTTCATGGAAGATTATCCGTCATCTTACAACCGTCGTTAACGATGAATTCGCGATGAGAACATCTTACTTCCCTGTTACAAAAACAATGCAAGAAAGTGAACTATATTCGAACTTCTTAAATGCTGATCCAGCTGAACAAAACTTCTCACCAGAACAAAAAATAATTCAGCAAACAGCAAAGATGAACGCAGAATTTTATGAAGATGAAGACTATGCTTGGATTCGCTTTACTGATCCAGCATTTGTTGGCAGTTCCTTTGTTCGCCAAGAAATTACCCCCGCGATGGACCTACTTTTCGCAGGTGGTAAATCACCTGATGAAGTAATTAGCTCTGTCACAAAAAGACTAAAAGATTATATTGAGTAAAAAAAGAAAGGAATAAATAAATATGAAAAAAACAAAATTAACAGCGATTTTGCTAGGGTTTCTTGCCTCGGCGACGTTAGTTGGTTGCGGCGGACAATCCGCTGAAGAAAGACGTGCTGAAGAAAGAGCAACACTAGAAGAGGTAATTCAATACGTTCCTTTATTAATTGATAGAGGAAACCAAACAAAGTATCTCAATACCTCGCATCCTAATTTCCCAACCGAAAATGGTTATCATTTACGTGATGGCTATGACATTAATGCTGTCATTAGTGGTAAGAGAAAAGGGAAAGACTTTAGTGTTACCTGGTCATTTAGAGAAGACGAAGCACTCGCTGGTTTCTTAATTGGACAACCAACAAGTGATGATGCAACTAGCATCGTAATTGCCCCACTCTTTGAAGAATATGATCCAGTATGGCTTCAAAGTGGTAATGAAGACATTTCAAAACGTCCAAACGCAAGAGCAGGACGTCTCTATGGAACCGTTACAGTTGGTGAAACTAGCGAACGACTAATTTATGACTTTTACGTCTATCCGCAATGGAGAGTCGAATGGTTAGACTTAGTCGAAGCAAAAGATGCCGAAGCCGATAAATTAATTGGCGTTCGCGGCTATATTACGCAAATCTTAACTGACTGGAACAGTCTCTCAATTGCTGATGGTCTTGAAGGTTTTAACGTCTTTAAAGTTATGGACTTCCAAAATGATGGCTTTGTCGAAGGCGACTTAATTAGTGCTGTTGGTAAAGCAAGTGCATTTAATGGCCTTAGCCAAATTCAATGGGTCCAAAAAATTAAAGTTGAAAACCCAGCTGATTTCCCAGAAGTAAAAGAACCAGCCTACAACAAATTAACTGCGCAAGATTTTTATGATTACGCTAAAGCTGCTAACGACGAAGAAAGACTCGAAACAAAACTAGCAGGCAAAGATAGTGCCCTTATCGAAATTGATAATCTTGTTATGGATCACCTTACTGACCGTAACAACGCCGTTGTTGAAGATGTCATTTTAGGCGACCATACAAACATCATCTTAATTGGTGAAGCAGTTGATAAAAATGGTGAACCAACGACTGTTGAAATTGTTTGTGGACTTAACTACCATATGGGTAAAGAACTTCAAACTCAATTCAACGAATTCTTCCACGCGAATAAAGGCAAAACGGTTAACTATAAAGGTGTCTTAAGTTGGTATACAACGCCAAACCTTGGACCATTAGAACCTAGTAGCTTTACAGTAGTTGACTAAACTAAACAACTAAACAATTAACCCTAGTGAAAACTAGGGTTTTTTGTTGTTTATTTTTTAAATTTGCGTTATTATTAACTCGTTCCTTTTGGACCGTTAGCTCAGTTGGTAGAGCAATTGACTCTTAATCAATGGGTCACAGGTTCGATCCCTGTACGGTCCACCACGATTTATATCGCTTCTATTCAAAAGAAGCGTTTTTTTAAGGAAAACGCCACAAAACAATGCTTAATTTATATATATAAATGCTTCTATTTACGAAAGTAGTTAAATCTTTTATAATTAAATCGTAATAAAAGAGAATATTACATAAGGAGTTAAAGACATGAAAAACTGTCCAGTTTGTAATGTTAACGTTGAAGATCATCAAAACTTTTGTCCAAATTGCGGACACCGTTTTGCCCAGCCTCAACAAGTTTATGATTATACGAGTGAAGTAGAAGCAAAGGCTGTTAAAAAAGAAGAAAAAAAGTCAAATGGCTTTGCAATTGCAGGGTTTGTTTGCTCGTTTTTTAGCCCAATTCTCGGTTGGGTATTTGGCGGGATTGGTTTAAGTAACGCTAATAAGATGGATGGAACTGGTAAGGGCTTATCAATTGCTGCGATTGTCATCGCATCCATTTCCTTTGTCGTTTCCTTTATCCTTCTAATGACTTATAACCAATAACGCTACAAATTTAACTAAAAGTTTAATTTTGATACATGTAATCTAAAGTTTTAAATTAAAGATAAGGAATAGCACGCCCTTTTAAAAAGAAAACGTATGCTATAATTAAAGTATGATTGGAATAACAAGAGTAAGAGAATACGCACGCGCATTAAGAAGTTTTAATCGTAAATACGTAACGTTAGAAATGCTTTCTAAAAAGACAGGACGCGTACCTAGTGTTATAACGGACGATTTAGTTTATTTTAATCCGCTTATTAAATTTGATACGAATTTTAACTATCTAGAATTACTACCTGCTTTAGAAGAACACATTGCAATTTATGAGGAAACCCAGCAAAAACCGCGTGAAATTGTTCCTGTAACGCAAAAAGAGCTTGATGAATATGAGTCAATTGGCGACTTTATTTATAAAAAAATGACAATCGGCAATAGCGGCATGATTGATCAAAACCGCGTTTTAACAGACCGCGAACTTCGCGCTTTAAAACGCTTAATTAACGAAGAACAAAAACGAAGAAAAAATAAATAGAACAAAGAAACAATTACTAATTAAAGCCTATAAGGCTTTTTTTAAAATTCGCCAGTTAAAAGAAAGAAAATTAATGTATACTATATATGATTGTTTACGGAGGTTTATATATGGAAGTTAAAAAGAAATTTCTATCCGTTGATGGAAATACCGCAGCGGCGCTAGCTAGTTATAATTACACTGATGTTGCTGCAATTTACCCAATTACCCCATCCTCACCAATGGCGGAATTGATTGACATTTATGCTTCACAAGGGAAGCTTAATTTTTTTGGTAGCAAAGTAAAAGTAGCAGAACTACAAAGTGAAGGCGGTGCAAGTGGTGCAGTTCACGGTTCACTTCAAGCCGGTGCACTTGCAACGACTTATACAGCCTCACAAGGTCTTTTACTAATGCTTCCAAACATTTACAAATGGGTTGGTGAACTATTACCTGCTGTCATGCACGTTTCAGCTCGGTCAATAGCAGCACGTGCCCTTTCAATTTTTGGTGATCATCAAGATATCTACGCTGTACGTCAAACAGGTATTACGATGATATGCTCACATTCTGTTCAAGAAGTAGCAGACCTTGCTAACGTTGCTCACCTTGTCGCAATTGACGCAAGTGTACCAGTACTACATTTCTTTGATGGCTTTAGAACATCTCACGAAATTCAAAACGTTGAATTTGTCGAAGATGAAGAATGGAAGAAACTCCTTCCTCTTGATAAAGTCGCTGAATTTAGAAAACGTGCTCTAAATCCTCATACTAATGCAGTAACTCGTGGTGGAGCGGAAAATGATGACATTTATTTCCAAGCCCGCGAAGCCCAAAACTTACACTATCAAAATGTTATTGAAGTAAGTGAAAAATATTTTGAAGCCGCTAGTAAATTAACCGGAAGAAAATATGCTCCGTTTGTTTACGAAGGTGCAAAAGATGCAACAAAAGTTATCGTTGCTATGGGAAGTATTACTGATACTGTTGGCGAAGTAGTTCGCGATTTAAATAGTAAAGGCGAAAAACTTGGTCTTGTAAAAGTTCACTTATATCGTCCCTTTAGTGCTAAACACTTAAGTAGTGTTATTCCTAGTACTGTAAAACAAATTGCAGTCCTAGATAGAACTAAAGAAATGGGCGCTGTTGGCGAACCACTTTACGTTGATGTCGTAAGTGCTCTAAAACTTATGAACCGTGAAGATATCGAAGTTTACGGTGGACGTTACGGTTTAAGTAGTAAAGATACACAACCTAAACACATTAAAGGAGTCTTTGATTTCTTAGATAACAAACCATGGCATAGCTTTACGATTGGTATTGAAGATGATTTAACAAACTTAAGTGTTAAACCTGATGAAGATTATCATATCGTTCACGATAACCATGCATGTTTATTCTACGGTTTAGGAAGTGACGGAACTGTCTCGGCTAATAAATCCTCAATTAAAATTATTGGAGATGCAACCGGACAATACGCGCAAGCCTACTTTGCCTATGACTCTAGAAAAGCTGGTGGAGCAACAAGAAGTTACCTACGCTTTGGTAAAAACCCGATTCATTCACCATATTACATTGAAAATGCAGGGTTTATTAGTTGCTCACTAGATACGTATCTATTTAAATACGATATGCTTCGCAACTTAAAAGATGGCGGAACGTTCCTCTTAAATACTGAATTAACTGATGAAGAATTATTAAATAGCATGCCAAATCGCGTTAAATATCAACTTGCAAAACGTAATGCAAGATTCTTTGTAATTGACGCTAACGCAATCGCGCGTGAAATTGGTATGGGAAGACATACAAACACAATCTTACAATCTAGTTTCTTCTATCTAAATCCATCAATTATGGATTATGAAAGTGCAAAAGACTGGATGAAAAAACTTGCAAAAGCAACTTACGGCAGAAAAGGTGAAGCTGTCGTTAAGAAAAACTATGATGCAATTGATCGTGGTGCCGATGGCCTTCGCGAAATTAAAGTTGATAAAGAATGGTTAAAATTAAAACCAGTCGCAGAAGTTAAGTTAAGTGGTGATAAATACTTTGATGAATTTGTCACGCCAATTGAAAGACTTGAAGGTAATGACCTACCAACTTCAATGTTTACAAACTTTGATCTTCTTGATGGCACGATGCAAAATGATGTTACTTTCAAACAAAAACGTCAAATTGCTGACCAAGTACCACATTGGATTAGTGAAAATTGTATTCAATGTAATACATGTTCGTTCGTCTGTCCGCACGCGACAATTCGTCCGTTCTTACTAACGCCAGAAGAAATTGAAAAATTACCTGAAGACGTTAAAGATGACTTAATTCCTGCAATGGGTCCTGGACTTCAAGGATACATGTTCCGTATTCAAGTTAGTCCTGCAAACTGTGTAGGATGCGGACTTTGTGTTGTAACGTGTCCTGGAAAACGTGGACAAAAAGCTCTTGAAATGCGCGATACTAAAGAAGAAATTCATTTAGAAGCTGCTGCAGACTATCTCTATAAAGAAGTTACCTATAAAGATAACTTACTACCAGAACCACTACAAAATGCTATTAAAGGTGTTGGCTTTAAGATGCCTTATATGGAAATTAGTGGTGCTTGTGCAGGATGTGGAGAAACACCATATTATCGCTTAGTCTCGCAACTCTTTGGTGCAGATATGCTCGTTGCTAACGCTACTGGTTGTAGCTCAATTTATTGTGGCTCAACGCCAGGTACGCCATTTGTTACTAATAAAGAAGGCGAAGGTGTTGCCTGGGCTAATAGCTTATTTGAAGATAATGCTGAATTTGGTTTTGGAATGCGCTTAGCGACTGACTATAAACTCGCTCGTATCGCTGAAATCTTAGAAGCAAATAAAGCTGATGTTGAAGAAGAACTCGCTTTATTAATTGATGATTATCTTGCTAACGTAAAAGATAGAGCTCACACAAAAGCAATCAAAGATAAATTAATCACCTTAATCGAAAATAGTAGAAACGAAGCGATTAAAGAAAGTCTTCTCTACAAGGATGACTTTGTTGATAAATCTGTCTGGATTGTTGGTGGTGACGGCTGGGCTTACGACATTGGCTACGGCGGTCTAGATCACGTATTAGCAAGTGGTGCTGACGTTAATGTCCTCGTTCTTGATACAGAAGTATATTCAAATACAGGTGGACAAGCATCAAAATCAACACAAACTGGTGCAATTGCTAAGTTTGCCGCAAGCGGAAAAACGGGCACGAAGAAAAACCTTGCCTTAATGGCAATGGCTTATGGCGATGTCTATGTCGCTCAAATTAGTCTTGGTGCTAATCCAAATGCTGCAATTAAAGCACTTAAAGAAGCTGAAAGTTATGAAGGTCCGTCGCTTGTAATTGCTTACTCACCTTGTGTTGAACACGGTATTAAAGGCGGCTTAAGTAATCACAATACGGTTGAAAAGAAAGCTGTTGAAAGTGGCTATTGGAATATCTTCCGCTATGACCCACGTCTAGAAAAAGAAGGTAAATCACCACTTCAATTAGACTACAACAAAGAACCTGATTACTCGTTGTTCCGTGAATTTGTTATGGGTGAAAACCGGTTCTCACAACTTCCAAAAGTTAATCCAGAACACGCTGAAGAACTCTTAACTAAGTCAGAACAAGAAGCAAGAAAACGCTACGAACGCATTAAGAAGTTTGGCTAAAACCTTGCAAAAATAACAAAAACCGCTGCAAAACAGCGGTTTTTTTATTTTCCTGGTCGGAACGATGAGATTTGAACTCACGACCCCTACCACCCCAAGGTAGTGCACTACCAAGCTGTGCTACGTCCCGCAGTACTAATATTATAAATGATTAATCGGCTTTTTCAATCTCTAAGTATTATTAGGCAATATCTCTTCTCTTAAAGTTAAATATAATTGATACATTTGTTATAGCGATATAAATCGCTAGACTTAAATAAGAAATTAAAATGTCATAGCCGTTATAATCTGAACTTGCTATTTTACTTAATGAACTACTAGGAAATATTGAAAGCATTTTCATTACCCACTTTGGTACGTTTTCAAAGCGGAAAATGATACTAAAAATAATGATTTGACTAAAAATTGCTTCCCCGAAAATTACACCTAAGCCGATAACAATTGCTGAACCAGTCTTTCTTGTTGAAAAAGTCGCAGCAGTCGCAAGTGAGATAAAAAATGTCGAATATAAGATGATATAAAAAATACTTATAAACATTTTTAAGACATCATCACCGGTAATGGATGCTGGGGGATTAAATGCATAAACAACAAAATAGTTAATAAGACCGCTAATTAAGATAATTGGAAGACAAAAGATTAAATTTGCAAATAGCGCTGAGAAGTAAATTTTTGTCCTACTATAACCTTTTTGAATTTTTAGTCTTATCGTTTTATTTGAAAAATCTCTAGCAGTAAAAGTTACTGTCACAATATAAAGAACAAGAGGAATATTTGATGCAAAAGAAGATGTTTGCAAAAATACTTCATTTGGACTAAGGAATAAATCATAGTCATAAGGACTATTTGAAGCGTGATAGCCTTGAATTGAAAAGACAATTACTGAAAGAATAAGTATTCCTACGCTTACAAGTATTCCTACTAATGGTGCTTTTTCTTTTCTTAGACGATATAAGTCTAATTTTAGTAATTTACCCATTTAATTCTCCAATTAGTTTTAAATAGAAGTCTTCAATTGAAGGAGTTTCTTCTTTAATCGCTTTAACTTCAATTTTATTTTTCCTTAAAAGGTTAAAGACATCATCAAGTTTAGCGTCATATACTTTTATATCGTCTTCATCATCAAAGTTATATTTTGCTTTTTTAAGAATTTCTGTAGCGAGTTCCTTTTGTGAACTATCAATTTTTACATGAATAAAATGCCGTTGAAGGTTTTCTAAATCTTTAAGAGTTGCCTCTTTTACTAGCTCACCTTGATGAATAAAGCCGTATTTTGTAGCGATTTTTGATAATTCGCTTAGCATATGCGAACTAATTAAGAAGGTAATGCCTTTATCACTTAAGTCTTTTATTATGTTTCTTAATAAGTAGACACCTTCAGGATCTAGACCGTTCATCGGCTCATCTAAAATCAAAAACTTTGGATCATCAAGAAGTGCCATTGCAATCCCAAGCCGTTGCTTCATACCTAGTGAGAAGTGATTTGCTTTTTTCTTTGAGTCAATGACTTCGTTAAGTTTTACAAGTTCAAGAAGTTCACGAAATTTTTGTTCATCTTGAATGCCTACTAATTTTCCGTAGGCTCTCATGTTATCAAGAGCGGTTAAATTTAAATAAAGAGCAGGAGCCTCAACAATCGCGGCAATTGGTTTATTTTCTCCTTCAAAAAGAGTGTAAGTTCCGCTCGTTGGGTTAGCTAATCCTGCAATTAGACGAATAAAAGTCGTTTTTCCCGCACCGTTTTCGCCAATAAAACCATAAATATCGCCCTCATTAATGACCATTGAGACATCTTTTACGGCGAATTTATTTTTAAATTTTTTCGTTAATTTGTTTGTTCTTAATACTTCCATACTCAAAAATTCTATAATATTTAATTAGCAAATTCAACGTAATATATAACTTTATTATCAATATTATTTGATAAATAAAGTATATCAAATGAAAAATACTCATTATCTAGGTACAATATAAGTTGGAGCGAAAAAATGAACATTAATGAGATTAAGATAAAGGGCGCAAGAGACAATAACTTAAAAAATATTGATTTAACTCTTCCAAAAAATAAGTTTATTGTTTTTACAGGCCTTTCAGGATCTGGAAAAAGTACTCTAGCTCTAGAAACTATTTATAGCGAAGGCCAACGCCGTTACGTTGAAAGTTTATCTAGCTATGCTAGACAATTTTTAGGTAACCTTTCTAAACCAGATGTTGATTCAATTGAAGGACTAAGTCCTGCAATTTCGATTGAACAAAAGACAACAAACACAAATCCAAGAAGTACTGTAGGAACGGTTACGGAAATTTATGACTATTTAAGACTCTTATATTCGCGCATTGGTGTTCCTTATTGCCCAACTCACAATGAACCAATCATTGCTTTTTCGCCGGAACAAATTATTAATATTATTCAAGAGTATCCCCTAAATACTCGTGTACAAATTATTGCTCCTGTCGTTGTTCGCGAAAAAGGAACGCATAAAGAAACACTAGAAAAAATACAAAAAGCTGGTTTTATGCGTTTACGAGTTGATAAAGAAAATTATCGTATTGATGAAGTGCCCGAACTTTCAAAAAACAAGTATCACGATATTGATATTATCGTTGATCGTCTTGGCCTAAAAGAAGACTCATTTGGGCGTTTATTAGATAGTATTAACATTGCTCTAGACTGGGGACACGGAGTTCTCTACGTTTTACTAAACAACGAAGAACGTTTCTTTAGTACGATGCATGCTTGTAAATATTGTGGTTTTAGTGTCCCGAGACTTGAACCAAGATTTTTCTCATTTAATTCCCCAATTGGCTATTGTCCTGAATGTAGAGGATTAGGAATAAAGCGCGAAGTTGATGTAAATTTACTCGTTCCTGATGATAATTTGTCACTAAATGAAGGGGCGATTGAATATTATAAAAATATTACAAAATCGCAAAATCTTGAATGGCAAGATTTTAAGAAACTTTGTAGTCTTTATGACATTCCAATGAACGTTAAATGGAAGGAATTGACTGCAAAACAGCGCTCAATTGTCTTAAATGGCTCTCCTGAACCCCATGAATACACAATTAAAAGTTCAAGCGGAAACATTGTATTTCGTACTGGTTATATTGAAGGAATTAAGACAAAAATTGAGCGACTCTACGAAGAAACAACGAGTGAATTTATGCGTGACTACTACGCGAAGTTCCTTCAAGACATTATTTGTACTTCCTGTAACGGAGCTAGACTTAACAAAGAAGCTCTTTCGGTAAGAATTAATAACAAAAATATTTATGAATTATCAACAATGCAAATTGGTGAATTAAGGAATTTCTTAGAAGAAACGAAAAAGACACTTTCGCCTTCAGAAGTTACGATATCTGATCTAATTCTTAAAGAAATTCATAATCGCTTGTCATTTCTTGTTGATGTTGGTCTAGATTATTTAACGTTAGCTAGACAAGCAGCAACACTATCAGGCGGCGAAGCCCAAAGAATTCGTTTAGCTACACAAATTGGCTCAAAATTAAGTGGAGTTATTTACATTCTTGATGAACCAAGTATTGGTCTTCATCAAAAAGATAATGCAAAATTAATTAAATCGCTTAAAGAAATGCGCGATTTAGGAAATACATTAATTGTTGTTGAACACGATGAAGAAACGATGCGAAATGCTGATTTAATCGTCGATATTGGCCCAGGCGCTGGTGTTCATGGTGGCGAAGTTGTCGCAGTTGGAACAGTTGAAGACATTATGAATTGTCCGCGTTCAATTACCGGCGACTATTTAAGCGGCAGAAAGAAAATCGACGTTCCCAAAGTTCGCGAAAAAGGAAATGGTGAATTTTTAGAAGTAAAAGGTGCTAGATGCCATAACTTAAAAAATATTGATGTTAAATTCCCGCTTGGTGTTATGACAATAGTTACCGGCGTTAGCGGAAGTGGTAAGTCTACACTCGTTAACGATATTCTCTATAAAGCAGTTGATGGATATCTTCGTGGTGTAAATACAAATCCTGGTGAGCACGATTCAATAAGTGGCTTAGAACACATTGATAAAGTAATTCATATTTCTCAAGACCCAATTGGCCGCACTCCTAGATCAAACCCAGCGACTTATACTAAGGTGTTTGATGAAATCCGTGCCGTTTTTGCCGAGACTCCCGATGCAAAAGCAAGGGGATTTAATAAAGGTTATTTCTCTTTTAATAATCGCGGCGGAAGATGCGAACATTGTCAAGGTGCAGGAGTAAAGCGAATTTCAATGAATTTTTTACCTGATGTTTATGTACGTTGTGAAGTTTGTGATGGTAAACGATACAACAGCGAAACGCTCGCTTGTTTCTATAAAGGAAAAAACATTAGTGATGTCTTAAATATGACTGTAGAAGATGCTTATGTATTTTTTGATTCAAGAATTAAGATTAAGAGAATCCTAAAAACATTAATTGATGTTGGTCTAGGTTATATTAAGCTTGGTCAACCTGCTCCAGAGTTAAGTGGAGGAGAAGCACAAAGAGTAAAACTAGCTTTTGAACTTACGAAACGCTCGACAGGAAGAACACTTTATTTATTAGATGAACCAACGACTGGTTTACATACTGATGACGTTAAAAGACTTCTTAAAATCTTAAAACGTATCGTCTTAAATGGCGATACCGTTATCGTTATTGAGCATAACCTTGATGTTATTAAACAAGGCGACTATATTGTTGACCTTGGTCCTGATGGCGGTAATGGCGGAGGACAACTTATTGCGACTGGTACTCCAGAAGAAGTAAGTAAAAACCCTGCTTCTTATACGGGACAATACTTAAAAGAGGTTTTAAAATAAGCATTTAAGTAAAATTATTTACTTAGTTTGTGCTATATTCTTATTAGGTAATTTATGAAAACGATTAATTATATATTTCTAACACTCGGCCTACTTATTATTGCAACAGGCTTTACTTTTTTAGGCCTCGCAATTAATAAAATTCGTAAAAACGATGAAGAGTATGAAAGCTTATTTAAAAATAGTTTTCTCTATGTTTCTTTAAGTCCCTTTATAAATATTCTTGGCTTTTTAGTTGTTGCCTTAAGTCTTACTTTTGTTGAAGCAAGTAACGGAAAAACTTTTGCAATACTTATGTCGACGCTAGGATCTGCTCTGTTTGGCTTTATGATTACGGTAGGTCTTGCAATATTTTTTCTTAATTACTACCATTTCCGTCCAAAAGAAAAAAACATCAAATATGCAACGTTAATGTGGGCTCTTGGCCTAATCGGAGCCATTTTTGCAGCGTTTATTGCTTTTGACGGATATGCATATTTGGGCTTAATTACGTTCCCTTTACCTAGAGGGATACCTTTAAACCGTGCTAATCCTGTTGTTGCTTTCTATGCAATATTCATTCTTACAGGCGCGCTATTATCGCTAGCGATTTGTGAACACGTTTTCTATAAAAAACACAAACGCCACGGCGTAATGGAAAACTTATTTTATGTTGCTTTCCCTAGTGGAATTATTGGCGCAAGAATCTGGTACGTTATCGGAAACTGGACAGTAGGCGGATTTAACGAAGATTTTGCGAAAGTTTTCGATTTTAGAAGTGGCGGACTCGCAATTATGGGTGGAGCAATATTTGGTGCTCTCGGCGGAATGCTTTTCTACTATTTTAAATATCGAAAACTTTACAAATTAGAAGAAGCAGTTGACATTGTTTTACCAACGCTACTCGTCGCTCAAGCTGTCGGACGTTTTGGAAACTTCTTTAACCAAGAAGTCTATGGCGCAGCGACAGATATTAATAACTATGCTTTTTTACCTTACGCTATAAGACAAAACATGATAATTGATGGAGAATTTAGAGTTCCGCTATTCTTTATAGAAATGATGATTAACTTAGCAGGATTCTTTGTTATCTATTTTGGTATAGGTTGCGGACTTAAAAAGTGGCGTAAACCACTTGACATGGGATTTGCTTACTTTTTATGGTACGGAATGACAAGAGCAATTTTAGAGCCACTTCGTGATCCTAGTTTTAATATGGGTGAAAAATCAAAGTGGAGTTATATTTGGGCGCTAATTTTTGTTGGCGTTAGTATTCTTGGAATCGTTATAAACCACGTTTGGAGACATTTCGCTAGTAAACAAAAATTAGCCACGAACACTAATATAGAAATAAAAGAAATAGAAGAAGAAAATTTAAATGATACAAAAAATGAAATAAAGGAGGAAAACAAAAATGAATAATACATATCCTGTAATTATAATTGGTGCAGGTCCAGCAGGAATTACTGCCGCGATTTATTTAAAAAGAGCTAATGTTCCTGTAAAGATTCTTGATAAAGGTGCACCTGGAGGAAAATTAAATATTACGCAAGCTGTCGAAAACTATCCTGGATTTACGACAATTTCAGGACCAGACCTTGCTTTTAAAATGTTTGAACAAGTTCGCGAAAATGATATTGAAATCGAATATGGCGAAGTTGTTGATATTGCAAAAAATGAAGATGGAACGTTTAATGTTACGACAATAGATGAAGTGTTTAACACTCATTTTGCAATTGTTGCAACTGGAACGACAGAAAGAAAACTAAAAATTCCTGGCGAAGCTAGATATACTTCAAAAGGCGTAAGTTATTGCGCGGTTTGTGATGGTGCTTTATATAAAGACCACGAAATTGCCGTAATTGGCGGCGGAAACTCAGCTTTAGAAGAAACACTATTCCTTGCTAAAATCGTTAAGAAAATTTATTTGATCCATCGTCGCGATGAGTTTAGATCTGATGAAGAACTAACAGAACGCGTTAAAGCAACAGAAAATGTTGAATTAGTCTTAAATACAATTCCTGTTGAAGTTTTAGGTGATGGGACAAAAGTAACAGGTTTAAATGTTAAAAACATCTTAACCGGCGAAGATAGAACTCTAGAAGTCGCCGCCGTTTTCCCATTTGTTGGCGCGACCGCGCAAAGCGATATGCTCAAAAACTTTGATGTAAGAAATGAACGAGGCTATGCGCTCGTTAACAAAAATATGGAAACAAGTGTTGAAGGCTTATTTGCCGTTGGCGACATTAACGAAAAAGATTTACGACAAATTGTTACAGCTCAAAGTGATGGGGCAATCGCCGCAATTACTGTTTCAAAGCGACTTCGCGCTTTAAATCGCAATAAAGCAAAATAAAAATACACTCAAAGTGGTATTATATATATGTAGTTAATGATGTGTTTTTAGCGAGGCAATGAAAAATAAATTAATTATTTTAAGCGGAATATCAGGATCTGGCAAAAGTAGTGCAACGACTGCTTTTGAAGAGATGAAATATTTTATTATTGCTAATTTGCCCGTTCAACTACTTCCACAATTCCTTGAGAATTTTAATCAAAAAGAAGATCAAAAAACACTCATTCAAATTTATATTCATCACGTTGAAGATTACGTTAAAGAATTAAAAAAACATCCAGAAATTGATTATGACTTGATTTTATTAACCGCGGATGAGCAAGAACTTTTAAATCGCTATAAATTTACGCGTCACGCTCATCCCCTTCAAGTTCGAGGATACGACTTAAAAACGAGTCTTCAAGCTGAATTTAATGAGTTTGAAAAAGTAAAAGATGAAGCAACGATTCGTCTAGATACGACTGATATTGATGTTTCGACACTTAGAAAAGCTTTATTTAAACGCTACCGCGAAAATAAGAAAAGCGAAGGAAAAACAATAGTCATGTTTATTTCCTTTGGTTTTAAATATGGCATACCTCGTGAAATTGACTTCTTATTTGACGTAAGAGCAGTCCCAAATCCTTATTATGATAAAAAGTTAAGAAATCTTACGGGAAATAATAAGGATGTAATTGATTACTTACAAAGATATGCAATTACGATGCGTTATAGGGAAGATTTAATTTCCTTTTTAACTCCCTATTTAGAAGACGTTGCTAACGAAGGAAGAAGTCTCGTAACAATTGCAATTGGTTGTACTGGCGGCCAACACCGAAGCGTCTATTTTATTAATGAACTAACAAAATATTTTGATGATAAATATACAGTTATTAAGATTCATCGCGATATTAAAAAACGTCAATGATTACCTTTACTCAATACGTAAAAGAAGATATTGCCACTGCTAATGCCCCCTATGCTCTTGTTAGAAAAAAGGCCCTTTTAGCAGGGTTTTTCCGATTTGGTGGCTATTTTGCAAAGCGAAATAATGAGAATTTACTCTTTGCAGAGACAAATAATGCGAAAGTTGCAAAGTATATTTTTAACCTTGTAAAAGAAATTTATGATGCTGATGTATCATTTACCTATCTTACTAATCAACGCTTTAATAAATCGACTCGATTTGTAATTGTCGTAAGAAGTAAGATTAGAGAAATTATTGAAGATTTATCGCTTTCGTTTATGGACGGAACGATTCCTAGAAAAGTTGTTTATAGTGATGATACTGCGGCAGGTTATGCAACCGGTGCTTTTCTTGCTTCAGGCTCAGTAACGAGTCCAAAGTCTACGAACTATCATCTTGAAATTACGACATCTAATGAAACACTTGCAAAACGTTTTGCAAAACTAATTGAACGCTTTGATAAAGCTAATTTCACACCAAAAATTCAAAAACGTCGCGACAAATATTGCGTTTATCTTAAAAAAAGTAATCAAATTGGTGAATTTCTTATTTTTATTGGCGCAGTAAATAGCTCGCTTCTTTTTGAAAATATTCGTATTGAACGCGATATGCAAAATTCCCTAAACCGTGTATTACTTTGTGATAAGGCAAATTATGCAAAAACGGTTAAAAGTAGTCAAAAACAAATAGAAAACATAAAAATTGTTAAAAAATATTACGGCGATAAACCTGAAGACAATGAAAAACTAGCCGCGTTAATGGAACTTCGCCTTGAAAGAGAAGATGCAACGATGAGTGAACTCGCTGAACTTCTTAGTGAACGCCTAAATCTTGATCCCCCAGTTACTAAAAGTAATATCAATCACTTATTTATAAAAATAAGACAACTAGCAGAGAAAGCACTTGAAGAAAATGAATGAAGAAAAAAGATTACTTAAATTAGGAAAAAAAATTCGAGAAATTCGCAAGGATCAAGGCGTAAGTCAACTTAACTTATCGCTGGATGCTGGTGTGAATCGAAATTATATATCTGACTTAGAAAACGGCAGAAGAAATCCTTCAATATTAGTTTTATATCGTCTTGCGGACGCTTTAGACGTAAAAATAACTGATTTTTTTACCGAATGAGTACTGAATATCATGATATTCAATAGGTAAAAAACGGAATTTTGAACAATTCGGTAAAAAAAGAGCGATATATCATCTTTTTTGTTGTTTTTTCTATAAATAAATAATCAAATAGTGTAAAATATAACCGTATTAAAGAAGGAGGACATTTATGTCAGTTAAAGTTGCAATTAACGGATTTGGACGAATTGGAAGATTAGCCTTTCGTCGAATCGAAGAAGTTGGAGGCATGGAAGTAGTCGCGATTAACGACTTAACCGATGCCGCTAACCTTGCTTATTTATTAAAATATGACTCTGCTCATGGTCGCTTTGCAGTTGATGACATTAGCGTCAGCGCTGATGGAAATGCAATTGTTTACAAAGGAAGAGAAATTCCTGTAATTGGTCAACCTGACCCAAGCAAAATTGACTGGAGTGAATACGGAGTCGAAATCGTTTTAGAATGTACTGGACGATTTAAAGGTAAAAAAGACGCTAGTGTACACCTAGATCCAGGTGTTCGTGGTGTCTTAATTAGTGCCCCAGCCGACAAAGAAACAAATACTTTTGTCTATGGTGTAAACAGTGACTTACTTGAAAAAGGTGACTTAGTCATTAGTGGTGCAAGCTGTACGACAAACTGCTTAGCCCCAGTCGCAAAAGTCTTAAACGACGAATTTGGCATTGAAATTGGTTATATGACGACCGTTCACGCCTACACAAATGACCAAACGACGCTAGACTTACCGAAAAAAGGTAAAATTCGTCGTGGCCGTGCTGCCGCACAAAACATTGTCCCAACGACAACTGGTGCTGCAAAAGCTATTGGTCTAGTTTTACCAGAACTTAAAGGAAAACTTCATGGTGGTGCCCTTCGTGTCCCAGTACTTGATGGTTCTTTAGTAGACTTAACACTAGTCTTAAAGAAAAAAGTTACTGTTGAAGAAGTTAACGCTGCAATGAAAAAAGCAAGCGAAGGCGAACTTAAGGATATCTTAGGATATACTGATGAAGAACTCGTAAGTACCGATATTATCGGACGTCCAGAAGGTGGAATCTTTGATGCCACACAAACGGGAGTTCTTGAAGTTGATGGTAAACAACTCGTTAAAGTTGTTGCCTGGTATGACAATGAATATAGTTATACGGCACAATTTATCCGTCTTGCCAAGTTAATGGCAGAACTAAATAAATAACAATAAAATTTTAAAAGCGCCTCCGGGCGCTTTTTTACAAAAAGAAAGGGGATTTTTAGTATGAAAACAATAAAAGATTTAAACGTGAAAAATAAAACGGTCTTAGTTCGTTGTGATTTTAACGTTCCTCGTAAAGGTGATGTTATTACTGATGACAACCGAATTATTCAAGCCTTACCAACGATTAAATATCTTTTAAAAGGTGGCGCAAAAGTAGTCTTATTTTCTCACCTTGGAAAAATTAAACATAAACTTAGTGAAGAAGAAGTTGAAGCCGCGAAGAAAAAGAACTCAATGTTACCTGTCTTTATTCGCCTTCAAGAACTTCTTGGTAGCGATAAAGTAACATTTAGTGATGTAACGCGCGGCGAAAAGGTTAAAAAACTTGTCGAACTCATTGGTCCTGGCGAAGTTTTACTTCTTCAAAATACGCGTTATGAAAAAGGCGAAGAAAAGAACGACTTAGAACTTGCACGCGAATGGGCAAGTTTAGCTGATATTTTCGTAATGGATGCCTTTGGTAGTGCTCACCGGGCTCATGCTTCTACAGTTGGCGTTCCAACGATTTTAAAAGAAGAAGGCAAAGAAGTCGCCCTTGGTTTCTTAGTTGAAAAAGAAGTCGAAAACTTACGTAGATGCGTTGATGTTTCTGAAACTGATCGCCCATACGTTGCCGTACTTGGTGGCTTAAAAGTTAGTGACAAAATTAAAGTTATTGATAAGTTACTCGAAAAATGCGACAAGATTTTAATTGGTGGCGCGATGGCGTATACCTTTAAAAAGGCTCTAGGCCAAGGCGTTGGAATTTCTCCAGTTGAAGATGATCAACTAGATTACGCAAGAATGTGTCTTAAAAAGGCTGATGGAAGAATTATTCTTCCTGTAGACTCCGTTGCCACTAACGGCTTTAAAGATTGGACAGAAAAAATTGTAACCGATGAAATTCCTAGCGACTTTGAAGGAATGGACATTGGTCCAAAAACAATTGAACTTTTCACAAAAGAACTTCAAGGCGCAAAAATGGTCTTTTGGAATGGACCAATGGGCGTTTTTGAACAAAGTGATTTCCAAGCAGGAACAATTGCTGTTTGTAAAGCAATTACCGAATTAGAAGATTGCTTTAGCGTTATTGGTGGTGGCGATAGTGCCGCAGCCGCTGCAGAATTTGGCTATAAAGATAAGTTCTCTCACGTCTCAACCGGAGGCGGAGCAAGCTTAGAAATGATTGAAAACGACGGTCATTTACCTGGAATCGATGTCATTGGATAATATGCGTAAGAAATTATTAATTGGTAACTGGAAAATGAACAAAACGCGCGCGGAAGCGGAAGCTTTTGCTCGCGAAAGTAAAGAACTTACCAAACTCGCAAAAGAAAAAAATGTTGATATTGGCGTAACTGCGCCGTTTCTTGCTATAGAAGTAGTCGCTAAAGAAAACAAAGACTTAATATTAGGAGCACAAAACTGCCATTATCTAGATAGTGGCGCTTACACTGGCGAAGTTAGTGTTCCAATGCTTTTAGATTTACCGATTTCAATGTGTCTAGTCGGCCATAGTGAAAGAAGAACTTACTACAACGAAACTAATGAATCTTGTAATAAGAAAATTAAACGGTTATTTGAAGCTAAACTAGGCGCTCTTTATTGCGTTGGCGAAACGCTTGAGCAATTTGAAAAAGGAATTAGTAAAATTGTTGTTGAAGAACAAGTTATTGAAGGTTTAAAAGATATTGAAGAAAAAGACCTTGATAAACTCGTTATTGCTTATGAACCTGTTTGGTCAATTGGAACTGGTAAAAACGCTAGTAAAGAAATTGCTGAAGACGTATGTGCATATATTCGAAGTATTATCGCTAAACTATATAGTAAAGAAAGTGCAGATAAACTTCGTATTCTCTACGGCGGAAGCGTTAAACCTCACAACATCCATGAATATTTAACGATGGAAAATATTGATGGTGCTCTTGTTGGTGGCGCCTCGCTTTCAGTCGAAAGTTATAAACAACTTATCGAAAATATGTAAGAAAAACCTTCCAAAATAGCGGCCTAATTGGTCGCTATTTTTCTTTGTAATAAACTACTATTTAAGAATATTACGTAGCGCTACATGCGAAATTCCTAGTATTTACTATTTTCAATACCGAATATTATTAGTATTATAGAATCATCAAAAAGAAGGAAATATATATATGAAAAAAATTACAAAACTTTTTACTGCTCTATCTCTAGTTGCTTTATTAGCAGGTTGTACAAATAAAAACGATAAATCTGAAGTTGTAAGCGACGATACTCAACATGAAACAGAAATTCCCACAGAAACTCCTTCAGAAGAAGAACAAAAAGAAGATTATTTTCTAGTAAGTTATTCAGAATTTAAAGAAAAAGCACTCGCAACAGCGGCTCTACGCGAAGATTTAGAAGAATATTACGAAATCGAACTTACTACTTATAAGAAAACTAAGCTTAGCGAAACCGAAAAAATTACTCGATCCTCAAAAGATGAATCACGAAACCTTGGAACCGAGGCCGAAAGAAGTCTTCTTACTTTTATTATGGCAAATAGCGTTGACAAGGAATTTAAAGATTTAGGTTCCTATGGCACCGAAGAAAAAGCTGCAGGAGTTAACTTCTATATAAGTAATCCTAGTGAAAATTTTAAAGTTGAACCTCCTGTCGATAAAGAAACTGGAAACTATGAAATTACCTATACTATATATAATAAGTATGGGTACATGCTTGAACTCTACGGAGAAACGTATGAAGCAAATGAATTAGTAAGAATAGAAAAGCTTACTATGGTTTACACGCCTGCCCAATAACTTAAAAATTAAACTAATAATAAAGCAAGTGACGAACGCACTTGCTTTTTTTTAACCTTGGAACTAGCAATATTTATAATAATTTGTTTAATTTATCCACTTATTTTAAATTTTTAAGCTTTTTCTCTTGTCTATATAAGTTAGTTGTGGTTTAATATTGCAAGTGTACGGAAAAATCCGTGTACGACCAAGGTTAAAAAAGTTAGATAGAAAGCGTAAATTCTTAAAAAAATCGCTTGACACGCTACTAACATAATGATAACCTATAAAAGCGCTTTACCAAGCGCACTATTATTACTACGTAATAAACTTGATCTTTGAAAACTAAACAGATGTACAACAAAATAACGTCAATTTGTTTTAACAAAAAATATGAACTAGGAAAATAAACTTTTAGAGAGTTTGATCCTGGCTCAGGATGAACGCTGGCGGCGTGCCTAATACATGCAAGTCGAACGGAAATTTTGTGTCGCGGAAGAGCTTGCTCTTCCAAAATACTTAATTTTAGTGGCGTACGGGTGAGTAACACGTGGGTAACCTGCCTTTCAGTGGGGGATAACTAGAGGAAACTTTAGCTAATACCGCATACGTGTCTTTAAGGCATCTTGAAGACATAAAAGGAGCCTTTGCTTCGCTGATAGATGGACCTGCGGCGCATTAGGTAGTTGGTGAGATAAAAGCCCACCAAGCCAAGGATGCGTAGCCGACCTGAGAGGGTGATCGGCCACAATGGGACTGAGACACGGCCCATACTCCTACGGGAGGCAGCAGTAGGGAGTTTTCGGCAATGGGGGAAACCCTGACCGAGCAACGCCGCGTGAACGATGAAGGTCTTCGGATTGTAAAGTTCTGTTGTAGGGGAATAATGAGCAGAAGAAGAGAACGTTTCTGCTTTGAAGGTACCTTACCAGAAAGCCACGGCTAACTACGTGCCAGCAGCCGCGGTAATACGTAGGTGGCGAGCGTTATCCGGAATTATTGGGCGTAAAGAGTGAGCAGGCGGCCGTTTAAGTCTGAAGTCAAATGCAGTGGCTCAACCACTGTCCGCTTTGGAAACTGGATGGCTAGAGTACGAGAGAGGTATGTGGAATTCTATGTGGAGCGGTGAAATGCGTAGATATATAGAGGAATATCAGAGGCGAAGGCGGCATACTAGATCGATACTGACGCTCAGTCACGAAAGCGTGGGGAGCAAATAGGATTAGATACCCTAGTAGTCCACGCCGTAAACGATGAGAACTAAGTGTTGGGGTCAAACCCAGTACTGAAGCTAACGCATTAAGTTCTCCGCCTGGGGAGTACGGTCGCAAGACTGAAACTTAAAGGAATTGACGGGGGCCCGCACAAGCAGTGGAGCATGTGGTTTAATTCGAAGCTACGCGAAGAACCTTACCAGGGCTTGACATGGTTCTAAGACCCTAGAAATAGGGGGATATACAGAACACACAGGTGGTGCATGGTTGTCGTCAGCTCGTGTCGTGAGATGTTAGGTTAAGTCCTCCAACGAGCGCAACCCTTGTCCTTAGTTACCATCATTAAGTTGGGGACTTTAAGGAGACTGCCGGTGTAAGCCGGAGGAAGGTGGGGATGACGTCAAATCATCATGCCCTTTATGTCCTGGGCGACACACGTGCTACAATGGTCGGTACAATGAGTGGCCAACTCGCGAGAGTGAGCGAATCTCCTAAAGCCGATCTCAGTTCGGATTGAAGTCTGCAACTCGACTTCATGAAGTCGGAATTGCTAGTAATCGTAGATCAGCCATGCTACGGTGAATACGTTCCCGGGCCTTGTACACACCGCCCGTCAAACCATGAGAGCTGGTAATACTCGAAGTCGGTATCTTAACCCGCAAGGGAGGGAGCCGCCCAAGGTAGGACTAGTGATTGGGGTTAAGTCGTAACAAGGTATCCCTACGGGAACGTGGGGATGGATCACCTCCTTTCTATGGAGAAACCGTTTGGAAAAATATCCAAACAATTGTACAAACAAAAACCTAGACGTTTTCTTAGAATACGTCTTTAAAAAGAAACTAATGCTAATTCGTATTAGACGTTCGTATATCTGTTTAGTTTTGAGCGATTAAGTTGCTCAAAACCTTGTTCTTTGAAAACTAAATACTATAAAAAAACATGTTCTTTCTGTTTAAGTCGTTTTTTTTACTAAGAAAGCGATTGAGACAAACAAAAATTACCAAGTTGATTTTATTAAACGCATTTATTAACAACAAATAAAGAAAGGTTAAGTTACTAAGGGCGTACAGTGAATGCCTTGGCACTAGAAGGCGATGAAGGACGTGACTACCTGCGATAAGCGATGGGGAGCTGGATGTGAGCAATGAACCGTCGATGTCCGAATGGGGAAACCCAACATGAGTCATTGCATGTTATCTACTAATTTAAATTAGAGAGGCGATACCTAGGGAAGTGAAACATCTCAGTACCTAGAGGAAAAGAAAGAGAATTCGATTCCGTTAGTAGCGGCGAGCGAAACCGGAGGAGCCCAAACCCGTTTATTCGGGGGTTTAGGAGCGCGATATATGAGTGAAATACTCCAGATGAATGGCATTGAAAGGCCAACCAAAGAAGGTGCAAGTCCTGTAGTTAAACGAGTATTTCCCGTTAGCGATTTCCAGAGTACGGCGAGACACGTGGAATCTTGTCGGAAGATACGCAGACCACTGCGAAAGGCTAAATACTAACTAGTGACCGATAGTGAACCAGTACCGTGAGGGAAAGGTGAAAAGAACCCCGGGAGGGGAGTGAAAAGAATCTGAAACTGTATGCTTACAAGAAGTCAGAGGCCGTTAATGGCTGATGGCGTGCCTATTGAAGAATGAACCGGCGAGTTATCGTTGTCATGCAAGGTTAAGTCGAAGAGGCGGAGCCGAAGTGAAAGCGAGCCCGAATAGGGCGATTAAGTATGATGACATAGACCCGAAACCTGACGATCTATCCATGATCAAGTTGAAAGTGGGGTAATACCCACCGGAGGACTGAACCGACGTTCGTTGAAACGCCCGCGGATGAATTGTGGATAGCGGAGAAATTCCAAACGAGTTAGGTAATAGCTGGTTCTCCCCGAAATAGCTTTAGGGCTAGCGTCTAATATGTTTGGTGGAGGTAGAGCCACTGAATGCCTGATGGTCGCATCTCGCGATACTGATTGCAACCAAACTCCGAATGCCACCAAATTTAGTTAGGCAGTCAGACCGTGGGGGATAAGCTCCATAGTCGAAAGGGAAACAGCCCAGACCGTCAATTAAGGTCCCTAAATTTATGCTAAGTGTAGAAGGATGTGGAGACGCTTAGACAACTAGGATGTTAGCTTAGAAGCAGCTACCATTCAAAGAAAGCGTAACAGCTCACTAGTCGAGTACCTCTGCGCCGAAAATTTACCGGGGCTAAGCATAATACCGAAGTTACGGATTAATAATTTATTATTAGTGGTAGGGGAGCGTTCCATATTGGTTGAAGCAATACCGGAAGGAGTTGTGGACGATATGGAAGTGAGAATGCCGGTGTGAGTAACGAATGTAGGTGAGAATCCTGCACACCGATTGACTAAGGTTTCCTGGGCAAGGTTCGTCCTCCCAGGGTTAGTCGGGACCTAAGGCCCAGCCGAAAGGCCGGGGTCGATGGACGACAGGTTGATATTCCTGTACCCGTCTATGTGCGATGTGGTGACAGAGGAGGCTAGTTTATTCCGGTTATCGGATTCCGGATGGTGCAAAATAGCTGTTTGATTGGCAAATCCGTCAAACACATAAGCGAAGTTGCATCGGGAGCGAATGGGGCAACCCTAGTAGTGAAGTAAGCGACGCCAACTTTCAAGAAAAGCCGCTAGCTTAAGCATAGATGGCCCGTACCGAGAACGGACACACGTAGTCAAGATGAGAATTCTAAGGTGAGCGAGATAACTGTTGTTAAGGAACTCGGCAAAATCGCTTCGTAAGTTCGCAAGAAGAAGCGCTCATGAAAGTGAGCCGCAGTGAAGAGGCCCAAGCAACTGTTTAACAAAAACACAGCTCTATGCGAAGCCGTAAGGCGATGTATATGGGGTGATGCCTGCCCAGTGCTGGAAGGTTAAGAGGAGAGGTTAGCCGCAAGGCGAAGCTTTGAATTGAAGCCCCAGTGAACGGCGGCCGTAACTATAACGGTCCTAAGGTAGCGAAATTCCTCGTCAGGTAAGTTCTGACCCGCACGAAAGGTATAATGATTTGGGCGCTGTCTCAACAGCAGACTCGGTGAAATCTTATTGCCGGTAAAGATGCCGGCTACCCGCGACTAGACGGAAAGACCCCATGAAGCTTTACTGTAACTTAATATTGGGTAATTTTAATTCATGCATAGGATAGGTGGGAGGCAGTGAAACCTGGGCTTTGGTCTGGGCGGAGCCATCCTTGGAATACCACTCTTGAATTAGGATTACTCTAACCTACGCATTAGCGAGGGACAGTGTTAGGCAGGCAGTTTGACTGGGGCGGTCGCCTCCTAAACAGTAACGGAGGCGCCCCAAGGTAACCTCAGTATGGTTGGAAATCATACATCGAGTGCAAAGGCATATGGTTGCTTAACTGCGAGACCTACAAGTCGAGCAGAGACGAAAGTCGGGCTTAGTGATCCGGCGGTTCCGTGTGGAAGGGCCGTCGCTCAACGGATAAAAGCTACTCTGGGGATAACAGGCTGATCGCGTCCAAGAGTTCACATCGACGACGCGGTTTGGCACCTCGATGTCGGCTCATCACATCCTGGAGGGGTAGTCCCTTCCAAGGGTTGGGCTGTTCGCCCATTAAAGTGGTACGCGAGCTGGGTTCAAAACGTCGTGAGACAGTTTGGTCCCTATCTGTCGTGGGCGTAGGAAGTTTGAAAGGACCTGTTCCTAGTACGAGAGGACCGGAATGGACATAGCTATGGTTTACCAGTTGTTTCGCCAGAAGCATCGCTGGGTAGCTACCTATGGAATAGATAAACGCTGAAAGCATCTAAGCGTGAAGCTAACCTTAAGATGAGACTTCCCATTCGCAAGAAGTAAGACTCCTAGAAAGCGACTAGGTTGATAGGTTACAGATGTAAGTGCAGTGATGTATTTAGTCGAGTAATACTAATAAGTCGAGGACTTAAATTTCTTCGTTAATATATGCGAAAATTAACTATTAATTTTTAGAAAGACATGTTAAGATAGTATTTAGTTTTGAGCGAATAAGGCTCAAAATGGTTTGGTGACGATGGCGCTGTGGACACACCTGTTCCCATCTCGAACACAGAAGTTAAGCACAGTAGCGGCGAAGATATCCGTTTCGGGGAAAATAGCAAGTTGCCAAACTTTTTTTATATTATAATTAGAGTATGCAAAGTGCTGTAAAAGATAAAAAAGTTATTTGGAAGATTGTAATTTATTTAGTTGCTTCAATTGTTTTAGCTGCTCTTTTTGCAGCGATTCTTTTTTCAATTACAAAAGAAAAGAATGTAACAGACGGGATCATTATTTTAGTCGTAACGATATTGCTTGTCGGTTATCCCATATACCTTTTAATTAGTTTTCTTTGTAAACCAAAAACGCTTCTTGAATTTGATAAAGAAAAAGTTGTTATTTTTAAAGGTAAAAAGAAAATTGAACTAAGTTATGATGAGGTTCTTCAAGTCGGAAAGTACCCGCGATATTTAGGACCATTTTTTAAATTAGACACGCTTACAATACTTACAAGTAAGAATAAAATCCATCTAATTTTCCCGCTTAAAAATTTTGATGAAGTATTTAGTAAACTTAGCGAAAATCTAAGCGAGAGTTTATATGTCGCTAAAGTAGAAAAAACAAAATAAGTGCGTTTTTGCAGTGTTTAGCAGCAAAAATGCACTGTTTTATACAATTTATATCTAACAATTTGGTGCTTATTAAATGTGTGCAAGTTGCAAAACGAAAGAAAATAAGTATAATAACGTTTAGGTATAAATACCTAAAAGTGGAGGTAAGGCAATGGCCAAAGATAACAAAACACCTTTTGGCGGTATGGAAGTTTCTGCCAAAGCAATTGAAGATGTCGCCGCTGAAGCTGCACTAAATTGTTATGGTGTCGTTTCGCTATCTCACCGCAACAGAGAAGGCCGCGGCCTCCAATATTTACTAGATCCAAAAATGTTTAGTAAAGGCGTAATTGCAAACGAAACAAGACAAGGCTGGAATGTTGATGTCTATGTTATCGTTGCTTACGGATTAAAACTTACCGAGATTATTGGTGGCGTTCAAGAACAGGTTAAATATGAATTAGAAAAAACCTTTGATGTAAAATTTCGTGCGATTAACGTTTACATCCAAGGTGTGAAAGTGATGTAGGAGTGTAAGGTTATGAAAGAATTAAATGGCTTAACATTAAAAGAAATGTTCATATCCGGAGCTAATAACTTATATAACAATTATCCTGCAATTGATGCTCTTAACGTTTTCCCTGTCCCAGATGGTGATACAGGGATGAACATGAACTTAACAGTTTCAAGTGGAGCAAAAGAAATTGCAAACCGAAATGATACAAATATTTATCAAATCGCTAAAGCATTTAGCCAAGGTCTCCTTATGGGGGCAAGAGGAAATTCTGGCGTTATTACGAGTCAAATTTTCCGCGGCTTTGCTAATGCTTTAGAAAATAAAGATAAAATTAATGCTGTTGAACTAGCCGAGGCAATGGTTAGTGGTAGTGAAGTTGCTTATAAAGCGGTCATGCGCCCAGTTGAAGGAACGATTCTTACTGTAATTAGAGAATCTTCAAATGCGCTTCTAGAAAAAGCACGTCCTGATTGGACGATTGAAAAAGCTTTTGAATTTTTACTTGATGAAGCTCGCGATTCACTAGAAAGAACACCTGACCTTCTCCCTGTTTTAAAAGAAGTTGGTGTTGTTGATAGTGGCGGCGCAGGTTTAGTTACGATTTTTGAAGGTATGTATAGCGGCTTAGTTGGTGAAATTATCGTTAAAAAGCAAGCTACAGCTTTTGAAGAACAAGAAGCAAAACCATTTGCAGGCATTGAAACTGGAGTTGAAGGAGAAGAATACGGCTATTGTACGGAATTTATTCTTCGTTTAGATAAGGAAAACAAGCGCCCATTCCATGAAAAACGTTTTGCTAGTGTTCTTAACTCTCAAGGTAATTCAATCGTCATGGTAAAAGACGAAGAAATCCTAAAAGTTCACATTCATACGCTAAAACCAGGTAATACGCTAAATTATGCCCAACAATTTGGCGAATTCATTTCTTTAAAAATTGAAAACATGAGTGAACAACACAATCACTTAATGTTTGAAAACGGAAATGGCCATGCTCATGCTAGTGATGAGAAAAAAGAATATGCGCTTATTACTGTTGCTAGTGGTGATGGTCTAGAAGAACTATTTAAGAAGTATCGCGTAGATTATGTTGTTAAGGGCGGACAAACGATGAATCCTGCCGCTGAACACTTTATTGAAGCGATTAAAAAAGTTAATGCACATAATGTTTTCATTTTCCCAAATAACTCAAATATTGTCTTAACTGCTAATCAAGCTGCAGAAATCGTTAATGCGGAAAATGAAGACGTAAAAGTTCATATCATTCCAAGTAAAACGATCATGCAAGGTTTAGTTGCTATCATGAACTTTAATCCTGAAGGTGAACTTGAAGATCTTTTAGAAGACATGAATGATGCCCTTTCGACAGTTAAAACTGGTCAAGTTACTTTTGCGATTAAAGATACGACAATTGATGGCATCGAAGTTAAAAAAGACTATTACATGGGCTTAAACGACAAAGAAATTGTTTGTTCCGTTAAAGATAAATTTGAAGCTCTTCGAATTCTAATTGAGCACATGGTTGATGATATGTCTTCAATTATTACGCTAATTTGCGGAGAAGATATTAGTAAAGAAGAGGCTGAAGAACTTCAAGAAGAATTAGAAGAAAAATACGAAGAAATTGATATTGATCTAGTCATGGGTAATCAACCCGTTTATAGTTTCATTGTTGGGGTTGAATAGTCTAAATCTCATCAAAACCAAATTTATAAAAATAGTGTGAATTTGCAGGCGAAACCTTGCAAAATCAAGGTCAAATTGCTTATTCACTAGTCAAAACATAACAAAAAATAAGGTTAATCCTTATTTTTTTTGTGTTATGTTAGGTAATTTAATATAAATAATATATTATATATGTTGCGATGGAGGTGAAAATATGAGATATAGAAACCCTGTATTTGGTAGATATGCAAACAGAGCAGTTAGTGAAAATAGAGCCACGATGGCTGGTATTACGACTAAAACAATTATTTTAACTGCGGTAACAATTGTTTCAGGAATTATTTCTGTCCTATTAGGAATGAGAGTTACTGTTGTTGGTGAAACTCCAACTGTTGAAATGACAAACGCCCTTTGGATTGCATTTGGACTTAGTGGAATATTTGCACTTATTGCAAGTTTTGTTGGAATGTTTGTTCCAAAAACCGCAAATGTTATGTCATTTGTTTATGCGATTACACAAGGTATTTCTCTTGGAGTATTAAGCGCGGTTATGGAGTTATATGCTCCTGGTATTGTTTTAATTGCCGTTGGATCAACGGTTGCTATTTTCTTTATTATGCTTTTACTTTATAAAAACAATACGTTTAGAAACCGAGCTTTCACTTTTAAATTTATGACAAGCTTACTTCTTGGGGCACTAGTTGCATCATTAATCGTTAGTTTAACGGTCTTTGTAATGGGTGCTAATGCTGTTTCCCCAGGAGTTTATTTTCTTATTGCTTTAGCATTCTTAGTTTATTCAGCTTTAATGTTTGTTTTTGACTTTGATTATGCTAACGCAGTCGTCGAAAGTGGATTAGATAAGAAATACGAATGGGTAGCATCGTTTTCGTTATTAATTACGATAATAATGATTTATATTCGTATACTTAGACTTTTATCAATCTTTTTTCAAAGGAATGAATAAGTAATTTATGAAACTAGTTATTGATTTAATGGGTAGTGATCACGGACCTGAACAACTTGCAAAAGGCGTGATGGATTTTCACAAAAATCACCCAGATGTAGAACTTGTAGTAGTTGGAAAAGAATCGGCTTTTGCTGGACTAAGCGAAGATATTGTTAAGATTAGTGCAAATGATGTTATAGCAATGAACGCTGGACCTCTTGATGTAATGAGGGCTAAAGATAGTTCAATGTATAAAGCAATTGAAGCAGTAACAACGCTAGATGCTGACGGAATTGTTTCAGCCGGAAGTACTGGTGCATTTTTAAGTGCTGCTACGATTAAGTTAAAACTAATTCCTAATGTAGAAAGAGCTGCATTAGTTACGGCTTTTCCTACACCTGTAGAAGGTCGCTTTGTAACAGTTCTTGATGTTGGTGCCAGCACAGAAAACACGCCTTCGCAACTCGTACAGTTTGCAAAAATGGGGCAAATTTACGCTAGTGCCGTGTTTAATACTGAAAAACCAAAAACTTATTTATTAAATAACGGTGCAGAAGAAGGTAAAGGTACACCAATGCTTGTGGAAACTTACGAGCTTCTAAAAAATGATAAAGAAGTCAATTTTATGGGTAACATCGAAGGTAGAGATGCTTTGTTAAAAGATGCTGATGTTATCGTTAGTGATGGATTTACGGGTAACATTTTCTTAAAGACAAGCGAAGGAATCGCGAAAACTTTTGGAAATATGTTAAAAGATGTTTTTACAACTTCCTTTTGGACAAAAATCGGTTATGTGTTTTCGAAAAAAGGAGTTAATAAACTTAAAACAACGATGGACTATAAAAAAGTCGGTGGCGCTATGCTAGTTGGGATTAATAAAATTGTTGTTAAGGCTCACGGTAATAGTAATGCCTATGCATTTGAAAGTGCGCTTGAGGTTGCTTATAAAATGGCAAAAAATGACGTCGTTGCAAAAATTAAAGAACGGATGAGTAATGAGTAAATTTAATGATTTATTTGCAAAATTAGGGATAACCCCACAAAATGAAGCTCTTTTTGAGCAGGCTTTTACTCATTCAAGTTGTAATATTGATCATGATTCAATAAGTTATGAACGTCTTGAGTTTTTAGGGGACGCTGTTATTGGTCTAATTGTCGCCGCATTTATTTATGATGAATACCCAGAGTTAAGCGAAGGGGAAATGACAAAAATGCGTAGCGAACTCGTTCAGGCTTCATCGCTAGCAAAAATTGCAAAGAAATTTGAATTTCAAAAATATATGAAATTTGGCGAAAGCATCAATTTAAAAGAAGCTCTTGAAAACGAAAGATTTTATGAAGATGTTTTTGAAGCTTTCGCGGGTGCTCTTTATTTAGATCAAGGGTTTGAAATAACAACAAATATTCTTGCGAAAATTTTCTTACCTCCAATTAAGGGATTTCGCTTTGAACGCACTACAAATTATAAAAATGAACTACAAGAAGCGATTCAAGCAGAAAAACGCGAGACCGTTCACTATGTTTTAGTAGATCAAAAAGGACCTGCCCACGACCAAACATTTACTGTCGAAGTTTATTTAGACGATATATGTTTAGGAAGAGGCGAAGGCAAAACAAAAAAAGCTGCCGAACAAGAAGCAGCAAGACACGCATTAGAAAAGAAGGCTATTTAAATTGGGATTAATTAATTTATTAAAAAAGAAATTTTCAAAAAAGGAAAAGAAAACTGATCCAGTAAATGAAAAATATGTTGTCGGCATGAGTAAAAGCCGCAAACAATTTTCATCACGCTTAAAAGGCCTTTCGAAAAAATATGATGTCGCAAACGAAGAATATTTTGAAGGTTTACTTCAAATTTTAATTGAGGCTGATGTCGGTGTTAAATTAGCATTTGAAATTATTGAAGCAAGTAAACTTGAAGCAGCTAATAGACAAACGAGTGATCCAACAATAATTAATGAAATTCTCGTTGATAAGATGTTTATTGGATACTTACAACAAGGTGAAGATATTCAAAATGAAATTACGTTTGCTGAAGGAAGACCAACCGTGCTTTTGATTGTTGGCGTTAACGGCGTTGGCAAAACAACAACGATTGCAAAACTTGCACATCGCTATAAAAAGCAGCAAAAACGCATTCTTTTAGTTGCCGGCGACACATTTAGAGCTGGCGCTGTTGAACAACTAGAAGTCTGGGCGGAAAGAATCGGCGTTGATATAATTTCGGGAAAAGAAAATCAAGATCCTGCAAGTGTCGCCTTTGATGGCGTAACAAAAGCAAAGAATGAAAACTATGATTTAGTTATTGTTGACACCGCCGGAAGAGTTCAATCAAAAATGCATTTAATGAATGAACTAAGTAAGATTCGTCGTGTTATTGGCCGCGTAATTGATGGAACTCCTGATGAAGTTTTCTTAATTATTGATGCTACGACTGGTCAAAATGGTGTAATCCAGGCTAAAGCATTTGCAGAAGCGACCGGACTTACTGGTGTCATCATTACAAAAATGGATGGAACGAGTAAAGGCGGAATAATTCTTGCAATTAGAGATGAGATTGGTGTTCCTGTTCGTTTTATTGGTTTAGGCGAAAAAATGGATGATCTCATGGAATTTGACTTAGAAAAATATTTGTATGGGTTATGTTTAGGAGATGATTATGATGATAACGTTTAGTCTTCTTAGTTTTTTAATAGCTCTTGCTGTTTTTTATATAACGCGAGTAATCGTAACATCGATTGGATTTGCTGTTGGCTCGGTTAATTATCTTTGGGCATCGATGTTAGTAATTGTTATATCTTGTTTTGTAATTAGCCTAATTTTTACGTATCAAGAATTTAAACGCTCACCTAATGGGGTGTGGAAAAATCAATACTTTCATCGACGTCTATTTACGCGATTTTTAATAAACGTTGTCTTTCTTGTTATTATCAATTTAATTTGGACTTAATATGCAATTAGAAAAAAACCTAGAACGATTTGTCTACTTAAACCGCTTGTTTGCAATGTATGGAAAATTACTTACAAAACGGCAACAAGAAGTTTTTAAAATGTATTATCAATTTGATTTATCGCTTCAAGAGATTGCGGATGCATTGAAAATTTCTAAAGCGGCAGTTAGCGATAATCTAAGTAAGTCTGAAGCGCATTTAGAAAAATTCGAAGACGTTTTGCAATTAGCTAAAAAGTCGCAAAATCGCACTATTCTTTTAGAAAACCTTGCAAAAACCGACTTAAACGAACATCAAAAACAACTTGTAAAAGAACTAATTGAAGGAGAGAAATATGGCATTTGAAGCACTGACAGATAAATTTTCAAAGATTCTTAAAAAACTTAAAGGTCAATCACGATTAACAGAAAAAAATATGGAAGAAATGCTTCAAGAAATTCGCATTGCTCTTTTTGAAGCTGACGTTAATTATAAAGTTGTTAAAAATTTCGTTGATAATATTAGAGAAAAAGCAATTGGCGAAAAAGTATTTGATGAATTAAATCCTTCGCAAATGGTTGTAAAAATTGTTAAAGATGAACTTGTCGCCCTTCTTGGTAGTGATGACAATGAAATAATCTATAACAAAAACAAACCAACGATTATTATGTTAGTTGGTCTTCAAGGTACAGGAAAAACTACTACAGCAGGAAAACTTGCATATTTATTAAAGAATAAATTAAATAAAAAAGTTTTATTAGCCGCAGCAGACGTTTATCGTCCCGCAGCTATAGATCAACTTGAAACGATTGCAAAAGAAGTTGGTGTAGATATTGTTAACCTTGGAACGGATGCTGATCCTGTAGAAATTGCTAGAGTTGCCAAAGAAAAAGCATATTACGATAAATATGATGTTTTAATTATTGATACTGCGGGTCGTCTTACAATTGATGACGAATTAATGGATGAGCTCGTTTTTATTCGCGAAGCAATTAACCCTGATGAAATATTACTTTTAGTTGATGCTATGAGTGGTCAAGATGCTGTTAATACGGCTTTAGGCTTTGATAAGCGTCTAGATTTAACTGGTGCAATTATGTCAAAACTTGATAGTGATGCTCGTGGAGGAGCAGCGCTTTCAATTCGTTATTTAACGGGAGTTCCAATTAAATTTGCTGGTGTTGGCGAAAAGATGGAAGACCTTGACATTTTCTATCCTGAACGAATGGCAGATAGAATTCTTGGGATGGGCGATATTTTAACTCTAGTAGAAAAAGCACAAGAAAACCTTGATGAAAAAGAAATGCGAAAATCAGCTAATAAGTTTATGGAAGGCACATTTACTTTAGACGATATGATGGATCAACTAAAACAAGTTAGAAAACTTGGCTCTCTTGGTGGTCTATTAAAATTAATTCCTGGCGCACCAAAAATTACACCTGAACAACAAGCTCTAGCAGAAAAAGAAATTAAAAACTTTGAAACAATAATTAACTCAATGACACCAGAAGAACGTGCGAATCCAAAAATTATTAAAAATTCCCGCAAACAACGAATTGCTAAGGGAAGTGGAACAACGAATGCTGATATTAATCGCGTTTTAAAGAAATATGATCAAATGCAACAAATGATGAAGCAAATGCAACAATACAAAAAAAGCGGCAAGATGCCGCCAGGTGGAATGCCTTTTTAATTTTTATCAGTAAATTTCTTACTATTTTCGATTGCTTCTATAAGCCAATCAGGATTATCGCCTTCACTTAGAAGGTGTTTTTCTTCTTTTGTTAGTTTTCTTAAATCAAATAAATCTGGGCGGTGTTCTTTAGTTAAAAGAAGAGCTTGTTTATGACGCCACTTATTAATTGCTTTATGATTTCCTGAATACAAAATTAATGGAACCTTTAATCCTTCAAAATCATAAGGTTCTGTATATTGCGGATACTCAAGAAGGTTAGAAGTAAAACTTTCTTCTTTAAGAGATTCACTATCAATTGCTCCATCAAGAAGTCGAACGATTGAGTCTGTAATTGCCATCGCAGCAATTTCTCCCCCGGTTAGAACATAATCACCAATTGAAACAAGTTCATCTACGTAATTATTTACGCGCTCATCAACACCTTCATAGTGACCGCAAATTAGAATTATATGGTCTTTTTGCGAATATAACTCTGCATTTTCTTGCTTAAATTGTTTTCCGCGTGGTGAAAGAAGAATCTTATGACCATCTTCAATGCTACGTAGTGCATCAACAATTGGCTGAGCTTTTAAGACTAATCCTGCGCCACCACCAATTGGAGGAGTATCAACGCGATTATATTTATCTTTAGTAAAATCGCGAATGTTTAAAAGTTCGATTTCAACGACGTTTTTTGCAATTGCGCGCTTAATTATCGAATTTTCTAATATTCCTGTAAACATTTCAGGGAACAAGGTAAGAATTGTTATTTTCATAATAGTCCCTCGATTGGTTTAATAATAATTTTCTTTTCTTTTAGGTTAGTTTCTTCGATAAATTGCTCAACATAAGGAATTAAGACATCATTTTTACCTTTTCTTTTGACTCTTAATGTTTTATAAGGTCCGTATTCTTCAATTTTTACTACTTTCCCAACATAAATATCGTTATCAGTAAAGACATCTAAATTTAAGACATCACTTTCAAAAAAATAGCCTGAGTCAAGACTTGCTTCTTCGCGATTAATAACTAGTTCATATTTAAGATATTGCTCGGCTTCTGAAATTGAATTCAGTTCTTTGAATTTAACTATTAAATAAGGGCTTTTTGAAGAAACACCTGCAATTTGCACGGTTAAGACATCATTTTTGTCGTGGTTATATAAGAAAAGCTCGTTTCCTATTTTAAAACGTTCAAGAGGAAAATCGGTCGTTGGATAAATGATTAACGACCCATTTAATGAAAAAGTATCAACGACATTTCCTACCTTTATATATTCGTTTTTCATATCTAAATTATAACAAATTTAAAACTGTGAAATTTTAAAAAAAAGCTGTTGCCAGCTTTTAGTTTTCCTTTGCGTCTTCAAAGGATTCAAATTTCACAAATACGCGCTTATCATCAAGGCGTCCAGCAATTGAGACAACTTCACGGATAGCGTTCGCGATTTTACCTTTTTTCCCAATTAAGACAGCGATATCGTTTTTTTCACCATAGACGACTACAGTTAACGAGTTTTCTTCTGGGCGATCGACTTCGCGAATTAAGAGGGCGTCTTTGTTTTGGACGAGTGGTTCAACAATTTGGCGAACAATATTTTCATATTTTCCCATGTTTACTTATCCTTTTTTGCTTGAAGTTTTAAGTTGTGAAATTCTTCCATAATACCGTGACGATTAAAGATTGCTCGAACAGTTTCACTTGGTTGAGCCCCATTTTGTAACCATTTTAAGGCAGCTTCGCGATCTACGACAGCTTCTTTAAGGTCTTTACGTGGGTTATAAGTACCAATTTGTTCAATGAAACGTCCATCACGGCTATAGCGACTATCGGCAGCAACGATACGATAGTAAGGTTCGTGGGTGCGGCCAATGCGAGTAAGACGTAGTTTAACGGCCATAATTTCCTCCTGTTCGCTAGTTATTTTAATTGCTTTACTATATAGTGTCAAGTAAAAATACTTAACGGCAAAAATATAACGATTATTTATTATAAATAATGTATACTATTAGCAATAGATATATGAGGTTAACATATGGAAAATAATCTAGAACCCACACAAAAGAAGCGTCGTTTTAACGACTTCTTTAAAATTAAAGCTCGTGGTTCCAAATTAAGTACAGAAATTCTTGGGGGATTAGTAACATTTATCGCTATGATTTATATCCTTCCCCTAAACGCTTCAATTTTAAGCGATATGGGCATGGATCCTGATGGCGTCTTTGTTGCAACCGCAATTGTTAGTGGTGTCATAAGTATCTTTATGGGACTATATGGCAATTTCCCAATTGTATTAAGTGCCGGGATGGGCGTTAACGCCTATCTTGCTGATGTAATTTATGGGGCACTAGGAAGCTGGCAAGCAGCATTAATTGTTATGTTTCTTGCAGGTGTAATTTATCTTCTTATTACACTTACTCCCTTAAGGGTAAAAATAATTAACGCTATACCAAATGACGTAAAAAGGATATTAAGTGCCGGTTTAGGCGGGTTTATTGCCTTTGTTGGCTTAAAAAATAGTGGTTTAATTACTGCAAATCCAAGTACATTAGTTGCTTTAGGGGACTTAGGTCAACCCGAAGTTTTACTTAGTTTAATTGCCGTTATTGTTGTTTTAGGCTTAATGTTTATTCCAAACAAAAAAGTTCAACAATTTGCAATTCCTATTGGGTTAGTCGCTACGGTAATCGTAGGCGTAATCCTTCATTATGCCTTCTTTCCCGATAACCTTGCTCTTCCTCACTATGACACGAACGCAAAGTGGGGTGGCCAAGGATTAGATAAAGTTATTTTTGGTATCTTTAAAAATGGTGATGACTGGGTTACGGCTTTAAGTAATCCATCAACTTATGCTTTTATTTTCTCGCTTATTTTTGTAAACATGATTGATACAACGGCAACGCTTTTAGCAGTTGGAAAAGGTGCTGGTGTCGTTGATGAAGATGGTAATTTAGTAGACGGAAAACGTGCTGTTTTAGCTGATGCAGTTGGTGCCGCTGTTTGTGCGCCAATTGGAACTTCAACAGTTACATCATTTGCAGAAAGTAACGTCGCTGTTGAATTAGGCGCAAAAACTGGTGTTGTCGCCGTTACTGCAGGGACACTTTTCTTACTTAGTGCACTCATTTTCCCTGTCTTTACAGTATTTAACTCGCCCGCAGTCTTAAGTGCGGCCCTAGTTTCTGTTGGCGCTTCAATGTTTGCCGCGAACTTAAAAGAAATAAACTGGGAAGACCGCATTGTTGCCTTTACCGCCTTTGTTACCTTCCTTTTAATCGTTCTTACCTATTCGATTAGTGATGGTCTTGGAATCGGATTAATTTTCTACTGCGTTGCAATGTTAATTAGTAGAAGAGGTAAAGAAATTTCCGTAACTTTATACGTCCTAGCAGGTCTATATGTCGCCTATTTTGTCGTTAAGACAATAGTTGGATAATCTTATTTACAAATAGATTTACCTTTGGTACAATTGCATAAGTCAGCGACAAAACAATGTGCGTTGACAAAAAAACAATTTAAGAACAGGAGAGCCTAATCATGAGTAACAAATTAGTCAATGAAATTAGTGCTTCCCAACTTCGTACCGATCTTCCTAAGTTCGCAAGTGGCGATACAGTCCGCGTTAACGTTAGGATTATTGAAGGCAATAAACAAAGAATTCAAGCATTTGAAGGCGTTGTCATTGCAGTCCAAGGCGGTGGAATTAACAAAACATTCACCGTTCGTAAAAGATCAGGTACGGTTGGAGTTGAAAGGACATTTCCCCTTCATTCCCCCGTTATCGCTTCAATTGAAGTCTTAAAAGTTGGTAAAGTACGACGAAACAAAATTTACTATATTCGTAAACGTTCTGGTCGTAAAGCTAGAATTAAAGAAAAAATTTAGTAATTTAAACACTCTTCACCGAAGAGTGTTTTTTTTATGTTTTAGCTATATTATTGTATAATTATTATATGGTTGAAATCGAAACGGCCCTAAAAAAAGAAGAACACCCAGAAGTAGAAGACAAAAAAGAAGAACGTGAAGGAAAATGGAAAAAAGTTCTTTCTATTATCCTTACGGTCCTTTTTATTCTTTTTATGATTATTGGTTCGGGACTAATTTTTGTTGATACGTATTACATGAAAATTTATGTATCTGGAACATCGATGTATCCTACGCTTGAAAATCAGGAATTTGGTCTTGTTGATAATCATAAAAAGGCTATTGATAAAATAAAGCGCGGCGACATCATCGTTTTTAAGCATTATACGTCTGACGGCTTTGAACACTATATTAAACGCGTTATCGCGCTTCCTAACGAAGGAATTAATTTTATTGAAGGCGGCGTAAACGCTGAAGATACAGTTCAAATTAGGCCTGTAGATAGTGAAGAATATGTCACACTTGATGAAGCGTATTTAACGAGTGATGCGAAGCAAAATACTGCTAAAGGTAACTTAGCATCCTATCCTAAAAACCTTGATGAATTTGAATATTTTGTGATGGGTGATAATAGAGCAAACAGTAGTGATTCGCGTGTCGATGATGTCGGCTTAATAAAACGTGAAGACATTGTAGGCGTTCTTGTTTTAATTACAGGGCACGTTGATGAGATTCTTGAAGACGGAAAATATAAAGGCAAACATTATTATTTGCTTTGGGATATGCGGAGATACTAATGAATAACGAAAAGAATATCCACTGGTTCCCAGGGCACATGCAAAAGGCTCTCCGTAATATCGAGAGTCGTTTAAAAGTCGTTGATCTTGTTATTGAAATTGCCGATGCGCGTATTCCGCGAAGTAGTCGTAACCCTCACTTAGGTGAAATAATTAAAAATAAAAAACGACTTTTAATCATTAATAAAACCGATTTAGCGGACAACAATATTACAAAACTTTGGGAAGAAGAATTTGAGCGCGAAAATGAGCTCGTCCTTTTTGGAAATCTTAATAATAATCGTTTTATTAATGAAATAAAAAGAAAAATAGTTGATATTTGCAAAGTTAATCCTACAAAAACAGCCTCAACTGGTTATAAAGGGCTTATTCCTCGTGTACTAGTCGTTGGGATTCCAAATAGTGGAAAATCAACTTTAATTAATAAACTTGCCGGTAGTAAAGTTGCTAAAGTTGAAAATAAACCAGGACTAACTAGAGCCCAGCAACTCATTAATGTAGAAAACAAGTTTATTCTTATTGATACTCCAGGAATTCTTCCACCAAACTATGAAGATGAAGAAACAGTTAGAAATCTTGCACTTATTTGCTCAATTAGGCAAGACATATTACCCACTGAAGTACTCGCTACTTATTTACTTCACTTTTTATATGAAAATTATAAGAGTAATTTATTTTCTCGTTTTGATATTCCCTTGAATTTAAACAGTGAACCAGATATATTTCTAGCTATTGCAGAAAGACGAGGAATTCTTATTGATAGGCCAGATTTTAAGGACCGTGTTAATAATTTACTCCTTACAGAATTTAGAAATGGTCTTTTTGGACCAATTAGTTTAGAAACACCAAATGCACAATAAAAATAAAGACATTGAATATCGTAAAGAAGGCGCTCTCTACATCGTAGGCATTGATGAAGCGGGGCGCGGTCCTCTTGCAGGACCCGTTGTTGCATGTGCGATTATTCTTCCGCCAAAATATGAGAATGACTTAATTGATGATTCAAAAGTTTTAAGTGTGAAAAAGCGCGAAGAATTAGCAAAAGAGCTTAAAAATGTAGCCTTAGACTTCCAAATTTCCGTTATTTCCCCTACAGAAATTGATGCGATTAATATTTATCAAGCAAGTAAAAAAGCAATGGAAATTGCTTTAAGTAATATAAAAATTAAATATGATTTAGTTTTAACAGATGCGATGCCCTTAAATTGTGATAAAAAAGTAATCCCATTAGTTAAGGGAGATGCAAATTCGCTAAGTATTGCCGCAGCCTCAATTATTGCAAAAGTCCATCGCGATGAAATTATGAATGAACTAGATAAAAAGTATCCGCAATACGGCTTTAAGCAAAATAAAGGTTATCCTACAAAAAAACATTTAGATGCGCTTCGAACTTATGGTCCAATAAAAGGTGTTCATCGCTTTTCATATAAACCAGTAAGTAATGCTCATTACGAACAATTAAAACTTTTTTAAATTAAAACTTCTTTTTGCCGCCTATTTATTAATAGGAGGTTTTTTTGTGAAAGGAAGAGAAATATTATTATATTTTAGTCAAAAGTATGCAGGTGACTTTGACAAGATTTATCATGCAATAGAAACAAAAGAGCGAGTAACGCAAGAACAAATAGAGGAAGTAACAAAAAACTTTAAAGGAAACTATTTTACGATTATAGATGATGACTATCCTGATGTTTTTAAAACGATTTATCGACCTCCGTTAGTCGTTTATTATCACGGAGACATTAATTTACTTAGTGATCTTAGTAAGGCAATCGCTGTTATTGGATCTAGAAAAGCGAGTAAAACGGGCTTAAAAATAACGGAAACGATTGTAAGTGACCTAGTTAAAGAAGACTTTACAATCGTAAGCGGCTTAGCAGCAGGAATTGATGGCTGTGCTCATGAAGTAGCTTTGAATAACGAAGGAAAAACTATCGCTGTTTTAGGAAGCGGGATTGATAGGCCTTATCCTGCAAGAAATAAGGAATTATATCTAGATATTATTAATAAAGGATTAGTACTTAGTGAATATCCAGGGGAAACAACACCAAGTAGAGAGTACTTTCCAGAGCGCAATCGTATCGTTGCTGCCCTAACTAAAGGAGTATTGGTCGTTGAATCAAAAATTCGCTCAGGGACACTAATTACAGTAAACTATGCCCTTAATAAAGGTAGTGATATCTTTTGCGTGCCGTGGCGGGCAACTGATAATAGCGGAGGAAATCGCTTAATTCGCGATGGAGCTTATCTTGTAGAGAGCGCAAAAGACATTATTGATATTTGGAAAAATAGTAATGATTAATAAGTTTTTTTATTTATATAAATAAACGTTTTTTTGCGTGTTTATATTGTTTGACAAATCATTTTAGTCGCTTTATATTTATGGTGCATAAGTGAGGTGGAAATGAAGTTAGTTATTGTAGAATCGCCAAATAAGACAAAAGCAATCCAAGAATATCTTGGAGATGAATACGTTGTAACTGCAAGTGTCGGTAATATTCGTGACTTAAGTACAAAACGAGGAAAACACGGATATGGTATCGATATTGATAATGGTTTTGAAGGATATTATGAAATAGATCCTGAAAAAAGAAACATCGTTAATAACTTAAGAAAGCTTAGCAAAGAAGCTGATGAAGTTATTCTTGCAAGTGACCCTGATCGCGAAGGGGAAGCGATTGCTTGGCACATCAAGCAAGTTTTAAATATGCCTGATGAAAAAGTAAAAAGAGCGCTATTTTATGAAATAACTAAAAAAGCAATCTTAGAATCTTTTGATAACTTAACGACTATTAATCCAAATCTCGTTGAAAGCCAAGAATCACGCAGAATGCTTGACCGCATTGTTGGCTTTGGTCTTTCAAAGTTTTTACAAACGAGAGCCTTCCTAACTTCTGCAGGTCGAGTTCAATCAGCAGTCTTAAAAATGATTGTTGATAAGGAACGGGAAATTCAAGCGTTTGTCCCAGAAGAATACTGGCTCCTTCGCGTTACTTTTAATAATGAAGATAAAGAGTATACGCTACGTCTAAATACTGATTATTTAGGAAACAAAAAAATTCCAAATAAGGCTGCATTATTAGATATAACTCAACATTTAGCGCCTACTTTAACAGTAAAGGATATAAATAAACGCGCGAAATTTACAGAACCGCAACTTCCTTTTAAGACTTCAAGTCTTCAACAAGAAGCCTTTAATCGCTTTGGTTTTCAAAGTGATCGCACGATGCGTGTTGCCCAAAGTTTATTTGAAACAACGGATCGCCCAGAAGGCTTAATTACTTATTTCCGTACGGATACAGTTAGATTAAAAGAAGACTATATTCCTGAAGCGCAAGATTATATCGCTAGTAAATACGGACAAGAATATGTTCGCGATAAAAAACTTAAACAAAAATTAACGAGCAAACAAAAAGTTCAAAACGCCCATAGCGCGATTCAACCGACTCGTTTAGATAACTATCCTGATGAAGTAAGAGAAAAATATAAATTAACTGACGATCAATATAAGCTCTATAGCCTTATATATTACAGGTCTCTTGCTTCCTTAATGACACCTTCAAAGTCAGAAGTTACGACAATTACATTTACGAGCAATGGTAATTTATTCACTTTGAGTGGTGAAGAAATTGTTGAAAAAGGTTATCGCCTCGTTTACGAACAATTTGACCGTAAAGTTAACCCAATTGGCAAGGAATTTAATATTGGTGATGAATTTAAAATCCTAAATATTGAAGAAGAACAAAAATTTACGGAACCACCATCACGCTATAGTGAAGCGCGAATTATTAAAGAAATGGATGAAAAAGGTATTGGAAGACCTTCAACTTACGCTCTTACTATTTCGCGTCTTGCTCAAAACAACTACATCTTAAGAGAAGGAACGCTTACGCCTACAGAAGAAGGCATGAAAGCAATTGAAATATTAGAAAAATATTTTGAACCTATCGTTCAATATGAATACACGGCAAACTTAGAAAAATCACTTGATGAAATTAGTGATGGAAAGCTTACAAAAAATGATTTCTTAACAGAATTCTATGATGATTTTTCAAAAAAACTTGATGAAACTTTTGAAAAAACGAAAAATGTTCCTCTTGATGAAAAATGTCCAAAGTGTGGCGGAGACCTAATCGTAAAAGAAGGCAAATATCGTCCATATATTGAATGTTTAAATAAGGAATGTAATTATCGTAAATCTTTAAAAATTGAAAAATATACTGGTAGACTTTGTCCTGTATGTGGTGAACCTCTAGTTTACAAGACTTCAAAATACGGCCAATTTATAAGTTGTAGTGACTTCCCAAATTGTACGTATAAACGAAGCATGCAACGAAGGCGAAAAAGTAAAAAATCTTAAGGAAAAATAACTTAAAAAAGTGGGCAAAAAATCCTCATTGCCCACTTTTTAATTAATGATTGTTATAATTTAGTTGTGAAATCAGTTGTAAATATTATTGGTGCTGGTTTAGCAGGCACAGAAGCAGCATTATATCTAGCTAATCGCGGAATAAAAGTTCGTCTTTTTGAAATGCGTCTAGTTAAGGAAAGCCCTGCACATAAAACTAAACTTGCCGCGGAATTAGTATGTTCAAACTCCTTAAAAAATAATGCGCTTACTAATGCGTGTGGACTATTAAAGGAAGAAATGCGCATTTTAGGCTCGGAAATTATTAAAGCCGCTGATGAAAGTCAAATTCCGGGCGGTAATGCTTTAGTTGTAGATCGCGAAATTTTTAGTAGAACGCTAGATGAGAAAATTCGTACTCACCCAAATATTGAATATATTGGTGAAGAAGTTACAAAAATTCCTAAAGGTATAACAATTATTGCTTCCGGTCCTTTAACTAGTCCTAGTCTAGAACAAGAACTAAAAGAAATAATTGGCGAAGAGTCATTATATTTCTTTGATGCAAGTAGTCCAATTATTGAATTTTCTTCAATAAATCTAGATATTGGTTATTTTAAATCTCGCTATTCGCAAGGAGATGACAGTTATTTAAATTGTCCGTTTACAAGAGAAGAATATGCACTTTTTTATAATGAGTTAATAAACGCAAAGACTGCTAAAGTAAGTAGTTTTGATACTAATTATTTTTCAGGTTGTATGCCAATAGAAGTCATGGCAAAAAAAGGTTTTGACACACTTAGATTTGGTCCATTAAAACCAAGAGGTTTAGAAAAAGATAAAGCGTCGCGGCCTTTCGCGGTCGTACAACTTCGCCAAGAAGATATAAATGCGACTCTTTATAATCTTGTCGGGTTTCAAACAAATTTAACTTACTCTGAACAAGAACGAGTTTTTCGTCTAATTCCAGGACTAGAAAATGCTAAGTTTGTTCGCTTTGGATTAATGCACCGAAACACTTATATTAATTCTCCAGCAAGTCTAAATAGCGACCTAAGTTTAATAGCAAATAATGATATTTTTATCGCCGGACAACTCTCTGGAGTCGAAGGATATGTTGAAAGTGCGGCAAGCGGATTGCTTGTTGCGATCAATGTCTTAAACCGCTTAAAAAAGAAAGAAACCTTGCAAATTCCATATCTTTCCATGCACGGAGCGCTTATTAATTATATAATTAATGCAAGTCCAGTTCACTTTTCGCCGATGAATGCTAACTTTGGAATTCTCCCAAATCCTAAGAATTTGTCGCGAGAAGAACAAATCGAACTAGCGCTTAATTCGATTAAACAATTTAAAGAAGAAATTGAAAATTAATTAATATGAATAAAACGATTCAAATGTTTGTCGATTACCTAAAATTTGAGCGAAATTATTCGCCAAATACGATAAAGGCATATGTAAGTGATTTAGAAAGATACTATGCCTATCTTTTAAAAATTAATAAAACTGACGATGATGTAAGTCGCGACGAAATTCGTAACTACTTAAAAGAACTTGTTGAAGAAGGTTCTTCAAAAAGAACTGTAAAAAGACACATTTCCTCGCTTCGCCACTATTACTGGTTTTTACAGTATAAAGAGATAGTTACAAACGACCCGACAATTTATATAAAAAGTCCAAAAGCTGTAAATCCTTTGCCGAGAGTCCTTTTTAGTTCCGAAGTTGAGCAGCTTCTTGAGGCTAATAGACAACGCACCGATTATCTTCGCGATCGCGATCAGGCGATTCTTGAATTTCTTTTCGCGACAGGCATAAGAGCTAGCGAACTTATTAACCTAACTTTACAAGACATTAACTATAGTGCCCAAACAATTAACATTATTGGAAAAGGCGACAAGCAAAGAACGGTAATTTGCGATAAAAAAACGCTAAATACTCTTAATACTTATGTAAAAGGCTTACGAAATACGCTTTTAAAGCGTCGTAAAGACCCGAGACCGACAAATATTGTTTTTCTTAACTTTCAAGGAAATAAATTAACTTTGCAAGGTTTAGAAAAAATATTAATGAATATTGAACAAAAAACTGGTGAATATCTTGACCTTCACCCGCACCTCTTTCGTCACTCATTTGCGACAAATCTTCTAGACCACGGAGCAGATATTCGTGTCATTCAAGAACTACTCGGTCATGAGTCACTAGATACAACAAGCATTTACACACATATATCCGAAGAAAAAATTGTAAGCGACTATATGCGCTATCACCCAAGACAATTTGTCAATAAAGACAAAAAAGAAGAATAATAAATTTAAAATTTTCCTTGTTTTTACGTAGTCTTTTTTATTGCACAATCTTTTTACCTATGGTAAAATATCGCCGGTTAAAAACCAATACACACATTAGGAATTATTAATTCGCGTCTGCTAATTAGTAGGAATTAATTTAGAACTAATGGAGGAAAAAACAAAAAGGAGGATCACACATGAGTGATGAAAAAAAGGTGGAAGAAAAAGTCGTTGAAGAACAAGTAACGATGGATCAAGTTCTTCCAAGCAACCAATTACCGGTTGTAACAATGAAAAAATTATTAACAGCAGGAGCACATTTTGGTCACCAAACAAGACTTTGGAATCCAAGAATGAAACCATATATTTATGGTGAACGAAATGGCGTCCACATTATCAATCTTGAAAAAACGATTGAAGCATTTGAAGAAGCCTATGACAAATTAAAAGATATTGTCACTAGAGGCGGAAAAGTCTTATTTGTTGGCACGAGAAAATCACATGCTGACTTTGTTCGCGAACAAGCCGAACGTTGCGGTTCGTTTTACATTAACTACCGCTGGCTTGGAGGAACATTAACTAACTTTAGAACGATTCAAGGCCGGATTCGCTATCTTCGTGAATTAGAAATGAAAGAAGCCGATGGTGGTTTTGAAGAATTATCAAAGAAAGATCTTTCAAAAGTTCGTAAAGAAATGGATCGCTTAACGCTCTACTTTAGTGGTATTAAAGAAATGCGTCGTGTTCCAGAAGCTCTCGTTATTACGAGCCCACTTTATGAAATGAACGCTGTAAAAGAAGCGAAAAAATTAGGAATTCCTGTTTTTGGCTTAATCGATACAAACAGTGACCCAAGACTTGCAGATTACGGTATTCCTGCAAATGATGATGCAAGTAAAACCGTTAATCTTTTCTTACAACTTATGGCTGACGCCGTTGCAGAAGCAAAAGGCGGAATGACGATTGTTGCTTATACGCCAGACGATGAAGAAGAACCTGAAACTCTTGAAGATTCACTAAACAAACAAGGTGAAATTGAAGATAAAGACGAAGAGTTAGAAGAAGAAAGTCGTCCACGCAAAGTCAAAACTAAACATAGCGACAAACCTAAGGTTCACGGCACTGCTAAAAAAGAAGAAAAAGTAGAAGCCGAAGAAGTCGAACAAGAAGTTAAAGCTTCTGAAGAAAAAGTCGAAGAAAAAGAAGTTGCCAAGAAAACGACGAAAAAAGCTACAAAAGCTGAACCAAAAGAAGAAAAACCTAAAAAAACAACAACAAAAAAAGTAGTTAAAGAAACGGAAACTAAAGAAAAAGCCGAAGTTAAAAAGGAAGAAGTTTTAGAAACTACTGAAAAGGAAGGAGAATAAACTAATGGCAAATAAAATTGAATTAATTAAAATGCTTCGTGAAATGACCGGAGCAGGAATGATGGATTGTAAAAACGCTCTTGAAGCTAATGATTATGATCTAGATAAAGCAAAAGACTGGTTACGTGAAAAAGGAATTGCTACTGCAGCAAAAAAACAAGCACGTACCGCCGCAGAAGGATTAACAACTGCACTTATTGGTGCAAATAAAACGATTATCATCGAAGTAAATTGCGAAACAGACTTTGTTTCACGCGGTGATATCTTTGTTAATCTTGTTGACGAAATTGCAACACTTTTATTTGAAAGCAATGCCAAAACGCTAGAACAAGCACAAGAAATTGTCGCCCCACTCTTACAAGAAGCAACGCTTAAAATTGGCGAAAAACTATTACTTCGTCGCTTTGAAGTAATTAGTGCTAAAAGAGAAAACGTTTTTGCCTATAAACATATGGGCGGAAAAATTACGAGTGTTGTCGTTCTTGAAAAAGCCGATGACGAACTTGCTAGAGGTTTAGCAATGCACATTGCAGCGAATAATCCTTTCTATATTACAAGAAACGACATTCCTGCAAGTGAAGTTGAACACGAAAAGAAAATTCAACTTGAAGCAGCGAAAAATGATGAAGAACTCGCTAAAAAACCTGAAAATATCTTAGAAAAGATTATCTTAGGTAAAGTAAACAAATACTTTAGTGAGTCAACACTAGCCGATCAAGTTTACTTACTTGATGGCGAAAAGAAAGTCGCGAACGTTCTTAAAGAAAAAGACAATCGCGTCGTGAAATTCGTCCGCTATCAAGTTGGCGACGGTGTTGCGAAAGTATCCTGTCAAAACTAAAACATCCTTCACGGATGTTTTTCTTTATTAAATTTGGAGGAAATAGGTATGGAAAATTATAAACGCATTGTTCTAAAAGTAAGTGGCGAAGCACTAAAAGATAAAGATAATGATTTAATCATTTCTAGCAAGATGCTAAGTGACGTAGTTAACGTTATTAAAGAGTACGTTGAACATGGTTTAGAAGTTGGCGTCGTCGTTGGCGCTGGTAATATTTGGCGCGGAAAATTATCAAATGAGTTACAAATTGACCAAGTCGATGGTGACTACATGGGTATGATCGCGACAACGCTAAATTGCTTAGCTATAAAGCACCGATTAGTAAAAGAGGGCGTTTTTGCCGAGGTTTTAAGCGCATTACCGATAAAAAATGTCGTTAGAGAATACTCTAAAGAAGAAGCAAATAAACTTTTAGACGAGAAAAAAGTTGTCATTTTTGCAGGCGGCACCGGTAAGCCGTTTTTTACTACTGATACGTGTGCAGCCCTTCGCGCAATTGATATTAATGCCGATGTAATTTTAATGGCAAAAGACGGTGTTGAAGGCGTTTACACAGATTTTCCTCTTACAAAACCTAATGTAAAATTAATAAAAAATGCTACTTATCAAGAACTAATTGATCTAGATGTAAAAGCAATGGATAAAGAAGCACTTGAACTATTAAAAGACACTGATATTGAGATGATTGTCTTTAACATGAACAACAGTGAAAATTTTCTTAAAGTCCTAAAAAATGCTACAATAGGAACACATATAAAGAGGTAAAGAGGAGATAATTATGGAAGATATCTATATTTTAGATGCAAAAGAAAAAATGGAAGAAGCAATCGTAAATTTTGAAGAAAATCTTACGACACTTCGTACAGGGAGAGCTAACGCTAGTCTCTTAAATAAAATTGAATGTGATTATTATGGGGAAAGAATTCCTATTATTCAAATATGTGCAATTTCTGTTCCGGAACCACGGCAACTACTCGTTAAACCTTATGATCGCAATGACTTAAAGTCTGTATATCAAGCAATTGCCGGTTCAAACTTAGGAATTAATCCGATTAATGATGGCGAAGCAGTTCGCTTAATCATACCTCCACTTGATGAAGAAAGAAGACGTGACTTAGCGAAAAAAGCTAAAAAATACGCTGAAGAAACAAAAATTATTATTCGAAACGCAAGAAGAGAAGCAAACGATTTAATTAAAAAAGACACTGATAATTACACGGAAGACGATGTGTTTAGAACGCAAGACGAGTTACAGAAAGTAACAGATGAGTTAATTGAAAGAGTCGATAAAATCTACGCTGAAAAAGAAGAAGAAATAATGACCGTATAAGAGTACTTAGGTACTCTTTTTTTTATTAAAAAATAACAAATTTTATTTAAATAAAATTTAACGATTATCGTTTATAAAATAAGATTTTTATAATAATCCCTTTTTTATACCTTAAATAAGGTATAATGAACATTAGGTTTTTATATGAACAGTAAAACTTTAAATGATCTAAACTACGGAGTAAAACACATTGCCTTCATTATGGATGGCAATGGTAGATGGGCTAAAAAGCGTCATAAACCACGCTCTTTTGGTCATAGTGAAGGTGGCAAAAGAATTTTTGAAATTGCCTTAGAGTGCAATCGAAGAAAAATTGAAGTTATGACTTGTTATGCTTTTTCTACGGAAAATTGGAATCGCCCAAAAAGCGAAATTAATTTTCTTTTTTCTTCTCTAAATAAAGAAATTACGAATCGACTTCCAACGTTAAAGGAACACGGAATAAAAGTTGCTACAAGTGGCGATTTAACAAAATTACCGAGAAAGACGCAAGAACTTATTGCAAAGGCAAAAGAAGAAACAAAAGATAACAAAGGCCTAATTTTTAATATTTGCCTAAATTATGGAAGTTATGCTGAACTTGAAAGAGCGATTAAAAATATCGCTAGTGATTATAAAAACGAATTAATAACCTTAGACGAAATTAATAGTGATTTAATTTCTTCTTATTTATACACTGCTGGCTATCCGCCTGTTGACGTATTAATTAGAACTAGCGGCGAACAACGCTTATCAAATTTCTTATTATTTCAACTAGCGTATACAGAATTAATTTTTAATCCAGTTTACTGGCCAGATTACAGAGAAGAACAATTAGAAGCCGATTTAGTAGAGTTTTCGAAACGAAAACGTAGGTTTGGAGGAATTGAAGAATGAAAAAACGTGCAAAAGACATGAAAAACTGTCCAGTTTGTAATGTCGAAGTTGAGCGTGATATAGATATTTGTCCAGAATGCGGACATCAATTTTTAACAGATCAAGAAGATGCTAATCAAGTAGAAGAAGTTGAAGTAAAAGAAGTCTCTAAAGAAGAAAAAAATAAATCTAAAAAAGACAACAATCATCGTCCAACAGTAAATAAGCTAGACAAGGATGCAAAAAAATCAATGACTGTAAGAATAATTACTGCAGTAATTCTTGCCCTTCTTGTTGTACCGGCCTTCTTTGTTGGTGGATGGTGGTTTATCGTCGTTGTTTTTATTACCTTATCAATTGCGATTTATGAATTTATTAAGGCGACACAAGTTAAAAAAGGCTTTGTCTTCCTCTATCTTTTTGTATATATCATGACGTATTCGCTTACGTTTTGGATATTTATGAAAAATAACATGATTGCTAACGAAGCTAATGGTATTCACCCCTTTAACGTAAAAGAATGGCATTTTTATACAGGTTTTGAACGGCTTGAAGTATCGACATTTGGAATTCTTGTGACTTTGATGTTTATTGTAATAACATTAATTTTTGTTCCAAAATTCGATTTTTCAACAGCAAGCTATATTTTCTTTATGATTATTATTGTTGGACTTGGTTTTCAAGCATTCCTTTTCCTTCGCTTTTTCCCGCAACACATGGCAAATGATTATGATGTAGGGTTTACAAGTAAAGGAGTAATCTCTTCATTCTTGCTGCTTTATGTTGTCATTGGAACGATTGGAACAGACATTGGAGCCTATTTTGTAGGGGTTTTGTTTGGAAAACGTAAATTAATTCCGCGCATTTCCCCTAATAAAACGGTTGAAGGATTTATCGGTGGCATCGTTTTATCGTTTGTCGCAAGTTTCTTATTTGCACTAATTTGTTCATTAGTTGGTAACCCAATTTTACCGTTTTTATCACATCACCAATGGTATTACATTGTCTTAATTTCGATATTAATGCCATTTTTTGCAACACTAGGCGACTTATTCTTTAGTCTAATTAAAAGAAAATTTGATATTAAAGATTTTGGAAACATCTTAAAAGGGCACGGCGGAATTCTAGACCGTATTGATTCGCTTTTAGTCGTTGCCTTAGCTGTTTCAATCATTATTATCTTTATGCATAACGGCTGGAGTTTTCTTGTATGATCGATAATATTGTTTTACTTGGTGCTAGTGGAAGCATTGGTACTCAAGCGCTTGATATTATTAGTGAAGAACAAGATAAATTTCGACTTGTTGGTTTTTCCGTTGGAAAAAACATTAACAAGGTGTACGAGATAATTAAACAATTTCCTAACGTGAAATATGTTTGTATTCAAAATCCTAAAGAGTTAGAAAATCTTAGAAATAGATTTCCTAACATTACGTTTTTTTCTGGTGATGAAGGGTTAATTAAGGTTATTGATGCTGCAAAACCGACATTAGTTGTTAATGCTTTAGTTGGTTTTGTTGGACTAGCACCTACTGTTCACGCTCTTGAATTAGGAATTGATGTTGCTCTAGCTAATAAAGAGGCAATCGTTGTTGGCGGCGAATTAATTAAAAGCATTCAAGAAAAAACGAACGCTAAAATTTACCCAATTGATTCTGAACACGTTGCAATCTCTAAGATACTTGGCGATAACCCCGATTTAGTAAAAGAAGTAATTATTACTGCAAGCGGAGGACCATTTCTAGGAAGAACGCAAGAAGAACTTCAAAACGTTACAAATGATGAAGCACTAAACCATCCAACGTGGAAAATGGGTCCAAAAATTACAATAGATTCAGCGACTTTAATGAATAAAGGTTTTGAAATTATTGAAGCGAGTTATTTATTTGATTTACCGCTAGAAAAAATATCTTTTATTATTCATCCACAAAGCAAAGTTCATGCAATCGTTCGTTTTGTCGATGAATCGCTTTTATTTGAAGTAGGGCCAACGGACATGCATATACCAATTTCTTATGCACTTCATAAATGCAACCGTCATAAAACAAATGCAGAACAAGTTAATTTAGCTGAACTATCAAACTTAACGTTTATTAATGCAGATAAAGAAAATTATCCGCTTATTAATCTAGCCTATGATGCCTTAAGTAAAAAAGGCTTTTATCCTGCAATATTAAACGCTGCAAATGAAGTCGCGGTCCATGCATTTTTAGAAGAAAAAATTACTTTTCTTGAAATTATTGATGTTGTTACCTATATTTATAAGCGTGAATATGATTTTTTAAATCATAATGATATTAATCTTCAACGACTTATAGAAGTAAATGAAGAGATACAAAAACTTACAAAAAAACACATTGAAGGGATAGCTAAATAGTGGTTATATTACGTATTTTACTTTTTATCTTAATGCTTGGAATACTCGTTACTTTTCACGAGTTAGGACACTTTTTAGTTGCGAAAAGATTTGATGTATATTGTTTTGAATTTTCAATTGGCTTTGGTCCAAAAATTTATCGTAAACGAAAAGGGGAAACGTATTACTCTGTTCGCGCTTTTCCACTTGGCGGCTACGTTTCAATGTTTGGCGAGCAAGATGGTATTCCAAAAGAGTTTGAAAATGAAGAAATTCCTGAGTCACGTAGTTTATTAAAAATAAATCGCGGAAAACGCGTGGGAATTATGAGCGCGGGAATTGTTATGAACTTAGTTCTCGGCCTTCTTATTTTCTTTATGGCAAACACGTTTGTAAAACAAACGCAACTCTTAACGTCTCTAGTTATTACTGAAACTAGCAAAGCGCAGACCGTATATAACTTAGAAGATAATGATGCGATTGAATTTGAATTTGTACAAATTGGCAAAGACGAAATTCAACATTTCGGAATTGGAACGCTTTCAACAATTCCTGATAAAGAATATTACGTAATGTTTTTCCCAAGAAGCTACGCTGATCTCGATTTTAGCGGAAACGCAATACGTTTAGTTGACGTAACAACAAAAGAATTAACTCAAGCAAGTTTTGAAGAAAATATTACAAAAACATCTGTGCTTACTTTTGACGCTAAGTTTTCTCGCTACATCGAAGGCCAAGAAGAACCGACAATTTTAACGAAAACCCTGCAAATTGAGACTGTTTTAAAAGATGAAACTAATCCTGGTAAAGGATATACGTTTGAATCAATTGGTCTAAGTTTTTCAAAAAGAGAGTATTTTAATACACCTAAAGTAGCCTTACAAAAGACATTTAGTGATTTTGGATTTTCCTTTACGGCAATTGGAAGAGGTATAGGCTCCTTATTCCAAAAAGGTGGATTTAAAAACCTTTCAGGGTTTGTTGGAATATACAATCAAACTTCAGATACATTAACTAACTTTGGTATTGGTCAATATCTCTTTTTCTGGGGTTTAATTAGCGTTAACCTTGCCGTTTTTAACTTATTACCATTCCCCGGCTTAGATGGCTGGCACATATTAATTTCAATAATTGAAGCAATTATTCGAAGAGAAGTTAATCCTAAATTTAAACAAGTTGCCTCTGCAATTGGGCTTATTCTTCTTTTTGGTCTAATGATTGCGGTCACAATTAAAGATATTTTCTATATAACTTTACTGCTTTAAAAAATTATGAATAAATTAACGACACGCTTTATTAATTCACTAAATCTAAATCCTAATGATTATGATTTAGAAATGATTGGCTATAAAAAGGTCAATAACTGCTGGATCTATGATATAGCAGTTAGTCGTCCTTGGAATTTTTCCTTATTAGATAGCTTTATTTTTGCTGTGTCAAAACTAAATTATCAATGTAAAATCAAATATTCATATTTATTTAATGTAACGAGCGAACACGCTATTAGTTTATTTAATTCTTGGTATTACAAACGAACTCTTTTACCTTTTGATGAAAGTTGTCTTAAAACTAACACCCAAAAGATTACGCTAATTCCAACTAGTAAAGAAGAGGAAGAAATTTTCAAGGGACTTACAATAGACTTTAATTTATTGCTCGATAAAATTTCTTATCCTTTTACATTTGAAGTAGAAACATTTATTGAACCTTTTGAAGATGAAGAAGACTTTTCCCTTGCCGAAGAGGAAGAAGAATTAATTTACGGAGATGAAGAAGAGGAAATTCCTTTTCCTGATGATAGCGATAAACAAGAATATGGTTATGAAGGACAGTTAGCCTCAGAAAATGTCACTAATTTAATTGATGACGAAATGCAAAAAAATCTTGAGATAATGATAAAAGAGCGCGAAAATGAACGGAAAAAGCGCGAATATCCTTATACCGAGATTCGTGACATTAACTTAAATCTAGTAAGCGTAGACTTTGATGGCAAAGTCTTTAGCAAGGAAGTTAGAGTAACAAGATCTAACGCATTAATTCATACTTTTGGTGTTCAAAAGAATGGTCGGGCAATATCGGCAAAAGTTTTTATTTATAAAAACGACTTCAGTCGTTTCCCAGAACTTCCAAAAATTAATGTTGGTGATAACGTTAGGATTAAAGGTCAAGTTCAATTTGACAAGTTTACAAACGGAATCTCTATAAAAATTGATGCTATTAGTCTATTACCTCCTACACCTTTAAGAAAAGAAACATATACTGAACCTAAAAAGCGAATTGAACTTCATACACATACAAAAATGAGTGTTATGGACGGGGTTGGCACTGTTAAAGGCTATTTTGATTTAGCCCAAAACATGGGGCACAAAGCGATTGCTATTACTGACCACGGCTGTGTTCAAGCGTTCCCAGAAGTTTACGCCTTAAGTAAAAAATATGACTTAAAAGTTATATATGGCGCGGAACTTTACATGATTGACACGGAACCAAACTTTATTTTAAATCCTAATCCAATTGTCTTAAATAGTGCAACTTACACTGTCTTTGACCTTGAAACAACAGGGTTAAGCGAAAGATACGACAAGATTATTGAATTTGGAGCCATAAAAGTTAGTAGAGGAATGATTATTGACCGCATTAACATTCTTATTAACCCAGGCGAAGGTGTTAGTTTATCTGATAAAACAATTGAATTAACAGGAATTACACCGGCGATGCTATACAATGAACCGTTAATTGAAACGGTAATTGACAGAATTTTAGCTTTTATTGGCGACACAATCCTTGTTTCTCATAACGCACAATTTGATGTTGGCTTTTTAAATCAAGCTTTAATCGATATGGGGAGAAAACCTCTAAATAATCCTGTAATTGATACGCTCCCCTTGTCGCGCTACTTATTTCCAGAATCAGGAAGTCATAATTTAGGAGCTTTGGCAAGAAACTTTGAAGTAATTTATGATCGTTCGCAAGCTCACAGGGCAGATTATGACGCACAAGTGCTAAATGAAGTTTGGCAAGCAATGCTCGTTAAACTTACTTTAGATAATCAAAACTTACGACACTTAGATTTAAGTTCGCTAAAAATTGATAACGTAATTTATAAGCATCTTATGCCTTATCACGTTATTGCTTTAGCGAAAAACCAACAAGGAATAAAAGATTTATATGAACTAATTTCCCTTTCGCATATTGACTACTTAGCAGAAGTTCCAAAAATTCCTAGAACTATACTTGAGAAATATCGTGAAAATCTTCTTATTAGTCCTGCCTGTTTTAACGGAGAAATATTCCAAACCGCTATGACGCGAAGCGAAAAGAAACTCGTAGACGTTATGAGTTTTTATGATTATATAGAAATTCAACCGCCTGCAAACTATTCACATTTACTACATATGAATAAAATTGAAAGTGAAGAAAAACTCTACATTTTTCTAAAAGACATTGCAAAAGCGGCACGAATTGCAGGAAAACCTCTTGTGGTCACAGGTGACGTTCACTATGAAAACCCTGAAGATAAGATTTTTAGAGACGTTTTAATTTCTGCTAAAGCTGTTGGTAAAGTTCCACACGCCCTCTATCCTTTTGAAAGAGATAATATGGCGCCTTTTGAAAATCCTGATCAACATTATCGCTCAACGCAAGAAATGTTAGATGCTTTTGTAAAACCAGAAATTTTCTCACTTGAAGAAGCAAAAGAATACGTTATTGAAAACACGCATTTAATCGCTAATCAAATCGAAAGTGTTAGACCGCTAAAAAATAAGCTCTATACGCCTGAAATTGAAAATGTTGACGTCCTTCTTCATGATTTAGTTTTTGAAAATGCCCATAAATTATATGGCGAAAATTTACCATTTATCGTTAAACAAAGATTAGATCGCGAACTTGAAGGGATTATTTCAAATGGCTACGCCGTTATTTACTATTTGTCATATAAAATTGTTAAAAAGGCAAACGATGATGGTTATGTCGTAGGTTCTAGAGGTTCAGTTGGATCTAGTTTTGTCGCGACTATGGCAGGAATTACCGAAGTTAACCCTCTTAAACCGCACTATCGTTGTCCAAATTGTAAATATACAGACTTTGAACCAGAAGGAGACTATAAAAGTGGTTTTGACCTACCTCCTAAGAAGTGTCCACTGTGCGATACACCTTTGATTAGTGACGGGCAAAATATTCCTTTTGAAACGTTCCTAGGTTTTAAAGCCGATAAAGTTCCTGATATTGACTTAAACTTCCCCGGTGACTATCAAGCTCGCGCTCACGAATATACGCGTGAACTTCTTGGAGAAGATAAAGTTTTCCGTGCTGGAACTATTGATACAATTAAAGAAAGAACGGCATACGGATTTGCTCTTGGCTTTTATGAACGAGCAAAATATGATTTATCAACCTTACCTAAAGCACAAATTGACTATGTTGCAAGCGGAATAAATGAAGTTAAAAGAACAACAGGTCAACACCCTGGCGGAATCATTATCGTGCCGGAAAATTTTGATATTCATGATTTCACTCCTGTTCAATATCCTGCAAATGATATCGATGCAACATGGAAAACAACACACCTTGATTATCATGCAATTCATGACAACATTTTAAAGTTTGACCTTCTTGGTCACGTTGATCCGCTTGCTTTAAAAATGATGAGCGAATTAACGGGCGTTGACATTAACGATATTCCTTTAGGAGATAAAAAAGTATTATCACTATTTTCATCTGTAAAAGAATTAAAACTAAGTAAAAACTATTTAGAAGAAGAAACTGGTGCATTAGGTATTCCTGAATTTGGAACATCGTTTGTAAGAAGGTTACTAAAAGACACAAGACCGAAGTCATTTAATGAGTTAATTATTATTTCAGGACTAAGTCACGGTACTGATGTCTGGGCAAATAACGCTGAAAAACTTATTAAGACTGGAAAAACAAATCTAGACGGTGTTATTGGATGTCGTGATGACATCATGACATATCTAATCGAAAAAGAAGTTGAACCTAGTATTGCCTTTAATATTATGGAAAGCGTAAGAAAAGGAAGAGGCGTTCAAAATCAATATTTAAGTTTATTAAGGCAAAAAGGTGTTCCAAATTACTATATTGATAGTTTCAATATGATTAAATACTTGTTCCCAAGAGCGCACGCTACAGCCTACGTCATGATGGCGTTTCGTGTTGCCTACTTTAAACTTTATTATCCTCTAGAATATTACGCGACTTTCTTTAGCGTTCGCTCAAAGCAATACGATATTCAAGCAATGATTAGTGGCACTAAAGCAATTAGAAAAAGACTAGAAGAATCACAAAAAATATTACGAGATAAGGCTGACCAAAAAGAAGAAGATGTTAAAAGAACCTTGCAAATTGCACTTGAAATGCTAGATCGCGGCTATTCTTTTGAAAATATTGACCTTTATAAAAGTGATGCACTTAACTTTATTGTCGATAAAGAAAACGGCAAATTGATCCCACCCTTTATTACAATTGATGGGCTAGGAGAAAATACCGCTGTAACAGTTATAGAAGCAAGAAAAGACGGACCGTTTACGAGTGTCCAAGACTTAGTTGAACGAACAAAACTTAATTCACAAAATATTGACAGAATGCGTGAACTTGGCGTGTTAAAAGGATTACCAGAAACCAACCAACTTAATTTATTTGATTTCTTTTAATACTTATTTATAATTACAAATAGTATATTGTCGGGACGTAGCACAGCTTGGTAGTGCGTCTGGTTCGGGACCAGAAGGTCGTGAGTTCAAATCTCATCGTTCCGACCATTTTTATTAAAAAAAAACGAGAAATTTTCTCGTTTTCTTAATGGCGATGCATCCCTGACTCGAACAGGGGACCTTCCGCTTAGGAGGCGAATGCTCTATCCAACTGAGCTAATGCACCATAGCCATATTTTCTAACTTTGATGCCGGTTTTGCAACTGTTTTGTTTTCTAAACCGCTCTAAAATAAGATATTATTTTGACTGATTATCATAAATAAAATAATCAATCTGAGCCGATAATAATATGACTTTTCAAGTGAAAGCAAGAAGAACAAGTAAGAGGAGGATTAATAGTTAAAACTTATTTTGTCTTTTTTGGTTTTAAAGGATAAATACCAGAAACTGGAAGCGTAAACATAAAACCAATGACTTTTTCATCAGTATCAGTTAGCGCACTTTGAATAGCCTCGACTACCTCACCAACTTTTTCATCTTCAGGAATAACAGTAAAGATGGTTTTTGAACCATTAACTTTTTCAGGTAGAGTTTTTGCAAAAGGTCCATCTAACAAAAAGTTTAAACCTTGCGATTCTAAAACGGCTTTTGCCATTCCTTCGCTATCAAGGATTGTAGCTCCCCGAACTTTTTGCTCAATAAAAATTTCTAAAATTTCTTGTAAGTGTGATAAATCATTTAAAACAATAAATAGAATTTGCATAATTATACCTCCTCAACTGCTTCAATGCCTTCAATACTTGAAAGTAATTCAAGTTTATCAAGGCCATTAATTTCTCCTGCTTTACTAATAGCAATTTTAGCAAAAATTGGCCCACTCGTTTCATAAAACAAGATACTTAACATAATTATTGTAGAAATTAGCGGATAAAACTCCGGCATCTGTGCTTGAACCATAACGAGAAGGCCTAGGGATACCCCACCTTGGGGTAGCAAAGCTAAACCAAGGTATTTTTGCACAGTTTTTTCTGATTTTGCAATCGTTGCCCCTGTTCTAGCGCCTAAATACTTACCAAAGCCTCTAGCTAAAATGTAGCTAACTGCAAGAATTGCAATTAAAGCACTTTGTCCTAAAATTCTTAGGTCAAGTGATGCTCCTGCTAGAGTAAAGAAAAGAACATAAAACGGCGTTGTAAAATCGTTAACACTAGAAAATGTGTTATGTGGTTTCTTCACGAGATTCGCAATCATTGTTCCTAATGTAATACTACTAAGCAGGGAAGAAAGCGCGATGGCGTACTGACTCAACCATTTATTTAATAAATAGATAATGCCAATTGAAAGAAGAATCGTGGCGATTGAAAGAACTTGTAAGTCATCGCGCGATTTCTCCATCACGTTAGCGAGTTTAGATAAAACGTAGCCAAGGATCATACCAATAAGCACCGACCCGATTACTTCAATAAATGGTTTTGCAATCATTAGTGCAATAGGAATATCACTCGTTGAAGTTAGGATTTGTGCTATAGAAAAAGCAAAACCAAAGGCAACGATACCGTAAATATCATCTAAGGCAGTGACAGGAAGAAGTGACTTAGTAACAGGCCCATAGGCACGGTATTGACGAATTACCATTAGCGTTGCCGCCGGCGCCGTCGCAGCACTCATTGACCCTAAAACAAGACCAAAAGCGATGTTTTCTTTTGTAAACGGGTCATAACCATCTGGCATAATTGGCCCTGGTTTTGGAATAAAAAATAAGATAATAAACACGCCAAGTATTGCAAAAAGCACCTCAAATATCGTAATGATGTTAATTTGCTTGCCCATTTTCTTAACTTGTTTAAAGTTAAATTCGCTCCCTATTGAAAAGGCAATAAAGGCAAGAGCCATTTCGCTAATAAACTTTAACGTATGTTGATCATCAGACGTTATAAACCCTTCGTAACCGCGAAATATGATCGATAAAGATGGTCCAAGAAATAGACCCATAATTAAATAGCCTGACACATCAGGCAATTTAAGTAATCTAGCAAGTCGACCACCAATAAAACCAACGATTAAGACGACCGCTACTTTGAAAATTAATTCCATACACTTTCCTCCAAATCTATAAATATTAAGGCCTTAATAACTCCTATGAGGTTAGCTGACGGGTTAAGGACAGTAAGTGTCCTCTTAACTCTAGTTAATTCACCCCAAGTTAATTTGGGTCCCCCACTCAAATTTATAGATTCGGAGATTCCCTACGAATATACCATAACGTTGTTTCTTAATCAATAGATTAAAGTATGATAAAAACACGAGAAAATTTACACACAAGTGATATATAAAAAATAGTGTAATTATGCTATACTCAAAAGCGGTTAAAAGTAATAAAAAGGGGAAAATTAAAATGCGTAAAAAAAGAGTTTTAAAAGTAATATCAGGAAGCATAGTAAATGGAATAATTGTTGCAATGGCCGCGCTAGGTAACGTCATTGCCTATCACTACTATAATTATTTAATTGGTGCTCTTGTATATGGCTTAATTTACGGAATTGGAGTCTTTATTTATAATTATTTCTTTATGACTGAATCAGTCCACGTTGAAGGTAAAGTAAGCGAGCATATCGTCGACGTCTTAATTGGCTTTTTTGTAAGTCTTTTAACGATTGGATTACTAGGAAACTTAATTCGCTTCTCAATTTATGGAAATAAATACGGGAACACAGTCGATTATTTAATAGAGGAAAAAATGAGCGCTCATCCTCTTAGCGTTATTGGTTTAGCGATCGTTACAGGCTTATGTATTGGCATTATGAAACTAGCAATTAAAGGAACAAAGAAGAAGAGTCATCACTATTTAATTACGTTTGTAATTGCCTTTGCTTATGTCGCTATGGGAAGCTCCCCCTATATTAGTGAATTAATGTATATTTCCCTTTCCCATAAACTATTTACTGGAAAAGGTATCCTTCATCTCTTACTCTTATTAGCAGGTAACTACATCGGTCTACTTTTAACTCTCCCTTTTGGAAAAGCCTTTAAAGAAGTAGAAACTAGCGAAAACGCTCAAGAATAAATAACAAAATTAGATAAATATCAATCTAAAATAACTCTTAATTATATTGACAAGTTTGATAACATAACTTAGAATTATTGAGCGTTATTGGGGCTGTAGCTCACCTGGGAGAGCGCCTCCATGGCATGGAGGAGGTAGCGAGTTCGATCCTCGTCAGCTCCACCAATAAGCTATTAAAGCGTGCAAAATGCACGCTTTTTATTTAGTTTTAGATTTTTACTATATAATAGTTATGTTATTAATCTATTAAGAGGTTAGAAAAATGAAACTCAAAAAATTTATTCCCCTTCTTATTGGCCTTCTTACGTTAAGTGGCTGTAATAAGGAGACGGTAACAAGTGAAACTTACGTTAATGGCGAAGATAGCCCTTACGTTATTTTCCAAAACGAACTTTATGATATGAGAACACATCAAGTCGTTTCAAAGAAGAACAAAGAAGAACAACCGCCATTTGATTATGTAATTCCCGAATATGACGATCACGATTACGTCTTTTTTGTCCTTACTGGAACGATGCCTGTTCTTTATGGTTCGCTAATTGCGTACACCGCAAACGCAGAAAATACGTACTTTTGGTTTGAACGTGGTAATACTTTTAGCGTTCAATACACAAAAGATAATTTCCCAAATTTTGAATTTCTACCAGGTCAAACACTTGATAATCGCGTTAGTAAATACGAATATTTAGCAATGCGTGAAAAAGTAAGGGAAATTATCGCGGCCGATAGCGAAGCCAAATTCCATCTCTATATTAACGACCTAACAGTTAGTCTAATTTTAGACATCATGGTTCAAAGTGGTGTTAACTTCGCGGATTTAAACGTTACTTTATTAAGTGATGGAACCGGTACGTATAGTTTTTATAAAGATAGACTTGATAACGACATTTATAGTGCACAAAAATCCTATTTTGAAGAAGTTTTGGGTGAATACGAAAACGAAGAAAATCGTGCAGTTAACGACTTTTACATTAATTTTGTTCAACCTGGAACTGAACTTAATGAAAATTATAAGTTAGAAGGAACGGCTAGAGGTTTAGACCGTCTTGCTTTTATGCTTGATGCAAATTATCCTAACGTTAATCATTTAATGCAATTCCCAGAACTTTTAGAAAACGATGCAAGTAGTGTAAAAGCTGACCGCACTAAAATGCTTGATAGCATTGGTAAAGTTCAACCAGGAGAAATCTTCTTTGCAATGAGTGAAGAACTCCAAACTTTCGCACGTAAATCGTTTATGGCAGGTGCGCTTGCTTATTCATATAACGAAGAAACTGGTGAATACTACTACGATAATGACAATAATTTAAAAACATTAGATGAAGCAATCGCCTACTTTGAAAGTAAATTTATTGAACCTTCTAAGCAACCAGTTGTTATTACAGGAACTCGTGACTTTAAAACAAATGATATAACAATTGGCGAACAACAACTGGAGTTTAATAAATCTTATATTGATCAAACGATTGAATATTACAATGTCGTACGTTCTTTTGAATTTGAAGCAAAATATGATTCAAAGACAAAAGAAATTACTTTATATAACGAAAATAACAAGGCTTTTGCAGTAATCGAAGCCGGATTTGGCGAGTTTAACGGCAAAGTTGTTAACAAACAAAAAGAAAGTTATAAGGACGCAAAACTTAGTTATCGTTCACGCCGCCTAACTCCAGATGAAAACGGTGCAGTCTTTTACTTTAAACCGCACCCATCATGCATGCCGATTAAAGAATTTCAGTACTATCTAGCGGAAGTAAAAGTAGAAACACTACCAAGAAGAACACCAGCGGAACTCTTCCTTTGGCTTTATAAAAATGTTGATTTTGGTGGATTTACTAGTTCACTATTTATGAGTGCAAGCTTAGAACAAACGCGATTTTTCTACGCTGATGGACCAGAAAATCTTGCTAATCCAACAAATTTACTCGCCGCAAATGGCGCTTATGATAACGCTGTATATTTTAAAAAATAATTAAAAACACTGCAAAATGGAGGCCAATTTTATGAAACTTAGACAAAACCGACTTATTTTACTTCTAGTATCGCTACTTTTAACTGGATGTAATTCTCCTAAACCTAGCGAAGATGACATTCCTAGTGATAGCGAACAAATTAGCGAAACAACTAGCGAAGTACCAAGCGAAGGAAGTGAAGACGTTGATAACCCAGTCGTTAATACTTTTAACGACTTTACTTATCCTGAAGACGCTCACATCCCTGCAAGTGAGGAGTACTTAAAATTTTGGCATCCAAAAACAAAAATTAATGTAAACATTAAAGCCTCAAATGAAATAATTAAACTAATTGATGAATGTGGTGATAAAGGCGGAACAAGAGAAGACTTATATTTCCCTGTTAATGTAACTTTTAACGTTGATGGTAAAGAATACTTTTATGAAGAAGTTGGAATGCGGCAAAAAGGGAATACATCTCGCGAGGATTTCTCAAATGACGGAAATATTTATGGTCCCTTTCACTTTAAATTATCGTTTACTGAAAAGTGGACAAAAGATGTCTATGCCCCTTACGGCCTTCAAAAAGATTGGACAAAAGATGATCCAGCTTATGTTGAACGCGATGATCGTCGTTTCTTAGACATGAAAAAAGTCGACTTTAAATGGAATCGCACGAACGACCCAAGTTTAACTAACCAACCATTTATCGCTAATCTCTACCAAAAATACGGTCTAATAACGTCAAATATCACCTTATGCGACCTTAAGATTAGTAACTCAAGCACAATTTATAGTATGGGCGTATATACGATTTATGAAGTAATCGACAAAACGCTTTTAAGAAGATATTTACCGAAAAAAGAAGCTAATGGCGACTTATACAAGTGCACATGGAGTGATACTGGCCAAGCTGACATGGATATCGATAACGGTGACTTCTTTAATGAAGATGGAACCGTTAAAACGCGAGGAAAAATCGGCGAAGAAGATAAATCACAAAAATATGAACCATCGTATGATATTAAAACGAATGAAGACGAAACAACACACGAAGATTTAGTTAACTTATTGAAAATGTTAAAGAGTCTTGAAGGAAAAGATGTTAGTCAAACAAAAGAACTAGTCGATTCTAAAGTTGATGTCGATTATTTCTTGCGCTACAGCGCCGTTGCCTATCTTGTTGGTAACCAAGATGATATGCGAAATAATGCCAATAACTATTACACGTTCTTTAATAGCAAGACAAATCTAGCAGGATTTATAACGTATGATAACGACTGGTCGCTAGGTGTAGGGTATGACGGTAACGGTGGACTAGAAATGACAAAAATAGCTCTAGATCATTCAAAACTTCAAGGAAATGGTAAAAGTTGGCAACGTAATCGTCTTTTCTGGGCGACGATAATTTCTCCTCGCGATAATAGCCCATATCAAAACAAAATTAATTTAATTACTGAGTATCAAAGTCAATACATTGAAGACATTAAAACGATTTTAAATGATGGCTTCTTTATGTACGCTAAATTTAAAGAAATGTATGATCTTTATTACAATAATTATCGTAGTGTAAGCACAAGTTTTAATACTAATTCAACATTTAGAGGCACTGCACTTTTTAAAGAATACGAAGAGAAAATGCGTGCTAATGTTGAGTATTACACTAAGACTGATTAGCAGCCCTGGCGGAACTGGTATACGCGCTAGTTTCAGAAGCTAGTCCCCATCGGTTTCGAGTTCGAGTCTCGAGGGCTGCACCACTTATAAAATAAGCACGTTCGCGTGCTTTTTTAATTTTTTAAGAAAGAAAAATTACTGTGTATAAAACGTAACTTTTTGCACTTTTTTAGATTTAAACGGAATGATAAACGAATCAAATTACTACGAACATATGTGGGCTTTTATTATATCGAGAAATTTTTCTTGACTTAAAAATAAAATAGGAGTATCGTATGTGTAAGCGCCAGAGGGCGCACAAAGAAGTAAACATTAATATGAAAGCAAAGAAAAGATTATTAACATTAGCAGTTTCTAGCGCATTCGGAGCATCCGTATTGGGCTATTTTGCGATTGCGACAAAAGATGGTTCTTTTTTAGGCTTTGCTGACGTTACTAATCACGAAATTTCCTTACTCCCACAAGAAAGTCTTGATGCATTCCCATCAGCTTACGGAGATGGAACCGCAACTTTCTATACGGTTGAAGGAAGTACAAGATCGTTTACTTATACGAATATGCGTGTCGAAAGCAATCGCTTTTATATGTATTCAACTTCTGAAAAAACGTCAGAACTTCGTAACTCAGGTATTATTATCGGCTCAATGCGCTATTTAACGATAAGTAATATTCAAGTTCCAAGCAGTAATAATGTTGATGTTACTCTACGTTGGTCTTGGAGAGATAATGCCTTTGTAAAAGAAGAAGCAATAACTTTTTCAAGTAGCACTACTTCATATATGCACAATTTCTCTAACGAATTACCTTCATTCTTTTCGTTTCAAGTAAACACAAAAGATGAAGAAATTTCTTTTGAAACCTTAACGGTTATGTTTTATGACGATGATGGCGGATGTAATCTTGCACAAGACTTAACTCCTGTTGAACCGAGTGCTTATATAAACGGATTAGCATTAGAACTCGTTGATGGCGAATATCGTATTACGGGATTTGATAATTCAATAACAGAATTAGAAATTCCTGAATCATTTAACGGAGTACCGCTTACGAGCATTAGCGCAAATGTATTCAATGGATCAAACTTAACAAAAATTAGTATTCCAGGTTCTGTAACGTCAATTGGTGATGGCGCACTTAGCAACATGAGAAATTTGACGGAAATTGAACTTGCTGAAGGTATTGAAACAATTGGTGATAATGCCTTTATGGGTTGTGATTCACTAACGGAAATTTCAATTCCTGATACAGTTACGCACTTAGGTGCAAACGCGTTTAATGGTTGCTCAAGTCTTGAAACAATAGAATTATCTAATAGTCAAACTTCAGTTGAAGAAGGAACATTCTTCGCTTGTGAAAGCCTTGAAAGTATTATTATTCCTCGTAGCGTTACGACAATAGACGCTAAGGTTTTCCAAAAAGTTCATAGTCTGAATACAATTTATATTGAACATGAAACACCACCAGCAGGCTTTAATAACAACTGGTATAAACAAGCTAATAATGCTGCAGTTTACTACTATAGTGAAACGCAACGTGCAGGATATCGGCACTATGTTAATGGCGTTCCCACCTTGTGGTAATAACTAATTTTTACTCAAATAATAACCCTAGCTCGTGCTAGGTTTTTTTCTTTTGTTTTTCCGCCTTACAAAATGCTTAAAAAGAGCCGAAAGCATGATTATTTTTTAATCTCAAAACATATTGCTTGACAAGGCCTATAAAAAAAGTGTAGATTAGTACATAAGTGCGGAAAATCGTGCTTATAGGTGAAAAAAATGAAAGCGAAAAAGAGACTTGTAACGTTAGCAATATCAAGCGCAATCGGTGCATCCGTATTGGGCTATTTTGCGATTGCAACAAAAGACTCCTCATTCTTAGGTTTTGCAGACGTTCCAAGTCATGAAATTTCTATAGTCGCGAGTAGTACGTTTGGACCTTCCACAAACTATAGTGACGGAACAAAAACCGTCTACACCGTTGATGGAAGTGAAAGAACGTTTACTTATACAAGTATGCGTATGGATAGCAATCGTTTCTATATGTATTCTCTTGAAGATAAGACTTCAGAATTGCGAAACTCTGAAATCATCATTGGTTCAATGCGATCCCTTCACATTCGTGATATTCAAATACCTAGTGATAGTATCGTTGATTTCTCGCTTCGCTGGTCTTGGCGAGATAACGCCTTTGTAAGACACGAAATTATTAGTTTTTCAAGCAATACTTCTACGTACACGCATACCTTTAATAATGAGCTACCTTCATTTTTCTCGTTACAATTAGACTCTAAAGACAAAGAAGTCTCCTTTCAAACGTTATCGATTATGTTTAATGATGCTGATGGCGGATGTACTCCAGCACCAGATCTAACACCTGTTCAACCTAACGCTAGTTTATTAAACGGACTTTCTTTAACGCTAGTCGGCGATGAATATCACATTACAGGCTTTGACGGCTCAGTAACAGAACTAAATATCCCAGAATCATTTAACGGTATTCCAATTACTAACATTGGTAGTGATGTCTTAAGAGGTTCGAAAATTACAAAACTTAGTGTCCCAGGTTCATTAAAAACGATTGAAGATGGTGCATTTAGTGGCTTAACTACCTTAACTGAGATACACCTTGCCGAAGGCATTGAAACAATTGGTGATAACGCCTTTAGCGGATGTAGTTCATTAACTGAAATTACGATTCCTGATAGCGTTACTTCTTTAGGAGCATATGCATTTAATGAATGTACTAACCTAAAAGAAATTAGTTTATCAAATGGCATGACCTTTATAGCCGAAGGAACATTTACCGGTTGCTTAAGCCTAGAAACACTAATTATCCCTCGTAGTGTTGTTACAATTACCGATAAAGTCTTCCAACGCAACCAAGGCCTAAAAACGATATTTATCGAACACGAATCTGCTCCAGATGGATTTGCCCATAACTGGACAAAACAAGCTAATAACGCTGCAGTTTACTACTATAGTGAAACACCACGTAATGGCTACTGGCACTACGTTGATGGTGTTCCTACCTTGTGGTAAAAATAAAATTATCCCCCTTGACCCTAGCTTATGCTAGGGTTTTCTTTTTGTCTTAGAGTTATGTATCTAGATTATAAAGGGTAAATTTCGTATAATAATAACAAGACAAAAAGAAGGTACGAAAATGAAAAAAGTTATAACTTATGGAACATTTGACCTACTTCACTATGGTCACATTAATTTACTTAGAAGAGCAAAAGAATACGGTGACTATTTAATCGTTGCGCTTTCTACTGATGAATTTAATTTAGAACAAAAGAACAAGAAGTGTCATTTTAACTATGAAAAGCGCAAGATGATGGTTGAGGCAGTAAGGTATGTTGATTTAGTAATCCCAGAAAAAAGTTGGGATCAAAAAATAAATGATATTAAGGAATATCACGTTGATGTCTTTGTAATTGGTGATGATTGGAAAGGAAAATTTGATTTCCTTAAACCTTATTGCGAAGTTGTCTATCTTCCTAGAACACCAGAAATCTCAACGACACAAATTAAGGAAGATTTAAAAGAAGGACAAAAATAATTTACGTTTTATAAAAAAGTGTAATTTCATAAGGGTTATCACATTTGTGATAAAATTCAATTATGCAAAGTAATAGAAAAACACGTTTAATTTTAATTGGTGGCGATATTGCAAGCGGAAAGTCGACTTTTGCAAGGAAATTTTCGCGTGAACACAATTTAATGTGTATTACAAAAGATCGTCTAAAAGAAATTTTAGCTGATCAATTTGGCTTTAAAAATCGTAAGGAAAATTATGAATTAAGCAAAGGCTCGTTTCAGCTTATTGCTTATTTTGTTTTTCAGGCATTAGACACAAAAACGCCGCTTGTCGTAGAAAGTAATTTTCGTCAATATGAACTAGATGAAATAGAAGAACTAGCTAGAAAGTATAACGGCGAAATTGTTTCGCTTGTTTTTGTTGGTGAGCCAATCATTTTATATAAACGCTATTTAGAGCGAATTGCAGAAGGAAACCGTCATATCGCGCATCAATGTGTTGATTTTAGAAATGAAGAAGAATTTACACAAATGATTAATAAGATGCATGAAGTAAGGTATCCTGGCAAAGTAAAAATTGTTGATAACACATATTTAGATGCACTTAATGATATGAATTTATATAACGAAATTGGCGATTTTCTTTTAAAAGAGTAAAATTTAGTAGTAGAAAGTGTAAAGAAAGTAATGGCAAAAAAACACGTTCCATATCATAAAAAGAAAAGACATAAAGTTGCTAAGTTATTTTCGCGTACAACGTTAATTATTCTTGCCTTTTTAGCACAAGTCGTCCTTCTTGGTTTTGCCCTTTATTACATGGCACGCTATTTTTACACTTACTTTTTAATAACTTATATTATAAGTTTGCTTCTTATTATTGTTATCCTATTTAAAAATCAAGAACAGACATATAAAATTGCCTGGATTGTAACAATTGTTATCATTCCTGTAATTGGGACTTTAATTTATTTATTCGTTCAACTTGACTATTATCCGCGCCTATTAAAGAAGCATTATTTACGAAATACCGAGAAAATGCACGGTTATTTAGAAAATAAGGATGATAATCTTGAAGAGTTAGGTAAAATTGATAGTCGCTATAAAGGTGTAGCCTCTTACTTACAAAACATTCATGAGTTTCCGACTTATCGACCTGAAGCCTTAGAGTATTATCCTTCTGGTGAAGCGTCTTTAGATGATATTTTAAGTAGTTTAAGAAGCGCCGAAAAATTTATTAATATTGAATTTTTTATTATTAAAGATGGTATTTTTTGGAAAAAAGTCATTGATATATTAGTTGAAAAAGCTGAACAAGGCGTAGAAGTAAGGTTTCTTTATGACGGCTTAAACGAAATGTTTAACGTTCCAAGAAATCTTCCAAGACGACTTAAAAAAGTTGGCATAGAAGCGCGTGTTTTTTCTCCTACGAAAAGTTCTTCGCCACACCGAGAAAACTATCGTAATCACCGTAAATCAATTGTCGTTGATGGTAAAGTTGCTTTTGTTGGTGGCATTAATCTTGCCGATGAATATATAAACGAAGAAGAACGTTTCGGTTATTGGAAAGACGCTGTCCTTCGTGTTGAAGGAGAAGCGGTAAACGCAATCACACTCATGTTCTTTACGATGTGGAATCTAAGAGAAAAAGAAGACTTTGACTGCACAAAATATCTTCGAGAAGAAAACGAAAACTATTTAGAAGATTCTTTTGTAATACCTTATGGTGATTCACCATTTTTAAAAGATATTATTAGTTATAACATTTACCTAGAAATCATAAATAAGGCTACAAAATACGTGTATATTTGTTCTCCTTATCTTGTTTTAACTAGAGAATTTACTAATGCTCTTGTGTATGCAAGTAGGCGTGGTGTCGATGTACGACTTTTAATGCCAGGTATTCCAGACAAGAAAATTCCCTTTTTAGTTGCGAGAACTTACTACAAACAACTTATTAATGCAGGAATAAAAATCTATGAATACACAAAAGGATTCAACCACTCAAAATTATTTGTAAGTGATGATATCGTTTTTACAGTTGGATCAACAAATCTTGACTATCGCTCCTTTTTCTTAAGTTTTGAAAATGGCGTTTTAGGAATAAATAAAGATATCGCTCTCGATATAAAGGAAGACTTACTTAAGGCTTACAAAGAAAGTCAATTAATTGACTTAGAAACATATAAAAAGTTCTCGAAATGGAGTAGATTTTGGGGACAAATATTCCGCATATTTATTCCACTCTTATAGATAAATTTATAAAGTATTTTGTTTACAAAATACTCTATTACTCTTAATATAGGTAAGTGCGCTCGTAGCTCAGGTGGATAGAGCACTACCCTCCGAAGGTAGGGGTCGAACGTTCGAATCGTTTCGAGCGCGCCATAAAGTTTCTCGCTAGTTTTATAAAACAAACGAAGGAATAATCTTAAATAGAAGAAGGTACAACGTATGAAATTTCGTAAGTTTAAAAACACTAAGGCAAGGAAACTTTTTTTATTAACAAGTTTCTTAGTTGCGACATTTTCAACTAGCTTTAATACTGGCGATAGTTTGCAAAAACAAGCTCTTTTTGAAAAAGGACCCGTTTTTGTAGGATATGGTGATGAACGATTTTCTAACGCTTTTGTAAAACCTTTAGTTACTCCAACTGATACTCATTACGGAACTCAACTAACGTATTCACTTAGTAATGTAGGTGATATTGAATCAGTTTGGGATTACTATCAAGGCGAAGATACACTCATTGCCGTTATTGACTCTGGATTTACATATGAACACGAAGATTTTATTGATGAAAACGGAGAGAGTGTCTTTAGTAATGCATCAAGATACTATGAATACGTATCTAGTATTAACAAAGTTCAGGCAACTAACGCATATAACAATTGGTCAGTTTTAGATCATGATTATATTGGTGAGGATTATGGATGGGACTCACACGGATCTAATGTTGCAGGTACTGCAGCTGCAAGTCTAAACACTTTTGGTACTGTTGGTATTGCCCCAAAGGCCAAGATTCTTGCTATTAAAGTTGATATGAATTTTAATTCTTTATATCACGCGATTAAATATGCCGCTGATCAAGGCGCCGATGTTATTAATATGTCTTTAGGCGCGTATGATGCTAATGACCCACATACTGCTGATGATTCATTTCCTGGAGTCGCGTCTTTTTTAAGTAGTAGCATTAATTATGCACGTGAAAGTGGTTCCATTGTTGTCGCTGCAGCAGGAAACGAAAATACAAGCGCAAAATCTTACCCAGCGTGCAATAGTGGCGTTATTGGTGTTGGCGCTTTAAACAGGAATTCAAACAAAGATCGAGCCTGGTTTTCTAACATTAATAAAAGTAGTGACTCAAACAACACAAATCATAATGTCGATATTATGGCGCCTGGTTATGTGTACGCTCCTGGCTTAGCAGAAGATGAACTTGATAATGATTCAAGTAACTACCCATCTTTTGGTTATGCAAGAACGCAAGGAACATCATTTGCCTCGCCAATTGTCGCTGGCGCAGCCGCTCTTTGGAAAGAAAAGTATCCTAATGGAACTCCAGATGAATTTGAACAGGCATTATATGATTCAGCAGTTGATTTAGATAATTATACAAAGTTTGGTAATGGTCGCCTTGATATTTATAATCTTCTTGATATTGGTGAAGAATCACTTACTTTAAGTTCAGAAGATGTCGAATTATTTATTGGAGACGATCCTTATCTAGTTACTGCTACTTCACAAAATTCAGCGATAACAAACGTTGAAAGCACTGATGAAAGCGTCTTTACCGTAAGCGTTGAAGGTTTAAATACAGGAAATGCAAATATTAATGTTCAAATTGAAAATGAAGGAATTGCAGAGTTAATTGTTAACGACGCACTAGGTAATGAAAAATCAATCATCATTTTAGTAAGTCTTCCTCCTGTCAATGATGAAGATTTACTTGTTAGTAATTCCCCCTACATTAATGGAATACCCTACAACATGTATTTTCTAAATGAAGAAAGCGAGAAAACGCACTATTTTAACGGCGAATTAGAAGGAACCAATGGTTCAACAACACTTTTTCATGAGGAAGGTAAAAACGTCTACTTTGAGAAAAACGGCGATGGTCAAAATATCTATTTTCTTAAAGATGGCGTTAAAAATTATCTCTATGTAGATAGAGTTGGCGCTAGTGTTAATTTTGCATATTCACCTACTTTACCTGGCATTTCCTGGATGTATGACGGAGTTAATGGCTGTATAAGCTATCTTCTCGATGGCGTTAACTATACTTTTAGTGCCTCAAGTAGTCTTGATGTATTTGCTGCTACAAGTATAGAAGAAATAAGCACATACAAAGTTAATTTTGTAAGTAATCACAATTTTGCTGTTAATGCATATGCTCGCGTGTTTCTTTATTATTTAGACTGCGATGCTACAGGCGCTAGTGAACCTACTTTTAAAGACAATAAATCTTGGGCTATCTTAAAAGAAGTCTATGAAAACTTAAGCGAAGAAGCTAAAAACTCCTTTGTTAATAACGGTGCTAATCCTAGCGGAAATAAAGTAGAGCAAACGCTTGCCCGATATGAATATATTGTCTCTAAATATGGAACAGCAAAATTTGACAATTTCATGAAGCGAGAAGGCATAGTATTTTTATTAAATCCTAATGTTTTAACGCTTAGAAAAAATGTTTATATTTTACTAATTAGCCTAACTTCTCTAGGTTTAATTCTTATTTCTAGTCTTATTATTAAGCAAAAGAAAAACCGCAAATTTAACTAAGATTATTTAGATTTTTCAATAAGATTATTAGTTTTAAAAAAGGCATAATTATGTTATGCTTTTTTTACGCCCTCGTGGTGGAACAGGTAGACGCGGTGGACTCAAAATCCACAGGTAGCAATACCGTGCCAGTTCAAGTCTGGCCGAGGGCACCAACGAATAAAAGCGCCTATTATATGGCGCTTTTTTCTTTTTATAACAATTTTTAGTGTTATAAAATGTATAATAATTATAGATTAAATAAAATTTTTTTGAGTTAAAAATTATTTTCAAATTAATGAGGAGAATTAGACATGGAAAGAAAATCAACATTAGATATTATTGATGATAAATATTTTAAATATACAATAGATAATCTTGTCCCCTTCTACGGCTATAATAGTTTAGTTTTATGTGTTATCGATAGCGTTTTCTCAATCGCTTCGGTATATAAGAGCACTATAAACACATTAGAAAGATTTCAAAGTCATGCGGGGATTACTCATGATGATGAATACACGTGCATAGATTTTCTAAATAATTATGGTCATATGAGCGGAGAAGAACTTGCTAATGAAGTATTTAAAAATAGACAAAGAACTTCCGCAGTTAACGGCATTTTAAAAGCGCAAGCTGTTAAAGAATATATTGAAACATTTAACAAATACGGAATAAACACGACAGAAGACCTAATGAATTGTAAAGATAAAGATTTTATTCAAAGGGAAATTCAAAAAATAAAAGGCCAAGGAAGTGGGATAACTTTTCACTATGTGATGATGCTTGCAGGCGACTCAAATCGCTATAAAAGAGATCGGCAAATAAATGTATTTTTTGAAGATTTATTAGGCTATGGAAAGTTAACAGATGAAGAACTTACAGATGCCTTTTTTGAACAATTAGCAATTGTAAATAAGAAATATAAAGAAATCGATAATTTAAGATTACTAGATAGCGTTATTTGGGGTTTTATGAGTGAACGAAGCCAAGAACTTAGAAAAAAGGAAAACAACGAAGATAAGTAATAAATATTAGCTTTCTAAAAAGTTAAATTTATGTTCGTAAATAGTAACAAATAGCTAAGTATAAAAACCGAGTATTTTTTAATATACAATCACTATTTTATTTGGTAATATGTATTCACTGCCGACTTAGCTCAATTGGTAGAGCAACTGAATCGTAATCAGTAGGTTGTGGGTTCAAGTCCTATAGTCGGCACCACGACGAAAAAAACGCCCCATACAATGGGGCTTTTAATTTTCTTGGGTCTCTTTTGAGTATTTTCTTATAAAAAAGATTGAAAAAAATGAGACTTCGGTATATTATGTTAGCGTTGACTAACACTATATTTAATACCTGTTAGTCAAAGACTAAAATATGACAAAAAAATTAAATGAATTACGAGTTGGTGAAACTTGTACTGTAAAAAAAGTAAATGGTGAAGGAAGACTAAGACGAAGGCTTTTTGATATGGGAATTACGCCTGGTGTAGAAATTTATGTACGTAGATTTGCGCCTATAGGTGATCCTATTGAAATTTGCTTAAGGGGATACGAATTAACTCTAAGAAAAAGCGAGGCTAGTTTAGTCGAGGTTTTCTTATGAAAATAAATGTCGCTCTTGCAGGTAACCCAAATAGCGGCAAAACGACGTTATTTAACGCATTAACGGGCTCAAGTGCTCGAGTTGGCAACTGGCCGGGTGTTACTGTTGATAAACGTGAAGGCACTTATAAAAAGAATGGTCAAGTTTTTAATATTGTTGACCTTCCGGGAATTTATTCACTTTCCCCTTACACGAGCGAAGAAGTCATCGCTCGTGAATTTTTATTAAACGATAATCCAGATGTTATCGTTAATGTTGTTGACGCTACTAACTTAGAAAGAAACTTATATTTAACGACACAATTTTTAGAAACAGACATTCCCTTAGTTATCGCTTTAAATATGAGTGATCTTATATTAAAACGCGGAGAAGCGATAAATGTTTGTGCTCTAGAAGAAAAACTTGGAGTACCAGTCGTTTTAGTTTCAGCACTTAAAGCATCTAACTTAGATGAATTAATGGAAGAAGTTAAAAACGCTGCAAAAACAAGGCGAATTGGAAGAACTGTTATTGAAAATGAAGAGTTTTTAAAATTAGTTAACAAATTAAAAGAAGAATTAATTACTAAGAATATAACTCATCCGTTGTTTCGCGCGATAAAACTAGCCGAAAATGATGAAATTGAAGTTAGAGACCATAAAGAATATGTTCATATTGTTAAGGAATTTAAAAAGACGTTTAATGATGAACTATTTGAAAACGACTTTGAAGCATTAATTGCAGATGCTCGCTATAGATACATTTCTTGTAATCTTCAAGACGTCATTGTTAAAAAAGATGAAGCTGAATTAGCCTGTATCAAAAGTCAAAGAAGACGAGGAAGTGGAGACCCAAACAAGACAGAAAAGATTGACCGTGTTTTAACTCATCGCTTTTTTGCTTTTCCGATTTTCTTTTTAATAATGTTTTTTATTTTTCACTTTACGTTCTCATCTGACCTCTTTTTTATGGGCAAAATGGGGCTTAAAGTTACAAATAAGGGCTTAATTAACTTTTTTACTGGTATCGGTTATATGGAGGGATTTGAAGGAGATGTCTTAAAAGGCGTTCCAACACTTGGCGTTTTCCTTCAAAACTGGATGAATTTTCTAACAGGTTCAATAATTAACTTATTTGAATCATTTATGCCTTTTGGTACTTGGTATACCTCGCTTTTAGTTGACGGAATTCTTACAGGACTTGCCGCAGTACTAAGCTTTATCCCGCAAATCCTGCTTCTTTTCTTATTTTTAGCTGTTTTAGAAGACTCAGGATATATGGCACGCATTGCCTTTATCTTTGACCGAGCCTTTAGAAAACTAGGATTATCTGGTCGCGCACTTATTCCTATGCTTACTGGCTTTGGTTGTAGTGTCCCTGCAATTATGGCGACAAGAACGTTAGTTGAAGAAAAAGAAAAGAAACGAACGATTCGCCTTATTACTTGTTTTTCTTGTGGTGCAAAAGCACCTATTTGGGCACTTTTAGCACGTATTGGTTCACTAAGCGGCTTTGCAGGCGACTTTTTTGTCTTTTCTATCTACATTGGAGGAATCCTAGTTGCAATTATCGCTGCACTTTTTATGAACGTATTTTCAAAAAATCATTCAGTCTCACCTTTTGTTTTAGAACTACCTAATTATCATCTTCCAAAAGCTCGTAATGTCATGATGCTTTTATGGGAAAAACTAAAACATTATTTAATAAAAGCCGGAACGATTATTTTGGCATCTACAGTTGTAATCTGGTTTTTATCTAACTTTGGCTGGGATTTTTACTACAATAATGCCTTTAATACTGCTTTAGTTGGTAAATCATTTAAACTAGGCGGAAACATTTATCCTTACTTTATAGAAACAGTAAATGAAAGTGGCGCAACAAATTACGTCTATAACCACCAATGGTCAATACTAGGCACAATTGGCCAAGGATTCCGCTATTTATTTTATCCTTTAGGTGCGCTAGATGGTGGCTGGACAAACGGAGTAGAAAGTTGGAAGTATTCTGTATCAATTATTACTGGACTCGTTGCAAAAGAAGACGTTGTGTCCACAATGGCTCAGCTTGGTCTAAACGAAAAGACAATAACGCTAAGTGTCGCTGGTGCCTATAGCTTTGCTACGTTTAATCTTTTTACAATTCCATGTATTGCCGCAATTAGTGCCGCTAGAGCAGAACAAACACGTAAAGACTTTTATATAACACTTTTATGGTGGTTTGGTTTTTCTTATGTAACAACTCTAGTTGTTTACTATCTTTTTGAAGCGTTTATGTTTACTTGGTGGTTAGGACTTATCGCAATATTAGTCCTAATTAGTCTAATTATAGGTTCACTAATTTACGTTTCAAAAAGACAAAAGAAAACGGAAAAGAGGGGAAAATATGCTTAATTGGTACGATTATGTTCTTATTTTTCTTGTAATCGCTATTGTAATTGGCCTCGTTTTCTTTGTTAATAGAAGTAATAAAGAAAAACATACTAAAAATAAAAAAGGGTGTAAATCTGGCTTTAACTGTAGCTCATGTAGCACCCCGTGTGACTTTTATAAACAAAAAGAAGATATTAAAAAATAAAAAAAACCCTGTGGTTAGTAACTAACTACAGGTTTTCTTAGTTTCGATTAGAGTAGATAACTTGATCCATTACTAATCTTGCAAATTTAAGTAATAATTTACTCATATTTACACCTCCTTATATTTTTATTTGCCAAGGGGGGGGAAGCAAGGGGCAAGATTTCTCTTGCAGTCTATATTCTACTTATAAATAAATATAAGTCAACTCTTTTACTCAAAAAATGATAAATGCTGATTATATGTGAATAATATTATTAATTATATTTAAGTTTTAAGTAAAATGTAAACAAATTGAAAACGTTTGTGATTGACTACCGAAAATTCTATGGTAAGATTAAAAAGCGCTGGATGTTTAGCTCAGTTGGGAGAGCATCTGTTTGACGTACAGAAGGTCGGGGGTTCGATCCCCTCAGCATCCACCATTTTTATTTGATAGCTCTGTCTAACAGAGCTTTTTTATTGTTTTAACAATAAAAACAAATATTGTTATAATAAGAAAGAGAAAAAAAGAAGGATAATATTATGAAAATTAAAAGAAAATTTCGCACTTTTTTATTGGCACTTTCATTAACTGTACCTTTTGTAGGCGTTTTAGTTAATGTTAGTAAGGCTAACGAAGCAATTTTACCTGTAGAAGCAGCACAAGTTCTTGATAATTTTGCCCCCTATACTTATAGCGGTAACTACTATGACTCAATTACTGCTGAAGGAGAAGGATTAAATGGATCGCTAAGAACGGCGTTAACAAACCATATTTATCCTGCGAGTACTCCAACTTATTCTGGATCATCATCTTCAAACGCTCTTGCCTATTTGCTCCAAGATGCAGATGAAAATCCTAATAAAAGTTCAGAGATGATTTATCTCTATACTCGTGATTCAGTCGCAAAAAACCCTGCCCAATCATGGAATCGTGAGCACGTATGGCCGCAATCATTATCTAATGGTTATTGGGGTAAAACTGATGCAGGAAGTGACTTACTTCATATTCGCCCAACTTATGTCACAACTAATTCAACTAGAGGAAATGATATTTTTGGTTATGCAAGTACGCCCAAATACTATAACGGAATGGAATATGGAAAGAAAAGTGGAGGAAAATTTGAACCTTTAGATTCTGTAAAAGGTGATGTCGCAAGAATCATAATGTATGTTTGGGTAGCATACCAAAACAAATATTCAAACATGCCTAAGATTACGCAGGTATTCGAATCGTATAACACACTTCTAGAATGGCACACACTTGATCGTCCTGATGTTATGGAAGGTAATCGTAATGACATTGCAGAAACTTCTCTTCAAAAAAACCGCAATCCTTTCGTTGATCACCCTGAATATGCATGGAAAATATTTGGAGATAGTGCGTCTTCATCAGTTAAGAACGCATGCATGGAGGCTTATCCAGGGAATGCTGCTCAACTTCTAAGCCTTGAAGTAACTAAACTTCCATACAAAACAACATATTACGTAGGTGGGACACTAGACAAAACTGGTTTAGTAGTCCGAGGTCACTATGATAACGGCACGAGTAAAGACGTCACATCTTTTGTTACACTTTCACCGATGACATTAAATACTCTTGGAACACAAGTTATTACTGTAAGTTACTTAGGAAAAACGACTTCATTTAATGTCGAAGTAGTTACTCCTCAAACAGTAGATTTAACAGGTGTTAGCGTTACAACTTCCGAAGTAAGTTTAAAAGAAGGACAAACACACAATATTCGTGCAAGTTATCTACCAAATAACGCTTATCCTTATCCAGAAATTACTTATAGTTCGAGTGCACCAACTATTGCTAGTGTTAATGGAAATGGTTTCGTTACTGCGAAAACTAAAGGTGTCGCAACCATCACAGTTACGGCAAAACAGGGCTCAATTGTAAAAACAACGACAATAAGAGTAGTTGTTACTGAAGCTAATATTGATAAAATTAGTGATATTTATTCAAAGAGTTCAGGTGCTGATGTTAAGTTTTACGGACAATTTATTGGCGCCTATAACGAACAAAACCAAGGTATATTTGTTGGTGATGGTGACTATGCAATAATGCTTTATAACTATCAAGGTTCTGTCTCTAGTTTTATTCCCTATAAAACCTATGTTTTAGTTACGGGAAAAGTTTCAATTTTTAATAACCTTTATGAAGTTGGATCTAATACAAGTTCACCTACAATTACTGTTGTAAGTGAAGAAGTAGGAAAAACACGTGTTTCTCCCGTCACTACATACCTTTATACAGGTGAAGAGGATGGAAACCCATCATCAGATGACTATGATGCGTCGATTCAATCACGTCCTACTATGGGAATTGGTACCGTTCAATCAGTTAGCGGATCATTTATTGAAACTGCAGATACAACTGTTATTTTAAAACATGAAAACGGCAAGCAATTAACAGTCTTTGTTAAGAAAAACGCTGGTTTGGATTACGCAAAATTAAAACAAGCACTTGGAACAGTTGGAAAGCACGTACGTGTTAAAGGATATCTGAGTATATATAAAACTAGTATTCAATTAATTCTTCCGACAATTGTAGAAGAAGATATAACATATAAAGCAGTAGATTTTGCTCAAGATTTATTAAATGCAACTAATGATATATGTAATGATGGAGGTCTAGAAAATAATCGCAATGACCTCCTTGCCATTTGGGTTTTCCTAGAACAAAATGACTTTATTCGTCTATCGGTTACTGAACGAAATTTATTAAAAAGCGCATCAGCAAATGCAAGTTCAACTGATGTAGTCGCTAAAGGTATGGCCCGCTATGATTATGTTGTGGGTAAATACGCGCTAAGTGATTTTATTGGACGAAACCCAGCGACCATTGGTGTTCAGTATCATAGCAATCTTAATACTAATAATTTAATTAGAGGAGTCATCATTGTTTGTGCTACGTTAGGAGCATTTGCAATTACTGGCTATCTTATTAAAAGAAGAAAAGAACAATAAGAAAACTCTAACTTAAAAAGCAGACAAGACGTCTGCTTTTTTTAACCTATGATTTCTATTAAAACACAGCATTTTTCAATTAAATACTGCAAAAGTAACGTATTTTATAATGTTTACATCATAAAAAGAGGTCGTTTAGACCTCTTTTATAAGTTTTCTTAAGCTACTGTTTCTGCTGTTCTTTTAGAAGACCAACAATTTCTTTAAGAAGTTCTTGTTCAGTTGGTTCTGGTTTTCCAGGTTCAACTGGTTTTGGACGTTCTTCTGGGTTTTTCTTGTAGTATTCTTCAAGTGCGCGAGCTTTTAATTCTTCGTTTTTCTTTTGAATTGTGTTAACAGCTTTAACAATTAAGAAGAGAACTATTGCTACGATTAAGAAACTAATAACAGCACTAATAAGTGCACCCCAGTCGATGACGGCACTCATTTTATAAGTAAAAGTATTACCGTGTTGGTTGTACTTTGAAAGAATTTCTGTTTTTGATTGAGCGACCATGACTGTATCAGTACTACCATATACTCTATCGGCATAATCGACTGCTAAGTCATGAAGTTCACTTAATTTAAAGTATTGTCCAAGGCCGTTTGCAGGATCTAGACCTTTTTGTGCATTATTTGCAGCAGGTAAGACTGTAACTAACCCCTTTAAGCCACCAGGAACACCCCAGGTTGCTAAGCTTAGAAGTATATCGACAAACGCATTTACAATTGCACTGAATGCCGCACCAATTACGACACCAACAGCAAGCATAAATGCATTACCGCGATTTATAAACTCCTTAAACTCTTGCCAAAAACCTTTTCGTTTTTCTTTCTTTTTTGCCTTTTTTTCGGCTTTGTCTTTTTTCATAATTACCTTTCTCCTTGTTATGAATCTATGATATACCAAAGTGAGTAATTATTAAAGGTATAAAGCATTTATAAACTCATAAATTTAATATTTCTCACTATACTTATTTAAGTTTTTAAAAAATAAAATTACTAAAAAAGAGAAATATAAAGTAATTTTGCTGGCTTTTGACTGTGATTTCACAAAATTATGCAAAATTCTAAGGTAAGAAAGCATATTGTTAGTTACAACTACTAAGTTATGTTATTCTAAAGGTAGATAAAAATAAAAACAAAAGAAAAGGAGAAATAATATGGAAGAAAAAATTACAAGAATGCCATTAATTGGTGATGACGCTCCTGCTTTTACGGCAGTAACGACGCAAGGAGTTATTAATTTCCCAGAAGACTATAAGGGAAAATGGGTTATCTTATTCTCTCACCCTGCAGACTTTACACCAGTTTGTACGACAGAATTTATGACCTTTGCTACGATGCAAGAAGAATTTAAGGCTCTTAATACTGAATTAATTGGCCTATCCGTCGATTCGCTTTATGCACACATCGCATGGCTTAGAAAGATTCAAGAACTTGAATGGAACGGAATGAAAAACGTTGAAGTTAAGTTCCCACTTATCGAAGACATTAAGATGGAAGTAGCAAGTAAATACGGAATGATTCAACCAAATCAATCGACAACGCAAGCTGTTCGTGCCGTGTTTATTATTGACCCAGAAGCAAAGATTCGTACGATTTTATACTATCCTTTATCAACAGGAAGAAACTTCCCAGAACTCGTTAGAATCATTAAAGCACTTCAAAAAGCTGATGCTGATAACGTAGCAACTCCTGCAAACTGGCAACCAGGGGACGACACAATTATCCCAACCGCAGGATCATGCGGAACCGCTAAAGAAAGAATGGAAGACAAATCTGAAGACAAGTACTGTCTAGATTGGTTCCTCTGTTTCAACCGCGAAAACAAGAAAAAATAAAATACCATAAAAAGGCACGAAAATCGTGCCTTTTTTTAAGTAAATTTTCCTTTAAATACTTTTGATTTTTAAAATTTAGGGAAAATTTACGATATTAATTTCGTTTGCTAAAATATAAATAATAATAGGAGGAGAAAAAGGCGAAGAAAGAGACAACAAAGAAAGAAACAAAAAAAGAAGAAAAAACACGTGCGCAAGTGTACCACGTAAAAAAACGTAAAGAAGATGGCATGTGGGAAGTAAAACTTAGTAAGGGTGAAGTAGCAATTAAACTCTTTAAAACCCAACAAGAAGCACTTGATTACGCAAAAGAACTAAGTGGAAACACAAATCGCGGAATTATTCTCCACGGTCGCGACGGCAAAATTAAGAAAAAACGTTAAACTTTTAATTGTTATTAATTTACATTCTTTTATAATTAAGGGGCGCAGACGTAGTTCAATGGCAGAACTTTAGCTTCCCAAGCTAACTACGCGGGTTCGATTCCCGTCGTCTGCTCCAAAAATTTTAATTTTCCTATAAATTTATAAAGAAAAAACATTTAGGCCTCAAAATTATTGGGGCTTTTTTATTTTAATCATTCGGATGATATCTCCGAGTTTTAATAAAACACGATTTTTGAAATATAAGGCCGTTTTGCAAGGTTAAACACAAAAATGTACGGTTTTGCTAATGTTTTTTCGCAAAAAAACGATGTTAATATTCCCTTTTTGTGTAACTATACTAAAATTAAAAAAACATTTCATTCTAAAACAAGGCCTTTCATTAAAGATTTGTGATAAGATTATTAATGCTTTTGTTTAATACAAAGGAAGTGCTGATTTATGGAAAAAAAGGAAATATTTGAAAACCAACCGATTGTAAAAAGTCTCTTCAAGTTAGGACTCCCTTTGATATTAAGTCAAATACTTAATGTTTTATATAACATCGTCGATAGAATCTTTATCGGTAATTTAAAAGATGTCGGAAAAGATGCTTTAGCAGGCGTTGGTATTACTTTTCCTATTATTCTTATTATTTCCGCTTTTGCTTCGCTCGTAGGAATTGGTGGAGCGCCACTCGCGGGCATTAAACTTGGTGAAAAGAAACCGGAAGAAGCTCAAGAAGTTATGATGCATAGCTTCTTAATGTGTTTAATAACAGGTGTAATTTTAACTGCTGTTGTTTTAATTTTTGGAAAAGATTTACTATTTTTATTTGGAATAACGGAAGAATTACTACCATATGGTCTAAGATATTTAAGAATTTACGCCTTAGGTTCAATATTTGTAATGATTAGCCTTGGGCTTAGTGCTTATATTTCTACCCAAGGATTTACGATAGTCGCAGCTATTACAGTTTTAGTTGGTGCGATCATGAATATTGTTTTAGACGCTGTATTTATTCATGGCTTTAATATGGGCGTTGAAGGCGTTGCTATCGCTAGTGTTATCTCGCAATTTTGCAGTGCTTTATTAATTTTTATCTTTTTACGCAGTAAAAAATCTGGATTAAAATTAACGTTTAAAGGTTTTAAATTTAAAAATAAACTTAATTTAAAAATTCTTTCAATTGGTGTTTCGCAATTTACAATGCAAGCAACAGAAGCATTAATTCACATTATTATTAACGCACAAATTGTTCGCTACGGCGGTGCAAATTATGTTGCTTATTTAAATATTATGGCGATTATGTTATCGCTAATTCAGTTAATTGTCCTACCAGTTTACGGACTCTCGCAAGGCGCAAGTCCATTAATTAGTTATAACTTTGGAGCAGGTAATTTCAAGAGGGTAAAACAGGCATATCGCGCCTTAGCGGTAATGTCAGTTACGTATACAGTCGTATTCTATATAATCATTCTTAGTATTCCTTCACAAATTGCCTCAATCTTTAACCAAGATCCGCAAGTTTTAGAAATGGCGCCGCGAATTATGAGAATATTCTTTATGGGTATGTCTCTATTTGGTATTCAATTAGCAACGCAAACTATCTTTATGGCGCTAGGTCAGTCGCTACTTGCCCTCCTTATGGCGCTCCTAAGAAAAGTAATTTTATTAATTCCTTTAGCCTATATCCTTCCCCTCTTCATGGGAATCGATGGTCTATTTTTTGCAGAAATGATTGCAGACTTTACCGCGGCTATAGTTACGTTTACAACTTATCAATTTACTAAAGGAAGAATCTTTAGAAAACGCCAAGAACAAATTGATATGGCAAACGGACTAGTCGACAAAGTCGCATAATTAAATTTAAATTTTAAAATATGCAAATATTTGTAATATAAGAAGAGAAAATAATGATAATTTTAAAAAAATGGCGTTTTTGTAGTGTTAAATTTAAAAATGTAGAGTTTAATCGCGGTTAATCAGAAATTACGATGTATTAAACAATTTACATAATAGGTAGTAAGTAGTATTTACATACTAGTGTTTGATATAATGAAAACAATTAAGGAGAAATTATGATTACTATAAAAGAAGTAACGACTAAGCGTATGCTTAAAAAGTTTATTAATTATCCGCTAGAACTATATAAAGATAGTGAGCAATTTTCGCCCTATATTTATGAAGATGAAATCGCTAATCTTACAGAAGAAAAGAATCCTGCTTTTGAGTATTGTGATTTTAAATTATTCCTTGCTTATAAGGATGATGAAATTGTTGGAAGGATTTGTGGAATCATCTCCCATTTTGCTAACGAAAAATACAATCGCAAACGTGTTCGCTTTAATCGTATCGATATGATTGATGATATTGAAGTTACAAAAGCTTTGCTTAACGCGGTCGCTGACTGGGGAAAAGAAAACGGGATGACCGAAATCGTTGGACCTCTAGGCTATAGCGATCAAGACAAAGAAGGATTACTTATTGAAGGCTTTGAATATCACAACATGTTTGCAACCTTCTACCAATACCCTTATTATCACGAACACTTAGTAAAACTTGGGTTCGTGGAAGACGCTGTATGGAATGAACATCGCATCCAAGTTCCAAAAGAAGTAGACCCAAGATGGGAAAAAGTTAGTAATTACGTTCTAGAAAAATATGATTTTCATATCGTAGAAATTAAAAACAAACGGAATAAGACATTTGAAGCCTGGATCGTAAAAGTTTTATCTCTAGTTAACAGAGCCTATAACGACTTATACGGCTATGTCCCAATTAAAGAAGATCAAATGTATCACCTTGCAAAGCAATATAAACCCCTAATTAATATTCGCTATCTCCACTTAATCGCTGATAAAGATGATAATCTTGTTGCTTTTGGTCTTTCAATTCCGTCTCCAATTTATGCTTTAAAGAAAATTAAAGGACGCTTATATCCTTTTGGCTTTATTAGTTTTTTAAGGTCTTTAAAAAATAGTAAACACCTTGATATGCTTCTCGTCGCTGTTGAACCAAGTCTACAAAATACTGGTTTAGCTAACGTTATTTTATTTGAAGCGTTAAAACACGCAGTGGAAGACGGTATCGAATACGCTGAAACGGGCCCACAACTAGAAACGAACAAAGAAGCTAATGAACTTTGGAAACGACTAGATTACGTAACGCACAAAAAGCGCGCCGCATTTGTAAGAGAAATCGGTGACGGCTTCTAAAAATTTAATGATTTAAAATGCCTCGCAGCTGCGAGGCTTTTTTTATATGAGAAGTAGTCAACCTACTTAATACGCTTAAATGTATATCTAGTAAACACTAAAAGGTGTAATATATTTGTATATATACATACACAAGGAGACAATGTATGAAAAAACTTTTTAAAAAAGCGATCGTCGCTAGTGTCGTAACTTTTTTAATTGGTGGAGCTTTTGTTTCGCTAAATAAAAAAGATAAAGATCACTTTTTAACTGCGAAAGCAGAAAACATTACGGAAACGACGACACTTTATTTTCGACCAGGCGGAGCCTGGCGCGCCGAAGATGTCAAAGCATATTCGGCGTATTTCTTTTTAGAAGATGATTCTATGAAGGAATTTAAAGCCCTTGAAGCGATTCCTAATACCGATCATCTCTACAAAGTTGAAGGTGTAGAAGGCAAAGAATATGAAGGAATTATTTTTGTTGCCCATAATAGCGAAGGAGAGCCCTCTTGGGATACTAAAAAATATCAAACACAAAACTTGACATTTGATGCACCTAATAATTTATTTCTTGTGCCAGATGGTGAGACTGATTGGGTCGACCCCAACAACTGGCATCCTTATGTTGAAGGTGAATGGAGTGTTGTAACTAAAACTCAAACGCAAGAAGGTATTACAACTACAAAAATGCGTGTTTGGCTTAATAGAAGCGGACACTACATGGATGGCTATGAATATTTACTTCATGTCGGTGAAACCTATTTTGCCCCAACTGGTTACGTAAATGCTCTTGTTGCTTCTAACGCTCATTTTGCCTATTACGACGTAGAAATTAATGATTTTATTGGTAAAGAAGTTAGTTTTGCTATTACAAATAACGAATCTGTTGTCGTAAAAGCAATCCCTGCAGTTTACTTTAATTCACGCGATAATAGCAGCCTTTTAACGATAAATTACGATGAAGACGCTAACACTTGGTCTTATGAAAAAGGCTATGTTGAAGAAAGAGTCTATAACGGCTTTGTCGCTAAAGTTCTTGAAGGTTATTTATCATGTAGTCCAAGTTTTGATAATGGCTACGAAGCATTTAACTTAATTAATCAAAGTTTTATCCCTCGCGCTTATGATGAACAAGGCGATGAATTTATGGATATCGAAGGAGATCTAGATCAAGTTACAATCATGGACTTTGTAAATACGGAAGACTATAACGATGTTACAAAACGCACAAGCGAAGTTAATGCTTGGGCAAAATATCAAGAACTCGAACGAAACTATAATGTTGCTCATGGTCTTACTCTAGTAACAACAAATAACAGTAATACTTCATCAAATCTCGTTTTAATCTTTACAATTTTAGTAGCAACGCTTGGCATTAGCCTAATTCTCTTAGTTCGTTATCGCAAAAAAATTAGTGCTTAATAATCCAATTTAACTAACAAAAGAGCCTTCGCGGGCTCTTTTTTATTACTTAGTAATTTTTTTGCGTTTACAAACTTTTTTGAATTTATTATAATTCTCTTGAATCAAGAAGATTCAAAAACCTCAAGGGGAGTAGTTAATTCTTACCGCCAACACCACGAACGATGTTCTGGCTGGTAAGCCAAGAAGATTATGGAAACAAGACCTTTAGGACAAAATTTTAAATTGTCGCTAAAGGTTTTTTGTTTAAAAGGAGCTAGTATATGGAAACAAAAAAGATTGAAACAATCCTAACAGAATTTAACACTAACGCAAAAACGGGATTAACTGAAGAAGAAGCAAGTAAGCGACTTGCAAAAAACGGTAAAAACGCAATCCCGCGGAAAAAGAAAAAGAATATTTTTGCAATCTTTTTCTCACAAATGAATGATCCAATGATCTATATCCTAATCGCCGCAGCTATTATTTCCCTTGTTATTTCAATTATTGAAAAATCTAACGATTATATTGACGTTATCGTCATTATGATCGTTGTCTTACTAAATAGTATTATTGGGACAATTCAAGAGCGAAAAGCAGAAAATGCTCTTGAAGCCCTAGAAAAACTAAGTGCCCCGACAACTGTTGTAAAAAGAGATGGGAAACTAAGAGAAATAAAAGCCGAAGACTTGGTCGTCGGCGATATCGTCATCTTAGAAGAAGGCCGCACTGTCCCTGCAGATTTGCGCTTAATTACTGCAATTAACTTAAAAGTAAGTGAAGCAAGTCTTACAGGGGAAAGCGTACCTGTTGAAAAAAATAGTAAAGTTGTCTTTGAAAAAAGCGTCCCTCTAGGAGACCGCTCTAACACTGTCTTTATGTCTACGCCGGTAACGTACGGTAGGGGCGAAGGCGTTGTAATTGCTACTGGCTTAAATACGGAGCTAGGAAAAATTGCTACGATGCTAAGTGTCACTAAAGAAGAAAAAACGCCACTACAAAAGAGACTTGGTGACTTATCAAAACTATTAGGAATAGTAACGCTCGTCTTAATTGTCATTCTTTTTGGCGTCGCCCTTTTCCAAAAACGCGACCCAATTGATATGTTATTAACGTCAATTAGTTTAGCGGTCGCTGCTGTCCCCGAAGGACTACCTGCAGTCGTAACGATTGTTTTATCGCTAGGTGTTCAAAGAATGGTAAAAGTAAATACGATTGTAAGAAAGTTGCCGTCAGTTGAGACACTAGGTGCGGTTAACGTCATCTGTAGCGATAAAACCGGAACTTTAACACAAAACAAAATGACCGTCGTAAGTTGTTATGTAAATCATAAAGCTGGCGACGTATATAGTTTTGAAAGCGGCGAATTAAACGAATTAGCCCGCAATATGAGCTTATGTAGTGACGCTAGCGTTGATCAAGGGGTATACGGAGATCCTACAGAAATCGCGCTAGTTGAATTCGCTAACGTATTTGAACTTAGAAAAAGCTATATAGAAAAAACGTATCCCAGAATTGACGAACTTCCATTTGATAGTGTTCGCAAAATGATGTCTACCGTTAACGTAATTGATGGCGTACCTACGCTAATTACAAAAGGTGCGCTAGATAATGTCTTACAACATACAACGCATATTAAAGTAAATGGAAAAGTAAGAAAAATAACAGAAGAAGATATAAAACAAATTAATGAAGGCGCCTACGCGATGACTAATCGCGCCCTTCGCTTACTTGCTCTAGCGATAAAAGAAAACCAACAAGGCGAAATAAAAGAAGAAGGTCTTACTTTTATTGGCATTGTTGGTATGGTCGACCCCCCACGTCCAGAAGCAAAAGAAGCTGTTGAAACACTTCGAAATGCTGGTATTACTACAGTTATGATCACAGGCGACCATAAAGATACTGCTCTAGCGATTGCTAGTGAACTAGGAATCGCAAGTAGCGAAGAAGAAGCAATGACAGGCGCTGAACTTGATTTATTAACGGATGAGGAACGTCAAGAAGTTGTCAAAACAAAACGTGTCTACGCTCGTGTTTCACCAGAAAATAAAGTTCAAATTGTAAATGCAATTAAAGCAAATGATAATATCGTTGCAATGACTGGAGACGGCGTAAATGACGCGCCTTCGTTAAAAGCCGCCGATATTGGAATTGCTATGGGAATAACGGGAACCGACGTTGCAAAAGGTGCCGCTGATATGGTACTAAGTGATGATAACTTTGTATCAATTGAAAAAGCTGTCGAAGAAGGCCGCGGCATTTACGAAAATATTAAAAAGACCGTTTGGTTTTTACTTTCCTCTAACTTTGGCGAAGTCGTTGTGATGATGCTAGCAATTATTGTTGGTCTACCAGCACCATTAGCTGCTCTTCACATCTTATGGGTTAACTTAATTACTGATAGTTTCCCAGCGATTGCGCTAGGTGCAGACGAAAAAGACCCCGATATCATGAACGATAAACCGCGTGATAAAAATGAGTCATTGTTCGCGCATGGGGGATACGCGATTACCATAGGTTATGGAACTCTAATCGCTGTTATCTCACTCCTTTGCTTCCTAGCTGTACCTTTCTTTGCCTTTAAAGGTGGAGCAGAAGGGTTTACATCGTTTACTGTAGGACAAATTAATAATTTCTTTGATGCTAATCCACAAGAATTAGTACGTGCACAAACGTATGCGTTTACGGCTCTAGGCGTAAGCCAACTCTTCCATATGCTAGGAATGGCAAATATTAAAAAGAGTTTCTTCCGTCTCTTTAATAAGAAAGAATGGCTCCTTTGGTTAGCCTTCCTCGTTGGCTTTATCCTTCAAATTCTCGTTACGGAAATCCCTTTCCTTACAGTTGCTTTTGATACGCAAGGACTAACTGCAATTGAATGGCTATGTCTAGCCGCGATGTCGCTAATTCCTCTTGTGGTCCACGAATTAATTATTCTAATTCGCTATATCACAATAAAAGTAAAAGAAAACAAGGAAAAGAAAGCAAAACAAGCCTCAAATTAAAATAGAGCCGCGAAATGCGGCTCTTTTTAAATCTTTCAAAACTAAACTATTTCCAATATTTATCTAAGAAAATCTTAGCGATTTTACTATGTTCTTCATAAACTGCAAGAGGAACAATTTTTACTTCGTCTTTTACTTCATCGTACGTATATTGTTCTTCACTAAGTTCATTTCCAATAAAACTTTCGTATTCTCCAAGATAAGAAGTAGCCCGTACACCATCATAATATGAGTCAGTAATTGTCACTACTCCATCCGTATACGTAGCCTGATCATTTTGAAAGACCATCATTTCTTTTATGATTGGCGTGATATCTTCGCTAGCAACGTGATCAGTTCCGTCCCCTTCAATTAGTTGAATTGTAGGAACAAATCCTGGGCTATAGCCTTTTTCGGTGTTTTTTACCGCGCTTAAGCCGTAATTATCTTTAAAAGCTTCCCATTGAGCGGTTGCTTCAAGAGTTCCATATTTCCCGTCTTTGATACGCATGCCTTCGGCAAGCGTTTCTAAGTAGTAATAAGGAATACTTCTTTTAGTAGGTTTACTAATGTACTCTTTTAAAAATAAGCGGTCATAAGCTTTGCAATCTGGGCATATAGATAAGCCATAATTTATAAGAAACTTTTTATCTGTCTTTAGTAATTCATTAAACTTATCTAAACTTATAATTTCTACAGTTGGAAGATTAACACGCGCTTCAAAATACTTTGTAAACGCATCTAAGTCACTAAATATCTTGTTACTATAACTATAACTTTCTTTATATTTAATTTTTCCATCTTCATAAATCCCAATAACAGGCGTATTAGATTTTGAACTACTAATTGGAAGACCAAAATAGCCACTAACTAAGTTTTCGGCATCAATATAGAAAATTTGCACACCTGTTTTTTCAATATATGGATTTAAAACAAGTTGTTCAAAACTTGCCCAACAAGCGCAAGTCTTGTCCGCACTTGAAACGAGAACAAAATTTTCTTCCCATTCGATCTTTTCTTTAACATCATCTTCAGTTTCTAACTTAATCATTTCTGTTAAAGACATATCTTTAAAAGTTAAACTAACTTTATCGTAACTATTACCTTTACAGCCCCCAAGTAGCATTACAAAAGAAGAAGTAAATGCGAGGGCAAAGTATTTTAGTTTTCTTTTCATAATTTTGCTCCTTATTAAAAGGTTTTTATTATTATAACAAGAAAGTCGTTTTTTTACAAATCTAAAAAGGAAAAAGGTGCTAAAAAATATAGAAAAAAACGCAAAAAAATTTGCAATTATTTTTTTAAATAAAAACCGCGTATAATCTTCTCTTTTTTTATTATTCTTAGTTAATATTTTTCAAATAACTTTTCACTATAAAATATTATTTGATATTTTACCCCATTTCTCTTATATTAAGTTATGAGAAATAGGGGATTAAGCATATGGAAAAACGTGATGTTATTATTGAACTAAAGAACATAACAAAAGTTTATGAAGACACGACTGTCGTTGATGATCTTAATCTTTATATAAATAAAGGTGAGTTTATTACTTTTCTTGGTCCTAGTGGATGCGGGAAAACGACGACACTTCGCCTTATCGCTGGCTTTGAAGTGCCAACGAAAGGGCAAATTATTTTAAATGGACAAGATATTACTAATCTTCCCCCATATAAACGTCCTGTTAACACCGTTTTTCAACGTTACGCTCTTTTTCCTTATTTAGATGTCTACGATAACATCGCTTTTGGCTTAAAAATTAAGAAAGTTCCTTATACCGATAAAAACGGTAAAAAGAAGATGCGAAAATTAACGCCAAAAGAAATTGATGAAAAAGTTGTAAACGCCTTAAAAATTGTTGACCTAGAAGAATTTGAAGATCGCAGTATTGATACGCTTTCAGGCGGTCAACAACAAAGAGTCGCGATTGCTCGTGCCCTCGTTAACGAACCAGAAATCCTACTTCTAGATGAGCCGCTAAGCGCGCTTGACTTAAAAATGCGTAAAGACATGCAACTAGAACTAAAAGAAATGCATAAAAAACTTGGGATTACGTTTATTTATGTAACGCACGACCAAGAAGAAGCGCTAACGATGAGCGATACGATCGTTGTCATGAACGATGGCGTTATTCAACAAATTGGCTCGCCTTTAGATATTTATAACGAACCTAAAAACGCTTTTGTCGCGGACTTTATTGGCGAAAGTAACCTATATAACGCAACAATGAGCGACAAAAAAGTCGTTAGATTCCTTGGCCATAACTTTAAGTGTCTTGATGACTTCCCGCTTAACGCAAAAGTTGATGTAGTAATTCGCCCTGAAGACGTTTTAATTGGAGAAGTAAATAAAGGCGACATTAATGGCGTTATCGACACAAAAATCTTTAAAGGTGTTCACTATGAATACGTAATTTTGGTTGGGAAAAACGAAGTACTCGTTCAATCTACAAAAGACTTTGATGAACAAATTAGTGTCTCACTTACTATTCCAGAAGAAGCGATTCATATTATGAAAAAAGATTATTCAATTAATGAATATACGTATGCCTATATTAATGATAAAAACGAAGTCGTTATTAGTGATCTCTTTTTTGAAGCAGATGTAACTAAACTTCTAAAAGGCTCACATCTAGATGAGAAAGGCTACCTAATTGGCCCTGATAACAAGGTTTATGACCTTAACGATGTTGATGTTGTTGCTTCAATTAAACTAGAAGACATTGAACTCTTTGATAATCCTGATGAAGGAGATGTAAACGCGGAAATCGTTCAAGTCATTTTTGTAGGCGATCACTATCGTATTATGCTACGCACTGAAAACGAAGAAGATTTCGTAACAACGACACCTTATGCCTGGAATGAGGGCGATTTAGTAAGCTTTTCAGTCGCAAAAGACAAAATTAACTTAAAATTAAAAGGACCTTTAACTGCCCGTGAAGAAGACTAATAATGGTAAACGTTTTTTAAGTATTCCTTACTTAATTTTTATGTTTATTTTTGTTTTGGTCCCGCTTGTTTTAATTGTAATTTATGCATTTAGTGATGGGAGTCATTTTTCCTTTACACCACTACTAAACTTTGTAACTTCAAAACAAAAATGGAATGTTTTATTGCTTTCTTTTGTTTTTGGGTTTTTAAATACAATTTTATGTCTTCTTATAGGCTATCCACTTGCCTATTTCCTAGCTAATAAGAATGTTAATAAGAACGCAGTTTTGGTCATGCTCTTTGTTATGCCGATGTGGATTAACTTTGTCCTTCGTACTTGGGCGACACGAGACGTCTTAACGTGGATTGGTCTTTCTGGCGGAAGACATCCAGAACTAGCGACCATAATCGGCTTAGTTTATAACTACCTTCCTTTTACAATACTTCCTTTATATACAACGATGTTAAAGATGGATAAAAGCCAAATTGAAGCAAGTTATGATTTAGGGGCTAATCCTTTTAAGACGTTTGTAAAAGTTATTATTCCCCTTACAATGCCAGGAATCATTAGTGCATCTTTAATGGTCTTTATGCCGACGATGACAAGTTACGTCGTAAGTGACATCTTAAGTGAAGGTAAAGTTACTTTATTTGGTAAGTTTATTGCTCTACATTTTGAAAATAACTTATGGCACGATGGCTCGATGCTTGCACTTATCATGCTTATCGTTATTGTCTTAAGTTTAGGAGTAAATAAACTTCTCCAAAGAAAACATAAAGTAGAGGCAAGATAAATGAAGAAGAAGACGAAAGTATTTGGCCTAATTTACATATATCTTGTTTTATTTTTAATGTATCTACCCATTTTAGTTATTATCGCTTTTAGCTTTACAAGAAGTAATAACATCGGTGTTTGGAACGGATTTACTTTTTCGTTGTACAAAACGCTTTTCTCGCATAAAAAGATAATGAGAGCCCTATTAAATACGATACTTATCGCTTTAAGTAGCGCGCTTGTCGCGACGCTTCTAGGAACACTAGGGGCAATTGGCGTATTCTACACCTCAAAACGAAAACAAAAAACATTTGAAGCAATTAATCAAATTCCCGTCGTAAATGCAGAAATTGTTATGGCAATCTCTTTAGCGATTCTCTTTAGACTCGGTGTTCAAGCGCTTTCTTATATGGGCGTAAAAGCTACGAGTCCAAATTTTGTAACACTTTTAATCGGCCACGTTACGCTATCAATTAGTTTTGTTTATCTTTCAGTTAAACCAAAACTTTTACAAATGGATCCTTTTGAATACGAAGCCGCACTTGACTTAGGGGCTAAACCGAGTACAGCGCTTCGCAAAATCGTCTTACCCGCGATTACGCCTGGTATTGTTTCAGGCTTCCTTCTAGCCTTTACGCTAAGTCTAGATGACTACGTAATTACAAGTTTCTTACGTAATCCTGCCTTTGAAACGTTATCAACGTATGTTCAAGGTGTAATTGTAAAATCTACGATTCCTCCTGAACTACGCGCCTTAACTACGCTAATATTTGTGTTTACATTAATTGTTGTTCTACTTTCTAGTTATAAAAGAGAACCATCATCTTCAAGTCGCTTTAAAAAGCGTGAACTAATGCGGAAAGGAAATATAAACTAAATGAAAAAGAAATTTCTTATTTATAGTTTAATTAGCTTTTCTCTCCTTTTTGCATCTAGTAAAACTTCTTTTACTCCGGCTCTTGCAAAAGATGATAACGTTCTTCGCATCTTTAACTGGGAAGACTATATTTATGAACCTGAAGAAGAAGGCGAAGAAGAAGCAATAATTGATCAATTTATTAGTCATTACAAAGAAGAAACTGGTGTTGATATAAAAGTCGAATACTATACTTTTGCGACGAACGAAGAAATGTATAACAAACTTGATTTAAGTGATACGCAATATGACCTTCTTTGTCCTAGTGACTATATGATTCAGCGTCTAATAAGAGAAGATAAACTTGAAAAGTTTGATTATGACCTAACGACTGAATCATATGACTTAATTCCTAACTACAACGACTACGGGTCCCCATATCTAAAAGAAATATTCAAAGATAACGAATGGAGTGAATATAGTGTCGGTTATATGTGGGGAACAATGGGTTTTGTTTATAACAAAAACTTTATTACTAACGTTGAAGACCTCTCATCTTGGGGAGTTCTTTGGGATAAAAAATATTCCCATAAAGTCTCTATTAAAGATAGTATGCGAGAGACCTACCTAACCGGTCTCCTTTACCTCTATCAAGATGAACTACTAAGTTTAAAAGAAGATAATAACGCAGCCTTAATTAGTGACGAAGACTATAACGAAAAGATTACAGAACTCCTTAACGATACGAGTGAAAAAACAATCTTAGAAGTCGAAAAAGTTCTTAATGACCTTACTAAAAACATCTACGGCTTTGAAGTAGATTCAGGTAAAAATGATATAGTTACGGGAAAAATACTAATTAACACCGCTTGGAGTGGTGACGCTGTGTATTCAATTGGCGAAGCGGGTAACGAAAACCTAGGCTATATCATCCCAGAAGAAGCGACTAACGTCTGGTTTGATGGCTGGGTTATGCCAAAAGGCGCAAATAAAAAGCTCGCTCAAGCTTTTATTAACTTTTTAAGTGATCCTAGTGTCGCCCTTCAAAACGTTGACTATATTGGCTATACATCCTTTATCGCTGGCGAAGACATGCTAGATTACATAAAAGATCACGATGAATACGACGAAGAAGGCGAATACACTGTCGACTTATCGTATTTCTTTGGCGATACGATAGAAGACGTAGAAGAAGCAAAAATAGTAACTAATGTACGGGACGGTCAACTTACGACTCTCTTCCCAAGTAGTGAAGAAATTAAGCGCGCCGCGGTCATGAAAGATTTTGGGGAACAAAATAAAAGAGTTATCGCTATGTGGACGATGATTCGCTCAACACAAATGAGTCCTGCCCTAATTACAATTGTCATAATTGTGATTGTTATTTTAGTAGGTTTTTTAATCTTTAATTTAATTAAGCGGAACCTTCAATATAAGTCAAGAAAACAAAGACGAAAACTAAAAGAAAATAGCTAAGAAAATAAACTAAAAATTAAACTTGTGCACCCTGCACGAGTTTTTTTAAAATTCCTACTTTAACAAAATATGTCAATACGTCTAAGTAAGCATAGACAGTGTAGTAAAAAAGCGCTTTAACTTTGCAAAACGTAGCCCAAATACTACTAATTTTTGCTTTTAGTATATAAAGAGGGTTGGAAAACACTTCTTAAATTACTAAATTAAGTAATTAAAAAAATAGCGATAAATTTATCGAGTCTTATCGCTTGTATTTATTTTTTTTTTTATGGTGTAATGACTACGAACCAATTTAAACTTTAGATACTTTACAATCTTTGTAAAGTTTTAAAAGCCCTAAAAAAAGAAAGAGAAGGAGAAGAGAATGATTAAACAAATTCGCAAACGTGATGGACGTTTACAAAAATTTAACCCCACAAAAATTGCTACAGCGATTAGTCTTGCCTTTAACGGTGAAAGAGATAATGAATCGCTAATATACGCTGCTGAGATTGCTAAAAACTTAGAAGCAAGAAACGAAGAAATCGTTGATATTGAAGTTGTTCAAGACGAAGTTGAACGCTACTTAATGAATGTCGATAAAGAAGTCGCAAAGCGCTACATTCTTTATCGAAAAGATCGTGAACGGATGCGAAATGCAAAAGCAACGCTATTTAACTATAAAAAGACGGTTGAAGACTATTTAAATATCGCTGACTGGCGTGTAAAAGAAAATAGTACTGTTAATTATTCTCTTGGTGGCTTAATTTTAAGTAATAGTGGCGCGATTACTGCTAATTACTGGCTTAGTGAAGTATATGACAGTGAAATCGCAGAAGCGCACAGAAGCGCTGCTATTCACCTTCATGACTTATCAATGCTAAGCCCATACTGTGCTGGTTGGGACTTAGAAAAAGTTATTAGAGAAGGTGTCGGAGGAGTCGAAGGAAAAATTACGAGTAAACCTGCAAAACACCTTCATACGTTAGCTAATCAACTCGTAAACTTTTTAGGGATAATGCAAAACGAATGGGCTGGAGCTCAAGCCTTTAGCTCTTTTGATACGTATCTTGCTCCTTTTGTTAAGATTGATAATCTTAGTTACGACGAAGTTAAACAATGCATCCAATCATTTGTTTTTGGTGTTAACACGCCTTCTAGATGGGGCTGTCAAGCGCCATTTAGTAACATCACGCTTGACTGGGTCGTCCCAAAAGACTTAGCAGAACGCTACGCACTCGTCGGCGGAAAAGAAATGGTCTTTAAATACAAAGACTGCCAAAAAGAAATGGATATGGTAAATAAAGCATTCCTTGAAGTAATGCTAGAAGGCGATGCTAACGGAAGAGGTTTCCAATATCCAATTCCTACCTACTCTATTACTCGTGACTTTGACTGGGAAGAAACCGAAAACAATAAACTTTTATTTGAAATGACTGCAAAATACGGCACTCCATACTTTAGTAACTACATTAATAGTGATATGGAACCAAGCGACGTAAGAAGTATGTGCTGTAGATTACGTTTAGATCTTCGCGAACTTCGTAAAAAAGGCGGTGGTTACTTTGGAAGTGGTGCAAATACTGGCTCCGTCGGTGTTGTTACGATTAACTTACCGCGCGTCGCCTATCTTGCTAAAGACGAAGAAGACTTCTTTAAACGCTTAGGCCACTTAATGGATATAAGTGCAAGATCTCTAAAAATTAAACGTGATGTCGTTACGAAAGCACTTGAAGACGGACTCTACCCTTATACGAAGCGCTACCTTGGTAACTTTGATAATCACTTCTCAACAATAGGTTTAGTTGGGATGAACGAAGCGCTTCTTAACGCGAAGTGGATTAGAAAAGATATCTCAACGCCAGAAGGTCACGAATTTGCTAGAAAAACGCTTAACTTTATGCGCGAACGCCTTAGTGACTACCAAGAACTCTATGGCGACTTATATAACTTAGAAGCTACACCTGCTGAAAGTACCGCGTTTAGACTAGCTAAACACGATAAAGAAAGATATCCGAATATTATTACTGCTAAAAATGACCTTAATGTCCCTTATTATACGAATAGCTCGCATCTCCCTGTCGGCTACACCGAAAGTATAAGTGAAGCGCTTAATATTCAAGATGGTCTTCAAACTTTATATACGTCTGGTACAGTCTTCCACGCCTTCTTAGGACAAAGACTTCCTTCTTGGAAAGTCGCAGCCAATCTCGTTCGTAAGATCGCGGAAAACTATCAACTTCCATACTTTACGATGTCGCCAACGTATTCTGTTTGTAAGACACACGGCTATATAATTGGTGAAGCACCAACGTGTCCAGAATGCGGAAAAGAAACGGAAGTCTATAGCAGAATCACTGGCTACTATCGCCCAATTAAAAATTGGAACGACGGAAAACGCGCCGAATTTAGTGAACGAAAAGTTTATAACATCACGCAAAACATCGACTTTAGCGATGCCCCGCTTCTTAGCAAAGAAGAACTCGCAGAAAAAATCTCTGTTTGTCTAGACGGTAAAAAATACTTACTCTTTACAACTAAAACGTGTCCAAATTGTAGACTCATTAAAATTGTTTTAGATGATCATAATATTGATTATGAAACAATTTATGCTGATGAAGAAGTTGAACTAGCTCTAAAATATAACATTACAAGTGTGCCAACCCTTGTCGTAAGTGATGAAGGAAAAGCATACGCAAGTTATACAAACTACAGCGATATTGCACGCTTTATTGCAAATCGTGCATAATATAACTATGTTATTTCGTATCGCTGGCGTAGTTAATGATAGTATCGTAGATGGACCAGGCGTGCGCCTGGCCATCTTTTTTCAAGGGTGCAATTATAAGTGTCCAGGGTGTCATAACGTAAACACGTGGGACGTAAACGCTGGTCACTTAGAAGATACAAACACGATCACTAAGATGATTAAGGAAAACCCGCTTCTAGATGGGATTACGCTAACCGGAGGCGAAGCCCTCCTTCAAAAAGAAGCGGTGTTAGAACTTAGTAAAATCGCTAAAGCTCATAACTTAGATGTGACTCTCTACACTGGTTCAACACTAGAAGAACTACTAAGTCGAAACGATGAAGTAATTAACGAAATACTTCATCTTATTGACTACTTAATTGATGGACCTTTTGTTTTAAGTTTAAAAGATACAACTCTTCCCTATCGCGGAAGTAGTAACCAACGCTTAATTGATGTTAAAAAGTCTCTTAAAGAAAATAAGGTAATCTTATTTGAACCTTTTTAAATAAATTACCTTATTTAATAGATTACTTATTACTCTTTCTATTGAAAGGAAGTTAAATTTTAGTATACTAAGTAAGAACTTGCTTCCTTAGCCAAGTTGGTAAGGCAATTGACTGCAACTCAATGACCATCGGTTCAAATCCGGTAGGAAGCTCCAAAGTCAAAAAAGCCTCAACCATTAGCGTTGAGGCTTTTTGTTTAAAAGTTGAACACTAGAGCGTCTCTAACATATTACGGGCGATATAGACGCCGCAAGCGCCAGCTTGGGCTAACCCGCGCGTAAGTCCTGCGCCGTCTCCACCTAAATATAATCCTTTAATATCTTTAGTTTCAAATTTATTAGTCATTTCAGGGCGCGCACTATAATATTTTGCTTCTACCCCATAAAGGAGCGTATGTTCAGTCGCAATGCCTGGTGTAATTTTATCAAGCACTCTAATCATTTCAATAATTGATTGAAGTGTTTTAAAAGGTAGACATAAAGCTAAGTCTCCTGGCACGGCTTCTTTTAAAGTAGGCCTAACAAACCCTTCATTTAGACGCTTAACTGTTGTCCTTCTCCCTAGAAGAAGATCTCCAAATTTTTGGACAAGGACAGAGCCACAGGCTAGTTGATTAGCAAGTGAAGAGACTTTAACAGCGTATTCATTTGGTTTATTAAAGGGTTCAGCGAAGTGATGCGAGACTAAAAGCGCAAAATTAGTATTTTGCGATTTAAACTCTTCATCTTTAAAGGAATGACCATTAACGTTAATGACGCCATTATAATTTTCCATAACAACGTGACCACTAGGATTAGAGCAGAATGTACGTACTGTATTACCAGTAGAAGTACGATATAAAAACTTACCTTCATATAAATGGGTGTTTATTTCTTCCATAATTAAGTCATTACACTCAACTCTAACACCTATATCAACTTGTGTTTGACTCATTTTAATATTTCGTTTTTCAAGAAGTTCCGTAAGCCATTTACTACCTTCTCTACCGACTGCTAAAAGAACTCTTTTAGCGGTAAACGTCTTATTATCTTTTGTAATAACCCCGACAATTTCATTGTCTTTTGTAAGGATATCGCTAACTTCGGTCGCAAACATCATTGTTACTTTGTTTTCTAAGTGAGCGGACATTTTATTAAGGATTTTTAAGTTTTCTTCGGTACCTAAGTGACGGACTCGACTGCGAAGAAGTCGCACACCAACACTCATTGCTCTAAGTTCAATTTCTTTTACTTTAGGAGTATATGGATCAGTAATGTCTTTAGTCGCGCCAAATTTAAGGTTAATGCTATCAACGTAATTTATTAAATCTAATAAATCATCAGTTTCCATATACTCTTGCATCCAGCCACCAAATTCGCTTGTAATATTAAACTTTCCGTCTGAATACGCTCCTGCTCCCCCAAACCCGCAAGTAATTGAACAAGTAGGATAACATTCTCTATGGCCTTTTTTATTAAGAGGACACATATCTAATGTTCCTTTTAAAATAGGGCAACTACGTTTATTAATATTTTGTCCTTTATCAATTAATAAAACTTTTAAGTTAGGTCGCTTTTCTATTAACTCATAAGCACAGAAGTAGCCAGCAGGACCAGCGCCGACAATAATCACATCATAATCCATAAATAAAAAACTCCCTTTTTTAGTAATTTTTATATAAGGATAACTATACTTTCTTATCCTTATCTATTTTAGCGGAAATAGAGGGTAAATACACGGGAGTTTGTAAAAGATATGATTTAATTTTTGTAATTATTGAATTTAACCTATTTATATACTTTAAAAATAAATTTTTATATTAATTTAGGGAACAAATGGGGTGAAAAAAGAGTGAAATGTTCCCTAAATGTTCCCTAAAAGATTTGTTAGATGCAATTGATCAATTGCATAAAAGCTGTTAAGCTTTTTTTATGAAAGATCTAGCAGAACGATTTAACTTTGTTCTAAATAACTATAATAACGGACATACAAAAGCAACTCGAAATGATCCGATTTTTCCTGTTATTACTAATGAAATGCCAACACTAATTAAATCATCGCTATTTCCTATGCGAAAAGATTTTCTTTTGACTGGATCATGCGGAGTTGGTAACAAAACTGATTTCCCTTGGATTGCCTTGTATAACACAAATATCACAAGAACTGCTACAAAAGGGCTATATATTGTTTATCTTTTCAAAAAAGATTTAAGTGGTTTTTATTTAACATTAATGCAAGGCATTACTTATTTTGAAAAAAAGTATCAACGAAAAAAATATGAATATGCCAAAAAAGTCGCCAATTATTTTAAAGATGAAATTGATGATAACTATTTTTCAAAAGAAGAAATAACTCTAGGAGGAACTAGAGGAAATCTAGGATATGGTTATGAACGAACAACAATTCTTTCTAAATATTATGAAAAGAATGCATTTTCAACAGAAGAATTAGAAGAAGACTTAAAAAAGATGGTCTTAATCTATGATGAACTTGCAGGAGTTCTTGCAGAAGATAATTATGATTATGACCGGGCTATTGATAAGATTCTTCTAGACTATGATAAAGCCTTTACTCCAGCGCTAGAAGCAATAGAAGAGATAAAAAAAGAAATTTCTTCGCCTCTAGATGTTGATGTCGTAAGAAAACTAAAGTATGTTGAGCCTAAATCAAAATCTACGCGTAAGTATTCAAAATTACGAAATCCTGAAGCTGTTAAAAAGACTGATTACGTTAAAAAAGCTAAATTTGACGCAGAAATTGGCGAGTTTGGTGAAAAATTAGCATTAGAATATGAAGTTGAGAGGTTAATTGAATTAGGAAGGCCAGACCTCGCCGCCTTAGTTAGAAGAGTCTCAATTAAATCTGATGCTTTTGGTTATGACATTGAATCGTACGATTTAATTGGGACAAAAATGAAGAAAATTTATATTGAAGTAAAAACAACTGTTAATAAATTAGATCTAGATTTTCAAGTTTCGAAAAACGAAATTGAAACATCAAATATAAAAAAAGAGACATACTGTCTTTTTAGAATTTATGACGCCAAAAATGTAAATCCTAAATTTTATAGAGTGTATGGAAAAATAGAAGATCATTTTGAACTTGATCCTATTACATTTATGGCTCGTTATCGATAAGTAATGTTATTTATGTATAAGTCAATTATTACTGTTTAATTAACTTGAGTTGACATATAATATTTAAAAAATTATAGTTTCCAAATTTTTTAAAGGTTTTTTAAACTATTTAAAAACAAATGTTTTGAGTTGCGATGATAAAAAACATGAAGGTTTGAATAAATGTTATAATTTAGTCGAACAATAAAACATAAATGTTTTAGTGCCCTTACTGAATAAGAATACGAATTTAATAAGATATCGGGTAAAACAATAGAACGGGTATAAAAAACGCAGCAATTTAAGCAAGAATGAGATATACAATATAGGCTATAATTCTAGATTCGAATCTAGAGTAAAATGTTGTTATCAAAAAAAATTTTAAATCGGCTAACAATAATACAATTACCTATAAAAATATACTTATTATATCCAATGGCCTGTAAAAAAAACTTATGCATTCGCATTACCCAAAAATCTATTACTTTCACTAATTTTTTGTAATTAATGATTTTGCCTACTCCGATTGAAAAAAAACAAAAAAAGGTTAATGAATTAGTAGGTGTAACGCTCGTAGCAGATAAATTAACTTAATTTAAAAGGAAAAATAAAATATGATTAATGAAATTTTTAACGAAATGAAATGGATTTACAAAGTTTTCGCTTATATTATGTCCTTATCTTGGAAGGGAAAAGATTTGATTTATATCCATTCTACAAAAAAAACATTTTCAATTGATGAAATTGATTCCAGAATGAAAATAAAGAAAGCGCACATAATTAATCACCAACCTAAACGTGTTAAATTTGGCTTAAAAGGTTATAAAATGCATTTCAAAAAAATGCAGATTAATTTGTATAATATCTTGCGTAACTACGATGATATAGGTTTTATTGCATATGCTGGATTTGTAAACGTTCCATTTGCGATATATGATGGATATTGCCTAGGGGACACAAAAAATTATGTACTATTCGACACAATGAAAAATACAAGTGGAGTTTATAAAATAAATTTCAATAGAAAAAGAAGTAACATAAATGCTTTTGATTTATTGCTTGATGACGTTAAAGAAGTTGAATTATACATATCCAGTTCTTATGAAATAAAATATCAAAAATCTCATGCGAAAGCACAATTTGAAATAAAAAGTATTATCGATGACAAAATTAGTAAGAATTATCTCAATGATTTATTTTATAAAGTAGCTGATTTTTTAGACTACTGTAGGAGTAACAAGGTAAAAAAAATACATATGTACTGTGCATCTAGACAACCCGTATCTTTTATAATTGGAACCGCAATTCAATCACATCACCCAGAAGTTATTGTCTATGATTTTGAGAATAGCGAATATACTTGGGGCTTAAGTGTTCAAAAGGGGAAAATATACGAAAAGAGGGACTAAATAATGAAAGTATTAAACGAGTTATTAGACGAATATAAAGTCACTATTGAATTTAAAGATGCAATAAAAGTCGATTATAGAGAACAAATAGAAAATGTTCTAGATGATGCATTTAGTGGCTATACCAGGTCTTGTCGATATGGGGGCTCATTAGCTAAAGGTACTGCGAATATAAATTCATGTGACATTGATATACTTTACTATCTTCATTCAGATACCGATCTTACATTACAAGAAATATATAGTACAGCCATAAAAGCATTAAGTGAATATTATAATTTGGAGGCGAAGAATAGTGCCATTACTCTTAAGGGAGAAAAAAACAAAAAGAATTGGGATATGTCTGTAGACGTAGTTCCGGGTAGATTCATAAATCATAGCAAGGAAGACGTTAATTTATGGTGTAATAGGACAAAATCATCCTTAAAAACCAACCCCGACAAGCAAATAAAAAAGATAAGAGAATCAGAGGCGAAAGATGTTATACGCCTTATAAAATTGTATAGAGAATTTAATAACTTTAAGTTTAAATCATTTTTCTTGGAAATATTCACTGTAGATATTGTTGAAGCAAATTTTGATATCAACGACAATCTTGTAGATAAATTAATTAAGTTTTGTAATTGTTGGGACCAAATTGGTAAAACCACAATACACGATCCTGCAAATTCCAATAATAATATTATGGATATTCATGCCGATTATGAATTCGAAAAGATTAGAGAAATGATTTTTAAATTAAGGGATGCTTTATTAACTGATGATCCCGAAACTATTAGAAAATGTATTTTAGGAGAGGCCTATGACATTGATAAAGCATATAAAAATGTTGCAATGAGTCATTCCAACTTAATTAAATTTTTTAGTGGTAGTGCAGGTTTTACGGTCCATGGTTACTATTACGAAGACGAAATAGAACGAAAATTTGATTCAAATAAAATAGTAAAAAAACAAGTTAAATTAACTTTTGCGATTGTAGTACCTAAGTCAATACCAATTCGTGATGTTTCTTGGATTGTGTGCAATTCAGGTTATGAAGCAAAGAAAGCAGGTCAATTAAGAGGGAAAGTAAGAGAGTCTTCAAATATTAAAAAATCATTAAAGTCTAAGCCATCATACATTTTTATAAAAAATGAACACACTTCATATTATGGAAATCATTTCGTGCAAGTGCACATTGTGACTAGCAATAATACTATCTATAGTGATATATTTACTGTTAGAATCAGAGATTAGACAAGTGCTCCTATAAATAAATAAAAATATAATAGAATTATTATTAATAACATCTAAAAAGGTGGTATTAACCTTACAAAATATCGCGAGATTACTTAATTTTTATAATATTCCAAATGTTCATTAATATATTTATCAAAATAGAACATGTATTTTTCATACACTGTTCCTTTTAATTTATTTAAAGGAATGAAATCTAGACTACAACCATTAATACAATAACGGAGTCCACCTTTGCTAGATGGCCCGTCATCAAAGACATGCCCAAGATGAGAAGTTTGAACACTAGAAGTGACTTCAGTACGGGGTCTACTAGGAATAGAGTAGTCATCAGAGTAATTAACGCCATTACTAATTAATGGGCGCGTAAAACTTGGCCAACCACAACCCGCATCATACTTGTCTTCGCTACTAAATAAGGGTTCTTTTGAAATTTTATCTATATAAAGACCTACTTCATCATTGTCGTTATATTCACTTGTGAATGGTCTCTCTGTACCTTTATTTAGCATTACATCTAGACTAATTACAGATAAATTTAATAATTTAATTTCTTTACTAGTAAGTTTCGTAAAAGAAGTAATATTTTCACTAGCTAACGCTAGATTAATATGACAATATCCATTAGGATTCTTGTCTAAATAATCTTGATGATAGTCTTCAGCTTTAATAAAGTGTCTTAAAGGTTCAATTACGACATAACTTTCCTTATTATTTGTTTTTTCAACGTAATCCTTAAATAATAAAGCGATAGTCTTCGTGTAATTATCATCTTTCTCATAAAACACACCTGTTCGATATTGTTCGCCTTCATCATTACCTTGTTCGTTTAAGGAAAAAGGATCAATAATCATAAAAAAGCGATCTATAAGCTCAGCGGTTCTAATAATGTTTGTATCATATGTAATTTTTACAGTTTCAGCGTGCTTTGTCTCTTTTAATAAACAGTAGAAGGTGTCTTCGCTATTACCATTAGCGTAGCCAACCTCAGTGTCTATGACACCTCTTAATCTTTTAAAATAACCTTCTATTCCCCAGAAACAACCGCCTGCTAAGTAAATCGTTTTTCTCATTTTTTATCTCCTTAAACTAGTATTCTTGTTTAGTTTACAACATATTTTAAATAATATATTTAAAACGCGCTAAAAATGATAAAATAACATTTGTTATGAAAAAAAGTAACGAAATTGAAAATAAAATTCTTAATATTACAAAAGAAGTACTAAAAACTAATGATGTTGAAATTCTTTTTCGCCTACCAGGTGGAATGAGTAATTATACGTATGTAGTTAATGCTAATAATAAGAAGTACGTTGTTCGTATTCCTGGTGAATACGCATCACTATTCATAAATAGAAAAGAAGAAAAAGAAAATTTACTAAGAATAGAGAAATTAGGTATAGTCCCTGAGACTATTTATTTTGATTTAGATTCTGGTATAAAGATTTCTGAGTTTATTGAAGGTGCGCCATTAAGCGATGCGCAATTAAATGAAGAAACCCTGCAAAAAGTCGCTAAAACCTTGCAAATTTTGCATCAAAGCGAAATTATTGCCAGTAGCGACTATGACTATTTTGCCTTAATGAATACTCTAGAAAAACAAATTGAACGAATTGACAAGAGATATTTTAAACTGAAAAAAACCCTTGAAAATTATATTTATATAACTGAGGAATATCCAAAAGTTTTTTGTCATGGCGACACACAGTTATCGAATTTTATAGTTAGTGATAGCGATGATGTTTATTTAGTTGACTATGAATTTAGTGGTAATGCTCCACTATATTTTGATCTCTCTATTTTCGGTTTTCTTGGATTTAATCGCGCTTTGTCGTTAGGAGAGGTCTATTTTGGTAGAGAATTAACAAAAAAAGAGGTTTTTCTACTTCATTTATTTAGATTACAACAATATCTTCAATGGTATACAGTCGCACGAATCAAATCAAAAAAAGAGTTAAGCAAGAAACTTCATATTCCATTTGCCTATTATGCAAGTGAATATATTAAGTTATCCAAATATCACGAAAAAGAGCTTCTTAAAATAGCAGAAGAACTTAAAATACCTTCAAAATGCACGGTTAGTTAGGAAAATGTAGAGTTATGTGGGAAGTAATTAAGTATATAATTCTAGGAATCGTACAAGGTGTAACTGAAATTTTTCCAATAAGTAGTAGTGGTCACCTTGTAATTTTTGAAACGATGTTAGGCATGGAAGAGCCAGGACTTGTATTTGAAATGTTTACGAATACTGCATCTTTTATTGCTCTTGTAATTTTATTTCACAAAGACATCTGGTTTTTATTAAAACATTTCTTCGGATTTATTTTTGTAAAAGATAAACGCGAAGAATATAGAGATGGCTTTTTCTATTCATTAAAGCTAATGGTTATGGTAATTCCCCTAGGAATTGTAGGGTTTATTGTAAAAGATTACATTGGTGGCATTAAAAATCTTCTTACTGTTGGAATATGCTTATTTGTAACTGGCGCATTACTTGTTGTAATATACGCGACACGAAATATTATTAAAGAACATGATGATATTACGTGGAAGGATGCGATTATTATGGGATTAACGCAGACTTTTGCAGTTCTCCCAGGACTTAGTCGCAGTGGATCAACGATAATTGGCGGAAGAGCAAGTCGCGTATCACTTAAAAGTATTCTCAAATTTTCCTTCCTTGCTTACCTTCTTATTAGTATCCCGACTGGTGCTTTAAATATCGTGCATCTTGCCCAAGGAAGTTATGACATTAATTGGCTTGGATATTCATTTGCCTTTGTTTTTGCAGGGTTAGCGACATTTTTCACTGGTTATTTTGTAATGAAGAAACTAGAAGTAAAGCATCTAATTTACTTTGGCATTTATTGCCTCGTCGTTGGCACTGCAGCTTTTGTTACCTTTTTCTTTATCTAAAAAGATAATTCTTGTCTTTTTTAAAGCGTTTATTATATACTTAGTACACGGCATGTGCCCGTAGCTCAACTGGATAGAGTGCTAGACTACGAATCTAGAGGTTACGAGTTCGATTCTTGTCGGGCACGCCACTAATTAAAGACGCCGGAAGCTCTCTTCAATAGTACCCCTGCAGTATCAGGGGAAAAATTAGTGCCTCCGCAGTATGGAGGAAGGCGTTAACTAACGTGTCAAGGCACCTTAGTCTCTTAAGCACTAAGGAAACTAGTACTCCCGCAGTATGGGAGGTCGAAGAGAGCTTTTTTCTTTTTTATAAATTTTCTTTCTAAATAGTAATAGATAAGTTATTATAATAGTGAACGGGTGTTTACTAATGAGAATATTGTCTGAGAAATTAAACAAACGAATTATAAGTGAGTCAACGAAACTTTTTTATGATTTAGGTTATGAAAAGACGTCGATGCGAACAATCGCTCATAAATGCCGAACAAGTGTAGGAAACCTTTACCGTTACTACAAAAAGAAAGAAGATATATTTCTAGACGTAACTAAAGGTGTAAGCGAAAAGTTAGAAGAAATTATTACTTCATTTCAAAATATTAAGACAACCGACTTAAATGACCCTCATCTTTTAGAAGCTCTTAATCAGTTTTTTACTCTTGCGACAAAACAACGTAAAGTACTAGTTATTTATTTAGAACATTATTCACGTATTGAAAAAGATAACTTATTAACTGTATTTGAAGAAGAAGTAAAAAAGACAATTAAACACTTTGTTCCAAGTTTAAATGATGTTTTTGTAACTTTATCGTATAAATTTCTTCTCGTAGGCATAATTCATGTCTTACGTACAGAAAAAGAAGAAGATATAAAAGCACGTCTAGAAGAATTGTTTCAATTCTTATTTACGGACATGAAAGGAAGGATTAGATGAAAAAGATTTCAAATTTTATCGTTAAGTACCGCTTATGGTTTTTAGGCTTTTGGATTGTTTTAACACTAGCCTCGATTATTATGTATCCATTCGTAAAGATTAACTATGACACGACATCTTACCTTCCTGAAAACACACGAGTAAAACAATCACTTAATATTATGGAAGAAGAGTTTGGTCTAACCGGTCAAGCCTCAATCATGATTGAAAATGTCACGTTAGAAGAGACAACACGTTACAAAAAGAGATTAAAAGGAATGGATTATGTAAAGGACATTATTTGGCTTGATACATTTTTTGATGAAGAAACGCTAGATGAACTTGCAGGTCTAGATATCCCTATTGATCCAGAACAAATTATAAGTCTTACAAATATTCCGGGTTTAAACGCCTTTTATCGCGATGATACAGCGCTCCTTCAAGTCATATTCACTCAAAGTGAACACAGTCTAGAAGTAGGAAAGACTGTCGATAAAATGCGTGAATACTTAGAAACAATTAATAAACCATTTGCAATGAGCGGCACTGCGGTAAGTGCAAATGAAGTAAGAAACTTAACAAAAAGTGAAGTTGCTACCGTTTCAATGTATGCTGTGCCAATTGTATTTATAATTTTAATAATTACAACAAACTCCTGGATTGAACCGTTTATCTTTTTAATATCAGTGGGGGTTTCAATTGTTGTTAACATGGGAACAAATATCTTTTTCCCATCAATTTCTTTTATTACGAATTCAACAGCAAGTCTACTTCAACTTGCTATTTCAATGGACTATTCTATCTTCTTGTTACATGCTTATCAAAAAGAAAAAGCGAAGACAGAAGATAAAAACGAAGCAATGGCTGTTGCAATGAAGAAGTCGTTTTCTTCAATTAGTGCCTCAATGCTTACAACTGTGTCAGGCTTTGCTGCGCTTATGTTTATGCGCTACACGATTGGCTTTGACTTAGCGGCTGTTATGATTAAAGGTATCATTTTAAGCTTAATTGTCACGTTTACGTTCCTACCAGCGCTTATTTTATCTTGTGACAAACTCATAAATAAAACTAAACACCGAAGTTTCATCCCGAAAATGGGTGGGTTAAGTAAAGGTATTGTAAAAATTAGGTATTTACTACCTGCAATTGTTTTAATTGGTGTAATCCCTGCCTTTGTTGGTCAAAGTAAAAACGATTTCATTTATGGCGATGATTCAATGGCAGTAAAAGATAATAAAGGGGCAACTGGAGAAAAACTCCGGATTGACGAAAAATTTGGTAAAAACAATATCATAGTTGTTTTAGTGCCGACTGACGAAGAAGGCACATATGTCGCTCAAGAAAAAACAATGATTAAGGATTTATACAAAGAATTTGATAATGCAAAAGAAGATTTTGATGTATCTATTCTTAGTTATAATACGATTCTTGACATTAAGACATTAATACCAATTTATGATAAACTTCCGCCTGCAATAAAAGATATACTTGACGAAAATCTAAGTCCAGACTTAATTGAAGATCGACTACCACCAGAATTAAAAGCACAGTTTATTAGTGAACATTATTCTCGAGTTTTAATTACGGTTGATACGGAGTCAGAGTCACCTAGGGCAGAAATGGCCGTCGATATTATTGAGACGGTCGTTGCAAGGCAAGTATTTAGCGAAGACGCCCATATAATTGGTGTTTCAACTTCCGTCAAGGAAATTAAACGGATTGTTGAAGTAGATAATGTTTACGTTAATCTCCTCTCTGTTTTGTTTGTCTTTGTTATACTTATCCTTAACTTTAAAGGAATAGTAACACCGCTTGTCTTACTCTTTGTTATTGAATTAGGTATTTGGATAAATATGGCAATTCCGTATCTACTTGGTCAACCTCTCGTATTCTTTGGCTATATGATTGTAAGTTCTGTTCAACTTGGAGCCACTATTGACTACGGTATCTTATTTACGCAGTTCTACGAAGAAGGCAGAAAAACCATGAAGCGAAAAGATGCAATTAGGTACGCTCTAGATAACGGTGGACACTCTATTCTTACCTCAAGTCTTATTCTTACCGTTGCAGGCTTCTCGCTTCGCTTTGTATCTAGTGTTGAAGCAACTAGTGGTATCGGAGACTTAATTGGAAGAGGTGCCTTACTCTCAGGAATTCTTGTCATTTTCCTACTCCCTGCACTTCTTTACATCTTTGATAAACCAATTGAAAAAACTTCTATACGAAAGAAGTTTTATCATCCACCGCTCACGGATGAAGATAAAGAACTTAATAAGAAACGCGACTATGATAAGTCAATCTTTAATTAACAAACTTTTTAAGTTTTGTTTATAATAGTAAAGCGTAATTAAAAATATTACGCTTTACATTTATATGCGCCCGTAGCTCAACTGGATAGAGCGCTAGACTTCGAATCTAGAGGCTACGAGTTCGATTCTTGTCGGGCGTGCCATATTATAATAAAAAGGCTTTGAGAAAGTGTCTCAAGGCCTTTTTGTTCTCCCTTTAAACTTAGTAATGTGTATAATACAAGTAAGATTAATCTAAACAATTTTTTAATCACTTTAAAAGGAGAAGTAGTATTATGGGAAAGATTTTAAAGGGATTACTCGTGCTTGCTTTTGGTATTGGCACGTTTTCAGTAGGAGTAGTATATTCAGATGAAGCAAAAGAAATGTATGAAGATTTTAAAACGAGATTTTCAAAACCAAAAGAAGATACATCTGAGGTAGAAGAAGACTCATTAATAATTGATACAGAATTAGTTTAATTTCAGGTATTTACTCTAAATTTAAAGGTAATACAAACTTTTTATGATAATCAAACAAATAAATTGTTCTTTTTATTGCTTACTTTAATAACTTTTGATAACATTATTTACGCTAACGGGATGTAGCACAGCTTGGCAGTGCGTCTGGTTTGGGACCAGAAGGTCGCAGGTTCAAATCCTGTCATCCCGACCATTTATTTTATGGGGCCATAGCTCAGCTGGGAGAGCGCCTGGTTTGCAACCAGGAGGTCGGGAGTTCGATCCTCCTTGGCTCCACCAACTTTATAGAGAGATGGCTGCGTAGCTCAGTTGGCTAGAGCGCACGGTTCATACCCGTTAGGTCGGGGGTTCAAATCCCTCCGCAGCTACCATCTAAACGGACCCTTAGCTCAACGGTCAGAGCTCCCGGCTCATAACCGGTCGGTTATAGGTTCGAATCCTATAGGGTCCACCAACGAAAGAAGGAAGCATACCCAAGTTGGCTGAAGGGGTCGGTCTTGAAAACCGATAGGGGGTGCAAGCCCCGCTAGAGTTCGAATCTCTATGCTTCCGCCACTAATATATATCAGTCGCTTGGAAGCGACTTTTCTTTTATTTAATATCAAAACCATGCAAAATCGAGGTTTATTATGCAAAAACTACCTGAATTTGAACAAATTTACTTAGAACTAGATGATGATCAATATCCTTTTACTAGTATTACGCACGTAAGGCACGCTGCGCGCGCTGTGTGCGTAAATAAAGAAGGTAAGATTGCTCTTACTCACCTTTTTGCGACCGATGGTTTTGGAAAAAGAAACTATTACGAACTTCCAGGTGGTGGAAAAAAAGATAACGAGTCATTAGAAGAAGCCTTAGTTCGTGAAATGGAAGAAGAACTTGGTGTTACTGGGCAAATTGTAACTAAACTAGGAATTGTAAAAGACTACTACAATTTAATTAAGCAAGAAAACTATTCTCATTACTATCTTTTTAAGATAGAAGAAGAGAAGGAAAAACATCTCGAAGAGAGAGAAAGTCGCTTAATTGATAAGATAGTTTACGTAACAATTGATGAAGCAATTAGATACATGACTGAGCAAGATGATTTTGGTGTCTCGATACTTGTAAAACGAAGAGAACTACCAATTTTACAATTAACTAAAACAATTTTATTTGACACAAAATAAATAAATAATTTTACAGTCAAGTTACTACATGAGTGTAAAAGTACTTAGCATAACCTACTAATATCTATGTTCCTATGAAAAGGGGAACTTTTTATTGTTATATGATAATATAATTTTAAACTAAATTAGTGCGAGAGGATTCTGCCATGAAAAATAAAAGAATTAATAAATTATTTTCATTTGCGCTCATTAGTAGCGCTCTTTTTGCTGCAACTATAGCCTTAGTTAGTAATATTAACTCTTTCTCTTTAATAAGAGGAGAAAATGAAATGCATAAAATTATTATTGATAAAGACAATAGTTTAACTAACTCAGTAACTTATACAAGTGGCCAAAAAACGATAAACACACAAGAAGGCAGTACGCGTGACTTTATGTTTCAGCAATTAAGGTTTGAAAACAATCGTTATTATATGCAAAGTAGCGATACGCTTGATGCCTATATTGCAAATACGAATCTTATTATTGGTTCAATCCAAAAAATATCATTAATTAACTTAACAATTGCTAACGACGAACAAGTAACGCTTAAATATGATTACTATTGGGAAGAAGGTGTCCCTCAAATTACAGAAGAAAAAATCGTTAGTAGTACACCTTCACATGATATTATTTTTTCTTCTTACCACCCTTCGTTTTTTAAATTATCTCTTTTAACAAAAAACGTTGAACTTTCATTTCAAAAAATGATCATCCAATTTAGAAGTGAAGATGGAGGATGTGAAGCTACGCCTTACCCTGGTACAGGGGAAACGGAGCAATTACTAGCGCCTAGTAATGTTAGTTTAGATGATGAAAACTACCTTTCCTTTACACTTATAGAAAATTCTTCAGGTTATAAAATCAAAATCGTTAGTCAAAGTGATGCATCTTTATTTATAGAAGAGGAACTTACCGGTCCTAGTAATATTAGTGACCTAATAAACAGTCTTGAACTAGGACTTTATGACCTTTATATCAAAAGTCTTGGTGATGATATTAATTACTCAGATTCAGAATATATAAAAACTGATGTAGTAATAACAAGAGAAGAAACAATTGAAGAAGGCACTATCAAAACAAAAATTAATTCTGTTACACAAACAAGAATGAATATTCAAGTCGATTATGATGTAATAGGCGCAGAAGGTATTTCAACGCGTGTTGAAATTTACGAAGTTTATAATTCTCAAGATTTGTATATCTGTAGTGAAGAATTCTATTATTCAAATCAAGTGTTTGATTTATATTATTATGATTATTTCAGGGACTACATTATAAGCTATGATGATGTAACTGAAACTGAAATTACTTTAAAAATCAAAGTAGTTCCTATCGTTTGGGGTGATTTTACAATTATCTCAGATGAAACATATTTTGTTTTCGAAACACTCAAATTTACATTCTCGGGTAGTTTTAATGAAGAAGAAAAGGAATTTAGCGTAAATATTAATTCAAATTGTGAAGTAAGTGAATACTTACTAACTTTTTACAATTATAGAACTAATGAAAAATTTGATATTAATGCAAATGCTGTTGATACTATTGATTTATCAAGTCTACCATGGGGATATTATTCAATCCTACTTTCTTATAAAGAAGATCTTTTAGGCAATAACGTTTATAAAGAAATTCGCTATTTTGATGATATCAATATTGAACCTGGGGAAGATGTTTTAAGAACCCCGGAAAATTATGAGATTGATTGGAAAAAGTATGTGGGTGAAAATAATTATTTCCTCAAATTAAATGCCGAACCTAATAAAGTGGAAATTTATGTCGAACTTCACAATGACGAAAACGAAGATTCTACTTACGTATGGGGTCGCTATTTTGAAATTATAGATATTGATGATGAAAACAACATTTTAACTTTTAAATATCATGGCGGGTCTAGTGGTGATATTATTCTTACTCATAATCTTGAAACGGATACTTTAGATTTAGATGGGGCTATATTTAGCGCTTACGTAGAACCTCCTTTAACTTTCCCTGAAGGGTGGACAATTTATGCAAATTCAACACAATTCATTGATTTATCTAATCATCCAGATTGGACTTCAATTAATGAAACAAAGAGTTTTGTTGCAAATACACTAGAAGAAGGCAAGGTTAATGTCCTTTTTGACGATGTTACATATGAATATAATGATGAAACTAAATATATGTTCTATTTTTCTGTTTTTTATTCTTATGACCCAATTGAATATTCCCTAAATGTTCGCGAATATTTAGATAATTCTGACGATATGGCTGATTTCTATAATCCCGAAACGGAACAATACGAATTTGTATCACCTGTTGCTGGTCTTGATTTTCAATTTCAATTAGATGGCCAAGCATATAACGAGCCAGATAATGAAATACTATTTTGGTGGTCGTTAACATTTAAAGAAGAAACAAATGGTTTTAGTTATACAATGGAATTCTTTTTCGCTAACGAAGCAGGGGAAAAACTTTTTACCGAAAGCATAGGAACCGTAGAGATTGTTTATTCTTAGATAAAAATATAACTATAAAGTCATATATGAAAAACAATTTTCATCACATTGAACATTTTTCGATGTCTTCATTTCTCTCTATTTAAACAATAAAAATAAACATTTTGACAAATTATTATATAAACTTTAAAATATCTCTATCTGGCGGCTGTGGTGAAGCGGTTAACACATCTGGCTGTGAACCAGACACTCGTGGGTTCAAGTCCCATCAGTCGCCCCAAAATGCGTGAAATGTCCCTCTAAATCTTGCGTTTAGGGGGATTTTTCTTTCGGCTCTTTAACACCTTTTTTGTATTCATTAATTACGTGAGTTATTATATTTATATGTGGATTATTGCTCCTATTGTAGTTTTATTAGTCATACTCGTTTTTATTATTGCTTATCTTATTAGTAAAAAAACAAGTATTCCTTCAAAAAAAGATAAAAATGAATCTCAAAAAGACAATATAAAATATGATGATTCGGCTAGTCTACCAAAACATCGTGTTAGTAGAAGACATGCTCCCTTTTTTACGCCTCCTAATGATCAAGCAGGTATAGAAGGAGAGAGATATGTCGTTTCACGCCTAAAGGAATTATTGGAAAACGATGAATATATATTAGAAGGTGTCCTTTTGCCACTTTATAACGGACGTAAAACAGAATTAGATTGTATTTTAATTACGCATAAAGGTATATTTTGTGTTGAAATTAAAAATTGGATTGGAAGAATAAGCGGTGATGATGAAAGTGAATTTTGGTTACAAGAGTACCGCGATTACTATATGGAAAATCGGAAGCAAAGAAATCCAGTTTCCCAAAACGAAAAACATTGCGAAATACTTGAAGACTTTCTAGATAAGAAGTTTTTTGTCGATAATGTTGTTATTTTTCCCTCTTTAGAGGAAGGGTCTAATATTGATTCAGATTTTGTCTTTACTATAGGTGAATTTGAAGAATATTACTCTACCTTAGAAAATGATGAAGATTTTGAAGGTCCACTTCATTTTCTTTTTACAAAACTTAGTCCGTATGTCGCTAGTGAAGAAGAACTAAGAGAGCATAAGGAATATATGCAAAAGAAATTTAAAGATTAGTTTGTATATTTTTAAATTTATCTTACATTTCCTTAATAGGTCTAAAAATACAGTCTTTTTTTATTTTTAACAACATGTTATTAAAACTCATTTTTAAGTAATAAATATCAAGTATGTTTTTGCTATTAAATTTTGAATTTAAAAGTCCAAAAAGTAAATACTTTGCATAAATGGTGTATAGATCAAATATATGGTAAAATTAATTAGGTTTCAAAATAAGTTTATTTTGATATATCTTTGACTGAGATCGGTATATAAAATTTTGAATTTTATTTGTATGAAAGAATTGCAATGTTTATGAATAATAATGAAAGGAAATTTACGTTTGTAGACCTATTTGCGGGCCTGGGAGGGTTTCATCAGGCCTTAGTTAAATTTGGTGGTGTATGTGTTGGTGCATCAGATATTAATAAACAGGTTATTGAGATTTATAAAGATAATTTTCCGAACACCCCCATATTTGGAGATATTAATAAGGAATGGGAAAAATTACCAAATTTTGATGTTCTTTGTGGTGGATTTCCTTGTCAACCTTTTAGTAAAGCGGGCAAACAGCAAGGATTTAACGATAAAAGTGATGGGAATTTATTTTATCGAGTCATTGAAATATTAAAAGCTCACCCTGAATGTAAACTGGTTATTTTAGAAAACGTTAAGAATCTTGCTGACAAAACTGAGAATTGGGACATAATTACATCTGAATTAAAAAAACTTAATTTTTATATAACAGAAGAACCATTGATTTTGTCGCCTACTCAATTCAATATTCCTCAATTTCGTGAAAGAGTTTATATTCTAGGGATTAGAAAAGATATAAGCAATCCTCTAAAACTTACAAATAGTTATATACATATGGATGATTTAGGAGATTTTAATGATTTGCCTAAAAATAGAGAAGGTTGTGCTCTAGGAGATGCCAATAAAATTCTAGAAAAAGAATTTCCAAGCCACTGCTTATTATCCAAGAAGGAAATTGAAATTTTAGATGCGTGGCTTGAATTTAAAAAAATTACCAACTTTGAAACTGTTGGGGTTCCAATTTGGTTAGATTTTTTTGGTTATAACATGTCTGATTCTGAATTTATGAGCAAAAAATTTCATCATATTTTGATTAATGAAGAAGGAAAACAAGTAAAAACTAAATCACAAATTGGAAAAATGCCTGAATGGAAGATTAGGTTTATCACTAAAAATCGCGATTTTTATCTAAAACATAAAAAACAAATAGATAAGTGGATTGTAAAACATGATATGTTAAATAACCCAAAAGTGTATAAGAAATTTGAATGGAATTGTAATTCGGAGGATATTTTCGATTATAAAGATACAATTATTCAATTTAGACAATCAGGTATTAGAGTAAAACCAAATAATTATTTTCCAACATTAGTTGCAATAAACAACACACCGATTATTTATGATAATTATAATAAAATTTTAAGAAAAATATCTCCAAGGGAAGCTGCTAATTTACAAAATTTTGATAAAAATTATAAATTGCCAAGCGATCAAGCGACGTACAAATTCCTTGGAAACGCTGTGAATGTAAAAATTGTCGAGAAAGTTTTTGAAAAACTTATTAGTTTTGCCGTTGAAGATTGGAGGAATCTATGAGCGTAAGAAAATTAAATATAAGACCAGATACTGGTGTTTATGGTACGTATAAAAGAGTTAGTTATGAGCCATGGACAGCATTAGCAGAGTTTGTTGATAATTCAACTCAAAGCTATTACGATCATAAAGAAGCGCTCGAGGAAACTAAATATTGGAATGGGCTTGAAATTCAAATAAACTACTATGAAGATTCAGTAAATGGTGATCGAATTGTTATTATTGATAATGCATATGGAATGAATTATTCTGATTTTAAACGTGCAATTATTTTAGATAGACCTCCATTAGATACATCTGGACGAAATGAATTTGGAATGGGTCTTAAAACTGCTGCTTGCTGGTTTGGGAATAAATGGACTGTTGAGTCTACGGAGTTGAATAGTAACGTTAAATATAAAGCTGTTGTTGATGTTGAGATGTTAGTTAAGTACAAAAATGAAGAAATTGATGTAACAGAGGAACATGCTAATCGAAAAGAGCACTACACAATCATTACAATTGAAAACTTAAATCGTAAGATCAAAGGTAAGAGAATTGAAAGAAAAGTAAAAGAGTTACTATCAAGTATTTATCGAGTAGACCTAAGATCAGGAGATATAAAAATCTTCTACAATGGAATTCAATTAATGTTTGAAGAAGTTCAACCTTACGTTGATGAAGATAATAAAGAATGGAAAAAAGAAGTTGATTTTATAATCCCGCACGAAGGTACAGAATTAAGAGTAAAGGGCTTTATTGGTATTAGAATTCCAGGAAGCCCTACAAATGCTGGTCTTACACTGGTAAGAAGAGGTCGTGTAATTGTTGGTGGGCCAAATAAAAATTACCGACCTTATGAAATTTTTGGCGCATCAAACTCCTATTGTTATCAAAGAATATTTGGTGAATTACATATGGATAACTGGCCAGTTACACAGGCAAAAGATGCATTTGATTGGAGTAATGATGATTTAGAATCAAAATTTATTGAAAAACTAAAGGAATTATCTGCGGAACTTAGAAAGAAAGCTGATGAAATTCGAGTAAGAGAAAAAGTATCATCATCAGATATTGCAAATAGTCTAAGTAAATCGTTTAAGCCCAATGAAAGTTTTACAGATGTAAATATAAAACTTTCCGATGAAAATACGGAGAGCACTGAAAGCCTTGTACAAGAAGAAAAAGATGTATTTCCTGAGTATGAGGAACCTGATCTTTCAGAAAGTGTTGGCGTTGGCGTTGATATTGAAGATAATAAACCAATCGATATTAATTTTATACATAATGGTAAATCATACTGTTTTAATGTTGTTCTTGATGATTCAAGCGAAATGAATAATTGGTTTAAGTGTTCAGTATTGAGCGAAGAAGAAGGAAAATATCGGTTAACCATAAATTCCTTATTTCCTTTTTTCGAACCTTATATACAGAAAAAAGATTTTTTGATAATTTTAATTAAATTTTGTATTGCATTGATTTTAGCAGAGTTAGAAACACCAGCTAATGCCGGCTCTTCTGCTATACGTATGAAAATGGGACAAATATTAGAGGAGTTTCCAAGTGACAGAAAGAGATAACATCTACGTTAATGTAATAGAACGCCATAATGATGATACGTTTGGAAATATTAAGACAGATGGTTTTTTTGTAAATGAAGTTAAAACTAATATGTGTATTAGTGACCCTTCAATGAACAGAGAAATTGTTGATAATATTTTTGCAAACGCAATTAACGTTTTAAATTATTGTCCCAATCCTAACTACAATCAAGAATTTAAGAAAACCGGAATATTAATCGGAAAAGTTCAAAGTGGAAAGACATCTAATTTTATTGCACTAATAGCTCTTGCATTTGACAACGGCTATAATATTGCAGTTGTAATTGGTGGCAATACTAATGAATTATTAACACAAAATGTTAATAGGATAAAGACTGCATTTAATACGAATGTTGATAATTTAGTTGTACTTCATTCAAAGAAGAACTATAACCAAATAACACCAGAACAAGTGAAAAACTGGATTCGTAACGGTACTAAAGTAATTATCGTTACTTTGAAATCGCCACAAGTACATACTGGAAAGCATATGAGTAGAGTTTCTGATCTTTTTGATGATCCAGTACTTGCAAATGAAACCACGATTATTATTGATGATGAAGGCGATCAAGCAACACTAAATTCAAAAGTTTATTCTAAGAAAAATGCTATTGCTAAAACCTACAAAGTTGCAACAGATATAAAAAGTAAAATAAACAGACACTGCTTCTTGTCAATAACTGCAACTCCACAAGCTAATATATTAATCAAAACATCAGATGTACTATCGCCTGATTTTGGAGCACTTATTTATCCTGGCGAAGGATATTGTGGTTTATCTACGTTTCATGGTGATGATGAAGATACTTATGTTAAGGAAATTCCAGAAGAGGAAGTTTCCTTGTTGGATGATATTAATGAAATTCCTGAATCGTTTTACGATGCACTTGCTAGATTCTATGTGAGTAATGCAATAAGAAAGGCAAGAGGTGATAATGGTGTTCACTCGATGTTAATACATCCTAGTCAGAAAAAAATCGATCATAATAAGGTAAAAGAAAAGGCTGATAATGTTCTAAGGATTTGGAAGTTGTACGCGCTAGGCGGCACTGATGAAATGGCTTATGTTAAAGACCTAAAGCCGATATTATTAAGTGCATATAATGGCTATAAAGACGAAAATGTTAAACTTCGTGAATTTTCGTATTATGAAAAAGAAATCCTAAATTGTATCTTGAAATCATCAGATGTTATAATTTTTAATTCTGATTCCGCCGACTCTCGTTCTGATGCTGAAAACTTTAATACGAGAATATATTTGGGTGGTAATATTTTGGAACGCGGGTTAACAATAAAGGGTTTAGCAATAACTTATATTATTAGAAGGGCAAAAGGTTATTCTAATGTTGATACAACAGAACAAAGAGCTCGATGGTTTGGATATAAGAGTGATTATATTGATATTTGTCGTGTTTGGGCTACCCGTGCTATAAAAAAAGATTTTGCAGCCATTAATGACAGTGATGAAGAAATGTGGGCTAGTATAGAAAGAAATATAAAACTCGGGAAACCCTTCAAGGAGTTACCAAGATATTTTGAATTACAATATGACGTTATTCATAAGTTAAAACTTACTAGACCTAGTGTAGCTAGGACTGAAGATATTTCATATACAGAATGGAAAAGTCAACAATATTACGTTAAAGGTGATAATGCAATAAATAACTTTAATTTACTTGAAAACTTACGGAATGAGACAGAGGGCGAAATTAGGGATTATAAAGGTATTAACAAGCACTATTTAGTTAAGGATTATCCAATTGATGATTTTATGGACAACGTTTTAAGTAATTTATATTTAGATCCAAGAGACACACTAAATAATGAAGTTTTAGAAAAGATATTTAATATATTTTTGGTTAATAATATCGTTGACACCATTGATTTAATGTGGCTTCGAATTGACGATTATGAAGTTAGAAAATTAAATGATGATGGTAAAATACAACAACTATTTAGAGGCCGCGATATAAAACAAAATGAAAATAATGAATTTGACTATTACGGAGATAGAAGTACATGTGATGAAAGGCCAAATAAAATTCAAATTCAAATTCACTATGTAAAAGCGCGAAATTTAGCAGATAACGATTATTATTCCCCAGCAATATGCATGTATATTCCAGAAGAGTTTGCACTAAATATAGTAACGCGGAGTAGAAGAGATGAATAATAGAATAAAAGAAGTTTTAGATGTTCTTGACATACCAGAAAGTGGTATGGTTTTTCGAAAGATAAATGACGAATACTGGGGAAGAAATTCTGAAGGTTTTGTCGTTTATGGTGACAAGGCTGTGGACAATCCGCGCGCGATTATTGAGTCCACCAAATCTCTTACACTTTACTTAAACGCTTACTGTGAAGTTGTTGAAAATAATAATACAAGTATTGAAAGATTGAATATTATCATATTAAAAAAGACAGAATATTTGGATATTTTCATAAACTTAACTGAGGTTTATAACTTAAACAAGGAAAAATACTCGTTTTTACAATTTTTTATGTATTTGAAAGATTTATTTAGTTATGATGCGAAAAGCGGTAGCATTCAAGTACAAGGATTGTATGCAGAACTTTATACAATTTATTATTTTAAGGAATATTACGATTTCGACCTTTCTAACTATTATCAATCTAAAAGTAAAATGAAATTTGATTTTTCTATTGATAGTAAACGAAAAATAGATGTTAAGAGCACAACGAAAGAAGAAAGAATACATCATTTTAAAAATGAGCAACTAAATACATTAAGATATGATATAAAAATTGTTTCAATTTTATTGCTTGCTGATGATAGAGGGTTAACATTATATGATTTAATTGAGAGATGTAAAACTGCTTTTAGTAATAACTTTCTTATTCAAATATATATCGAAAAAATTAAAAAAAGCATCAGTATAGATGAATTGAAATTAACAGCATACAATGAGAATTATATTATTGACAACATAAAAGTTTTTGATGCATTAAATATCCCCAGAATTTCTGAAAAAAATGATGAAGGTATCTTTAACATAGAGTATGATTCTAATTTAACGACAGCTGAAAATTTAAGTTCTGATGATTTTATCAATTGGGCAAGCGGAGAATAATAAAAAAATGAAATCAACTTACTTTTATTCTAAATGAATGTTCTATATACAGTTTAAGGAAAAAACATGCAACAAATTATTTATCAAGAAACTCTAAAAACATTTATACATGATTGTTTATTATCTAAAGACATCGCAAATAAAGTTAAATTTGGGATGCTTAATGCTGGCTATACACATGTTATGCCAAATTGGGAAACATCTTGGCAAAACTCATTACCAGAAATTGCTAAAGCACTACAAAACAGCTTAATTGATGATGATGTAGATGTAGCAGTCGAGTATCGACTTAAACATAGTCTAGAAAGACTAGACTTTTTAATTTATGGAGTCGACAAAAACAATCAAAAAAACATGGTTATTGTTGAATTAAAACAGTGGTCAGAAGTTAGCAGAACTGGTTCACTTAATAAGTTACATACAATGGTCGCAAAAGGATATTTTGAAGATCATTTTCACCCCTCATATCAAGCTTATAATTATAGTGGGCAATTACAATCGTTTAATGAATATGTCCAAGTCGAAAAAATGGGCATTAAATCATGTTCATTTTGTCATAATCTCGATATTGGTTATAAACCATTAATGGATGATATATCACTTTTCCCATTTATTAGCGAATCACCTTCTTTTCTTGAAAATGAAGGTAGAAGATTAAGAGAGTTTGTTGAACAATATGTTAGTAAAAGTTGTCATGAAATTTTGTATGAAATTAATAGAGCAAGAACAATTCCTAGTGATAACTTTGCAAAATTAATGCGAGATGCCTTAAGTGGTAATCAAATGTATTCTCTTGACTCGAGTCAATCTAATGCACTTTAAACGATTGTTGATTCTGTAAGAGAAGCTTATTACTACGGACAAAAGAAAACAATCATTATTAAAGGTGGCGCAGGAACTGGTAAATCAGTAATTGCGATTAATGCTCTTGGGTTATTAAATAGTCCTAAGAGAAAAGAAGACAGGATAACTACAATGTATGTGACTGTAAACGCTGCACCTAAGAAAGTTTTGTATAACGGTCTTACAAAAGATAAGAAGTTTTCAAAATCCAGTTTACAATCTTTATTTAAATACCCAACTTCATTTGCTAATCGTCCTAAAAACGAGGTACCTTGTCTATTAATTGACGAGGCCCATCGGATTTTTAAGATGAAAGGTGGCGTTGGCTTAAAAAAAGGCACGAATATGCTAAGAGAATTAATTAATGTTGCTCAAGTTAGTGTTTTCTTTATTGATGATAATCAAGCTGTTACAAAAGATGATTATGCGACAGTTGAACTAATTAAAGAAATTGCCGAAGAATGCCGTTCAATGGTTGTAATGGGTAGTGAACTTGAGTTAACTGGGCAATATCGTGTCCAAGGAGGCGCAGAGTACATACAATTTATTAAGTCGTTTTTAGGATTGATTGATGAAGATGTCAAATTTAATAAAGATAATTCTTATGAATTTGAGATATTCGATGATCCAAATGAAATGTTTAATAAAATAAAAGAACTAGATACAGAGTCACGAAGAAGACAGGCTGTAAATGACGGTAAATTTCCCTTTGCAATTCACGATTACAATGGAAATTGCAGGGTTGTTGCTGGTTATTGCTATGAATGGGTGTCTGATCCAAGTGTTCGTGATGGAGTTAATGACGTGATTATTGAAAAGCACAATTTTGCAAAAAAATGGAATTTAAGATACGGAAGTGGATTAAGTGCTTACTCCTGGGCCGATGATCCTTTATCAATTGACGAAATAGGTTGTATTCACACTTGTCAGGGAATCGATTTAGATTATTGCGGAGTGATAATTGGAAAAGATATGACATATGAAAATGGTCGGATTGTATTCAATAAAGAAGCTCACGCTAAGACAGACTATGCAGGCATAAGAACTGCAAGTGACCAAGATGCAGAGACCTGGATTAAGAACACGTATTATGTTTTACTTACAAGAGGAATAAGAGGTACATTTGTTTATTGCGAAGACGAAAAACTTCGTGACTTTTTAAAAAGTAAATTAGTAAATTAAAGTATTACTGCATCTTATTTAAAATTTTTTCATTGTATTGTTTTATGTGTAGGAACGATTACAAATTGAAAATTTTCTAAAATTTTATCTAGGACACGTAAAAATTTATTTACATAACTTAAGAGAAATGTTAAATATCATCAATTTGCGTCTTTTCTCACGAAATTTTTAGGTTTACATATATATAAAAACATTATTAAATTTGGTATTTAAACGCCCATTGCACTCGAGCTTTATTATATTGAAAATCTGACCAATTGGTATTAAATAATATGTGTTCGAAGCCAATGGGCAAATGAAATTGGCTAGGTGCGTGATGCGTTGATATAGATCTTTAAAATATATTTTTTAGAGTTTTTTTCACTATGCGATACATTTTGTCAACATTTGCAAGGTGAGTTATTATATGAATGTGGAGATTATTGTACCTATTGTAGTTCTAATAGTTTTACTCATTTTCATTGTGATGATTTTTGTTATTAGTCAAAATGCAAGTAAACCTTCTAGTAAAAATAAGAAAGGGGTAAAAAAAGATAAATTCAAATATAACGATTCGCTTAGCCTTCCAAAGAATAGAGGTAGTAGAAGGCAAGCACCTTTATTTACGCCTTCTAATGACCAATCAGGAATAAAAGGAGAAACTAGCGCTATTAGTCGTTTAATAAAGTCAATCAGCGAAGATGATTTTTCTGATGCGATATCATATATAACTGATATTCATCTTTTATACAAACTTAATGAGTACAAATGTAAAACGTTTGAAGATACCAATCGGATTCTTGATTTAATAGCAAGTACGATTGCAGGACAAGCTACAACACGAGCAAATCTCATCGGTGGTGATATATGTAGTGATTTTGAAATCTACAAGCAATTTATAAAGAAACTAAGTAAAATGAACCATTTTGGGCATTTTTTTATAACTTTAGGAAACCATGAATTATGGCCGTTTGCTAATCAGTCATTTGAATATATAGTTTCGACCTATCGTAAAATATTAGAAGAATATGGACAAGGCAGATTACATCTAGTTCAAAACAACCTTTTTTACTATGAAAATAATGGTTGGAAGGAGATTTCCGAGACTGAACTAGAGAGAATACCACCCGAACAATTAAGACAAAGGATGAGAGTAGCAGAAACAATTATTTTTGGCGGAATTGGTTTTGCCGGCAATAACGAAACGTTTAATGCAACTGTTGGCATGTATAAAGATGTAATAAGTAGAGAACAAGAAAAGCAAGAAAGTGAAAAAATTCTTAATTTATATGAAAAGGTGACGAGTGCTCTTTATGATAAAAATTTAATAGTTTTAACTCATATGCCTCTTGAAGACTGGGCGGGAAAAGACTATAAACATAAAGAACGAATCGTTTATGTTAGTGGTCATAATCACCAAAATTACGCTTATGATGATTCTGTAACAAGAGTTTTAGCTAATAATCAAAGTGGATACAAGGGCAAAAACTTTAACTTAAAAAAATTTTGGTTAAATAGTGATTTTGTTCCATTTCGTAACTATGATGACGGCATACATGAAATAACAAGAAACGAATATATAAAATTTTATCATGGCATGAGGAAATATATTTCTTTCAATACTGATTATTCGAAGTTATATATGTTAAAACGCAATGATGTATATATGTTTATTATCGAAAATGATAAAGGTAAATTACTGCTTTTAGATGGTGGTAATCGCCGAACATTAACACATAAATCTCTAAATTATTATTACGATAATATGCTAAATTATTCGATTTCTATTAAAGTTTATCTTTCAGATTATCTAGAGTTTCAAGAACGTATATCTAAAGAAATTAGGCGCATTGGAGGAACGGGAAATATTCATGGCTGTATAGTTGATATTGACTATTATAACCATCTATTTATAAATCCCATAGATCGTTCAATAACGCCTTATTTTGCTTACTCTATGGTCGATAAATATGTTTATAATAAGTTCCCTAATTTATTAAAAGATAGAGCACCCGATATCTATCGAAATTACAAGGAATTAGTAACTCAACAAGGTGATAATAGTTCCCTTATTCTTTACGATAAGAAGCATTTTTCAAAAAGAAGAGTAACACATGTCACAAGTACTGAAATTTATAGAGTTTCCTTAATAATTAAAAAATTGCAATACACAACATATCATAATGTTATTAGACTTTGGAATGATGCTCTACTAGAACAACCATCAAAAGAAACTGGAAGAATTATAGTTTCTAATTTAATAGAGAAAAAATAAAAAAGACAAAGGTTTTGCAACGTTATTTCTACTTTTCTTGTTTCTTTTTAATATAAATTTGATTATAAATAAAGACGTTATCGCCTCCTATTTCGTTATACACTTAACGAAACACGATAACGTCTTTTTTTCTTCCTTATAATCTAATTTTGTACTTATTAATATGCTAAAATAAATATGGCAGTAAGTAATAAGAAATAATTAAATGAAAGGAGCATTATATGAAGAAAAAATTTAGTTTATTAATGTTAACAGGAGCACTTATGTTAGTAGGATGTGGACCTAGAGACAATTCCTCTAAACCAGGCGAAGATTCTTCAAGTATTCCGACGGAATCTTCAATTCCTGAAAATGTCCGTGTTTTAGAATTAAACGTTAAATTACCTTATACCCTAAGTGAAAATGAACGTCTAACAATAGGTTCTAACCTTAACTCTTGGAGACCAAATGATCTAAGCTACGAAGCTAGTAAAGTTGATGATCTTAACTATCGCTTAACCCTTGACTTTGATATAAGCGAAAGAAGTTCCTATAACATTCAATATAAATGGACAATCCAAACACCTTCTATGACAAGCGAAACAATGTGGGCAGGTGTAGAAAAGGAGGCTGATGGCGTGAGCGAAATTGAAAATAGAGTCGTTACAATTAAAGAAGATAGTCCAAAAGTAACAGTAGTTAATGATACTGTTAAAAACTTTGCAGATTATAATAAGCCAAACGAACCTACAGTCGTAGGTAATCTAGACATTATTGAAAATATGGATATGCCTGAGTTTAGTGATGGTAGAAAAAGAACAATAAGAGTATGGACACCAAGTAATTACGACCCAAACAATAAAAGTGTTACATATCCTGTTATCTATATGCATGACGGTCAAAACTTATTTGATAATGTAACTAGTTTTGCAGGAGAGTGGCAAGTAGATGAAACGATGGAAAGGTTCCTGGAACAAGGAAAACAAGTCGCGATCATCGTCGGTATCGACAATAGCCCAAGAAGAATGGAAGAGTACACTCCAGACTTATCCGATAAACCAACTGCAGAAGGCGGGTTGTACGCTAAGTTTATTGTAGAAACACTTAAACCTTATATTGATAGTCACTACAACACAAAACCAGAAAGAGAACACACGATGATCGCTGGTAGTTCAATGGGTGGCTTAATTAGTTTTTATGCAGGTCTAAAACATAAAGACACATTTGGAATGCTTGGTTGCTTTTCTTCCTCGTTCCAAATAAATTCTGCCGCGGCAAGACAAGAATTTATTGAATCTTTGGATTTAACAGCGGATTTGTCGCGAATTTACCTAGATAGCGGTAAAAACGAATCCCTTTGGACCTACGTTAACCCCGTCGCTGATGAGCTCTTTAATGCTGGTTATCCTGCCGAAAACATCTTTACTTTAATTGATGAAAACGGCAGCCATAACGAAGCCTCGTGGAGTAGAAGATTCCCTGATGCTTATAGTTGGTTAATGTCTAACGAACCCGGAAATTACGAAGAACCACCAACTGAATAGAAAATGAACCGCAAATCCTAGAATAGGAGGCGTGTTTATTTCCAATAAAATTTAAAAATGTCGTTTTGAAAATTTGCTCTAACAAAACGACATTTTTTTGTTATATTGTCCTCCATTTCAAATATTTGTCATAACGCGCTCTGTTGTCATTAGCGCATTTCCACCTTTACAATGCGACCTTTTTTACAACATGTATGCATTTTTGTTTTCCTGCCCTCCTGATTACGTTTAGTTATCAGTTTTTCTAAAATATAATGAAATTGTGAAGAGAAAGGCAACACTTTTTACAAATTAAGGAGGAAAATAATTTATGAAAAAAAGAAAGCTTTTACTCGTTCCGCTTGTGAGCTTCTTTGTTGGCTCAATGTTAACAGGATGTTCTCTACTAGGGATAGAGAAATGTACTGTTAAATTTGAAGTGATGGAAGGTCATGTTGAAGTTAAACCTATCGAAGTATTTAAAAACAAAACGATGAAGAAACCTGATCTAAGTGATGTCTTACCTTCATATGCGAGCGTTGAAAACTTTGTATTAGATCATCAAATATTTGATTTTAATACACCAATTACTGAAGACATCACGCTTAGTGCCCAAATGAAGTATGATTACTCAAAAGTATTAGTTTGGGAAGATAATCATGTTGATAGGTATACGTCTATTACTGGCTACAAGCAAGCGCTTAAAGATAAGCTTCTCTATATTAGTGATGAAAAGATTGGACAATATGATTCAACGCATATTGCCACTAATGCCTTTGAAGGCTGTAGTGCAATTGAAAAATTAGTAACTCCATACCACGTTAGTGTTGGTATTGGAGCGTTTAAAGATTGCATTAATTTAAAAGAAGCCGTTATATCTGATAGATATGTTATGAGTGGCAGTGTTCTTTGGATTAAGAAAGAAATGTTTAAAGGATGTACGAGTTTAACAACAATTGATATCCCTGAAACGGTTGAGTTATACATTAACGAAAGTGCATTTGAAAATACTGGTTTAACTAAGTTTGAACACTATAAGGCATATGAAATTGACGAAAATGCCTTTAAAGATTGTAAGAAACTTAGTGAAGTTATCATTCCAAGTGTTAAAAAAATTAAAGAAGGTGCCTTTAGTGTAAGTGAAGCAAGTAACCTTGCCCCAAGTTTTTCGCTAACTTTAGCGTCAACAAGTAGAGCAACTTTAAAAGAACTAGGTGAAAAAGTCTTTTACGGCAGAACTAACTTAACAGGCGAATTTGAAATAAACAAAAACGAAATTGATTTCGTCGGTAATTACGCCTTTGGAAAAACAGGGATTACAAAACTCATCATCGCTTCAAGTAGTGGATCAGAAAGTGTCCACTCTGGGTTCCAAGAGTTTTGGAACTATAAAGAAGAAGGAAGCGAAGAAACAATCGCAGTAGAGTACAGAGCCCTTTCCTAATAGTCGATTTATAGAACTATTAATAGTTGCTTTAAGAGTAAAAACAATAATTTATAAATTTTATATATGAAAGGAGAAAATATGAAATATTGTTCAAAATGCGGAAATGAGCTTCACGATGAAGCTGTAATTTGCCCAAAATGTGGATGTGAGGTTGAAGGATCAAGAAAGCAAGTAGTAAGTGAAAGCGAAACGATTAATGTAGCAAAAGCGAAGAAGAATCTTAAAACTGCACTTATTTTAATGATAATAGGTTACGTTATAAGTTTAGGATTAATGATTCCCTTTTCGATCGCAGAATTATATACTGCCTACACTATAGTCGCTATAATCGCTACACCGTTAGGAATTGCTGCCCTAGTTTATGTCATCTTTGTTCTAATGGATGGTTATAAACTTGATAATAAAACACCTGCAATTCTAACAACAGTTGGAATATTCGTTCCAATTCTTATTTTTATCGGCTTTTCGATGCTTAACAAAGAATTTAAGAACCTTCCCCAAGCTCAATAAAGTTAATAACTAATTTATGTTTTTGCTAAACATTATTCGAATTAATTAAAAAGACTATGATAATGTTTAAGAAATTAATCTAAAATCTCCCTAAAGTTGTTTTCTTAGGGAGATTTTTCTCAAATTTACAAAAGATATCGGCTTAGGTATTAGATTTATTTCTTATTGCCAAAATTTGATGCAAAAGTTAAAAAAATCAAGAATGTATGGGGGTAATAATATGGAAGAAAAATTGTTAAATGAAGCAAGAAACGGTGACGTTTTAGCCCAAGTTTCCTTAGCAAAACTCTTATTAAAAGAAGGTAAAGTCGAAGAAGCTTATCAGTGGATTAAAGAAGCTGCTAATAACGAAAACGATGAAGCTGAATTTATGCTTGGTTATTTTTATCATCACGGGATTAAAGTTACAAAAGACATAGATAAAGCAAAAGAGTGGTATAAAAAAGCTGCCGCAAAAGATCACGCTTTAGCCGCGGCAAATCTTGGTCTAATTTATGAAAGCGAAAAAAACTATATAGAAGCGATTAACTATTTTATAAAAGCAAGTGACTTAGGAAATGCTGATGCTAAGTATATTGTAGCGACCTATTTTGAAGAAGGTGAAGTCGTTGAACAAAACTATCAAATTGCTTTTAATCTTTATTTTGAAGCGGCAAGTCTAGGTCAAATAGGAGCACTTCGCGCGCTAGGAAGACATTTTTATGATGGAACAATTATCGTTCAAGACTATAAGAAGGCTGTTGAATATCTTACATTAGCCGCTAAAAAAGGTGATGCACCATCGATGCGCCTTCTTGGGCAATGTTATTTAAATGGCACTGGTGTAAAAGAAGATGGCGAACAATTTGTTTATTGGACAAGAAAAGCTGCTGACTTTGGCGATGCTGAATCGCGAGCGATTTTAGGTCTAGCTTATTTAAATGGTTTTAAAGTCGAGCAAAACTATGAAAAAGCGTTCATTTTACTAGATAAGGCTGCAAAACAAGGCTTTATTCCTGCGATGCAAGCAGTTGGGTATTGCTATGAACATGGTCTAGGCGTAACACAAAACGCTGTAGCAGCAGAGCTTTGGTATAACAGAGTAAGAGAACTAGAGAAAGAATAAAGTAAATGAGTGTTGAAGAGCATTTTCCAGAAAAAGAAAGACCGCGTGTAAAATTTCTTGTTAAGGAAATAACGCGCCTTCAAAAAAGCCTTCTTAAAAAGCAAAGGAAATTACATCATCTAAAATATTGGACATTTTTTGGTTTATGTTTATGTATTATTCCTGGATTAATCCCGCTTATTATCTGGCGTGTTACCTATAATAAAGGACTAAAAGAGAATCGAATGTTAGATCGCTATGAAAAGGAACTTGGTAATCTAATAAGTAAATATAACTTAAAGGCAACTACATTTATTTAAGGTCACGAACACACTTAAAAAATCAACGCGACAAAACCGTCGCGTTGATTTTATATGTAATTTATAGCGTTTATTCTACATTTTCCGCCTCTTTTATCATTTAATCCTAAAATTGCCGGCTTTTTTGGCTAATGAAAGTATTGCTAAATAGTGGTAAAGTATTATAGATGGAGGCCAAAAATGAAAAAGAGATTTTCCAAAATTATTGTCGGAGTTCTATCGCTTTCCCTTCTTACCGGTTGCAAAAAGGAAGTATCGTATCGCGAATTTCAACAAGAAGTAAATAAGGCGGAAGAAAAAAGATACGAAAAAGCAATTGTCGAAGGAAAAGCTTATACAAAAGACGCGTTTGGGCGAGAAATGAACACGAAAATTAATATAAGTTTTACCTATGATGATTTCTTTGAAGTTTGGAGTCCTGATAAAGAAATTAAAAGCCAACTTTATACCTTTGTCATGCATAGTCTAAATGCAAACATAAAATACTATAAGCCCGCTAGTGACGTTAAAGTTAATTATTATTTAAATGATGGCGGCTTTGAAATTCACTCATCAATGTTTAAAGAAGGTTTAGAAAACGGTGAATCTTACACGATGAAAAGTAAAGGCACCGCAAAATACGATGAACATTTGTTTTTAATGAGTTATACAGAAAAGGCCTCAAAAACAACAAAGTTTGCTAAGCAAATTCAAAATATATCGTTTAAAGTTACTTATAATTAGAAAAAAACAAACATTTAGAAATAATACCCCTCTTACTATCTTGAGGGGTATTTTTAAAATAAAAGAAAGTATGCTACTATAAGTTTATAACAAGGGAGGCGTTTTAACTAAGTTAAAACTTACTCTAAACAGGAGAATAATATATGAAAAAGAAATTGCATTTAGGTGCAACATTGCTGTTGCCATTTTTACTTGTGTTAAGTGGCTGTAACATTAGCGGCGGAGGTAACAAAGGCCCGAAAATTCCTGACAAAATCACGATTGAAGAGGAATTAAATGATTTTGAAAAACTTCTATTTCTAACAGAAGTTAAAAAAGTCGCGAAAGAAACTTTAAAAGAAGTTAAGGAAAGTGATGAGGTTACAATGTATGAAGTCGATTTAGATGGCAAAACGACGTTTAAATCAGAAATGAGTGCAAATCTTTACACTGAAGCTATTGAAGTTGCAATGACTAACGAGAATATATTCGACGAAAGTTATGCAAAATTTAAAGTAACCGAGGAACTTAGTAGTTATTACATTGATTATAAAGGTGTAACGTATTACGAAAGAGTTACGTCATCAAAAAACTTCGATAACAGAAAACATACGTTAACGGCAATTGATGAAGAAAATGACGCGTTTAATGCTTTTTACGAAGAATATTTAGATGGATATTTTAATCTAGATGATTATAACCTTTATTTAGCAACTGATGGCTATTACTACGCAATGAAGGTCAAAGAAGAAAAAGGCGTTACAAATCTATATAATGGCGTTAGAAACTACTATACAAAAGAAAAATCAGTCATTAAATATAACAAAGATTACGAGCTTCTAGGGGCAAAAGAAATTAGAGAAAAACGGGAACGTGATTCTAATAACGTAATTGAAAACTATAAAGATATTCCAATAACTAGGGAATCTGATATCACACTTTTATTTACTTATGGGCCAAAAGATGCCTATCCAAAATTAAATGAAAAAATTAATAGTTTCCCCGATTATCAAATCTCTTACTTGGATTTGTACTTTGAAAGGCACTATGTTGATTTTGATGCTGAAGGTAATCCGAAAATTATCGTTGATAATTATCCATTCTTCAATCCGATTGATAATTTAAGTAGAACGATATATGAAGACGGAAGTATTTTAGAAACATATTTTACTTCAACCTCAAGAATTAGGAATGGAGACGCAATTAAATTTGTTTATAGCTCCGAGGCGACACGATTTAAAGTTGAAGATAACGTTCCTGCTAACGTTACTAGTGATCCTGAAGGCGTATTAGTTATCGAGAATATAAATGGCCTACCAGAACATTATCAAATCTTAACTGATGAAGAAGGTGATACTTATATTGCTAACGTTAGTGAAGAAAGTGACTACAGCACGTGGCTTCGACTAGCTTTTAGCGTTTATTATCAAGCCGATGTAAAAGAAGACGGAACTCTAGGCGAATCCTTAATTACCGAAGTTAGTGATATTACTGCCTATATCATTCAATAAGTCGTAAAGATTAACAAAAATTAGGAGTAAAAAGATGAAAAGAAATAAATATAAATTAAAAGGACTAATCTTACCGTTTTTAATTTTATTAAGCGGTTGTAGTTTTAGTCCTAAAAAAGACGTTGTTCCCGACAAAATCACGATAGAGGAAACACTAAATCCAATCGAAACGGTTGAGTTTTTAACAAAAGCTAGAGACAAAGCAAAAGAGATTAATAGTGTTAAATTCGAAGAAAGTGAATACGAACATGATCCTGACATGCATTATAAAGACGAAAGCGAATACAAAAAAACGTATACAATTTATGAAAATGCTTATGAATATAAAGGATTAAGTGAATACGAAATTAATGATAATAATGTAGTACTTAAAGATAAAGGAAATAGCGAAATCCTTATCTTTGAAGAAAATGGCATCATTTATCGAAAACACTACTATGATAATGGTTCAGGCGAAGATGTAGATAGACATTATTCGCAAAGTGAACTTGAAGAAGACGAGGAATTTTACGATATTGTTTTCGATGATATTTTAAAAAAATATTTTCCTAGTGATAATATTTATGATTCTAAGACACTAGCGCTTGCAAGTGATGGCTATTATTATTTAATTGAAGCTAGCGAAAAACTTAATTACGAAACTTACATGAAAGAGAGCACTTACAAAAAATCGCGATACATATCTAAATATAATAAAAATTACGAACTCTTAAATTATGTACGTGAATACGAATATCGCTCGATGTATAGCGAAGATCCGATTACTAACAAGAGTAAGATTACATTAAGGGACAAAGAAAGAGAAACAATCACGTTTACTTATGGAGAAAAGTCAATTTACGAGAATACTAAGCAAATTGCCGATACCTTCCCAAGTTTTTATCTTAATTCTGGTTCCCAAACTGCAAGGACTAAACGTTATGCTTTAACTAGTGATTTAAACGGTAAACCCGTTGTTATTAAAACCCCTTCATTATCTGGGCCTTATGCTAGTTTTGAAAACGCCAGTATCGAAGAAGATGGAACAATGAAACTAACGGTACAATTTACTAATGTAACACTTGCAAGTAAATCGGCGATGAATATGATAATTTCTATGGGGGCAGACTCTTACGGGGAGGAAGATGGGGAATTTGTTTCCTACTACGATTTCTATGAAGATTTCATTGATCTTAGCGATGTCTATGAAAACGTTACTAACCTTCCTAATAATGTTCGTCTATTTAAAGACGGTGAAGACATGGTTTACTTTATTAATGAATCAGAAGATAGAGACGTTAATTTAGCGATTGAAATAAATCTAGAAATATCGCCAATCTACGAAGATAGTTGGCAAATGGTAGGTCTTTTCTATCATGCAACAAAACTAAAGGTTCTTGAATTGACTCTTTAAACTTTATACTTAGTCACTAATTTATTAAAAAAATGTAGCTAAAATTTAGCTACATTTTTCTTTTCTAAAAGCGTAAAAAAGATATCAATCTTTAATTATTTTTGCTAAGCCACCTTTACTCGTTTCACGGTAATAAGGATGAATTGCGTCACCTGTTATTTTCATTGTTTCAATAATATTATCTAAGGATACCCTGTTTTTGCGGAGTTTTGAGACGTTTTTAGCAAGGAGGTAGCTACTAACTGCACGAATTACAAAGACGCCATTTCGTTCAATACAAGGAATGACAACATATCCATCAACTGGATCGCAAGTTAGTCCTAGAGCGTGTTCAAGCGCGACTTCCGCGGCGTATTCAAGAGCATAAAGCGAAAGGTTATTAATACTAGCAAGTGCGACTGCGCCCATCGTTGTCGCAACACCAATTTCAGCTTGGCAGCCGTGTACAGCGCCGCTAATTGAGGCGTTATGTTTAAAAAGATTTCCGATAATTCCTGCAACTTTAAGAGCGTTTATTAATTTTTCTTTTGGAATATTTTGATATTTGTGGGCATAGTAGAGAATACTTGGAAGGATACCGCTACTACCACAAGTAGGTGCGGTAACGATTAGACCTTGTGCGGCGTTAACTTCTGCAACAGCGTAAGCAAAACTTGCAAGCAAGAGATGTTGCTTTTCTAGATCATCTAAGCTTAATGCTTCTAAATACATGTCTTTTGCAACGCGCTTAACTTGTAGAGTTTTAGAAGCATAGAGAAAACCATCAGTAGAAATGCCAAGTTCAACGCTATTAAACATAACTTCGAGAACTTTTTCTAAATATGAATTAAGATCAGGTTCAAATTTATCCACAAACTTATCGAGTGTTTCAATGTTTTCTTCATTCATATAAGTTTTTATTTCTTCAAATGACTTAAATGGGTATATTCTTTTATCAATTGGAGTTTCTCTACCTAGTTCGTTAAAACTTCCGCCACCAGTAGAAACATAAGTTTTTGATAAAACGAGTAATTCATCTAAGAAAGCATTAATTTTAAAAGTATTCGGATGCTTAGTCTTTGTTTGATAATCGAAAATGATATTTGTCGGATAGTCTTTAAATACTTTTAAAATAATGTCATCAGTTTTATGGCCTTTGCCTGTAAACGTAAGTGAGCCAAATAATGTAACTTCAACGCGATTAAAGGCTACATTTTCCGCCTCTTTTAAAAACTCTTGACTCGCGCGATATGGTCCAATCGTATGTGAACTACTAGGTCCAGGTCCAATTAAATAAAATTCTTTTAGTGACTGCATAAATTTATTATATCGTTTTTCTATGCATTTTATTTAAAAGTGCTAAAATATTGTAGGACACCCCGTGGGGGTGTATTTAAAGAGGCATTTATGACATATATTTATGAAATTACCGGAATGCACTGTGTTGGCTGTAGTAATAACCTAGAAAGTTCAGTTAATAAGCTTCCAAACGTTAAAAAAGCAAAAGTTAATTTTATGACTAACGAACTTAACGTTACGTTTAAAAAAGATGCTGACCACGATGCAATCGTTAGCGTATCAAAAGACCTAGGCTTTAAGGCAGTGCTAAAAAACACCGAGGACAAAAGTCACGCTCATGAGCATGAGCATAATCATAATTTTGATAAGAAAGAATTAACAAAATTAATTGTCTCCGCTGTCCTTTTACTAATTGTAATGTTTTTAGCAATGGGCGAAATGATTGGCCTTCCGAAAATCTTTAAAAGTCCAATTACAGGATTATCAATTCAACTTGTTTTTGTAATTATCATTTCCATAATCTATTACAAAGATTTTGTTATTGGCTTTAAAAACTTAATAAAACTACGACCGACAATGGAAAGTCTTACGACAATTGGCGTTACGAGTTCAATATTATACGGTCTCTACGCTTATATTAATGTAATAGTTGGTGTAAGTACTGGAAACGAAGAATTAGTTAATCGCTTTGCTAATAATGTCTATCTTGAAGCGGCAGGGATGATTCTCGTTCACGTTGCTCTTGGTAATTTCTTAGAAAGTATTGCTCTAATGAATACAAAAAGTAGTTATGAAGAACTCTTAGCCTTAGTTCCACAAACTGGCTTTAAACAAGTTGGTGATGACTTTATTGAAACAAAAGTAGATGAAATTGAAATTGGTGACATTATTCGCGTTAATCCTGGCGAAATAATTCCTCTAGATGGAAAAGTCATTAGTGGCTATGGAGAAGTAGATGAGGCGGCAATTACTGGAGAAAGCGCCTTAATTCTTAAAAAAGAAGGCGATGAAGTAATTGGTGCGACAATGAACCTTACTGGATCGTTTCTTTTTGTAGTTACTAAAAGTAGTACTGATACGACAGTTCAACAAATTATTAAATTAGTTCATGAAGCAAGTAATAGTAAAGCGCCACTATCGCGTCTTGCCGATAAAATTGCTGGAGTATTTACGTTTATCGTTTTAGGGATCTCAATTGTTACGTTTATTTTATGGGCGAGTCTATCTAGTGTTGAACTTGCCTTTAATATGGCTATATCAGTACTAGTTATTTCTTGTCCATGTTCTTTAGGTCTAGCTACACCAATTGCCGTAATGAGTGGGGCAAGTAAGGCCGCTAAGAATGGAATTTTAATAAAAAACGCTTTAGCGATAGAAAAACTAAGTAAGGTCGACACGATTGTCTTTGATAAGACTGGAACAGTGACTTATGGTAATCTTAGCGTCACTGAAGTTACATTAAGCGATGAAGATTTAGCAGAGATTGTTGATGATTTATATAGCATTGAATCACTTAACAATCACCCACTTGCTACAGCACTAAAAAACTATTTAAGTGAACATTTTACGGTTAAACCGCGCAAAATCGATGTATTTGACTATTTTCCTGGTGAAGGGATACATGCAACTAGTGGCAAAAATGACTATTTAATTGGTAATGAAGTTCTCTTTAATAATCACGAATTAAAAATAAATGCTCCTAAGAAAATAGGAACATATATTCATATAGCTAAAAACGGTAAATACTTAGGAACTTTTGTCTTAAAAGATGAAATTCACTATGAAGCACAACAAATGGTCGCGAATTTTCATAAGGTAGGAATAGATGTCATTATGATGACCGGTGACCATGACGACGTTGCAAGAGAAGTCGCAAACAATATTGGGATTAAGACTGTTTTTGCAGGGTTATTGCCAGGAGATAAGGCAAAACTCATTAAGAATCTTGAAGAAGAAGGTCGAAAAGTTGCTATGGTTGGCGATGGCATTAACGATGCTCCTGCACTAGAAACTGCCTATTTAGGAATTGCAATTGGTAACGGAACCGAAGTAGCAATTGCAAGTGCGGATATTATCATTATGCGCGATTCCTTATTAGACATAAATCGCACATTTGCTTTTGGTAAGAAAGTCGTTAATAACATTAAGTGGAATCTCTTCTGGGCTTTCTTTTATAACGGACTTATGATACCAATTGCCGCTGGCGTTCTTTATCCATTCACTGGATTTAAGATTAATCCAATGATTGCAAGTCTAGCTATGGCGCTTTCAGGTATCTTTATTATCATTACGAGTGCTACAATAAATGCAACAAAGTTTAATAAATTAATAAAGGAGAATCATCACCATGCTTAAAGACAAAAAACAACTGCACACTTATTTAAATATCGCAAATGGGCAAATTAACGGTATTAAACAAATGATTGATGAAGATAAATATTGTATTGATATTTCAAATCAAATCATGGCCGCGATTGCTCTACTTAAAAAAGCAAATCACCTAATTATTTCTAACCACTTACAAAACTGTGTTCGAAACTCTCTAACTGATGGTGACATCGATAGTAAGATAGAAGAATTAGAACAACTTTTTGAACGTTTAGACTAAAATAACCCTATTTTGCAAGGTTTTCTCGGCAACAACACAGTGTTTTGATATTATTTTAGTAAATAAAATTTACATAAATTTTACACTACAACTACCTTAATTTATGTTAGAATAACAACGAAGGGAAAAATTATGGCGGGAGTAATTGCAAGAGGTATTAAAGCCCCTCTAATAAGGGCTGGTGATGATCTTGTTTCAATTGTCGTTGAAGCAATTAAAAGCGACACCTTACAAAACAACTATAAACTACAAAATAATGACATTATATGTATAACAGAAGCTGTAATCGCACGAAGCGATAATAATTACGCTTCTGTTTTTAATATCGCAAGTGACGTAAAAGAAAAATTTAAATCAGGTCATGTTGGAGTATGTTTTCCTATCTTTTCTAGGAATCGTTTTGAAACGATCTTACGCGGCATTGCGCTAGGTGCAAATGAAGTAACGCTTGTCTTAAATTATCCAAGTGATGAGGTAGGAAATGCTTTATTTAGCGAAGATAAGCTAAGAAAAACGAATATAAATCCATATAGAGATGAACTGACATTAGAGGAATTTAAGGAGCTCTTTGGTGAAAGTTCTCACCCTATTACGGGTGTTAATTATGTTGATTTGTATTTAGAAACAATTAAAAAAGCTGGCGCGAAACCGCGGATTATTTTCTCAAATAATGTAGAAACAATTTTAAAATACACGAATGATATTCTAATTTCTAGCGTACATAATCGTAAGGAACTAAAAGATGAATTAAAGGAGATTGAACCTAGTTCAAACGTACTAACATTAGATGAAATTTTAAACAAAACCACAACAAAACACGGCTATAATGAACAATTTGGCGTTTTAGGTGCTAATAAAGCAAGCGATGATCTCCTAAAATTATTCCCTAGAAACAGTAAGGAAATTGTTAACGGTGTCCAAAAAGCTATAAGGGAAGAATTTGGCGTTGATGTTGAAGTTCTTGCTTTTGGAGATGGGGCCTATAAAGATCCAGAAACAAAAATTTGGGAACTAGCAGATCCAGTCGTAGGGTTAGCATATACACCGCGCCTTGCTCTTTACCCAACCGAAGTAAAACTTAAAAATCTTCTTGACGATAAATTTAAAGATTTAAAAGGTGAAGAATTAGAACTTGCTTTAAAAGAAGAAATAGAAAAAAACGCAACTAAAAACCAAAGTTACTTAGGAACAACACCAAGAAGATTTGCTAACCTTCTTGGCTCACTATCTGACTTAGTTATGGGAAGTGGTGACAAAGGAACACCTTTTGTCTTAATACAAAATTATTTTTCACACTTTGGGGAAAAGGAGGAATAAATAATGGTATATGAGAGTAAACACCCGTTAATTAAACTAAAACTATCATTACTTCGAGATGAAAATACGAACGATAAGCTCTTTCGCGAACTTTTAGAAGAAATTACGATGCTTCTAACTTACGAAGCTTTCAGCGATATTTCTCTTATTACTAGCGAAGAAGCAAAAACACCAACCGGCAGCACTGTGCCTATTTATAAATTAGAGAAAGAAGTCGTTGCTCTTCCAATACTTCGTGCTGGTCTAGGTATGGTACGTGGTCTAACAAACTTAATTCCAACGATAAAAGTTGGTCATATTGGTCTTTATCGCGATGAAAAGACACTAAAACCAGTACGTTACTACTACAAAATGCCCCAAAATCGTTTAGATGGAAAAATTATCATTCTTGATCCAATGATTGCAACGGGGAATTCAATATGTGATGCGATAAGCGCCTTAAAGAAAGATGGTTATAATGATATTATTGTTATTGCTCTAATCGCTGCTCCTAGCGGATTAGAAAATATCAAAAACGAACATCCTGATATTAATATTTATTTAGCAAATATTGATGAAAAGCTAAATGAACACGGCTACGTTATCCCAGGCCTAGGCGATGCTGGTGACCGTATATTTGGGACAAAATAGGAGGGAAATATGAAAAACAACGCAATTTTGTACTCTTTAAGTTCAAATATTGAATTAACTAAGGAAGTTAGCCGCCTTAGTGGCTATCCAATTGGAAATAATGAAATTAAACATTTTGCAGATGGCGAAATAATTGTTGAAAACTATACGACAGTGCGCGGGAAAAATGTTTATGTTATTCAATCAACGTGTGCTCCTGCGACAGAACGCCTTTTTGAATTATTAATCTTTCTTGATGGTTTAAGAAGAGCAAGTGCTAAAACGATTAACGTTATTATTCCTTATTATGGCTACGCTAGACAAGATAGAAAAAGTAAACCACGCGAACCAATTACGGCACGTCTTGTCGCTGATATGCTTCAACAAGCCGGTGCCCAACACGTTATGATTCTAGACCTTCACGTAACGCAAATCCAAGGTTTCTTTACGTGCCCAGTAGATGACTTAAGTGCGATTAAGCTTTTTGCAAAGCACTATCGCGCTAATAAAGATATAGATTTAAAGAATACTGTTATTGTCTCTCCAGATCACGGGGGAACGCAACGAGCAAGAAATCTTGCAAATGAACTTCAAGTTCGTGACATCGCTGTTATCGATAAGTTTAGAAGATATGCTAATCAAGTCGAAAAGATGAACTTAATCGGTAACGTCGAAGGAAAAACAGCGATTTTAGTCGATGATATTATCGATACGGCAAATACGCTAGTCGCCGCGACAGACATGCTTTTAAAAGCAGGCGCAAAAGAAGTTTATGTCTGTGCCTCGCACGGTGTACTAAGTCAAGACGCAAGCGATAAAGTCGCAAATAGCAACATTAAAGAACTCGTTATTACCGATTCTATAACGCTACCAGAAGAAAAGAAAAACCGTAAGATTACGGTTTTATCAATTGCCCCGCTTCTTGCTAAAGCAATTACTTTAATTGAAAATCATGGTAGCTTATCGACAATGTATGAAGTTTTAGAAGATTAATCTTCATCAAAATTGAATTCAGCAATAAAGGGTAAGTTTCGATATAACCCATGAAAATCTAGACCAAAGCCAATTAAAAATCCTGATTCGATATTAAAACCAATATAATCGACGTTAACAGGATGGGCCTTTGGTCCTTTTTTATTTAAGAGGCAGCATACTTTAATCGTTTTTGCGCCTTTTCTTTTAATGTGTTCAATTATTGCAGTTAGGGTAAGACCACTATCAGCGATATCATCAACGATGATGACATCTTGGTTAACAAGATCTACAGTCACATCATGAATGAAAGCTAGTTTATCTTGTTGAATGTTACCGCTATAGCTTTTAACATTCATAAAATCTATTGTCATTGGGACATTAATATGTTTAATAAGTTCTGCAACAAAAGGAACAGAACCTGTTAATAAGCCGACAATTACAGGCTCTTTATCTTTATAGTCATTAGTTATTTCTTCTCCGAGTTCTCTACATCTTTTAATAATTTGTTCTTCGTTAATTATTATTTTTCCAATGTGTTTATCGTTCATTTTAGATTACCTCCAAGTCTTATTTTACCTAAAACGAGGGCTAATTTTAATCATAGATGCGTAAAAAAATGTAAAAAATTCGTAAAAAAAGCGGAAAAAACACGTAAATTTAGGCTAGATTACATTATTTTTCATGTATTTATACACTCTAAAAACAGTAAAAGTTTGAAATTTCGAGTAAAAAAGTATCGAATATATGCGTACTTTTTTTGAAAGTGCTTTCAAAATAAGCGAAATATTTTGCAATTTAAATTATTTCATTATAATAGGCTTGGAAATCAAAAATATTGGTTTCCCTCCCTAAAATTAAGGATTGGAGGTAATAATTATGATGTTATTAACCAATGTAATCCGTAAATTTAGACAAGTTAGATTTAATTACAAAGCAGTTCACGTATTCTTTATAAGCGGATTACTCGTATTCTTAGGCATAGTATTTACGATAGTTCGTGCATACACACTTGCATCAATTATCTTCTACATTGCCTTGTTGTTAGGTTTTCCTAGCTTTCTCTTACTTAATCGTAAGTCCTAGTGAACTCTAACTTAAGTCGCGAACATTCGCGACTTTTTTAATAGCTTTAAGGCCAAGTTCTTTAATTACGACAATTTTAATAAGTTTTATAAGGATATATAAGATTTTATTCGTAATTTTACTCCTATTAGACTAATATAATAGTAGAGGTAAATAAAATGAGTGAAGTAAAAGAAGAAAAGAAACAACGTTATTTATGTACACTTTGTGGAATGATCATCGATAACCCTGACTACTGCGAGTATTGCGGGGCGACGAGCGAATACATCGTTCCTTATAATGAAGAAGAATAGTTATCTTTTTCTATATTATAAACAGTACAAAACACTAATTAAGTTTATTTTTAGTTATTAAATTTGTTTTTGTTCTAGAAATAGACAACTTTTAACCTCGAGATAGATCGAGGTTTTTCTTTTTTTAAAAAAATTAAACAATTTGGGACTAAAAGTGAAACATCTTTCCTATTTATAAAGTTTGGGCAAATTTTTGGCAAAAAAGTTCGTCCTTTTTTTATTATCTTAATAAAAGTATAATAATTAGGAGGTATTAGATATGAAAATACGGTTTATAAATGCAAGAATTCTTACAATGGAAGAAGATAGAGACATCTTTTTTGGCGAACTTTGGGTTGAAGGTAATCTAATTACTTATGTCGGTCCTAAAAAGGAAACTAAGACTAAATTTGACCGCGTTATTGATTGTAATGGCAATCTCTTAATGCCGGGATTTAAAAACGCTCATGCTCATAGTCCCATGACATTTTTAAGAAGTTATGTTGATGATCTCCCTCTTGATAGATGGCTAAACGAAGCAGTCTTTCCGCTTGAAGATAAACTTCTAAAAGAAGATATATATCATCTTAGTAAAGTAGCTTTTGCCGAATACGTAAGTAGCGGTATCACCGCGGCATTTGACATGTATTATCATCCTCTAGAAATTGCAAAAGCTGCAAGAGATACAGGTTTTCGAAGTGTCTTAATTGGCACAATTACCGAAAACCGCGAAACTATAGAAGAACTTAAAGAAAATTATCGCGTTATTAATTCTATGAGTCCTTTAGTTAAGTATTACTTTGGGTTTCACGCAGAATACACATCAACGCCAGAAATCCTTCGCGATTTAAGTAAAGCAGCGAACGATACTAAATCACCAATATTCACGCATATTAGTGAAACCGAAAAAGAAGTAGAAGGTTGTATTAGTCGACACGGAATGACGCCTGCCGCCTATTTTGATAGTCTTGGTCTATTTAACTACGGAGGAGGCGGCTATCACGGTGTTGCATTCCGAGATATCGACTTTGAAATATTCAAAAAACGTAATCTAAGTATTGTTACTTGCCCAAGTAGTAATACAAAACTTGCAAGTGGAATCGCTCCAATTAAGCGTTATCTAGATGAAGGAATTAACGTTGCAATTGGAACTGACGGTCCTGCAAGTAATAATTGTCTCGATATGTTTCGGGAAATGTTTTTAGTAACAGGATTAGCAAAAATTAGAGAAAACGATGCTAGTGTTGTTGATGCATATGACGTTATTAAAATGGCAACAGTTAATGGATCAATAGCAATGGGCTTAGATAATGCTGATATTTTAGCTCCAAATAAACTAGCAGACCTTATCATGATTGATTTAAAACAACCAAATATGCAACCAATGAATAACATCGTTAAAAATATTGTCTATGCTGGAAGCAAGAGCAATATTTACTTAACGATGATAAATGGCAAGATTCTTTATGAAGATGGTAAGTTCTATTTAGATGAAGATATAGAAACAATATATAAAAATGCGCAAACTATAACTGATAGGATTACAAAAGATTAATGAAGTATCTTTGGGAAATAGAACATTATACTGACGACCAACTTGAGCGCATCATAAATAGCGAAAACTCAAAAGATTATGAAGCAATTACCGCTCTAGCGCTTTTTTATGCGCTAGGAAAATATAATTTCCCAAAAGATAATAAAAGGGCAATTAAATTACTTAATTACTGTATGCGTGATAAACACGCACAAAGTTATTATGTTTATGCGCTTCTTTTAATTAATCCTGCCTTTAGTGTTCAAACTGATGAACATAAATACATTGCCTTTTTAAAAAGAAGTGCAAACTTAGGCTTTGATAAGGCAATGAGTAAAATAGGCGAAGCATATTTATTTGGCATTGGCGTTAAACTAAGTTTAAGAGATGCTGAATCTTATTTAACGAAGGCAAGATGTAAGGAAAGTGTAAGAGGCCTAGAAAAGCTAGCACAAATCTATGAAGAAGGCTATCCTGAGAAAGCCGAAAGCCTAAAAGACCTCGCCGATAAGTTTTCTAGAATTGTCTAAATATTATTAAAAAATCTAAAATAGTCCGTTTTTATAGGAAATAGAGTGCAAAAACGGACTATTTTCTTTTTCTTCCATTTTTTCATATTCATAAAATTATCCATATTTAAATCACATTATGACAAATATTTGAAATGAGTATTATTTTTATTTTACTTAAAAGTAAAATGAAACTAAATATTCTACAAGTACAAATAATTGGGAGGAGAATATGAAAAACAAGAAGATAATTTTTCTACTAGCGCTGATGTCGCTACTTTTTAGCGCATGTGGAGGGAAACCAAAACCTAGTGAAAGTAGCGAAGACCCACCAACGAGTGTTACGACAGAAGATGAAACACCTTCTGAAGATGATACACCGTCGGAAGATGAGACTCCATCCGAAGATGAAACATCGTCTGAAGATGAAACAAGCGAGCCACCTGTTACGACTTATACAATCACATGGCTTAATTGGAATGGTGACATACTACTTGCAGAGGATAATTATGAAGAAGGAGATATTCCAGTTTACACAGGCTTAACACCAACTCGCGATGAAGACGAAGATAATACGTATGAATTTGATGGCTGGACTCCTGAAATTGTTAGAGTAGTAGCAGATGCTAGTTATACAGCTAAATATATCGCTCATCAAAAAACTCCTGAAGTTGATCCTCTAGATTTTGTTTGGGGTGAAAAAAGTGAGGGTATCGTTTTAGTTGGCTATTACGGGAATGCTCCAGTTATTGACATTCCTGCTACTATCGATGAATTGCCAGTTGTAGCCTTACAAAAAGAGGCATTTTATAAAAATGATACATTAACGAAAGTTACCTTACCTGATACCGTTACTCATATTGGCGAGAACGCTTTTAGTTATTGTATTAATTTAGAAACAGTTAATTTTGGTAATGGTCTAGAATTAATAGGTAGTACGGCGTTTGCATACTGCGAAAGTCTTACATCAATTGTTTTACCTGAGAGTGTTAAAACGATTAAATATAGAGCATTTGCTAATTGTCCAAACTTAGTAAATTTAGAATTACCTAATAATATTGAAACTATTGAAACTGCCATCTTAGAGAGTTCATCAAAAGACTGTTTAACTACTTATAACAAGGGGATGTATGCTGGAAATAGCGAAAATCCATATCTTGTCTTATATAAAGGAGATGAGACTCTTGGAAGCGAACCGCTTTTAATTCACAATAATACAAAAATTATTGGAGATAATGCGTTCAATGGCAGCAAAATTACTAGTGTTACAATAGGACAAAATGTACATACAATCGGAATTGGTGCGTTTAGTAACTGTTCCAATCTTACGCATGTTACCTTTGGGAATGAACTTAAAAAAATTAGCAACTATGCTTTTACTAATTGTAAACTACTAACAGATGTTGTTTTACCTGATACGTTAACTTCTGTTGGAATAAAATCTTTTTATTTAGGTGCAGATAATGTTATAGGTTACACCGAATACGGTAACGGTATATATTTAGGTAGTGCTACTAATGAACATTTCGTCTTAATTTCAGCCAAAGCAACTAATATTACTTCAATTGATATTCATGGAGATACTAAGATAATTGCCGCTAAGGCTTTAGAAGGTTGCTCGCAATTAACTAGCCTAACGATCCCAGTAGGAGTAATTAGTATTGGCCTAGGAGCTCTAACTCGGTGTAGAGAACTTACTTCGCTTATTGTAGAAGAAGGTAATACTAAATATCATTCATCTAACAATAAAGCAATCATGGAAACCGCGACCGATAAGCTACTATTTGGTACAAAAGACGGTTATATTCCCGAAGGAACAAAAATCCTAGGAGAAGAATCTTTGGCCTACAAAGACTTAATTAATAGTGGTATTACAATTCCTAATAGTGTTACAGAGTTAGAAGACTTTGCATTTTGTAATTCAAAACTACCGATGACGACATTTATTATTCCTAATAGTGTTACAAAAATTGGTCGTAGCGCTTTCTTATATTGTGGAGGAATGCAAGGAGTCACGCTTAGTAATAACCTTAAATACATTAGTTTTCGTGCTTTCTCTGATTGTGGAAGTTTACAAGAAATTTCAGTACCCGATTCCGTTACTATGATCGAGGAAGAAGCATTTGCTGAATGTAATCTTTTAGACGCTGTTAATTTTGGCGCCAATGTTAGGTATATCGCTAAAAAAGCATTTAGCCGTTGTGTTAAGCTAGGAAACCCGGAATTTAACACTGAATTACGCGTGATTGCCTCGCTTGCCTTTGAAAGTTGTCGGGAAATAGATACGCTAACACTAGGTGAAAACGTGTTAAGCGTATCGCATAATTCCTTTTATAAGGGAAGTATAACTTCAATTTCCGTTCATCCTTTAAATCCAAACTATGATTCAAGAAATGATTGCAACGCTATTGTTAATAAAAAGAACAATGTGCTTGTAATTGGCTGCGCTAACTCAACAATTCCTTCAACAGTCGTAGGTATAGGCGACTTTGCCTTTAGTGAATCAAGTATAACTAGTATTACATTACCGGCAAATATCGTGACTCTAGGAGTAAGTGCCTTTAATCGTTGTTCAGATTTAAGTGAAGTTATAATTGAAGGAGAAATTACAAGCATTCCTTCCTTTTGCTTCTATGAATGTAGAAGTTTAGTAAATATTACTATTCCATCCTCAGTTACAACACTAGGCGATAATGCCTTTAGTGATACACGTATAATAGAGATTACAATTCCAAGCGGAGTTACTATGATTGGCGGATATTGTTTTAGCTATTGTAGTAATCTTAGCGAAATCGAAATACCAAGTGGCGTTACCGAAATTAACGGTGGAGTTTTCGTTGGCTGTTTTAATCTTAATAAAGTAGTTCTAAACGAAGGAATTACAAGAATTGGAAGATATGCTTTCTCAAATTGTAGCGCCCTTACAAGTATTGTTCTTCCAAGCACTGTTACGACTATTGAATACCGCGCCTTTTATGGTTGCTCAAGCTTAAGTATTTATACTTTAGCCCCCTCACTTCCAGAAACCTTAGAAGAAGAGTGGAATGCTTCTAATTGCCCTGTATACTTTTATAGCGAGACCGCAAATTATGATGGCGCTCACTGGCGCTACGTCGACGGCGTTCCTACAGTTTGGGAAGAATAAGTTAAAGAGAAGAAGTTCAAAATGTATTAAATTAAAAAAGTGCGATATTGCTAAAACCATAGCAAATCGCACTTTTTTCTTGCAAAATCGCCCTCAATATTACTTTACTCACCCTAGATCAAGTGCTAAAGAAATTAAGGAAGGTATAAAACAAAATAAACTTAAAAATATATTTCTTGCCTAAAAGAGTAAAAGTATATATAATACAAGCACATCGCGGAGTAGAGCAGTCTGGTAGCTTGTCGGGCCCATAACCCGGAGGACGGAGGTTCAAATCCTCCCTCCGCAACCAAAGATAGTAAGAGACATACGAGTTGTATGTCTTTTTTTGTATTAGTTTATTCGGTAAAAAATTACTAAATTTAGTAATTTCTATGGAATTATACGTAAAAAGGTATATGCTAATTAAGCGAGGTTATGACGATATGAATACAAAAAAAGCTAAGAATATGGCAATTACAAGTCTTGTAATGCTAGGCGTAATGCTTTTAATTACGATTGCCTTTATTATTTTATTTAAAGTCGCTGGTAAACAAATCGAAGAAGAAACAGACAACTTTACAAGTTACTTCTTTGCTCTTCTTGGTGTTATGGGCGTATTTGGAGGACTTGCCGTTATTAGCATTGGTGTCTTATCAATTGTTTATTTAGTTGTCTATATTATTGCGATCGTGGAGGCTAATAAACTAGAAACGAGAAAAGAACGTAATCTTCTTATTATTGGTTTATTAGTTCCTGTTTGTAACATAGTTGGTTTAGCAATGTTACTTCACAAAGCAAAAAAATTAGAGTCACTAGAATAAAAACAAAATTTATAGGACAATAATAATATGATAGATAGAATAAGAGCAAAACAAGCCAAAAACATGGCAATTACTAGCTTAATTTTATATCTTTTGTTTGTTATTATCGCTATTCTTTCAATTTTCTTTTACTTAATTAATAAAGACGCGATTGAACACGAAGCTAATAATTCTTCTTTTGCTTCTCTTCTAGTAGCCTTATTGACGCATGGCTTTATTTCAACACTTTTCTTTTTAGTTAATTCGATTATTTTTATTCTTTATGTTGTCTTTTATATTATTACAATCGTCCGTTCCGATAGTTTTCCAAAGAAAACATCACAAATTCTTTTAATTGTAGGAATCTTTATTCCGCTTGTGAATATTGCAGGACTAATAACGACGATTTCCGTCGGAAGTAAACTAACGAAGAAGCCAAAACAAAACTATATTCAAAACTAATTTAGTGAGGTAAACATATGGACTTTAAAAAAGCAAAAAAATACACAAGAACAACACTTTATTTAATACTTACTAAAGTAATCCTTACAATCATCTTTATAGTTATGGCATTTCGTTATGGCTTAATTGGCCTAACTAGTAGCGCCCCAACAGATGAAGAAGTGAGTAATTTTATTGTCTCACTTTTCTCAAAAACACTCTTGCTCGTAATTTTATTAGCTATCGTTAGCATTCTCATCATCATCTATTATGTGCTTGCTTTTGTTCAAGCAGCTAAACTAGATAAAACAGCGATAACCGTGCTATTTGCGGTTGGATTCTTTGTTAATATCGTAAGCATCATTGCTTTATTTATGTTTTTATCAGAAGTAAAAGCAAGAGAACCGATTGTGTATTAGCAAGGAAGACTTAATTAACGCTATTATTAACATTCATATTAGAAAGCCAATATTTGGCTTTCTTTTTTTAATTCTTTAACTATTGCTTTTAAAATTCTGTGTTTATATATCAATTTATTTATATTATTATAATAATGTAATAGAAATTACTATTATTAGGCTATTTAATGAGCAAATCACGTTTTGATAATCTCCCAAGTGACGAGTATAATAACGTCAAAACAAAACAAGATCACGGTGAATCTAGTGAGTTTTTGTCGTATCCATCAAACAAAACCGTTGAATCTGACTATAACGAAATTAAGTTCGACTCAGAGATTAATGACACTTCAACGATTAACGATGAAGTTGAAAAGAACTGCTTAGTAAAAAAACGAAGATTTACATTTAGAAACCGACCTTCCGAAAATGTCGCAGGCGCGACATCATCCTCGGTCGGGGCAATAGAAGCGGTCGCAACACTAGTTATAACTAGCGTTGCAGTCGTTACAGGAATTAATGTTTTTGGTAATACGACGCCTACGCCTCTAGCAGACGCCTCTTTTTCTTATTTACGCGTAAGTGCAAATGAAGTAAATTACAATCTTTCTTTATCAAATACGATTAAAGGGGCAAATTACACGATTGTTTTAGAAAATAATGGTCGTTATTTAGATAAGTCCTTAGAAGACGGTGAAAATGAGGGAGTTTTCTCTTCTTTAGAAGTTAATCAAAAATACACATTACAAGTTGTTCAAAAAGTTAATAAAAACAAAGAAGTTCTTATAAAAGAAAACATAATTACAAGAGCAGTAAGTGAATTTTATAGTTTCTTCATTGATGAATATAGTTATGATGTCGAAACTGATGAATTAATCGTAAATCTAGATTATAACGATGACTACGATAGTTTTGCTTCCTTTTATCTAGAATTATTTTTATTTGATGAAACATTAGATGATCCAGCAAGAGGAAGCCAAATAGCGAGTCTAAATTTAGAAAAAAGACGCGGGGAACAACGTCTTAGAGTTGATAATACAAATCTCTTAAACACGCACATTTATTATGTTTTTACGTATGAAGAAAGACTAGCCACTAACGAAATAGAAATGCACTCACTCACTGGCGATGTAGTTATAAGAAACTCAGTAAAGAGCCAATTTTACGACTATATTAGCGACTTTAAAGTAAGCACGGAAACCTCACAAATGGCGATTAGACTTGACTACAGTGACCCAAATGACTACTTTGAGTTCTTTATGCTTTATTTAAAAGACATTAACGGTAACGACGCTGAATTATATTTAGAAAAGACTAATGAATATCAGCTTATTGAAGTTAGTGAAGAACTCTTAAATAGACATACTCCAAATGGTGAGTTTGATCTTTATTCCTCTTTAGGAGTAAAAGTCGCCCTTAAGATTGTTTATAATCCTCAAACGTATTATTCATCGACTAGTAAATTTAATGAAGAATTAATTCTTCCAAAAACGGTTGTCTTTAAAAAAGAAAAGATATCAAAAATATATGGTTTAAATCTCTTTAACCGCACTATTTATAATGATGGCTTTGATGCTCAGGCTGTGTTTATTGATGATTATAATTATTACGAAGATTTTCGACTTAATATATTTTTCTATAGTGAAGAAATTTATATATATAACCTAGAAAAAACGTCTTATCGTCAGTTTATTAATCTTCGTGATGATAGTTATGTAAGTAGTGACGAGATTTTAGAATCTCTAAAAGAAAAACTATTAACAGGAGAGGCGCTTGTTACTTTAGAAGCAATTTATAGTAATGGTCAAAACTTTCAACTTGTTACAGGAGCGCGTCTTGAAAATGTTAGATTTAACTTAGATGGCTTTACGCCTTCTGCCCCTAAACCTTACTTTTATAGTTTTGATTTTGATGAATATAACGCTAATGACGACAAAATGCATTTTCTTGCACAATACGAAGATTCTAATAGCGTCTTAAGCGAAATTATTATTACATTAACCCCAATTGATAATACTTTTGCCCCCATTTCAGCAAGTGTAGTAAATTATGAAACTAATACAATGGTGGAAGTTAGTTTCAATGACCAAAACCTAAATCTAACTGGATCTGAATTTTCTATGGAAATTACAATGCGATACTACGATATCGTTGAAAATGTTATGGCCACTGAAGTAATCTATAGCGAAGATAACGTCACATTTGTTAACGGACCTTGGGTGGATGGATTAGATGTATCTGCTCCCTATAACGCCCTAAGTAGCGAAGACTATAATATTTATCTTTATTTAAATAACGAAGAAAATGCGAACTATTGGTCAAATGGTTACGTTGTTATAACTGATGAAGAAACACTTACTTGGTATCAATTCCCTGTTGATACGCTTTATTCTACCGCCCCAGTAGGTGTTAACATTGACTTTGAAGACTTAGAACTAGACATTCGTCACTCGTTTAAATTAGAACTCTTTGCGACTTCAACATGGGGAGAATATGAACAAGATAAGCTTGTATTTAGTGAATCATTTCAAATTACTCTCTATAGTAAGTTTTTTGAAGTCATGTACTTTAGTGAGGCTACCATAAATAGAACTCCTGATGGAGGCGCAGTTGACACGGTAACGTTTAGTTTACAACTAGATTTTGAAAACAATGCTAGTTTCTTTACAGGCATGTACTTAGAATTAGATAGCGAAATTATCCAAAGTGATCGCGTTGATATAAGTGATGAATTCTTATTTAGTCCTTATGAAATAAAAGATGTAGATATAGCTGCTATTTTTGGCACATTAGCTAATGAACCAGGTAGCGGCGAAACAATAAATTTAAGACTTGGTGTCATTACTGATGAATTTCTTGATGGTACTACAGTTGCAACTTTTTCAGTAGTAATCGCTTAAAGCATATTAAGGAGGAAAAAACGATGAAAGAAAAGAAAACAGATGCTCAAAAGGAGAGAACCTCAAAAATAATTTGGTGGGTAGTTTATGGAGTACTAGCCGCGGCTACAATCGTTGCCTTTGTCTTCCATAAAAATATTTATGGTTATAAAGGCGTAATTAGTGGTACTGATGCGCTAGGAGATCCTATATATAGCGTTCCCCCAGTAGAAAGTGTCTTTGATAAGCAAGTAAGTAATAACGTTGTCGTCCAATGGCTTTATAGCCAAGGCTTAAAAGGAATAATTAATACTGTCCAAATTATTATTATTTCGGTTACGTTATTTTTAATCTTAAAGTTATTTACAAAAATTACGATTAAGCAAAAAAGACGGCAAACGATTGCAAAACTCACACTAAACTTTGTTAAGTGGATTATTGGTCTTGCAGCGTTTTTCTTCTTTCTTGATGCCTGGGGTGCAAATACAACAACGATAATTGCAAGTGCTGGCGTTCTAACACTAATTATTGGGCTAGGTTCACAAACACTCGTCGCTGACATTCTAGCCGGTGTTTTTATCGTTTTTGAAAGTGACTTCCAAGTCGATGATATTGTTATTATTGATGGGTGGCGCGGAACGGTCGTTGAAATTGGTATAAGAACGACAAAACTCGTTGATGCTGGTGGAAACGTTAAAATTATTAATAACTCAGAAATTAAATCAATTATTAACCAAACAAAAGAACTTTCAATTGCTAAAGCTGTATTAAGCATTCAATACGGTGCAAGGATTGAAAAGGTTGAAACAATCATCGCTGATAATCTTCCAAAAATTAAGGAAAATATCCCAGCAATTGTCGAAGGACCCTTCTATAAAGGTGTTACGGATATGAGCGATAGTTCTGTTGATTTACTCTTTGTTGCTAAGTGTTATGAAGGCGATGTCTATCAGGTAAGACGCGACCTTAACCGTCAACTTAAAATTATGGCGGATGATAATAATATTTCGATTCCATTCCCACAAATTACAATTAACTATCCTGAAGATAATGAAGACTTTTCAACCGTTAGTAAAAAAGAAGAACGGAAAGCTGAAGAATTCTCACAAGAACAAAAAGAATTATCAGCGGGGATTGAGATTAAAGAAGGCGTAGAATAAGCCTATTTTGCAAACTTAATAGCGAAAATGCGCGGTTAAAGATAAAATCTTAACCGCGCTTTTGCTAAATTTTCTATAAGAAAATTAATCAGTTTACATGTAAATGTGCTATATTAATAAAGGAAATATAAGTGTATACGAAAGGAGAAATTATGCACGAACAAGAATATAAACGCCTAAAAGGCACAAAGACTGAAAAGAACCTTCAGGAAGCTTTTGCAGGCGAAAGCATGGCCCGTAATAAATACACATATTACGCAAGTGTTGCAAGAAAAGCTGGCTTTGAACAAATTGCTGCTCTCTTTATTGAAACAGCCGAAAACGAAAAGGAACACGCTGAACTTTGGTTTAAGTACTTAAATGGCGGATCAAAGGGAACAATGCCTGATGTTTTATTAGACGCTGCCGCTGGAGAAAACTACGAATGGACAGATATGTACCAACGTATGGCAAAAGAAGCTGAAGAAGAAGGATTCGTTGAAATTGCTAATAAATTCCGCCGTGTTGCCGAAATTGAAAAGCATCACGAAGAACGCTATTTAAAACTCGCAGAAAACTACAAAAACGGTGTTGTCTTTAAAAAAGACGATGTTGTCGTTTGGAAGTGTCGAGTTTGTGGCAATATTGAAGTTAGCAAAGAAGCGCCAAAAATTTGCCCAGTTTGCTCCCACGAACAATCTTACTTTGAACTAAGAGCAACAAACTACTAAGAATTACATCTTAAAAATAGAAAAACGATTGTAATAAACAATCGTTTTTTTATAGCAATTACTATTAAATAAATACATTTTAAATAAAAATGTTATAAAAACATTTGAGTGAATAATCATTTTCTAATTACGACTAATTAATCTCAAAAAAACTCCTTGCATTTTCGCTTATAACTTGTAATAATATCTAGGCATAGGACCAGTAGTGTAGTGGTTAACATGTCTCCCTGTCACGGAGAAGATCGCCGGTTCGACCCCGGTCTGGTCCGCCATCGTTGGCCCGGTAGCTCAGCAGGTAGAGCGTCGGACTGAAAATCCGTGCGTCACCGGTTCAAGTCCGGTCTGGGCCACCACTAAAAAAAGACAACGCGGTTGTTTTTTTTTATTTATCATAACCTTGCAATTTTCTCTAAAACAATGCAAAATCACGCTATTTTATGCTATTTGCGCGGTTTCCGGTTTATGAATTTTTTTATAAACATCGTGATAAATTTTAGTAAAAACAAGAAGCAGAGCGTTAAATCCAACAATAATAAATGCTAGATAACTCGTATCACCAACTTCTTGATGCCATCTTTCAAGTGGTGGGAAACCACTTTTTAAAACATTATTAAAATTAATGTTTGTTAAGTACGCCATTGGGATTGCAATTGCCCAATAAATTGTGACCGCGAGAAGAACATTTGAATAATCATCTTTTTTAGAAGGAACATATATATCTAATGTAAGAGAAAGTAGACCATACAATAGGACAAGATAGTGGAAGAACACGCGATGGAACGTCCAATAGTCGTAAAATATATTTGATGCTGAATGATTAACAATTAATGGCGGAAATATAACAAGTATTGTTCCTACAAAAAAGGAAAAGATTGATGCTAAAGACTGAAAAATATCCTTTGCTTTGCCTTTTGTAAAATAAGCTAGTGGAAATAAATAAATAAAAAGCGAACAAAAATGAAGTGGTACTGAAAAGGGGTCATAGCCTCTAATAATATCTAAAACTTGCTTTATAATTTCCGAAGTAACTAAAAGTATTGTAATAATAAGTAAAGGAATTTCTCTAACTTTTTTGCTTTTATTTATTAAAGCAAAATGAAGAATAATGCTTAAAACAATACAAAAAATAGCAGAACCCGCAAGGATATATATTTCTGTTAGATTTTTTGGCATACGTTTATATTAATATATACAGAGTAAAAAAACGAGTATAAATTAATTTGCTATGTGCTAGACTATGTTTATGAAAAAAGAAGATAAATACAGCGATTATAAGAAAATATACACAAACATGTGTATGATTTATAAAGAAAACGGGGAAATTCTTGTCGAAGAGCGAATTAAAAGCGATTGGCCTGGACTTACGTTTCCTGGCGGCCATATTAATGATGGCGAAGATTTAATTGAGGCTACTAAAAGGGAAGTTTTTGAAGAAACTAATCTGATAATTGATAACGTTGAATATGTAGATGAAATCGTTTGGATAAATGAAAAGAAAAAGACGTGCGAAATTGCACTTTTATATCGTACGAATACTTATGAAGGTGAACTAAAAAGTAGCGAAGAAGGTCCTGTCTTTTTTATTCACTATAGTGATTACAAGAAATATCCTTTGTCTACTGACTTTGAAAGAGTCTTAGACTTAATGCTTAATAAGCCAACTAAATTATTCTAAAAATATAAAAAAGTGGTCAACTAAGAATTGACCACTTTTTAAAATTAAAGCCTATTTTGCAGCGTATTTCTAGATTTTGCTTACTTTTTAAGGTTGTAGAAAGCTTTTAATCCAGGATATTCTGCGCGATCACCTAGGTTATCTTCGATGCGGAGAAGTTGATTGTATTTTGCAATACGATCAGTACGACTCATTGAACCAGTCTTAATTTGACCAGCGTTTAAAGCAACGGCAAGGTCTGCAATTGTGGTGTCTTCAGTTTCGCCAGAGCGGTGAGAAACAACACATGTATAACCAGCACGTTCTGCCATTTGCATTGCATCTAATGTTTCTGTTAATGTTCCAATTTGATTTAGTTTAATAAGAATTGAGTTAGTAACGCCTAGTTCAATACCTCTTGCTAAAATCTTTGGATTCGTAACGAATAGGTCATCGCCAACGATTTGAATTTTCTTACCAAGATGGTCGGTAAGTTTTTTCCATCCTTCCCAATCGCCTTCGGCTAAACCGTCTTCAATTGAGATAATTGGATATTTTTCAACGAGTTCTTCAAACCAAGCTATCATTTCGTCAGCAGTTTTCTTGCCTTGACCAGATTTCTTAAGTTCGTATAGTCCAGTTTCTTTGTTATAAAATTCACTAGCAGCAACGTCTAGAGCTAGCATAAAGTCTACACCTGGTTCATAACCAGCGCGTTTAATTGCTTCAACGATTACCTCTAATGGTTCTTCGTTACTTCCAAGGTTAGGTGCAAAACCACCTTCATCACCTACTGCAGTAACATGGCCTTTTTCTTTAAGAACTTTTTTAAGATTATGGAATACTTCACTACCCCAGCGGACTGCTTCATGAAGTGAGCTCGCACCTACTGGCATAATCATATATTCTTGGAAGTCTACAGAACTATCAGCGTGGCTTCCGCCATTAATGACGTTCATCATTGGAACGGGGAGCGTTTTTGCGTTAACTCCACCAATGTAATTAAATAAAGACATTCCAAAATAGTCTGCGGCTGCTCTTGCACAAGCAAGAGAAACACCGAGAAGTGCGTTAGCACCTAATTTTGATTTAAATTCTGTTCCATCAAGTTCAAGAAGAGCTTTGTCAATTCCGACTTGATCATCAACGTAATATCCAATAATTTCTGGAGCGATGATATTGTTTACGTTATCAACGGCGGTTAAAACACCTTTTCCAAGAAAACGTTTTTTATCGCCATCTCTTAATTCAAGCGCTTCGCGTTCACCAGTTGAGGCTCCGCTTGGAACAATTGCCCGACCAAATGCGCCTGATTCTGTTGTTACTTCGACTTCAACAGTGGGATTACCACGAGAATCAATAACTTCTCGCGCGTATACATCAATAATTGTTGGCATTTTCTTTCCTCCTAACATAATTTTTAGCCATTAATATTATACAACTTTTACTATGCTTATTTTATATAAAATAATATAAGCATAAAATTTGTGATAATTTTACCGATAATTACAAAAAAAATTAATATCAATACAAATAATGAGAAAAAAAGGTTGTGAACAAATGTCCACAACCTAATTAACTATTTAGTAGTTATTACGCTCTTTTTTTGCGTTTGTAAAGGTAGTAGCCAAGTATTAAAGTCAACCCAACTACAACACCGATTGCGACTGTTACAGTGATGCTGTTTTGTGTTAACACTAAATTAAGACCTTGAGCTTCTGGATGAGCAGCAACCCATGCTTGTAGATAAGCCATTCTTTCACGTGCCGCTACAAAGTCTGCATCAGTTGAGGTGTCAAATAATTGCTTACCAGCAGTCGTTAATTGATTGTATGCACCTTCAAATACTGCTAAATAGGTAGCACAACTACCAGCGGCAGCATTACCTCTACCTGTGTTAATTTCATCGACTAAACGTCTTACGGCAACTTCATCAGAAATTGTTTCTGCCTTAAAGTAAAATTCAATTTCTTTTTGTGGGTTTTTATATGTGGAAAAGCGTGGTGAATCAGAATTATATTGAATATATCTGTCACTTAAGGCCACATTTGTTACTCTCATTGTGCTACCGTTAAAAGTAATTGTCCAAGAAGAATTGGCATTAAGTTCTGCGGTAGTATTCATGTAATTACTGCTTGCCAATGGTGCATTTATGTATTCATTAACCTTAGGTCCGTTTATTAATTTAAACGCAAATGAGTTAGCGACAGCACCAATCTCTAAGGTAAAGAGTTGTGTTTCGGTACTTTCAACCAATGATCCGCTAACAAAAGTAGCATCGTATTTAGAAAAGAAATTTGATACCTCAGTTTTCATTGCAACCTCATTAGCAGCAGCACCAATTGCATATGTTGCTCCGAATTGTAATTGCGTTTCAGTCGTAACTTTGTTTAGTAATACAGGTTCAGCAATTTCAATAGTATAAGTTGCTGTTTTTTCTTGGTATGTAACCGTTACTACCTTTGTACCAACATGCGAAGATTCAAAAGTTACTCCGTCAAAGTTAGTAGTGTAATCAGATACAAATTTTGTCAAAGCAGGCGTTGAATCATCATAAGCTTCAACAACTAGACCAGCTGAAGTAAAAGTTTCACCAGTTAAAAATGATGTTTTCGCGTTGTCGGCTGAAACATTAATTCCAACTAAATTCCCAAATTCTTCATCGGAAACTTCGTATGTAATCTTAATAGAATCAATGTTGGTAGCACCGCCACTCAATTGCAAGTAAACAAATCGATAATTCTCTGAAGCCGAAACAGGCCATGTCGTAGTAGTAGCTACATCTTGTGCTGTTAACGGCGTACCTGCGGTAGTTGCGTTACTCGCTTTTAAAACCGTTGAAGTACTTAGGTATGGTGTCCATTTTCGAATTGATCCTGTGTCAGAGGTTTTAACCATCTCGATTTCTGTTATTGCGCCAGGGAATGGTGAAATATTATGGAAATAATCACCAATTGGCGTTTTTGTTCTTGACTGCATATTAGTTTGATTAGTCTGTGAATATAAATCAAATTCACCATTTAACACAGTTCCGTCAGTACCAGTTGCAGTCCAAGGATCATTTGTTCCGTACGCTAATGAACCGGCTGGGAAATTTTCCCTTGTGATAGTAACACTATGCGTAGCAGCTTTGACATCTACTGGGATTTGCCCTTTAGTCCCTGATAACGAGGCGCTCACACCAATTGATAGCGCAAAAGCCACAAATGGTGTAAAAAGTCTCTTGATAATTTTACTCATAAAAACTCCTTTCTTTGTTAAGTAATTATTATAGGTATGTTTATAATAAACACACTTTTATTATAATATTGAATTTTCTTATAAATCAAGCCTTAAATTTGCTTCATAAGGTTGCATAGAGCTTTCTTTTAAATATTATTTAAGAAACTTAAATTTCACGAATAATAATTAATAGTTACAATGCGCTTTGTGTACACTCGAACAAAAACTTGTAAAATAACAAGAATCTAGTAGTGAATTTTAAAAAAATCAGTTGTTTAAAATTATGAACACATTCCTAAAAGTAAAGGTAAAATTTGTTCGTTGAGCTGCTAAAAAAACTTTTTTAATCAATACTAAATTGTTGTTATAATAAAACTGATGAAAAAAATATTTAAAGATATTCGCTTTTATATCGCCCTGCTATTTTTCTTAATTATTGTTTTTTATATTGTTATGATTTTTGTTGGTAATAATAAAAACATTAAAACCAGTGAAACTATCAATGTTTTAAATTATCTTAGGAATTTAAAATAATGCAAAAAGAAAAAATTACAAAAAAAGTTGTCGCGGCAATAATTCTTTTTGAAGATAAAATTTTTGCTGCAATGCGAAGCGAAAACGATATTCGCAAAGGAAAATATGAATTTCCTGGGGGAAAAATAGAAGCGGGCGAAACTGATGAAGAAGCACTTAGAAGAGAACTTAGAGAAGAACTTAATGTTGAAGTTGGGCCGCTTGCTTATTACGACCGCGTCTACTATGAATATGAGCCTTTCATCTTAGATATGAATGTTTATAAGTGTCGTCTAGTAAGTGAAGATATTTCGCTACAAGTCCACAAAAACGGGGGATTTTATACAAAAAAGGCATTAAATGAAATGCCGTTTCTACCTGCTGATGCAGGATTAATTAAAAAAATCGTCGCTGACGAAAATTTATTTAAAGATATTTAAAAATCGTGATTTTCTAAAAAAGTAACGAGTTTTTCTATAGCTTTACCGCGATGTGAAATCGCGTTTTTTTCTTCTTGTTTAAGTTCTGCCATCGTTTTATCAAGTTGCGGGATATAAAAAGCAGGATCATAGCCAAACCTTTGTTCGCCTCTTAATTCTTTTGAAAAGCGTCCTTTGACTTCGCCGTTAAAGACATCAGGAAAATTAGAAAAGCCGACTAAAGCAATTGAGCAAACAAATCGTGCGCCTTTATCAGAATACGGTTCAAGTTTTTCGCTAAGCGCCTTACACTTTTCCGTGTATGGTGAATTTTCCATGAAGCGATGAGAATTAACACCAGGAAAACCATCAAGTGCTCTTATTTCTAGCCCTGAATCATCAGCAATTACAGGTAAATTAGTAAGATTATGAATATAAGTAGCCTTAATAATTGCGTTTTCTTCAAAAGTTGTTCCCGTTTCTTCAACATCAAGGACTAAATTTAATTCATCCAAACTTACAATTTCATAATTTGTATGCGCAAAGGCACTTTTAAATTCTTTAACTTTATTAATGTTATTTGTTGCTAAAACAATTTTCTTTTTCATATGTAATTTCTTTATGTAATGTGATAGTTACTGTGGTCTTGTAATTCTTCTTCGTTAATATCATCTTCTTCATCACTTACAAGTCCACTAGGAGAAGTATTCATCATATAGAAGCTTTCAATTAATGTGCCTTCTTTTCTAAACGAGAATTCAATTATTCCGCCAACAAAGAAGATAGCACTACCGATAAAAGCCAAAATTATGTCTTTCATTGTATCTTGAAGAGCTTCTCTTCCAATATATGGTTCTCTTGTAACAGGATCAGAAAAGCGTTGCATATTCGAAATATCAGACATCCCGTCCATGATATATTCAATAATTTCCCAAATTACTTCGCCTGTAATTGAGAAAAAGACAGCAAAAAGAAGAATAACAACTCTATTTACATCACGTTTCCCGTTAAGTAGGTAATAGAACCCAACACCTAAAAAGCAATAAACAACGCCAGTTAGAAGATGAATGAAAGTGTCGTACCACGTTGTCCATTTATATAAATGGAAAATATTTCCCCCGAATGACGCAAGAATATTTGTGAAGATAAGAATACTAGATAAGTTATAACTCATTTCGATGTTAAATCTCTTTAAGAGAGGTTTAGCAAAAACAACTAGAATTCCTGCGATACACGTTACATAAGTATCAGGGACTCTAAGCATAAAATCCCAAAAATCAGGATTAAAAGCACGATACGTATTAATAACTAAAATAAACGCTATGCAACATAGCGATATAATCGAGAGAACGAGGTTAATAGTTTTTCTAAGTTTTATTTTTTTCGTTTCCATTTTATAAAATAATTCTACCCTAATTACTTTAACTTTTCAATTTATGATTTTGCGAATTTTCTCGTCTTATTTTTAAAAAATAAAATCATAAAAATACAAAAATATTGATTAATTTGCTTCCTTAACCCTGCAAAAACGAGTTATTTTCTGCAAAAACGCACTATTTTTGATTCTTATGCCTTTATGAAAAACTTCCTTTTTATTTAAAGAATAAAAAAGACCCCAATGATACAAAGTGGTAATCACTGGGGGTAGAAAGGAAGTTTTTTATCAAATGACAACTCGATATAACTTCTAATTATAGTTTAACAAATAGAGTAAGTATTTTAAAGGCTGATTAACAAACAAAAATTTTAAAGAAAAAAGCCCATCTTATGGGCTTTTTTAACTCTTTGGAGCAAGTGACGGGAATCGAACCCGCGTAATTAGCTTGGAAGGCTAATGTTCTACCATTGAACTACACTTGCGTAGTGGCGGACCAGACCGGGGTCGAACCGGCGATCTTCTCCGTGACAGGGAGACATGTTAACCACTACACTACTGGTCCCTGCTTGTTAAATATATCAGTAATTACTTTACTTATCAAGAGGGAATTAAGAGATTTATTGAGCAATAAATTTCTTTAATGGTTCTTTATTAATAAAGCCAACGTGTGTTGCAACGGCTTTTCCGTTTTTAAAGAGTACTAAAGTTGGAATTGAGTATACCGAAAACTTGCTTGCAAGTTGTGGAAACTCATCAACATTAACCTTAACAATTTTTGCTTCTGGTACTTCATTAGCGACAGCTTCTAAAACTGGGCCAAGCATTTTACAAGGACCGCACCAAGATGCAAAAAAGTCTACTAAAACGACACCTTCTTTAATTTCTTCATCAAATTGTTTTACATTTTCTAATTGGATTAACATAATTTTTTCCTCCTAAATTAAGTATATTAGTATATAAATTACCGCTAAGACGATGAGGTGAACGGGATAAAATAAGTAATACGTTATTCGCCACCACTTTGCGTCGTAGCCTTTCTTACCGTTATATAAGAAGAGAAACGGTAGAGCAAGTAGCGCATATGTCTGCGTAATTGGATCTACGCCAGTATATGCTGTCCACCTACCTAAAACATACCAAATAACCGATAACAATAAAAGGAATATGCACCAAGCAATATTTTTATTAAATTGGAGGACAATACTATCTAAATACATATCCTCAGGAATTTGATATTTTCGTGCTTGATATATTGTCATTTGCTTTGCAACAAGCGAACTTAAATAGAAGCCAACAATAAGAAGTGTCCCATAAATCATATAGTCACCAGTAAACATTAAGATGTTGTTGTTATTTGGATAAATAAGCGCAAGTGTAGTAAGCGTCGCGTGCGCTAAAAAGGGTATGAGTAAGTATACATGCTTATATAATTTATGATGAAAATAAATTAGTAGGGCCGCTGAGCTAAGGAGCGTTAAAAAGATATTGCTATAAAAGAAAGGCCCACCATCAATATAGAAATTAATGACAATAACAATTTGTGTTACAAAGTAGAGTATAAAGAGCCTAAGTGCGTATTTTAGAGGTCTTTTTGTGTAAAATACGCCCTCACAAATAATAAAAGCAAAGATTACAAAAGCAATTCGACCAATGATCCGAAAGACTTCATAAAGCCCAGGATCAGCAACAAACATGACGCCGATATGGTCAATTAGCATCGTAACTAGCGCAGCGACTTGTAAGACGGTGCGATTAAAAACTAAATATTTACTGTCTTTACTCATTTATATAAAACTTTCTTTAAATTTATTAGATAAAGGCAACGATATAGGAAAGTAAGTTATTAAAGATATGGGCAAGTAGAGGTACTTGGATATCATGTTTTTCATAAGCATAAGAAAAGAGTAAGCCCATAACGATATAAGTAGGAATATTAAGAAGCTCAATATAAAGTAATTGTTTATCGCTTCCCCCAATTACAGAAAAATCAAAGTGAATAAAGCCAAATATAAGCGCGGTAATAATAAGGGCCGCATATTTATTCCATCTTCTTAATGTTCCATATAACCCATATCGATACGTAAATTCTTCTACGAAGGGACCAATTAAAACAATCCAGAAGAAAGAACTAACTGGATTAGCCGTTATTACATTAACGACGATGTTTTGATTAGTATTATCAGGAACTTCGCCAAAAATTAGCGTTCTAATCATCCCGAATAAAAAGTTAAAGCCAATGCCAATAAGAAGATAGATTGGCGCCCACGTCCAAACTTCTTTGTTTTTAAATTTAGAAAAAATCCCTTTTATTTGCTTAGTCGCAAAAAGAATTATTAGCATTACAGCAAAAATAATGACGTAGCGAACACCATTAATTAGTGTAATTACGTCAGCTTGTGTAAAAAAGTGAAAAATTTCTTCTTGCGTTTGTAAGTTATTCGCGCTTTTTAAAATTAGAACGGTAATTTCACTTATTAAGTTAAGTCCAAGCGTACCAAGAAGAAGAAACGTAAGCGTAATGCCAATTGGGGCAAAGATAAATGCTGGTTTCTTATCTTTTTTCTTCTTTTTAGGGGTAGTTGGTTCAATAGGTTCACTAGAATTAACATCAACGATAACTTCGTTTTCGCTAATTACATTTTCTTCTTCTAGTAAACTTACATCTTTTTTTTCTTGTTCATTCATTTTTTACAATTCCTTTATATATAAAGAGTATTAAAAGGTACGTGTATAGTATATGCTATACTTAATAAAATGAAAACAATTATAGCCCCTGTTAAAAATGAAATTATCGTAGAAAAGTCGCGTTTTATCGCTCTATTATTTCCGCTTACTAGCGAAGAAGAAGCACTAACTTTACTAGATTCAGTCGTAAGGAATACACTGGGGCACGTCACTATTGCTACGCGTATAAAATTAATGATATTGCTCGATTTAGCGATGATGGCGAACCAAAGGGAACCGCAGGAATTCCTCTTTTAACGCTTCTAGAAAATAATGAACTCGAGAACGTTCTTTTAGTCGTTGTTCGCTATTTTGGTGGAACCTTACTTGGGGCATCTAGGCTTCTTAGAACTTATGTTAACGCCGGAAAAAATGCGCTAGATTTAGCAGAAATTATTGAAGTCGTTCCTGAATTTATATACGAGTTTTGCATAAAAGAAGCCGATTTAGCAGTGTTTTATAATTTCATTAACAGAGAAAAAGTCCCTTTTGAAACAGAATTTAAAAACGAACAGGTCCTTATTAGAGTTAAGGGAGATGAGCGACTCGAAGAAGCACTTAAAGCGTTATTTTACGAGACAGAAATAAGAAAACTGAGCCAAAATTAATTAATTTTGATTATAATAATTTTGAGTATAAGTAGATATATTAGATAGATTGAGGTATTAAAGTATGAACGTTTATGAACAAAGAAGAAAAAAAGTATTTGAAACAATAGAAGACCATAGTATTGTCGTTTTATTTTCTGGTGAACACGTTTTAGCAACAAGTGATGAAAAGTATCCTTTTATCGTTAATAAAAACTTTTATTATTTAACAGGAATTAATCGCCCTGAAGTTGCTTTAATTCTTGTAAAAATCGATCAAGAAGTTTATGAATACTTCTTTATTGAAGAATATATGGAAATTCGCGAAAAATGGACAGGAAAAATGCTTCGCGCTGAAGAAGTAAGAGAAATAAGCGGCATTAATAACGTTCTTTTTACTTCACTACTAAAAAGCAAAATTAGCGAATTAATTATTTCTAAATCAGCTTACGGCTTTGTTAATAACGTTTATGTTGATAAAAATCATAAATTTTTGCGCTACGAAGAAACGCACGATCAATTTATTGATTTTATTAAGGAAACTGGTCATAAGGAAATTAAAATTCATGATATTTATCCGATCATCGTAAGAATGCGTATGAAAAAAGATAAACATGAAATTGATTTAATTAAAAAGAGTATTTCGCTAACTAATCTTGCCCTTCGCGGTGTCTTAGAAGGCATTCACCCAGGTCTTCACGAATATCAACTTCGTGCCATTTTTGAATACGTTGTCCGTGCAAAAAACGGGGATATTGCCTTTGATACGATTGTTGCAAGCGGCAAAAATGCGACAATTCTTCATCACGTTGACCTAGATCATAGAATGCGTGATGGTCAGCTCGTTTTAATGGATGTCGGCGCTAGTATTGGTCAATACAAAGCTGACATCTCACGTACTTACCCCGTTAACGGCATCTTTAATCCTTTCCAAAGACAAATTTATGAAATAGTTTTAGCAACTAATAAAGCCGTTATCGACTTTATTCGTCCAGGCCGTACAATTGCAGAAATTCAAGCCTACACAAAACAATACTTAACGACAAAACTTCTTGAAGAAGAGTTACTTAGTGAAGGCGAAGCAATCGAAAAGTATTACTACCACAATATCTCGCACCACCTAGGACTAGATACGCACGATGCCTTTATTGATAACTTACCTCTTGAAGAAGGTAACGTAATTACCGTTGAACCAGGTTTATATTTTGAAAAGCACGGCATTGGTGTTCGTATTGAAGACGATATTTTAGTTACAAAAACTGGTGCAGAAAACTTAAGTAAACAAATTCCAAAAGAAATAGAAGAAATAGAAGCTTTAATTAAAATCGATTACTAAAATTTGGAGGATACATGAAAAAGTACATTCTCTCCCTTGACCAAGGGACAACCTCGACAAGAGCGATTCTTTTTGATAAAGAAGGCGAAATAGTATCGCAATCGCAACATGAAATAACTTCTAGCTATCCTCATGATGGCTGGGTTGAACAAGACGCTCTTGATATTTGGTTAAGTGTTTTAACAGCGATAAACGGTGTTTTAATTAAAGCAAACTTAACTTTTAAAAACATTGATTCAATTGGCATTACTAACCAAAGAGAAACAACAGTTGTCTGGGATAAACAAACGGGAATGCCTGTATATAATGCGATTGTTTGGCAAAGTCGGCAATCGGCAGATATTTGTGAAAAGCTACATCATAAGCGTGATTTTATTCATAAAAAGACAGGCTTATTAATTAATTCTTACTTTAGCGCTAGTAAAATTCGCTTTATTCTTGATCACATTGAAAATGGTCAAGAACGAGCAGAAAACGGCGAACTAATGTTTGGGACAATTGATACGTGGGTCCTATATAAATTAACAAACGGAAAAGTTCATGCGACTGATGTAAGTAATGCAAGTAGAACGTTACTATTCAATATAAATACACTTGAGTGGGACGATGAGTTACTTGAACTTTTCAATATCCCAAAAATAATGCTTCCAGAAGTTAAACCTTCCTCGCGTATTTTTGGATATAGCGAATTTTTCCCAGTCCCAGTCCCAATTGCAGGTATAGCAGGCGACCAACAAGCGGCTTTATTTGGGCAAATGTGTCTAACAAAAGGAAGTGCTAAAAATACATACGGAACAGGTTGCTTTATGCTTCTCAATACTGGAAGAAAACCTTGCTTTAGTAAAAATGGTCTACTTACTACAATTGCCTGGCAAATAGATGGGAAAGTAACTTATGCTCTAGAAGGTTCTGTCTATATTGGTGGGGCCGCTGTTCAATGGCTTCGTGATCAAATGAAGATGATTTCTACAGCAGATGAAAGTGAAGATGTTGCGACATCAGTTGATACAAATAACCATGTTTATATTGTTCCAGCGTTTGTTGGTCTAGGTACTCCTTATTGGGATGATAGAGCGCGTGGTGCAGTCTTTGGTCTTACAAGAAGTGCAAATAAGGCGCATTTTGTAAGGGCAACGCTAGAATCTATCGCATTTCAGAGTAAAGATGTCTTTGAAGTAATGCAACAAGAAACGGGGATTCATCTTAAGACACTTAAAGTTGATGGAGGGGCTACTGCAAACAATTACTTACTACAATTTCAAGCAGATATTTTAGATTGTACAATTAAAGTCCCGCATATTTTAGAAACAACAGCTTTAGGAGTTTGCTATTTAGCAGGTCTACAAACTGGGTATTTTTCTTCTTTAAAAGATATAAGAAAAATACATTGTTATGATAGACAATTTAAAAGCAAGATGAATGACGTTGACCGTAAAAGAAAATATGGACATTGGAAAAGAGCAGTCAAAGCTACACAGCAATTTTATTAATGTAAAATATAAATAGAAGAAAAGATGAAAAAGAGTCGAAGAAAGATAACAAAAAAAGAGTTTCGTAACTTAATGAAAGTCTTTGGGGCAAAAGAAGAAGACTTTAACTTTCTTTATGAAAATTATGAGTTAATGCTAAGTTCTTATAAATCTTTTGGTAAAGATATTGAAGACTTAGAAACTAGTGTCATTGATCACCGTGCTTTAGCAGGCTTTTTAATTAATGACTATTATTATCGCACGAGTGATTTAAGCGATAGCGACGTAAAAAAACTCCAAACTGATGAGCATTTCTTAGTTCAACTTTTAAATATCGTTTTAGACAAATACTCATCTTTTGTTAACTTCCAATATAGTCTAAAAGAAGTCTATACTTTTTTTGACACACCAATTTCTTCGCTTAACGTCTTTATTAATTTTATTTTAAATAAATTAGAACAGTTTAATAGAACTAGCGATCACAAAAACTTAATTATCGACTTACTTACAAAAGTATTTTTACTTTGTAAAACGATAACTTCCCTTCTTACAAGTGGCTTTGAAACAGAAGCCTTTGTTACGTGGCGAACGCTTCATGAAACTGAGGCGATTCTTAGCGTTCTTGTTAAAAGTGATCAAAAGGTCGCTAACGCATATTTACGACATATGCAATATAGCCTTGCCTATAACAAATTCTTTGAAAAAGAAGTAAATGACATGCTTTTTGTCGAGATTAAAGCAAAAATGAAAGAACTTGACTTAAAAAGCAAAGACTTAAAAAAGTTTATTGAATACGGTTGGCTTTATGAAGTTAGTAACATTAACGAATTTGAAAACTTTAAACTTAATTTCCGCGACGGCTTAGAAAAAGTTGCGGGCCTAAGTAATTACAATAAGCTATATCAACGGGCTAGTGAGTTTGTTCATGCAACTCCGCTTACTCTAATCGCAAATAAAGAATATTTTGGAAGAGTCACGCTCCTTTGTACTTATGAAACATTCCTTCGCGTAGAAGAAATTTTTAATCAAGTTTTTGTAAAGTATAGCGATAAACAAAGTCACGAGTCTTATAAAATATTACGAAAAATATATCGTTCTGATTTAATTCAAATCATGAAAAAAGAACAAGAAAAATTACAATAAAAAAAGCCTTCAAGTTTGAAGTTTTTCAAATTGAAGGCTTTTTTGTATGGGTTTAGACGTCTTGGAAGCAGCTTCCACCGATAAATTCGCGAAGGAGTGAATTTGATGGTACCCACGTATCATCAAGATCTACAAAGTATTTAAGCATGCGAATTAATCGTTCAGCAATTGGCCAATATTCGTCATCTCTTTGAATTTCTTCTAGAACTTGTAAGCCATTTTTCTTCATGAGCGGAAGTTCATAAGGAAGGAATGAGTTATAGACGTAATCGGCGTCTTCTTGCGTATCATAAATCCAAGTAAATTCTCCCTTGCGGACGCTTGGCCACATGGAGATTGTTTCATGAGCACTTGCGTTACGGAATTTTTTATCTCTTACGATTCTTCGTAATAATCTTAAGTCCGTAAGTGACATTGGGTTATGATTGTCTAAGTTAATTTGTGCTTGTGGGGCAATAAAGATTTTGTATTTTTGGTGCTTTGGAATATTTTCCGTAAGGATTTCATTTAAGGCGTGAATTCCTTCGATAATAATTGGTTGATCGTGTTCAACTTTTAATTTTCTTCCATCAACACGTTTACCGAGTTTAAAATCAAATTTTGGAAGTTGGACTTCATCGCCATTAATTAAATCAAGCATGTTTTGGTTGAATAATTCAATATCGAGTGCGTAAATTGATTCTAAGTCAGGATTGCCATCTTCATCTAGCGGAGCTTGGCTTCTTGGTAGGTAGTAGTCATCAATTGAAATTCGAATTGGACGAAGTCCGCGACTCATTAATTCAATTCGAAGTCTATTTGCAAACGTTGTTTTACCACTACTTGAGGGGCCTGCAATACAAATTAGGCGGATATCGTCGATGTTTTCACTAATTGTGACACCAAGTTCGGCAAGTTGTTGATAGTGACGAGCTTCACTTAAGTTAATAAGTTCAACATCGCCATGATCTTTCTTAATCATTTCATTAATACTTGCGACACTGTCTAGATTTGTAACTTTTGCCCATTGATGGGAGCTTTTTAGCGTTCTTCCAAATGTTGGGGCATCTTCAAATGGAGGAATTTCTCCATTTAATTCAGCCCGTGGGTATTGCACGACAATACCAGGAGCGTAGTTTCTAAGTAACCATTTATCAATATAGCCAGTTGAAGGGACCATATAACCATACATATAGTTTAAATAGCCATCACATTCATAAAAATGAACTGTTTTTTCTGGGCGATATTGAAGAATTGCTGCTTTATCTTCAAAACCACGTTCTTGATAAATTTTTAGGGCTTCTTCGTTAGGAACAACGCGACGAACCATTGGAATGTCTTGAGCGACTAAGCGCATCATTTCCGTACGTAGTTCATTAACGAGTTCGCGATCTGCACGCATTGGTCCATTTAAAATTTGGATAAAGATTGATCGCGAAATGTTGTAAGAAAATCTTACTTCTAATTCTGGGCGAATGCGCGAAAGCGCCATTGCGATTAGATAGCGAAGCGATGTTTGATAAATTCGAATAGCTTCTGAGCTATCAAGGGTTAAAGGAACAATTTCAGCATCGTAATACACTTGATAAGTTAATTCGCGAACACGATTGTTAACTAAAGCGCCAACGATATCATGACTTGGACCAACAATATCAAGGATTGCGACTTTCTTTTGATATTCTTTCTTTTTCCCTTTATAAGTTATTGTAAAACTCATATAAAACCTCCAAGTTTTAGTTTTGTTTTTTCTTTTTTTAATTATGGGGGCTAATTTAATAGCAAGGTGTTTATTATAATTTATATTATATATAAGTAAAGGGTAAATTTGTTTAAAATTGTTATTTTTATGCTAGAATAATGCGGAGGTTAAAAAAAGATAGCTATGAGTAGTTTTGAAAAATGGTGGCAAGATGTAGTTGAATTCTTTAACACTAACGGTATGGACATATTAATGCGAACTGTCATTATTATTGTTGTTATTATCGTTGGTCACTACTTAATTAACTTTATTTTATTTATTCTTAGACGAATTAATCGTATTGACACAAAAAAGCAAACAAGAAGTGTTCGCTCTTTTGTAATTAGTCTTGTTGCTGTTTTACTTAGATTTGCGCTAGCTATTATCGTTTTATTAATCGCTAACGTTAATTTAAGTAGTCTTGCTTCAATCATTTCTGCTGGGGTCCTTGCAATTGGTCTAGCGCTCCAAGACTTAATTGGAAACTTTGCCGCTGGCGTAACGCTACTTTCTAGTAAACCTTTTGTTGTTGGTGACTACATTACAGTTGATGAATTCTCAGGAACAGTAACTCAAATTGGCGTTATTCATACCTCGCTAGATACGCCAGATAACCAACATATTCTCCTCCCAAATAAGTTTGTTATTAACAATGGTCTAACAAACTATTCAAGAAACATTACAAGAAGAGCGCAAATTCAACTTAATTTTGACTATAAACATAATCCAGAAGTTATCAAAAAGATACTTTTCGATATTGTTTTAAATGATGAGCGAATTTTAAGAAGTCCTGATCCTAACGTTATCGTCTATGGTTTTAATAATTATGGTTTTGAAATTCGCGTGAGATTCTATGCTCATAACGATAATTATTGGTCATTACTTTTTGAAATTAATGAACGAATTATTGCAGAACTTAAAAAGAACGATATCATTCCTGTTACCGTTCCCCCTATATTTGAAAAGAAATAAAAAAGTTATTTAACAAAGTTTATAAATTCACTAATAGAATTAATCGAAAATTGTCTTGATGAGTCCTCGACTCCATCAAGATATTTTTTTGCCGTAATTTCTTCTTTACTTAGATTATAACGCGTTAAAAACTCTTCCTCAGTTATTCCAAAATCATTAGAAATATCAACAAAATGCAGCGTTTTCTTTGCATTTCTAAGGTTTATTACTAAATTAGCATTGAAATCTAAGACGTGTTTTTCGTTCTTTAAGTCTACATAAATAATTGTGTTATCTTTACTAATTAATTCATCTAGTAAACTAAGAGAATAGACGAAATCAATTGAAGTTTTTTCTGTGTAGTTTTTAATAATGTTAGAAACTTTAACGTAGGTATCTAGTTTAGTTGCCCCTAAATATGATTCAAGAACGCTACCACGATTTATTACAAAAAACGATGGTGTGCCTCTAAATAAATAAGGGAAGTTCTCACCAATATCAGAAGTATAATTTTTCGAATTGTAATAATAAATTAGCGTTTTGTTTTCTTTGGCATAACGTTCAAATTGTGGCGTTACTTTCGTACAATTTGGGCACGTTGGTGAGCCAAGATAGAGAAGAAAATCAGCTTGACCATTCATTAAGGCTGTTAATCGTTCATTGTCTATAGGAATTAAATACGATTCTGGGGGATTAGTTTCATCAAAACTTACCGAAAAGCGACTAATTTTTGTTTTATTACAGCCCGAAAGGAGCGTAAGACTAGACATTAAGATAAGAAATTTATTAAACAATTTTTTCATATAGTCATTATATATTTTTTAACTAAAAATGCATAAAATTTATGTTCTATTTATAAATATGAACGTTTTAAATTAAATGATATTTTTTAATAGCTTTTGTTATAAATTTTCGAAAAGTGGAAAAAAAATCATATATGCTATATGATAATAAAGGAATTAGGAGAAATAAATTATGAATATTTGGCATGATGTCGATTCTGACCGAGTTACGCCTGAAAGTTTTATAGCCGTCGTTGAAATTTCAAAAGGTGGCCAAGCAAAATATGAACTTGACAAAGAAACCGGTCGACTAATATTAGATAGAGTTTTATACACTTCAACTCACTATCCGCAAAACTATGGATTTATTCCAAAAACATATGCAGGAGATAATGATCCCCTCGATGTTTTAATTTTATGTTCGCTTCCAATTATTCCTCTTACAATTGTAAGATGTCGTCCAATTGGGGCAATTAAGATGGTTGACTCAGGGGAAGCTGATGAAAAAATAATCGCAATTTGCGAAAATGACCCCACTTTTGCAGAGTATCATTCAATTGATGACTTACCGCAACACATCTTTCAAGAAATCCGTCACTTTTTCCAAGTCTATAAAACACTTGAAGGAAAACAAACGGTTGTTCATCAAATCCAAGACCGTGATTACGCTCTTAAATTAATTACGGAATCGATTGAAAACTATAAAGATCATTTTGAAAATAAATAGTTAAAAAGTAAGAAAAAAAGGATGGTGTATTTTTTATCCATCCTTTTTTCTTTTGTAATTAAAATCTTTCAGCTTTTTCTAGTAATTCTTTAATGTCAATTGGACATTTATCAATATCAGCGTTAATTTCTTTATATTCTTTTATCGTTACTAGGCCTGGCTTTTTGTTACGTTTAAGATTAGCAACTTTTGTATAAATTACTTTTGCAGTTTCTTTTTTCGAAAGAAGTAGTGCAAGACAGGCGGCAATATAAAGAATTTCTTCACTTGGATTTTCATCAAATACAATTACGTGACTTCCTGCGTAGCCATCAATATGAAGGAAAGTATGATTTTTACTTGCGACTCTAAAAGTTAGAAAATCGTTTTGAATTGCGTTTTTACCAAACCCAATCTTTACGCCATCATAAACGACAAAATACGGTTGAAAAGAAGGAGTAGAATAATCTAATTGCTTATGTTTATCTTTTTTAATCTTTTCTCGTAAATAATCGACATCTTTTTGTGTTGGTTTTTCTAGGCGTTTTAGAAGATCGCTATAGTATTCAATTTCTTGTTCAAGAAGGGGAAGAAGATTATTAACCGTGTATTCTAATGTTCTTTTTTCTTTCTTTGCTTTAGCAAACAATACATTTGCGTTTTCAACGCTACTTAAAAGCGGATCAACTTTAATGATTTCATCTTCAACCTTGACGCGACTTCCTTCGATTTTTGGTTGATACGTAAGAAGTAAATTAGCTTGTTTAATGTATAAATCAGCTTTACTAGGTTTATTTATTTCTTTAACGTGCCTAACATAAATTTTTGAGTATTTGCTATAGGCTTTAAAAAGATATTGGTATAAATCACTATTATTTTCTTCTAGAAGCGCATAGTAATTACGATTAAGATAATTTCTTCCTAAATAAATTAATTCATCTTCTTCATAATGCGTTTCATCATTTTTTACGAGCATAAATTTTGGATAAGGATATTGCTCATTTAGTTTGATAACCCTAGCAAAACTTGGGTCTAATGCATAATGAAAGGCATAAATTACCTTATCGTCATCATCACAAATGATTAAATTAGGATGCGAAGTAATAAGTTCAACATACATTGAAATATCTTCTTTATCTAAAGACTTTGTCGTACGTTCAAGATTAAATTTAATAATCCGATCATTATCTAAAGCACGGACATTTTTAATTTGTGCTCCAGTCAGTAAATAAGTTAAACGCGAAAAATCTTTGGCAGGAGTATTAACTCTTAGATCAGTTTCAGGAGCAAGCATAAGAAAAGGAGAAGGTGCATTTAGCGATATTAAAAGCCCTAAATCTTTTCTTGATAAAGAAAGATAAATGTTATCGCGGCTAATTTGCGTTACTTTTTGAATATGCAAATTTTTTGTCGTCTCAAAAAGAAGCGCAGCGATATTTTCGACATCCTTAATTGTTAAAGGTCTATTGGGTCTAGATTTACTCATATATTACAATTTATTATTATACATAATATAATATAAAAAGATAGAAGGTGGAAGTATGAATAAAAGAGGAATAATCGTTGTTTTAAGTGGCCCAAGCGGCGTTGGAAAGGGAACAATTCGTTTAGAATTAATGAAAAACCCGGCTTTACGGCTTAAATATTCAATTTCAATGACAACAAGAAAACCGCGATGCGGCGAAGTTCATGGTGAAGATTATTATTTTGTAAGTGAAGAAGAATTTAATGAAAATTTAGAAAATAACAATTTTTTAGAACATGCGACATTTGTTAATAATCGTTATGGTACTCCTAAAAACAAGGTCGAAGAATTATTAAATGAAGGCTATAACGTTTTTATTGAAATTGATGTTCAAGGCGCGATGCAATTAAAGAAAAATGTTCCTGAAGATGAACGCGTTTTAATTTTCTTATTACCACCGTCTCTAGAAGAACTTGAGAATCGAATTAGAGGTCGAAAAACGGAAGAAGAAAAAGTTATTCAAAAACGCTTAAATCGCGCAAAAGAAGAATTAACCTTGCAAAATGAGTATGATTTTTGTGTAGTTAACGATGATCTAGAACGCGCCGCTAAAGAAATTAGTGAAATAATTTTAAAGAAAAGCAAGGATATTAATTAGTAATGTATATTCTTGATGTTTATATTCAGCATAAAAAATTACAACTAAATAAACCTTTTACTTATGTCTACGATGGTGTGGCAAAAGTAAGTGTTGGAATGCGTGTTAACGTAAATTTTAATAATCAAAAGATTGTTGGCTATATTACAAAAGTTAGAGAAACGGATAAAACGTTAGAAGAAATTAGTAAAGACCTAGGTTTTAACGTTAAAGAAATCGATAGCTTAATTGATGAAGAACCAATTCTTAGCGAAAAACTAACGACACTTGCTAAACAAGTTGCAAGTTATTACTATGTCCCTTTTATTAGTGTTCTTCAGGCAATTTTACCACCAAGTTTAAGGCCGCAACGAAGCTATGTTCATCGTCCAAAAATCAAAACGCGCGATATTGTCGTTCCTCTAACTAATGACACGACTGGTCTAACAAAACGGCAAAAAGAAGTTTTAATTTCTTTAAATGACTACGGCTATATGTTAAAAAGCGATATCGGGCCAACAATTTTTAAAAAACTATTAGAATTAAATAAAATTACTGTTAAAGAAAAAGAAGTTTATCGAAGTGAACAAATTGAAGAAGATGTTTCTATTAACTTTACGCTAACTAGTGATCAACAAAAAGCTGTAGATTACATAAATTCAACAAATTACGAGGCATATCTTCTTCAAGGTGTTACTGGAAGTGGGAAAACTGAAGTCTATTTCACTCTTTCAAAGCAAGTAATTGAAGAGGGTCGCCAAGTTCTCTTTTTAATTCCTGAAATCATTTTAACGAACCAAATGGTAAGGTATTTTAAAAAGCGTTTTCCCTTTAATATTGCAATTCTTCATAGCGGTCTAACTGATGCAGAAAAATATGATGAATACAGGCGTATTAGTAACGAAAAAGTTGATGTTGTTATTGGAGCAAGAAGTGCGATTTTTGCGCCCCTTGATAACGTTGGTTTAATTATAGTTGATGAAGAACAAAGTGAAACGTATAAACAAGACTTTTCACCATTCTATGATGCTAGAACGGTCGCGATAATGCGCGCAAAAATGGAAAATGCATACGTTGTTTTTGGAAGTGCAACGCCGACAATTGAAACAAAATATAAAGCCGAAAATAATGTTTATGGCTACTTTAATTTGCCTAAACGGATTAATGAAAAAGACCTTCCAAAAACAAGTATTGTTGATATTAGTGATGCAAGTAATTTAACTAGCGATTCACCGTTTATTTCTAAGCAATTAAAAAGTGCTTTAGAGGATTGTTTAGCTAAAAATGAACAAGCTCTACTTTTAGTAAATAGAAAAGGCTACGCACCGTTTACTGTCTGTAGAAACTGTGGTTACCTATTCCGCTGCCCAAAATGTAATACACCTTTAACGTATCATTCACATAAGAATAAGTTAGAGTGTCACCATTGTGGCTACTTTATGTATAAACCTAAAAAATGTCCTAAATGTAATAGTCGCCATTTACAAATGAGTGGCTTTGGTACTGAACGAATCGTTGAAGATATACGCAGGATGTTTCCAGATAAACTAATTCTTCGGATTGATAGCGAAACAATAGGTAGTAGTAAAGAAAATAGCAAAATGTTAAATCTTTTTGCAGAAGGCTACGGCGACATTATGATTGGAACGCAAATGATCGCGAAAGGTCATGATTTTCCTAATGTTACATTAACGGCAATCGTAAATCCTGATATTACTCTTGCCCTTCCCTATTTCCGTACGAGTGAAAAGTTATTTTCACTAATCACCCAGTGTGTTGGTCGCGGCGGAAGAGCTAGTAAAGTCGGTTCAGCAATTATTCAAACTAGCTACGTTAATAATCCAATTATTAAGTTAGCAGCCACGCAAGATTATGAAGCATTTTACAAGTTAGAGCTGCAAAATCGACGTATTTTGTCATTACCCCCCTTTACAAATCTAATCTCGCTTACGATTTTAGGACCAACGGAAAATGAAACAGATCGTGCGATTTTAGGGATTAAGAAGATTTTAAATTTAAAACTTAAAGATGAAATTAAGATCATTGGTCCTGCAAGAGACTACGCACCGTATTTTTCTAAAAACGTAGCAAAACGGATTATTATCAAGCACGATAATTATTTTAAATTAAAGCCAGTCCTATTAAACCTAATTACAAGAATCAATACAAATCCAAAATATAGCGTTGTTATTAATGTTGATCCCCTCGATATTTGATATAATCAAATACGAGGTCGATTATTATGATAGAAATTAAAATATTTGGTTTAGATCCCTACGTTGTGGGAAGAATATCACGCTTAGAAACAGATGCAATTATTCGTGAGTTAAATCTTGATAACGAAGAAGTTATTTTTATTTGCCCTGATGAATACATTTTTCATCGTGGTGTAGAACAAACGAGCTGGCAAGTTATTGCCTATGTCACGAGCGATTTTGAAATGACTAAAGAACAAGAAGAAAAAATCGCGGACATTTTATTAACTGCCTTTGAACCAGTTTGTATGAATTCGCATATCCAATTCATCTATCCTACTTTTGGTCACTTATATGGCGCGAATAATACGAATTATCCTCGCTTTATTACCCATGACGATTTAGAAGATGAAGAAGATGCAGAAGAAAGAGAAGAATGCACTCATGATGATGACTGTGAGTGTGAACACGAAATTTATACAGGAAATATTTTTGAAGGTCACAACTTAGACGAAATATTTTCTGTCCATACAGAACACGAAGAAAAAAAGGACGATAATGAATAATTTTTTTGATTTTACATTTGAAAAATTAGAAAATTTTCTTATCGAAAATGGCGAGAAAAAGTTTCGCGCTCAGCAACTTTATTCATGGATTTACGACAAAAACCAGTTCGATTTTGACAAAATGGTGAATATTTCTCTTGTTTCTAGAGAAAAACTCCAAAAAATATTGTCGTTTGAAAAACCGAAAATTGTAAAACATGTCGTAAGCGAAGATAATACGCAAAAACTATTAGTTAAATTTAGTGACAACAGTGTTGTTGAAACAGTATTAATGAATTATCGCTATGGCAACGTCGCCTGTGTTAGCAGCCAAGTCGGTTGCAATATGGGTTGCACTTTTTGTGCTTCTGGCCTAATTAAAAAGAAGCGCGATTTAACGCCTGGAGAAATGGTTGGGCAAGTTTTGCTTCTTAATGATTTATTAAGAGAGAAAAATGAAATGCCAATAAGTCACGTTGTCGTAATGGGCACAGGCGAACCTTTTGATAACTTTGATAATGTCGTTGATTTCTTAAAAATCATTAATCACCCCCACGGACTCGGCATTGGGGCAAGACATTTAACGGTTTCGACGTGTGGGATTCCTAGTAAAATTCGTGAATTTGCTCATATTGGCATTCAAGCAAAACTTGCAATTAGTCTTCACGCCGCGACTAACGAAAAACGAGATAAACTTATGCCAATAAATCGAGCCTTCCCTCTAGAAGAAGTAATTGATGCTGTAAAATACTTTGAAAAAGTAACGAACAAACGGACGACTTTTGAATATATTCTCTTAAAAGATGTTAATGACTCGCTTGAAGATGCTAAAAATCTTGTTGAATTAATAAAAGGAACTTTAGCGTTTGTTAATATTATTCCTTATAATGAAGTTAGCGAAAATGCTTATAAGCGTTCTAGTAAAGAACGCATTGATGCATTTAGAGATTACTTAATGAAAAATGGAGTAAATGTAAATGTTAGAAAGGAATTTGGTCGCGATATTGACGCGGCATGCGGTCAATTACGCGCCAAAAATGTAGAGTTATCATGAGATACAGTGGCAGATTTTGTTCACGATGTGATCGGGGACTCGTACGTAAACATAACGAAGATAATGTAAAAATTGTCCTAAATTCTAGTGGCGATGTTCTTTTATTAGTCGCTGATGGAATTGGGGGATATACGCGTGGTGAAGTTGCTTCACAAATTGCAATTGATGTTTTTGTTGAAGCGTTTTTAAAGAAGTCGCGAATTTGTAGTGTCTGGGAAGCAAGGCGCTTTATTATGAAAAACTTAAAAATCGCCAATAAGAAAATCTTTAATTTAGCGCGCGAGATTGATGAAAATGAACATATGGGGACGACATTAATTGGCGTCTTAATCGCACGCGGCAAATTATTTGTTTTTAATATTGGTGATTCTAGAGCCTACACATTTTCTAACGGTAAACTAAAACAAATTTCAGAAGATCAAACGTATGTTGAATTTTTAGTAAGAACGAAGCAAATTACAAAAGAAGAAGCAAAAACGCATCCGCTTCGTCATGTTTTAAATAATGCTTTAGGTAGTAATCCTAGCGTAAATGTTGATTTACATATGTATAACTACCACGGAGAAACAGTCTTTCTTTGTAGCGACGGTCTTTATAATCATGTTTCTGATCGTGAGATTGAGGCAATTCTAGCTACGACAGATAACGTTGAACAAAAAACGGAAATCTTAGTAACATTAGCAAACAATAAAGGCGGAACGGATAACATCGCTGTTGCGCTTTGGGAGTGCGATAAGAATGATTAATCAAGGAACAGTAATTGATAAGCGCTATCGCATTGAAGATGTAATTGGCGAAGGCGGGATGGGACTAGTCTATTCTGCCTACGATAAATTTATTGATGAACGTGTCGCGATTAAATTTTTAAAAGTAGCGAGTGCAAATAGCATTAACGTTAAGCGTTTTGAAAATGAAGCACGTGCTATGGCAGCTCTAAACCACCAAAATATTATTTCGATTTTAAATATTGGCCAATATGAAGATAGACCATACATGGTTACGGAATTAATTCACGGAAATACGCTTGATGTAGAACTAGAAACTAGGATTAAGTTTACATATATTGAGGCGCTTGACATTATGGATCAGCTTTGTCAGGCAATAATTGTAACGCACGACGCTGGCGTAATTCATGCCGATATTAAGCCAAGTAATATTTATATTATGGCGGATGGAACGATAAAACTTGGTGACTTTGGAATTGCTGCTTCAATTGAGCAAAGCACAAGCGATAAACAAAGTGAAACAATTATTGGAAGTACGCAATATTTAGCACCAGAAGTATGTCTAGGTCATCCAAATACTGTTCAAAGTGACATTTATTCGCTTTGTGTTACTTTCTTTCAACTTATTACAGGGCGAGTCCCGTTTGATGGACGAAATAATCTAGAAATTGCAACCAAACAAGTAAAAGAACCGTTCCCTTCAATAAAAAAATATATAAGTAGTGTTCCCCCAAAACTAGAAAAAGTAATTTATAAAGGAGTTAAGAAAAATCCTGCTAAACGTTATAAATCAGTAAAAGAACTTCACGAAAAGATTATAATGCTAAAAGAAAACCCAAAATACTTAAAACCACATTACTCAATTTGGGTTCGTTGGTTTGGATTTGCAACGGATGATTAATGAAAAGTCGCGTAATTTTAAAAAATCCTCGCCATTACGTCGTTGAAGTAAATAACGAATTAATTGATGTTACATTTTCTGGGAAAATGCATTTTGCAAAACAACAAATTTATGTTGGTGATTTTGTCGAAATTAATGAGGAAACCTTGCAAATTGAGGGTCTTTACCCGCGAAACAACTTTTTAATTCGTCCACTAGTCGCGAATGTTGACCAAGTTTTAATTGTAATGAGTCTAAAAGAACCGGACTTTTCTAGCTATCTAGTCGATAAGTTTTTAACTTATTGTCACTACGTTAATGTCGAACCAATCGTAATTTTAACGAAAAGCGATTTAGTTAGTGAAAACAAAGAAATCGAAGAAATATTAGAACACGTAAAAAGTCAAAAGAGTCGCGTTTATGTAAATGACCACACACCGAAGTTTTTTGAAATGCTAAAAGAGATACTAAAAGGTAAAGTTAGTGTTTTTATGGGCCAAACTGGTGTAGGTAAATCTAGCCTCATTAATAGTCTTTTCCCACATTTTGAACGCGAAGTTAATGAAATTTCAAAAAAACTTGGCCGCGGTAAACATACAACAAAAGAAATAATTATGCTTCGCCACGAAGATTATTACTTAGTCGATACCCCTGGTTTTTCCTCGTTTATTCTTCCAATGGACGCTATCGCTGTAAGTCAAAATTACCCCCTTATTGAAAATTATCTTGGAAAATGTTTTTTTCAAGATTGTCTCCATTTAAGTGAAAAAGATTGTAAGGTAAAAGAAGATGTTGCTAAGGGAGTAATCTCTAAAACAACGTATGATAATTATGTTAAAATAATAGAGGAATCGAAAGATTTTAAATAGGAGGAAAAATGCGAAAAGTTCTTATTGCCCCTTCAATTCTAAGTGCTGATTTTAAAAACTTAAATAAAGAAATTGAAACGATTATCGACGCAAAAGCTGACTATATGCATTTTGATGTTATGGACGGACACTTTGTTCCAAATATTTCCTTTGGTCTTCCTGTTTTAAAATCGCTTAATGATTACGACATAATTTATGATGTTCATATTATGATCACGGATCCCTTAACTTATGGCCCGCAATTTGTAAAAGCAGGCGCTGATATTGTAACTTTTCACTACGAAGCACTAAGTAGCGACGAAGAAAGAAGAGAAGTAATTCGTGCGATTAAAAATGAAGGCGGAAAAGTTGGAATGAGTATAAAACCTAATACGCCTGTAGATGTCGTAATTCCCTTTTTAGAAGAACTACATTTAGTCCTAATTATGTCAGTTGAGCCCGGTTTTGGCGGACAAACCTTTATTAGTAGCGCTCTTCCAAAAATTAAAACGCTTAGAAAATACATTGATGAACATAAACTAAACACGCTTATTGAAGTTGATGGAGGAATTAACTTTGAAACTGGTAAGCTCGTTGTAGATGCAGGCGCAGATATCCTCGTCGCCGGTTCGTTTTTGTTTCATAGTGAAAATATAAAAGAAAGGATTGAAGGTCTTAGAAATGTTTCTAAATGATTCGCTAAAAAATAGTTCGATTGGGTTTACATTTAGCCTTTTCTTTTTTATTTTCGGATTAATGCTTGCTTATATCCTTTATCAAAAGCAACAAAAACGAAAATATTCTTTTCTTAATGAGTTCCCGTATGAACTCTATCAAGGCGTACCCCAACGTTCACTTTCTTACTTTTATGTTATTGAAATGATTAAAGCACTTGGTTTTATTTGGTTTGGATTTACGGGGTTTGTTGATAATAAAAATTATTACGGAATAATTCTAATAACTTCTTGGACACTAACGGCGCTCCTTATGATGGCGTTAACATTTGTAAAACTAAGAGCCATGAAAGGTCATATCGCTATTGTTTCAACTTTAATTCCGTTAACGCTTGTTAATGCTGTGTTTTTAGGAATTTATTTTTATAAGACGTATACGCTAGATGTTCCGCTTGCCTTAACAATTATTGTTTTTATTGTCGCCGCGCTTGTTTTAGCTCTAAGCGTTAATCCCTTGTTAAAAAAATGGCCTTATATGGATAAGATTGAACAACAAGATGGTTCAATTATTATCTTAAGACCGAAGTTTTTTGTTCTTGCCTATACGGAATGGGCAATGATCGCGATTAATTATCTTCTTTTAATCCTAGCGTTTATCGGGATGTTCTTTGTATAGAGACACTTAAAATTAGTAAAAAAAAATCCGAATCGGATTTTTTTTATTTATCTCTTGGGGTTTTAATTAAAGTACGATAAGCACGTGTTGACATTCGAACAGTTTGTGGCTTACCATCGACTTCGACTTGAAATTTTTGAAGATTAACGCCCCAACGACGTCTTGTCGCGCGTAATGAACGACTACGTTTGTTTCCACTGCGTGGACCTTTTCCTGTTACTGGACAATATCGAGCCATATACTTCACCTCACATCTCTAATTTTGCTAATGCTTCTAGATATTAACATTAAAAGCGCGTTAGCGCAAGAAAAAAAGTCTATATTTTTGACTTCGGAAATCTCTCCTTATATTCTTCTCTAGTTATAAGATTTTTACATTTATCAAGCGTTTTTGTAAGAAGAACACCATCTTTATCTAAAGTTAAGTAGCGCTCATCTCCTAAAGACGTATAAAAAAGCATGCGTTTATGCTTTTTTGACCACTCAACATCAATATATAAAATTGAGTTAAAGTCATACACTAATCGCTTTCTTCCGCGATAGTGAATAATCCGCGTCTTACTAATTTCATAATAGTTATGCGTTATCGCATAAGTTAGATAACCAATCGTCGCTAATGTCCAAATTGCAAAGATGATGTAATGCGCCGTTCTAGGGGGCCAATAAGGTGGGCCAGGAATAAAATAAAAGACGACTAAAGCGATAAAATAAACAATCAAATAGTCGATAATAATTTTTGTTTTTCTTGGGTAAATTTTCATCGTAAAATTATTCTAACACATATTAAGAAAACAAGAAAAATAAGATAAAAAAATCCTATTATAAAGAGACTATATATGATATTATAAAATAGAATAAAAAAAGTTAATTATATGAGTTTATTTACGATAGTACCTGACAATTTCTTCTCAATTCTCGCAAGTCCTAATCGAGAAATATATGCTGAAGCGCTTTTAGTGCTTTATTCGCAACTTGAAACCGATGAAATGAGTATTAAGAAGAACGATTATTTGCGTACTCTAAGAGACAAGTTTCGCGACATCGTTCTTGAGCTAGATCTAAGCGAAGAAGATGATGATGAAATCGATGATTCCCCCTTTAGTGAATCACTTCCTAGTAAAGCCGCTTTTATTGTAAGACGCTTAGAAGAATGCGGCTGGATTGAAATTGAAATTGACCCAGATACTTTTGAAGAATATATTGCAATACCTAGTTACGCAATTAGTTTTTTAACGCTTCTTAATGAGCTTGTAAATGAAGCTAATGCAGGGTATGTATCGCTAGTTCACGCGACTTACACGGAACTAAAAATGGAAGATGAAGCTCGCGATGAATTTATGTATACAACGCTCCTTCGCGCTTACGAAAATACGAAAAAATTACGCACCGAACTAGTGACTCTAGGTCATAGTATTCGTATATATCACAATCGTCTCGGGCGAATTTTTTCGACAAATAAAATCTTAAAAGATTATTTTGATGACTATAAAACGCGCGTTAGTGATCGCTATTATCACCCGCTTAAAACTTTCGATAGCGTCGCTAAGTTTAAGCGTCCGATAATTCAAATATTACAAGACTGGCTTCATGACGAAGAGGCGCGTGACCTTCTTACTCGCCAATCATTAATGTGGAGTAAAGAACGCGACTATAAGAAGGCGGAACAAGAAGTAATTACAAAAATTAACTACATTTGCGATATGTATGAAATGCTTTCTAGGACGATTAATCAAATTGATGAAAAGCACCAAGAATATACAAAAGCGACAACGAGCAAAATTCTTTATTTAAATAACACTGATAAGACAATTAAGGGACACCTAGAGAATATTTTCCAAAATTACGTTGAAACCGTACAAAGTGAACGCTCACTTCGGCCGCTTCTAACATCAATGCAAGATGCAATTTGTCTTTCGAAACAAGAATACGTTACGCCTGACTCGCTTACGCTTCCAATTGTAAGAAGGTATCGCGAAATTGGCGAACCACTTAGAATTGTTGACTTTAGCGACGCTAGTGAACTTTTAATGCAAGGGTTCCTCGATGAAACAAGGAATTTATTTAATGATGCTAGAGTCTTAGACTTTATGGAAATGGCGTTTGGAAACGATAGTGAATTAGAAATTAGTGATATCCCCCTTCCTGACTACGACGCCTTTATTTTACTTATCTTAGCGACACTTATTACTAATGATGATGAGTGTTTTTATACGATTGAAAATGGAGAAGGAAGAATCTATTCGCAAGGATATGTTTTACCGAATCTAAAATTTATTCGAAAGGAACTTGAAATGTAATGGGAACAGAACAAATTTTACAATTATCAAGACAAGACCAAGAAGAATTCGCAAGAGTTGTAAATAACTTATTACTTACATCCTTTTGTGTCCGTGATTATTATGATCGTCGCGAAAAGACGATTAAAATTAATCCTGATTTTCGCTTTATTGAACGTCACTTTGATTTAATTAGTGATTATCTCTCTTTTAGTGGTTGGACAATAGAAAAAGACTTAATTAGTGGTGTCTTTAATTTAATTAATGACTACGGTCAAAATCGCGTGCGATTTGACCGCGAAACGAGTTTAATTTTATTTGTTTTACGCCTAATTTATGAAACTGAGAAAAGTGAGTCTAATGTTAGTGCAGATAGTATTTACTTAACGACTCCGTTAGTTCTAAAAGTCATGCATAACCGCGGGATTACAATGCCGGGGAAAAAAGTAAATGGCCGCTTAATTGGTCGCTCACTTCGAATACTTAGTACTTATAACATCATCGATAAAGTAAGTGGATCATACGATGAAGGTAATGTTTCTTTTTACTTACTACCTTCAATAAAGTATGCAGTTGACAGCGATAAAATTGTCGCAATGAGTAATGCGCTAGAAGAACTTGCTATAAGAGAAGAACAAAAACGATTACTAGAAGAAGGAGAACAATAATTATGAAGTTACTTAGAAAAGTTAAAATCATTAATTGGCATTATTTTTGGAACGAAACAATTAATATTGAACCAATTGTTTTCCTAACTGGGTTAAACGCTAGTGGTAAGTCAACGCTTATTGATGCGCTTCAAGTTGTCTTACTTGGAGATACAAGCGGAAGATTCTTTAATAAAGCCGCGATGGATAAATCAAATCGTACTTTAAAAGGGTATCTTCGCGGAGAACTAGGCGATACCGAAGAAGGTGGCTTCCACTATTTAAGAAACGGAAGATTTACAAGCTACATTGCCCTTGAATTTTTCGATGACCTAAATGAAGTTCCGTTTACGCTTGGCATCGTTTTTGATACGTATGAAGATGGGAGCGAAGATCATCGTTTCTTTATCTTAGAAGATAAAATTCCTGAAAATGAATTTATCGTTGATGATTTACCAATGGAATATAAAACGCTTAATGCCTATTTCCAAGAACATTATCCTAATAAATACACATTCTATGAAACGAACCGCCAATATCAAGAAGCACTTAAACGCGTTTTAGGTGGCTTAAAAGATCGTTATTTCTCGCTTCTTAAAAAGGCAGTTAGCTTTACCCCAATTACTGACATTACAACGTTTATTACTGAATATGTCTGTGACCCCCAACAACAAATTGATATAATTCCCATGCAAGAAAATATCTTGCAATATAAACGTTTAGAAGATGAAGCCCTCGTTATGAAAGAGCGCGTCCGTCGCTTAGAAGAAATAAAAGAGACGCATGACTTATATTTACATAACGTAGAAAACATGAAGTTATTTGAATACATTATTGAAAAGGCAATGTATCAAATGGATAAGGATCGTTTACTTAGTTATGAGTCGCAAATTGAGACCGCAAATAGAAGGTTAAGTGAAATTGACACCGATTTAGCAGACTTAGACGTAAATATTGCCGAATTAAATAGGCGCAAAATGCGGCTTATTCAAGAAAGTGCAACGAGTTCAACGTATAAAATAACGGATGAATTAATGCTTCAAAAAGAAAATACACAAAAGAAGATTACGGACTTAGAAATGAGTAATCTTCAAATTAAAAGTAGTCTTGAGTATTATCTTGATAACTTTATAAAATCAGCGACGAGCATTAATGAAATCATTGCTGATTTTGATGAAGATCTCTTAAGTAGCGATGCACTTAATGAACTTAATTTATTAAAGAATGCGACCGTTGAAGTAATTCAACTTTCAAACAACATCAAAGATGTTCACATTGATAACTTATTAACACTAGATATTAACGCACTTTACGCGTGGCGAGATGCTCTCCAACTCTTTAAACAAAGAGTTAACGCAATGTATGTTTCGCTTGCTCGCACAATTCAACGGGTTGAGGAAGAAAATGCTTATGCAAAACAACAAGAAATTGACCTTCGTCACGGTGGAAAAGCTTATGAACGCGTTCTTGTTCAAATTCGAAATGAACTTCAAAATGAACTAAGTAGCCGTCATAACAAATCAATTCCTGTAATGTTTTATGCTGATTTAGTCGATATTAGAACACCTAAATGGGTTAATGCAATCGAAGGATTCTTGCACAGCCAAAAGTTTAATCTTTTCGTTGAAAGTGAATATTACTTAGAAGCATATGCAATTTTACGTTCGCTTCTAGATAGGTATCACTATTACGGAACAACTTTAGTTGACCAAGATCGCCTAATTGAACGCCGCTTTGAAGCAAGAAGAAATTCGCTTGCCGAAGAAATTATTACCGATCACTTAGGTGCAGAAGCTTATACTAACTTCTTAATTGGGACGCTACAAAAATGCGAAACGATTGAACAAGCAAGAAATTCTGGAAACGGAATAACACCAGCTTGTGATTTATACCGTAACTTTAGTTTTGGAAAAATTAATCCGCGCTTCTATCGCGAAGCCTTTATTGGGCGCGCTGTAGAAGAAGCGCAAATTAATGAAAAACGTCTAGAAATTAAGCGACGCACTGAACTAATTGAAAAGTATAAAGTTTTATATAACGCAATTAGTGAAGCCAATACCTTAGAAATTATTAACACGAACGAAATTAACAATATCGCTAATGTTATTAATAGTCTTGGCGAACTTAAACCACTAAAAGAAACCCTAGTTTACTTAGATGAAGAACTTAAGAAACATGACCTAGGTCAACTAGAAAGCCTGCAAAAACGCATTGATTTAATCGATGATGATATAAAAACGCAAGGTGAAGAGAAGAATATTCTTTTTGAAGAAAAAGGAAAACTTACAACGCAACTTGAATCGCTCCGGGAAGAAAAGATTCCTGAAACGAAGAAAGTTTGTGAAGAAAGAGAGCAAAAATTACTCGAACAATTTGATGTTTTCTTTATTGATGAAAAAGCTGAGCCTGAATTTAGCGCACTTTTAGAAAAAGGGATGTCACCTTTAGAAATCGTTACGGATTACCGCGTTAAATTTGGTCATGCGCAATACTTAGTAAATAACGTCTTTTCGCAACTTACAAAACTAAGAAAAGAATACACAATTGACTATCGCTTAACGTATGACACACAAATGAGTGATAATGCAATTTATGAAGATGAACTTAACGACTTAAAAGAAGTAAAACTTCCTGAATATGATGTTAAAATTCATGATGCCTATCAAAAAGCCGTCAAACAATTTAAAGATGACTTCATTAGTAAGTTAAGAAGCGCGATTGAAACAGTTGAAGATCAAATTATTGACTTAAACGATGCACTTAGTGCTTCAACATTTGGTCAAGATAGCTATCGCTTTACTGTTAAACCTAGTGCCGTATATCGTCAGTACTACGACATGATAAAAGATGACTTACTCCTTCAAGTTACCGATAGCGATAGTGAATTCTTTGAAAAATACGATGATGTTATGAAAGATTTATTCGCGCAAATCGTATTATCTAGTAAAACAGGCGATCAAGAAGCGGCAGTACTAGCTAACGTTGAACGTTTTACAGACTATAGAAATTATCTGGACTTTGACTTAATCGTTAAAGATAAAACTGGTAACGAACAACGACTTAGCAGGATGCTTAAGAAAAAGTCAGGTGGAGAAACGCAAACGCCATTCTATATCGCCGTTCTTGCAAGCTTTGCCCAACTCTACCGCGTTAACGATAGCGGCGAACTTGGAAATACGTGTCGCTTAATTATTTTTGACGAAGCATTCTCAAAAATGGACAGTGGACGGATCAAAGAATCTATTCGCTTACTTAGAAAATTTGGACTTCAAGCAATTCTTAGTGCACCTAGTGACAAAGTCGCTGATATTAGTGAACTCGTTGATGAAACGCTCGTCGTTTTACGCGGCAGAAATGCAAGTCACGTTCACCTTTACGCTGAAGAAGACCGACTTACAAAATCCTAAAATAGTAAAACCCCTAAAAAAGTGTTTTATTACTTTTTATGCTTATTATTAGCAAAATTAAAGAAAGACCTTATGGTCTTTTTTTATTGTGATATGTTAGAATAAACATGTGAGTGAACACAAATTACGAAAATTTTAAAAAATATCTTGTTAAAGATAGTTTTTAAGTGTGAAAGTAGAAAAATCAGAAAGGAAGATATATGAAAAAACAACTAGTTGCAATGATTCTTGCAGGTGGTAAAGGAACAAGACTTTACGAACTAACAAAGAAAAATGCAAAACCTGCTGTATTTTTTGGGGGAAGATATCGAATTATTGACTTTCCCTTATCAAATTGCAGTAACTCAGGCATAAATACTGTTGGAATCTTAACGCAATATGAAAGTATTGACTTAGCAAGTTATATTGGAAACGGAGAAAAATGGGGGTTAAACGGAGTCCGTTCAACAACTGTTGCAATTGCTCCAAAACAAACCGAAAAAGGTAGTAACTGGTTTGTAGGAACCGCAGACGCTATTTTCCAAAACCTAGAATTTTTAGATCGGCAAGATCCTGAAAACGTGCTTATTTTATCAGGTGACCATATTTATGAAATGGACTATCAAAAGATGCTAGATGTACATCTAGAAAAGAATGCAGATCTAACAATCGCCGTCTTAAATGTAACGTATGAAGAAGCTAAACGCTTTGGAATAATGAGCGTTGATGAAAACGATCAAATCATCGAATTTGAAGAAAAACCTGCAAAACCGAAGTCAACGCTTGCAAGTATGGGCATTTATATTTTTAATTATGAAAAACTTCGTGAAGTTTTAATAAGAGACAGTAAAGACGAAAATAGTGATCACGACTTTGGAAAAAATATAATTCCAACAATGTTAAAAGAAAACTGTCGTATTTTTGCATATCGCTTTAATGGCTACTGGAAAGACGTTGGAACGATTGCTTCACTTTGGGAAGCAAACATGGATTTAATTGATCGTGTTGATGAAGAATATTTTAAGAAAATCCATGAATTACCTAATGTCTATAGTGAAGACACACATAGCGTCCCTCACTACGTTGGTAAAGAAGGACATGTAACGCGCTCAATCGTTAACCAAGGTGCAATAATTCTTGGTAACGTTAATCACTCAGTTATTAGTAATGAAGTATTAATTGAAGAAGATTGTGAAATTGAATCATGTGTCGTCATGCCAGGAGTAACGATAAGAAGAGGAAGCAAAATTAAAAATGCGATTATCGCTCCTGATATTGAAATTGAAAAACGACGCATCGAAAATCAAGATGGTGACCACATCGTCTTGATTTATGAATAGGAGGAATTATGTCAAGAATTCTTGGAATACTAAATTTACACCATGCTCCAGATTTAGGACCTCTAACAAGAAATAGGAGCATTGCATCGACGACTTTCTTGGGTCGATATGCGTTTATGGACTTTATGCTTTCGAATTTTTCAAATTCAGGAATCGATAAGGTTGCGATTTTAGTAAAAAAACATCCTCGTTCGATTTTAAAACACTTAGGATCAAGAAATACGTGGAACGTAAATACGAAAAACGGCTTTGAAGTTATTGCTTATAACGAAAGACAACAACGATATGGCGATCGCTATAACACTGATATTGCAAATATCATGGAAAATAATTGGATTATTAAACAAGCTCGTCCAGAATACGTCGTTATTGCACCAACGCACTATATTGCTCCAATTGATTTCAGGCCAATAATTCGTGAACATAAAGCAAATAGAGCTGAAATCACAATGGTTTATAAACAAGTTAATAACGGAAAGGAACACTTTATCGGTGCTGATGCACTTACGATTAATAAAGATGGATTAGTTACAAATATCTCGCGTAACAAAGGGGCATTTAATCGCGTAAATGTTTCTATGGAAACGTTAATTATTAATTTTGAAACATTTGAAAGAATGCTAAAACTTGCTAACGAAACAAGTCCCTTTTTCTCGCTTTATGACATTATCGCTTATCGGATTGGTAAAGGTGAACGCGTACATGCTTATGAGTATCATGGCTACCTTAGAAGATTTGATAATTTAGATCATTACTTTGAATATAGTTTTGAACTCCTAAATTATGAACTTCGAAAAGAACTCTTCTTAGAAAATTGGCCAATTTATACCGTAACGCACGATACACCACCAACAAAATACGATGAAAGTGCTTATGTTAGAAACTCGTTTATCGCTAATGGCAGTAAAATTGGCGGTAAAGTAACGAACTCGATTTTGTCGCGTTATGTTCACGTTGAAGAAGGCGCAGAAGTAAATAACTGTATAATTTTTACAGATAGCGAAGTAAAAACTAATTGTAAATTAGAATATTGCGTTATTGATAAGAGTGTAACTGTCGAAAAAGTTCGTAACTTAGAAGGTACACCAAAAGAAATAATTTACGTTAAGGAAGGAGATCATGTTTAATGAAAATATTAATGGTTACGGCAGAAGCTAACCCATTTGCGAAGACCGGAGGTTTAGCTGATGTCGTTTATAGTTTAGGAAAAGAACAAGTAATTTTAGGCCACGAAGTAAGTATTGTCCTTCCAAAATATGGTTCTTTAACGAACCCAGAATTAAAAGAAATGCGCTTTATCGCGACCGTTCCTGTTCAACTCTCGTGGCGCGAACAACAGGCAAAAATTTATAAAACGATTCACGATGGGATTACGTATTATTTTGTTGAAAACGAATACTATTTTTCGCGCGAAGGACTTTATGGATACTACGATGATATGGAACGCTTCGCCTTCTTTACAATCGCAGTAAGAAATATGCTAGAAGTCATAAATTACAAACCTGATGTCATTCACGTTCATGACTGGCAACCAGGAATGTTACCTGTTTTAATTAAAGAACAAAACAAAGGACAAAAATTTTATGAAAAGATGAAGTTTGTTTTAACTATTCATAACCCTGCCTTCCAAGGCAATTTTGACCCCTTCCTTATTGCAGATTTTTATAATCTCCCAATGAGTTTATATAATAACGGCCTCCTTCGCTTTAAAGATAAAGCAAGTTCTTTAAAAGCCGCGATTATGACAGTTGATAAAATTACGACCGTCTCACCAACTCATAGCGAAGAACTATTAAGCTATGAAGGCTCAAAAGGACTTCACGAAATTATGGCACTGCGAAAAGATGATTTTGTCGGAATCCTTAACGGTATCGATAAAAGTGAATTTGATCCTTACAAAGATGAGTTTATCGCTGTTAACTATACGTCAAGATCTCTAGGTCGAAAAGAGTTAAATAAAAAAGAACTTTTTAAAGAGTTAAATCTAGATTATTACGGCCAACCTTTGTTCTCGCTTGTTTCACGCTTAACATGGCAAAAAGGCATTGATTTAGTCTTAAATGCTGCAGAAATGGTGTTAAATAAAGGTGCAAGTGTTGTAATTATTGGAAGTGGCGAGTATGAATATGAACAAGCTTTTGAAAGACTACGTGCTCGATATCCGAACACAATGGCAATTTATATTGGCTTTAACAATAAGCTAGCCCATAAGGTTTACGCAAGTAGCGATTTCTTCTTTATGCCCTCACTTTTTGAACCATGCGGAATTGGGCAAATGATTGCAATGCGCTACGGAACTCTCCCAATTGTAAGAAGAACCGGCGGACTAAAAGACACCGTTATTGGCTATGATGGCGAAAACGCAGACAAAGCAACAGGATTTGTCTTTGATGAGTACGATAATTATTGGATGAATCTAACAACAATGTATGCTTTTGATATTTATCAAGATAAAGAACTTTTAGCGACGTTACGTAAAAACGCGATGCGCGTTGATAATGGTTGGGAAAAATCTGCAAAAGCTTATATCAAGCTATATAACAGCATTAAAAAATAATTAATTTTATATAAATAAGGAGTAAAAAATATGACAAGTTCAAAATCACGGACAGCAAGTGCTTTGCTTTGCTTCTTCCTAGGAGTTCTTGGAATCCATCGCTTCTATGTTGGTAAAACGGGAACTGGTATTTTATGGCTATTAACAGCAGGGCTCTTTGGCATTGGTGTTTTAGTTGACTTTATTATGATTCTTGTAGGTTCGTTTACGGACAAACAAGGTAACTTCGTTAAGAAGTGGTAAGCCTTTTATAAACATATATTTAGTTATTTACAAATTTGTTTATAATATATGTGTAAGGTTAACTTACATTAACAATAGTTATTCTTATGTTTCAAAAAAAATGTAGTTAGAAAGATGGGATTATGATTATTGTTTACGTTATTGACGCTTATGGTGAGTACTATAATGGTACGTCAATTACTGCGGCAAGAACGCGTGAAAAACTCGAAGAATTTGGACATACTGTCCGCGTTGTTTCTGTATCTCGTTTAAAAGGACAAGACTATTACCACATTGAAGAAAAGAAAATTCCTTTTATAACGAAAGTATCGGAAAAACAAGGAATGGTTTTTGCAAAACGTGATAAAAAAGTTTTGCGAGAAGCTTTTGAAGGTGCGGACATTGTCCATTTTTTTATGCCATGGACACTTGCAAAACCTGCGATTAAAATCGCACGCGAAATGGGAATTCCAATTACAGGAAGTTTTCATGTCGCTCCCGAAAATATCACATATGGGGCAGGACTTGGCAAAATTGGTAAACCTTTGGCCTGGTTTATGTACAAATTTTTTAGAAACAGAGTATATAGCGAGGTTGATCGCGTCCATTGTCCTTCCGAAATGATCGCCGAACGCCTTAAGAGTCATGGATATAAAAATATTTTCCACCCTATAACAAACAGCGTTCTTGATAAGTTTTTTGTTGAAGTCGATAGACCTTTAAATCCAGAAAAATTTACGATTCTAAGTGTCGGTCGTCTTTCACTAGAAAAACGCCATGAAGTCTTACTAAAAGCTGTTGCAGAATCTAAATACAAAGATAAAATTCGAGTACTTATTGCAGGTCAAGGACCAAGAAAAGAACATTTAGAAAATTTAGCTAAAAAATTAGAACTAGATGTTTTAATTAGAACTTACCCGCAAGACGAATTAATTGAAGTCATGAAGAAAAGTGACTTATATGTTCACACGGCAGAAATCGAAGTAGAAGGTATTTCTGTGCTTGAAAGTCTAGCAACAGGCCTAGTACCAGTTTTATCAAAAGCACCCTTTAGTGCTCCTGGTCAAACTTTTGGCCTTACGGAAAATAGTCTTTTTAAAGTAAATGATCATGAAGAGTTAGCAAGTAAAATTGATTACTGGATTGAAAATCCAGAAGAACGCCTAAAAATGAGCAAAGAATATCATGAATATATGAAGAATTTTCATATTGACTTTGCCGTCAGACGCTTAGAGGAAATGTTTCAACAAGCGGTTTATGATCGAAAAACTTTAAACGAAAAATTTGATAAAAAAGATCGCTATCTTAAAAAACTAAAACCTCGACCAATTCGTAGATTCTTTTCAAGTTTAATTGTAATTCTTTTCCTTCCGTTAGCCAGACTTTACATGTATCTATTTAGAGGCTTTAGAATTGAAGGAAGAAAAAATTATAAGAAGGTAAAGGGCGGAAAAATTGTAATTTGTAACCACGTTGCTAACGATGATAGCATCATGAGTACAATGGTAACTTATCCTACTGTACCGACTTTTATTTCAATACCTGCTAACTTCAACCATGCTTATGGCATATTTGTAAGATTCTTTGGAACAATTCAAATTCCTTTAACGCCAAAACAAATGAAAATGTTTATTGGCGAATTAACAAGAAGACTTAAAAAAGGTAAATGTATTCATTTCTTCCCAGAAGGGGAACTAACTAGACATAATCCTGAGTTAAATCGCTTTAAACGCGGAGCATTTGCACTTGCTCAAAACGCAATGGTTCCAATTATTCCTTTAAGGATAAACTTTGTTAAAGTTCCAAAGAAAAACCCGAAGAAATTTAAGAAACGGATTATCCTTCGCGTTGGTGAACCAATTTATCCCAATATAAAAATGCTAAGAAAAGAATCAACTAATTATTTGCTTGAAGAATCATTTAAGCGAATGGAAGATTTAAAAGTTTTAACTTATAAAGGTAAAGATGTAGTTTATTAATATAAGTGCTTTTTGCTAGGTTTTTGTTGCAAAATCGCTATATTTTAATGTTTTTAAATAATTAAATATGAAACAGGGTGTAAATTTATGAAGTGTGAACGCTTAGAAATTGCATACGGAGATATCGTTGATGATACTTTTCTTCGTAAGGCTGATGTAATTGTTAATCCATCAAACCCAATGATGCGCCAGGGTGGAGGAGTAAGTGGAGCGATATTTAATAAAGCGGGTGTTGAAGAGTTAGAAAAATATTGTCGCGAGACTTTTAATATTGTTTATGTTGGTGAAAGTCTTATTAATACGATGGAAGTAACAGAAATTCGCGTCACTCCAGGATTTAATCTTCCATGTGATATTATTTTCGCTCAAGGTCCTAATGACATTTTCTTTCCTTTAAAAAGAGAAGAATTTCTCCCATTACTTAAGAAAACTTACGAAAATATCTTTAAGGTTTGTGAAGAAAGAAACTATAAAACGATAATTCTACCTTCGCTTGGTACAGGGATTTACGGCATTCCTCATGACGCGGCCTCAAAAATCATGTTTAAAACAGCACTTGAGTTTCTAAAAAGAAATAAAGAGTCGCGGATTATTGTCGTAATGAATAACTTAAAACACGTAAACGAATATAAGGAAACACTAGAGAAAATTCTTAATAACTAAGGAAAAATTAAGCAAAAAGGGCTCGCTTTTGAGCCCTTTTTTGTATCATCAATTTACTAAAAGTAAATTTATGATAGAATATAATCGCTTTCAAAGAATATAGTCCTACTTGGATGTCTCACCTTTGGTAAGAAGCTGTCGCCGGCATTAACGGTAAATGAGTGTACATATATAGATGTAAAGTAAGGTGGTACCACGGCTATTGTCGTCCTTTGGTGTCACCTTTTATATTTTGGAGGTTGTATGAGCTATAATTTTCGTGAAATTGAAAAAAAATGGCAAGCTTATTGGGAAAAGAACAAAACATTTGAAACTGACCTTTATGATTTTTCTAAACCCAAATTTTATGTAATGGATATGTTTCCTTATCCTTCAGGAAGTGGGCTTCACGTCGGTCACGTTGAAGGCTATACTGCTACTGACATTGTTGCAAGAATGAAAAGAATGCAAGGATATAACGTTTTTCATCCAATTGGCTACGATGCTTTTGGCCTTCCTGCCGAACAATATGCAATTAAAACAAACAATCATCCTGCAAAATTTACTGATAAAAATATTAATAATTACCGCCGCCAATTAAAAGCGATGGGCTTTAGTTATGATTATTCAAAAGAAGTTAAAACGAGTGATCCTAGTTATTACCGCTGGACACAGTGGATCTTTTTAAATCTTTATGAGAGTGACTTAGCTTATGTAGATGATATTCTTGTTAACTTTTGTCCACAACTTGGCACGGTTTTATCTAATGAAGAAGTAATTGATGGCGTTAGTGAAGTTGGTGGTTTTCCTGTTATTCGAAAACCGATGCGGCAATGGTTACTTAAAATTACAGCTTACGCTGAACAACTTTTAACGGGCTTAGATAATCTTGACTGGCCAAAATCAACGCTAGAAATGCAGCGAAATTGGATTGGAAAAAGCGAAGGCGTTAAGGTTACGTTTAAAATTGATGGAAGTGAGGAAAGTTTTACAGTCTTTACGACAAGACTCGATACACTTTTTGGTTGTACCTATACGTGCCTTGCTCCTGAACATCCTTTAGTAGAGAAAATTGTAACTAAGGAACAAGCTAAAGAAGTTAAGGCATATAAAGAAGAAGTTGCAAGAAAATCCGACTTAGAAAGAACAGAATTAAATAAAGATAAGTCAGGCGTTTTTACTGGAGCTTATGCAATTAATCCTGCAAATGGCGAAAAAGTAAAGATTTTTATTGCAGATTACGTCTTATATAGTTACGGCGAAGGTGCGGTTATGGCCGTACCCGCTCACGATGAACGTGACTTTGAATTTGCTAAAAAGCACAACCTACCTATTAAACAAGTTTTAGAAGGTGATATTTCTAGTGGCGCAATGGTTGATGATGCAAAGCACATTAACTCTAGTTTTATTGATGGTCTCTATATTAAAGAGGCAACAGAGAAACTTCTTGAATATTTAAATCAAAAGAACCTCGCCACAAAAGCTACTAATTATAAACTTCGTGACTGGCTCTTTAGTCGTCAACGCTATTGGGGTGAACCAATCCCAATGCTAATTGATGAAAAAAATAACAGCATTTTGCCGCTAGATGAAAGTGAATTACCGCTAATTCTTCCCGAACTTGATGAATATAAGCCAAGTGGAACAGGAGAATCGCCACTCGCGCTTGCTAGCGATTGGCTAAAAGTTACGCGAAACGGAAGAGAATATCGCCGAGAAACGAACACGATGCCGCAATGGGCAGGATCATGCTGGTACTACATTCGCTATTTAGATCCAAATAACGATAAAGAAATCGCTGACCCAAAACTTATTAAACATTGGCTTCCAGTTGATTTATATATTGGCGGAGCAGAACATGCTGTCCTCCACCTACTTTACGCTCGTTTCTGGCACCGATTCTTATTTGACGAGAAGGTTGTTTATACACCAGAACCTTTCCAAAAATTATTCCATCAAGGAATGATTTTAGGCGAAAATGGCGAAAAGATGTCAAAATCGCGCGGTAATGTCGTTAATCCTGATGAGATTATTGAAAATTACGGAGCGGATGCACTTCGACTTTATGAAATGTTTATGGGGCCACTAGAAGCGAGTTTAGAATGGTCGACTTCTGGGCTTGATGGAGCACTTCGCTTCTTAAATCGCGTTGAAAGAATGTATGATGGAGAAACACTAGAGGCTAAAATTAGCGATAAAAACTCTGGTGAACTAGACTATGAATTTCATTATCTTGTAAAAAAAGTTACGAACGATTATGAAAACTTAGCATTTAACACTGCGATTTCGCAAATGATGATTTTTGTAAACGAAGTTTATAAGGCTAAATCAATTTATCGTCCTTATTTAATTGAGTTTACGAAATTACTTGCCCCAATTTGTCCGCATTTAGGCGAAGAACTTTATGAACGAATGGGGCAAAAGGGCGGAATTACCTTTGCTTCTTGGCCAACTTACGATGAAAAGTATTTAGAAAAAGATGTTATTAAAATGGCCGTCCAAGTAAACGGAAAATTACGTTCAGTAATTGAAGTTGATGTAAACGAAGCGGAAGAAGTAATTAAAGAAAAGGCCCTAAACGATGAGTCAGTTAAACGACATACTGACAATAAGACAATTATTAGAATAATTGTTGTAAAAGGAAAAATTGTAAATATTGTCGTAAAATAAAAACATGGCACGATACTTGCTTGACAAGATTGTAGCTGGAGGAATTATGAAAATTACAGTAGATATAGGAAATAGTCTAATTAGTATAGGCTTTTTTACTGATGATGAGTTAAAAGAAACTCTCACAATTAACACTAATTTAGAAAGGTCTTATGACTTATATAAGGCTGATTTAAAAGCACTAATACGTGATAAAAACATTCCTAGTGAAAAAGTAACTCACGTTATTATTGCTAGCGTTGTTCCACAACTCACACATTTATTCGAAGATCTCTTTTTGGAAATTTATAACGTTGAACCTCTTATTTTAGATGCAGGTGTAAAAACTGGTTTAGCGCTTAAAATTGATAACCCAAAAGAGCTTGGAAGCGACTTAGTCGCTGTTTCTGTTGGAGCGCTCTCGCTTCTAAAACCACCGTTTTTAATTGTTGATTTAGGAACTGCAAATAAGTTTTTATATATTGATGAAGAAGGAAGACTTGCAGGTGCAGTTTTTACGCCAGGACTTTTAGTATCTTTAGAAGCTTTAGTGGACAAAACTGCGCAATTACCAAGTATTTCCATGCAAAAACCACGTTTTATTCTTGGACGTAATACTAAAGATAGTATGAATTCAGGTGTAATTTATGGTAATGCTGCTCTTGTAAATGAGCTTTCAAAAATGATTGAAAAAGAAGTAAATACGAATTTGAAGAAAGTTCTTACAGGCGGTAATGCAGTTTATATTAAAGACGAATTAGATAAAGATGAATTTCTTTATATTGAGCATTTAATTCATTTTGGTTTGCTCATAATTTTAAATAAAAATTGTGAGGTAAAGAAAAATGGTTAACAAGAAAACACGTAATATTGCTTTTGATGCAATATTTCTCGCTATTATTATCGTCTTAACTTTTGTTCCTTATGTTGGCTTTATTCCAATTGGACCAGTATCTTTAACTACGATTACGATTCCAGTTTTTATTGGAGCCTACATTTTTGATTGGAAGAAAGGCTTATTATATGGGACATTTTTTGGGCTAGCATCATTTATTCGTTCATTTATGTCTTATGTAACGGTAGTTGATCCAATTTTCCAAAATCCCCTTATATCAGTATTACCACGTGCGTTATTTGGTCTAGTTACGGGATTAGTTTTTGATTTAACAAAGAAAATCACAAATCCAAAATTACGAAAAGGAATGTTACCGGTCATAATTGCATTTACTTCACTAATTCATTCAATTCTAGTCCTTTTGATGATGGGCATTTTTCATAACGAATTATTCGCCTCATTTTTATTAATATTTGGGACAAATGGTGTAATTGAGGCCGTTTTTGCCGCGATTATCGTTCCATTAATCCTACTTAGCTTGCAGTCCTTTATTTATAAAGAACACCCAGAACTAGAAAAACAAGAAGAAAAAGTTGATAGAAAGTTAAAGGTGACAAAAAATGTCTAATTACGATTTTAAAGAACTTGCTAAAAAGTATCATGAAGAAGCACTTGATTCATTAACAAAATTTGTACAAATTAACTCTGTTTATGACGAAAAGACTCAAGGGATAAATAAACCTTTTGGTAATGGCGTCGCTAGTGCTCTTAAATTTATCCAAGAACTAGGCGAAAAAGAAGGCTTTAAAACTGATAGCTGCCAAGGTTATGCTACAGAAATTAGCTATGGCGAAGGTGATGTTGATATTGCCATTTTTGCTCACGCTGACGTAGTGCCTGCAAGTGGAGAATGGAAGTATGATCCCTTTGGCGGCGAAAAAGATGATAAATATATTTATGGTCGCGGAGTAAGTGATGATAAAGGTGCAGGAATCGCAGCATTTTATGCGCTTAAATTATTAAAAGATAATAACCTAATTGATAATTATAAAGTTAGATTAGTAATTGGCGGAAACGAAGAAAGAGGCTCAGCCTGTATGCGCTATTACTTTAATGTTTTACGAAAAGACGCACCAACATACGGGTTTACTCCTGATGCTGAATTCCCCTTAATTTATGGTGAAAAAGGTATTACAAATTACGAGACATCTTTAGATATTGATCTTTCACCAATCATTAGTGTTCGCGGCGGAAAAGTTAGCAACAGCGTTATTGACCGCTTTGTCGTAACGCTACCAAGTGATGAACGCTTTGTGAGGCACTTAAAAGAAAACAACTACGAATTTGAAAAACAAGTCGTTGATAACGTTTATAAAATTACTTTTATTGGTAAAAGCGCTCACGGATCAACGCCGGAAGAGGGAATTAATGCCGGAATTGTAGGGTTAAAGGCAATTTCGCGCTTTTATAAAAATGAAAAGCTTGCAAAATTTGTCTCCTTCTATGAAGACTATAACGGTAAAAATTTAGGAGCTTATGAAGAAACGCCATTACTTGGTAAAACAACATTTAATGTTGGTCTAATTACGTATAAAGATAACAAACTTACCTTTACCGTTAATTTTCGCTATCCCGAAACAGTAAAATACAGAGAAACACTAAAAAAAATAAATAAATTAACAGGCGCAAAAATTAACATACTAAGTAATGCAAAAGTGCTCCTTTTTGATCCTGAATCAGATTTAGTTCAAACGCTTCTTAACGTTTATCAAGAAGAGACTAATGATTATGAAAGTAAACCACTAGCAATCGGTGGAGGAACGTATGCAAAAGAATGTCCAAACACGATTGCCTTTGGCTGTGCCTTTAAAGGCCGCCCCGGAAATATTCATGCCCCGAATGAATATTTATTAATCGAAGATTTTTATTTACAAATTGCCATATACGCGCATGCTATAATGGCATTAGCAAGGTTAGGTAAAACAAAATGCGAATAAGAACAAAGAAATGGTCAAGACCATATTTAGTAAAAAACAGTGATAAATATTTAAGTAAAGACAACGTTGCAAATGAATTACTTAAAAATGCTTTAGAACACGAAAGAATTTTTCTAGAAATCGGCACCGGAAAAGGTGACTTTATTGTTAAACTAGCAAAAGAAAACCCTGATATTTTCTTTATCGGTGTTGAAAAAAACGTTACAGTCGCCGCAATCGCGCTTCGAAAAGTAATTAATGAAGAACTAGACAATGTCTTAATCGCTATTTACGATATTGAAAAACTCTTTCCTCATTTAGAAGACGGTAAATTTGAAAGGATTTATTTAAACTTTAGTGATCCTTGGCCAAAAAAACGTCATGAAAAACGCCGTTTAACTTATCCAACGTTTATTAAAGAATATTATCGCCTCTTAAAAGAAAATGGCATGGTTTGTTTAAAAACTGATAACTTGAATTTCTTTACGTATTCTCTTGGAAACTTTAGAACTTATAAGTGGAAAATTCCCTATACGAGCTATACATATAACGGAAAAGCTGAACTAGATGCTCCTACAGAATATGAAGTTAATTTTAGAAAAGACGGCATTAAAATAAAACGCTTTATTGCCCAAAAAGGAGAAGCGACTTATGTTGACGAAAAAGCAAATTAAACTTTTAAAAACCGTTACGGAATTAAACGGAATATCTGGGCAAGAAAATGAAGTCGCCCGGTTTTTAAATAAAACGTACCTAGATTTAGGCTATGAAGTAATAAAAGATAACTTAGGTTCTATTTTTGCCTTTAAGAAAAGTAAAGTTGAAAACGCTCCTAACGTTTTAGTTGCTGGACACATGGATGAAGTTGGCTTTATTATTACTAAAGTTAATGAAAACGGCCTATGTAATATTGCTTCAGTTGGCGGCCATAACTCACAAGCGTTGTACGCAAAAAGAGTATTAGTAAGAACAAAAGATAATAAGTATCTAGAAGGCGCAATTGATTCTACGCCGCCACATTTATTAAATAAAGAAAAAGGCAGTAGCGAACCAGATATTAGTAAAATGCGTGTTGATTTTGGCTTTAGAAGTAAAGAAGAGGTAATCGAAGCCGGAATTAATAGTGGTTCAATGGTCGTCGTAAAAGGCGACTTTGTCGTCTTAAATAATGGACAAAGACTACTTGCAAAAGCTTTTGATAATCGTTATGGTGTCGCGCTTGGTATTGAAATCCTCGAATATTTTAAAGATATTGATTTACCATTTAATCTTTATGTAGGTGCGACGGTTCAAGAAGAAGTAACCGGAAGTGGTATTCAAACGATAAGTCACTTAATTAATCCTGATTTTGCAATAATTCTTGATTGTTCACCTGCAAAAGATAGTCTAGATCCAAAAACTGAACAAGGTCGTCTTGGTGGTGGATTATTACTTCGTTATGTCGATAGATCAATGATTGCTTTTAAAGAATTAATAGCTTTCCAAGAAAAAATGGCACAAAAAGCAAAAGTTAATTATCAATACTTTAGTTCTCCAGGAGGAACTGATGCAGGAGCCGCTCATAAAAGTGGTGATGGCGTTTTAACACTAACTCATTGCATTTGTGCTCGTAACATCCACACTGGTTCAAGTATTATCGATGTTGATGATTATAAAGCTGCGAAAAAATCATTAATTATGATTTTAAAAAATCTTGATGAAAAGCAAATTAATAAATTTAAAGAGGAACGACGATGAAATATGGGATGTATTATAACTATCATGGCGTCGGCGATGTCCTCTTAATTAAATTTAGTGAAGATACACCAAACAAAGTTGTTAAAGTTAACGACGTTGTTGCGTTATATAAAGATGAAAAACTCGTTGGCTATAACATTTTTTCTATAAAAAAAGTTATGAAAATTAAGACTACTGGCTTAATTTTAAATCCGCCTCATGAGTTTATGGATGTAGTTAACAATATTTTAAAAAACGCCGGTTTTGCAGAGTTACCAATGCAAAACACGAGCGGATTTGTTGTTGGCTACATTGAAAACGCTGAGAAATTAAAGGATAGTGACCATCTTACACTATGTAAAGTAAGAGTAAATGAAGAAAAAACCCTACAAATTGTTTGTGGTGCTTCTAATTGTGAGGCTCACAAAAAAGTCGTTGTCGCGACTGACAACACTTTTATGTTTGATGGATCAATAATAAAAAGCGGAGAGCTACGCGGAATAAAAAGCGAAGGAATGCTTTGCAGTAGTAAAGAATTAAATTTTCCTCCTGAAAAACAATCACCAGGAATTTTAATCCTCCCCGATAATAGCATCGTTGGAAGCGATGTCTTTAAGTAAGGAGAAAAGTATGACAGAAATTGAATTAAAAAAAGCTGGGAAAATCTCACGTTTAACGAATAAAACGTTTCAATTTGATAAGCGGATTGGTGAAGGCTTTTTTACTGCTAATTATTTTTTAAGAGCGAGTAAAATTGTAAGAGAAAATATTCCAAATAACATTGTTACTATGCAGTTTTTTCAACGTAAAGATGATGTAAAACTTTGTGGTGTTGATGAATCAATTGCCCTAATTAAAACATTTGCAAATCGCCCGGAAGACTTAGAAATTTATGCGCTTAATGATGGCGATATTATTAATGCTAATGAACCTGTCTTAAAAATTACCGGAAGGTACGAAGATTTTGGGTTTTTAGAAAGTTTAATTGATGGAATTTTAGCAAGAAGAACGAGCGTTGCTACTAACGTTTATCGCGTCTTACAAGTTGCAAATGATAAAGTTGTTTTCTCAATGGCCGATCGTCAAGATGATTATCTAACACAAATTGGTGATGGTTACGCAACTTATGTCGCAGGTATTGACCGAGTTTCAACTGATGCGCAAGGCTATTGGTATGGTGGACACGGAGTTGGTACAATGCCACATGCTTTAATCCAAATTTGCAATGGTGATTTAATAAAAGCCTGCGAAATCTACCTTAAATCTTATCCAAATGAAAAAGTTATTGCCCTTGTTGACTACAATAACGACTGTGTTACTGATTCCTTAAAAGTCGCAAGACACTTTAATAAAAAGCTCGCTGCGGTACGTCTTGATACTTCAAAGTCGCTCGTTGATAAATACTTTGAAGATAAAGATACAACTGGCTTTGATCCTCGCGGTGTTTGTAAAGAACTCGTTTTTGCAGTAAGAGAAGCGCTAGACAAAGAAGGCTTCGAACACGTAAAAATTACAGTAAGCAGTGGCTTTAATGCTGAAAAAATCGCTGACTTTGAAAAACACAATACACCAGTTGATACTTATGGCGTAGGAACTTATTTTGTAAATAACACAACTATTGGCTTTACTGGCGATCTAGTCGTTTTAAATGGTGTTGAAGAAGCAAAAGTTGGTAGAAGAAATATTTCTTCCTCAAGATTAGAGAAAGTAGAATAAAGAATTTAAACCGAAAAACAGCCGATTTATTCGGCTTTTTTTATATAAATTGCAGAGGCAGTTTTATTGACTTTCAGGCTACTTTCATATAAAATATGAAAGGTTTAGGAGAGTATATTATGGAAGATCAACTAAAAGACCGCGTAACGATATATGAAGTTGCCACCGCTGCTGGTGTTAGTTTAGCGACGGTTTCTCGCGTTATTAATAATCACCAAAATGTCACTCCTAAGACGAGAAAAAAGGTTGAAGATGCAATTGAACGCCTAAATTATCGACCAAGTGGTCTAGCGCAAGCCTTAGCTACAAGCAAGACGACTAACATTGGCGTTGTCATTCCTTCCGCAGACTATGTCTACATTGCAAACATGCTAAATGGGATTACGGAAACTGCTCGTGAGAACGGCTATGCAATCACGCTTTTTGTAACCTCGCACGACGAAGAAGAAGCTCTTCAGGCTATTGATAAACTTATTACGAGCCACGTTGACGGAGCAATCATATTTGATGATGAACTTGAAGAAGAAGACGTCCGTAAGATTGTTGGTTATCAAGTTCCTGTTGTCGTTGTTAATAATCGTATTGAAAATGCCGATAATATTGGCTGTATTACTTTTGGCTATGAACATACGTTAAGAGAAATTATCAAGAAACATGCAGAAAGTTATGATAAGAAAATGTATTTTGTTCGTACCGATGATCACCCAGGAAGGCTATTAGAACGTTTACAACGTAGCTTTGTTAATACGCATAAAGCTCTTAACAAAGAATACGAAATTATTGATTCTTCTGATTCTTATACCGAAACGTATAATCAATTTTTAGAAATTTTTAAAACGACGAAAAGTGGCTTTTTCCTCTGCTACCGCGATTCTCTTGCCGCAGCAGTGATGAACGCTGCTAAAGAAAGCGACCTAAGAATCCCAGAAGATGTAGAAATACTAAGTCTAATTGGGACAAAATATGCAAATATTTTCCGCCCCAAGATTTCAAACATGCATCTAGATATGAAAAAAATCGGAAGTGATGCAATGGTCATGCTTAAAAGCATGTTAAACGGAGAGAAAAATCCAAAACGCACAAAGGAAGTTACAAAACTCGTACAATTAGGTACGACAAATAAAATAGATATAATAGAAAATTAAAGAGGAAAAGAAATGGTTAACATTTATGAAGACCTCATGTATCGAGGTTTAATCAAAGATTTTTCAAACGAAGAAAAAATCAAAGAAATGCTAAACACGAAACAAGTAATTTACTGTGGCTTTGACCCATCAGCAGAAAGTTTACACATGGGTAATTTTGTAATGATTATGACTTTAGTCCGTCTTCAACGGGCAGGCCACAAAATTATCGCTGTTGTCGGTGGGGGCACGGGAATGATTGGTGATCCAGGCGGAAGAAGCACTGAAAGAAACTTACTTGATAAAAAGACATTAGAGTACAATACACGGCAAATTCGCAAGCAATTAGCAAAGTTTCTTGATTTAGTTGATGCTAAAGACGGAGAAATTATTAACAACGAAGACTGGCTTGCTAATTATAAAGTCATTGATTTCCTTCGCGATATTGGTAAAAACTTTACGATAAATTACATGCTTGCAAAAGACACTGTTGCTAGACGCCTAGAAACAGGTCTTTCATATACAGAATTTTCTTATATGCTTCTACAAGCGTATGACTTCCTACATTTGTATGAAACTAAAGGCGTCACAATGCAAATTGGTGGAAGTGACCAATGGGGTAACTTAACCGCAGGTCTAGATTTAATTAGAAAAGTAAAAGGACCTGATGCAAATGTTGAAGTAATGACTTGCCACCTTCTTACCGACTCAGAAGGCAAGAAATTTGGAAAATCGGTTGAAGGTGCGCTCTACTTAGATAAAGATCTCTTTAGTCCTTATAAACTTTATCAACACTTTATTAACGTATCTGACGAAGATGTTGAAAAGTTCCTAAAAGTATTAACACTTTTAACGAGAGAACAAATTGAAGCCGTAATGATACTTCATCAAGAAGATGAAAGTAAACGTTATGCCCAAAAAACGCTAGCCGCGCAAATTGTTCAAACAGTTCACGGCAAAACGCCCTTAGAAAGAGCCCAAAAAATGACAGAAGCTCTCTTTAGTGGTAACCTCCAACAACTTGAAAAAGATGAAATTGAAGAACTATTTTCAAAAGTTATGGTAAAAGTTGAAGAAGGACAAAAACTTGAAGATATTTTAATTAAAGTTAAAGCTGCAAGTAGCAAACGCGAAGCACGCGAATTTATAAACAACAACTCAATTAGCATTAACGGCGAAAAAATTAATGATCCCAACATGGTCTTAACAAAAAAAGATGCTCTTCACAAGGAGTTTCTTATCATACGCCGCGGCAAAAAGCGCTACTTTGTCGCTCACTTTTAAATAATTCATTCGTAAATTAAAATCCGCTTTTACTTAGTAGAGGCGGATTTTTATTTTTAAAACTTCGTCGGCAATTGCTTTTAAGGGCATTATCAATGATAATATAATTATCTAAATATAAAGGTGATAATAATGGAAAACATTAAAAAAGAAATTGATTTAAACTTAGAAATTAGAAAGAAAGTTTCAGAAATGGTTTTAGATTTAAAGGAGAAAAAAACAATAACAGAATATCCTCTTGATCTACTTAAAGTTAGAGTTTCTACACTAGAACCATTTAATGACTATGATGTAAAACTTTGGTTAATTATGCTATTTGACCGCGAAAAGATTCTTAATGTTGATGAAGTTAATCATTTAGTCGATGCAATGGAAGAATGTGAAACTTTCGAATACTCAGAAGAATTAGAAGAAAAATTAGCGAATTTAGATGAACTAGTTAGTCATGAGTTAGAACAAGAAAACGCACACGAATTACTCGACAAGAGACTAGCAGAAGTAAAAGATATCTATGAATTTTATCTTTTAGAAATCGTTCTTTTTGATCATGATTTAGTTTTAATAAGTGATGATGAAGAGTTAGATGAAGAAGCTGAAATAGAATAGTTTTAAACCTAAATTTTAAAAACACTAATTTCTTTAAGAAAAACGAATTCTAATCTATTGAGGAGGATTTTATTATGGATTGTAATAAGCCAGTAAGCGTTAAAATATTAAGAAATAGTTCATATGAAATTACTGATATTGGAGTTTATAAGTTTTGGTGTAAGAAAAAGGAATTTATACAATTACTAGATAGATTAGATTCTCATCCTCATGAAAATGAGAAAACTTCGATTACATTTGAAAAAGTAAAAGATTATACCGAAACTTGTACACTAGAAGATACTAAAGAAAAACTTTATTGTATTTATGTTGGTAAGGCACAAGGACAAAGTTTAAGTTCACGTGTTGTAAACATACATATCAAAGGAACTCCAAACGGATCAACCCTTCGAGAATCCCTTTTTGGTATACTAAATGATTTTGAAGGAAATTGGGATAGTACTAACCAAGAACATCGTTTATTTAACGAAGTTCAAGTCAATAATTTTCTAGATGAATTATATGTACAATTTATACCCTGCAAAAACGAAGAAGAAACTGCAGACAAAGAAAAAGAAGAAATCAATAATGGTAAATACATTAGAATTTTAAATGGCAAAGGCTTTTTAAATGACAAAGATTTTGAAAATGAGGGTGGAAACCCTTCGTTAAGAAAAGACATAAATATTGCTAGACGTCATTTTCGAAACAAGAAGTTGAAAAATTAATAAAAAAAGGCCTCAACATTTAGATGCTGAGGCCTTTTTTAAATCTTAAATGTATTAATTAACTAAATTGTTCTTCACTAATTAAGGTAAGATCAATTTTTCCTAAATCATTACATTGATTTAAAAGGTGCGCTGCCATTTCTTCACGCGATGCAAAATTTTGTTTTAGTTCACTATAGAGAATTGGTTCACTAAAAATAAGAACATTATCTTCGCGTCTAAGATAAGAAGTATAAATGTTTAAATCCATATCTTTTTTAAAACAAACTTCACATAGGACGACAAAACCTTTATAAAAATGCGTTAATTCATCAAAATAACCTTGACTGCTATCTTCAGGGAAGATAACTATGTTCTCGTTATTGTTTAAAACATCAATAGTTTCTTGGATTGTCGCTTTAAAGCGATGGTCTTGATAAGTTGAAATTAGTCGTAGTCCTTTATAAAACATGTATGTTAAAGGAGCGGCGACAATACAAAATAGTCTCGCTAAATGAATATTCCATCCCTTTTTCTGGTGATAGTAGGTTTCCGTTAGATACTTCCATAATTCTTTAAAACCAGTATTCATGTGATGCGTTCCCCACATCCGAATTGGGAAATCTGCATACATTTCTAACGTTAAGGGGCCGTAGGCTCCAACGTGATTAGATAAAACAACGCTTTTTGTTTCAGGCTTTGCACCAAAAAAAACAAGACGAGGTTTTTTAATTTTTATTTTTAAAACTCGCTTTAGGTTTCTAAACCATAACTTCCGGTCTTGCCTGAATTTTTTAATTTTAGCTTTTCTTTCTTCCTTGCTCATATAAACAATTCCTAGGCTCATAATAGCATGAACTAATAAATTAAATAAATCAAAATGATTATGACATTAAATTAATATAAAAATTTATAATAGAATTCTTAATTTCTCATACTAATAACTAGGCTGGTGTGATAGAATTAAAACATGAAAAAAAGCACTAGTCCTTTTAATTTAAAAAAGTACTTAAAGCTCCAAAAGGCTGCAATTTTAGAGCGAATTGACCAATTTGACGGTAAATTGTACCTTGAATTTGGCGGAAAACTTTTTGATGACAAGCACGCTAGTAGAGTCCTCCCTGGCTTTAAAGAAGATAGTAAAATCGCAGTACTACAAGAACTTAAAAATAAACTAGAAATAATCATTTGTATTAATAGTTACGACATAATTACTGGAAAAGTAAGAAACGACACTTCACTAAGTTATGAAGATGAAGTTTTTCGGATGATTGATATTTTAAAAGCTAATAAGCTCTTCGTAAGTAGCGTTGTCATAACAAAATATCAAGATGTCGCTAGTGTCCGTGCTTTTCGCCATTACTTGGAAAGTTTTAAAATTAAAACGTATGCAACGTATGAAATTGAAAATTATCCGCAAGATGTTGATCTAATATTAAGCGAAGAAGGATTTGGTAAAAATGATTTTATCGAAACAACAAAGCCGCTTGTCGTTGTAACTGCTCCGGGACCAGGAAGTGGGAAAATGCAATTATGTCTTTCGCTTCTTTATCAAGATAGTCTATTAAATAAGCGAAGCGGTTATGCAAAATATGAAACATTTCCAACGTGGAATCTAGGTATAAATCACCCTATAAACTTAGCTTATGAAGCCGCGACACTAGATTTAGATGATGAATTAATGATTGATCACTACTATCTAGCTTCAACAAAACAAGAAGCCGTTAGTTATAACCGTGATTTACAATCATTTTCGCTTCTTAAAAAAACACTTACAAAAATTTATGGCGAATCACCTTATAACTCACCGACAGAGATGGGTGTTAATAAAGTCGGATTTGCAATAGATGACGAAGAGCAAATTAGAATTGCCTGTGAACAAGAAATTATTCGTCGCTACTACCAAGCGCTTTGGCAATATAAACTTGGTGTCCTTAATATTAAGGCAATTAATAAGATTAATGACATCATGGATCGCGGTAATATTGATAAAAACGACCGTAAAGTCGTAAGTCGTGCGCTTAAAAAATATGAAGATACTAACTTACCAAGTGCAGCGCTAAGCCTTGCAAACAATAAGATTGTAACTGGAAAAAGAACTAAGTTATTTACGCAAGCCGCCGCAGCAATTATTAACGCCCTAAAAGCGTATGCGCACATTAATAAAGAAATTCCGCTTCTTAGCGAATCAATAATTACAACAATTCAAAATACAAAACGAGAGCATCTTCACGAAGAAGAACCTGCTCTTAACGTAAATGAGGTGTTAATTGCTCTCGCAATTACAGCGAACACTGGGCCAATTAGTGAAGTTGCTCTTCGCCAAATCCCAAAATTAAACGGCAACCAAATGCATAGCTCGCATGTTATCGATCAAAGTGACCTAGTAACGCTTCATAAACTAGGGATAGATGTAACATTTGAGCCGCAGGCGGAAAATATATTTAGAAAATAAAAAAGTCATCGAATTCACGATGACTTTTTTACTATGTAACCGACTAGAGTAAGCGGTTATAGTATTCAATAATTTGTGCTTCGTCGATGTCTTGCGCGACTTCGTTACGTTCTGGTAAGCGTTCAAACGTGCCAAGAAGTTTTTCAACGTCGACACTAACAAACGGTACGCGATAATCAGTAACACTTAAGTTAGCTTTTACAACGACTAAGTCTTGACTCTTTTCTCTAAAGGAAATTACGTCACCTGGCTTACAAAGGTAAGAAGGTAAGTCAACTTTATTTCCATTTACGAGAACGTGACCGTGGTTAACGAGTTGGCGAGCTTGCCTTCTAGTTCTTGCAAAACCCATACGGAAGACAAGATTGTCAAGACGCGATTCAAGAATTTGAATAAAGGCAGTACCCGTAACAACGTCTTTGTTTTTTAGGGCTTCATGGAATAAACGTTGGAATTGTCGTTCATTAATGCCGTAAGTATGACGTAATTTTTGTTTTTCAATTAATTGTTTGCCATATTCACTATCACGACGACGACGTTTATTACCGTGTTGACCAGGTCCATACGGACGTTTACGTAATTCTTTACCAGTTTCTAGGGTTGAATAACCTAAGCGACGAGATCTTTTCCAATCAGAACCAGTATATCTCATGTTTTTCCTCCTTATATTTATTACAAATAAACATAGGTGTAAATCCCAAACTTCGGATGAACATTATTAATGGTTTCACTTTATAGCTTTGTTACTCCCAACTTTAGTAATGTCATTGACAAGCTGTATTTACATGCTGCTTACATGCTTTCATAAGATAACTTATTATTAAGTTATAGTCAAGAAGAAATCGCGTTTTGGACTCTAATTTACAAAATTCTCGTTAAATGTATTTATTAATGCTAAGATTCATGAAACTTATTTTTAAAATTGTTGCATTTGTGCTTACTAATCGCTATAATGTAAGCACAGATGCAACATTAGTTGAGGTTTTATTATGGAATATGCAAGTAAAATAATCGAAAAAATGGAAAGTAGTGGCGGAATTATTACGAGTGAAGAAATTCGCAATTCTAATATTCCGACAATATACCTTACACGTCTAGTCGAATCAGGAGATATTATTCGGGCGACAAGAGGAATTTATATTCTTCCGGATGGATATTATGATGAGTATTATTTCTTTCAAAACAGGCATAACGTCGCCATTTTTTCCTATGTTTCAGCACTCTATCTTCATGACCTAACTGATGTAATACCATCTCAAAAAGAAATCACAGTATATAAAGGCTATAATCCACATCGTATTGATGAAAAAACAAGAGTTCATTATGTAAATAAAGAAATTTACGACTTTGGAATTACTGAAATTGAAACAGCTTTTGGCAACGTTGTTAAAGTTTACGATCTAGAAAGGACAATTTGTGATTTTGTAAAAGATAGAGGAGAAATTGATGTGGAACTATTTTCAAAGACAATTAATAGCTATATTAGAAGTGAAAAAAAGAATCTTATGAAACTTTATGAATACTCAAAAAAAATGAAAATATACGAAAAAGTTAAAGAAGTTCTTGAGGTGTTAGATGCATAAGAATGAGTTAATAGCAAAATGTCATGCTATCGCAAATGAGACAGGCATAGACTTTAATTCAGTTTTAACTCATTATTTTTTAGAAAGTATATTAGAAAAAATCGCATCTAGCGAAGAAAAAAATAATTTTATTTTTAAAGGCGGTTTTATACTATCAAATATTATTGGCATAAGAGAAAGAACGACAAAAGATATCGATTTTATCATTAGAAATTTTAAATTAACGGAAGAAGAGATTAAACAAAAATTACTTAAAATTTTTTCAAGCGGAAAAGACAACGGTGTCACTTATGAAATTAAAGGCATTACTAAAATACTCAATGAGGATGAATATGGTGGTTTTAGAGTGAATATTCTTTGTAAGTTAGACAATCTAAAGAAAACTATCAAGATTGATATAGCGACAGGGGATTTAATAACACCTAATGAAATAGAATATAGGTATAAAAGTTTATTTACCGATGAATATTTTGAAATTTGTTCGTATAACATCGAAACAATAATCGCTGAAAAAATCCACATATTATATGATAAAAGTTTATTTAATTCTCGCATGAAGGATTTTTATGATATATATATTCTCTTTCATTTAAAGAAAGATGAAATTAATTTTAGAATACTTAAAAAAGCATGCGAGAACACATTTAAATACCGAAATACTGAATTTGATATCGATAAAATAATCAAGACAACACAATTGATTCAAAATGAGGAAAGAATTCGAAAACAATGGACAAACTATCAAAAGCAATTTCCTTATGCAAGTGCAATTGAATTTGAAAATGTAATTAAAACAGTAGATAAAGTTTTACAAGAAATTAATTCAATCAGCTAAAAAAGAGTTTTTTTGGGATAATGTTGCATTCGTGCGTACAAAAATGCAAAAAGTAAGCACAAAAGCAACAAAGTAATAACCGTTCTTAAAAAGGCTTTTAAAGTAAATCTAAATTTACTTTTAAGCATTACTTCTTTATAATGAGAGAAGGTGATTATTATGAAGTTTTCTTTTTATTTATCGCTAGGTTGGGAAATATTCCTTTGGACATTTATTTCTTTAATCGTTATAGCGATTATTTTATTTCTTTTATTTAAGTTTGTTTTTGTTGGTAGAAGTACTAAAAAACAATTTCGGCAACTTTCTAAGCGCTATGAGATTGCTAGATCAACGCTACTAAACAAAGATACGCAACATCTTCGCAGGATTGAAGCAATAAGTGATGTTAACTTACTTATGCGGCCAACATATACTGAACTTTATAACAAGTTTACAGACTTAAGAGAAATTGATGATCGCCGTTCACAAAAAGCGCTGCAAACGCTAAATGAAGCCTTAATTAAAGGACCAAAAGATTTTAGAAAGATCTATCCAGAAAACCGTAATATCATCATAGATTATGAAACAAAAGTAATGAAACTTGATGAAGAACTAACGCGGATTATTTCTCCAGAAAGCGAAAGCCGGGAAAAAAGCGTCGTTTTCAAGGAAAAATATCGGCAATTAAAACATTTGTTTCGTGATAATCGCTTTGAATTAACGCTCGTAGAAACTAGCTTTAATAAAATTTTTATCGCCGTTGAACAACTTTTTAAAGATTATGATAATGCTCTAAATGGGGCCTATTACGAAGAAGCTAATACGGCGCTTACAAAAATTGAAGCAATCTTAGAAGAACTTGAGCGAGCGTTAAAAGTTTTACCGCTACTTTGTGTTAAAACGACAAAACTCTTACCGAAAAAAATTAGTGATTTAGATGAACGCCACGTGGAGATGGAACAAGAAGGTTATCCCCTTCAAAATTTACTAATTAATAAGCAAATTGAAACGTTTAATGAACAATTAAAAGCAATTGAAAAGTCGCTTCAACAATTTCAAACGAATAATGTAGATCAAACATTAAATGAAATTGATGCAAGTATTAATGAACTTTTTGAACGGATGGACTTTGAAGTTAGTCAAAAAGAACTTTATGACCGCGAATTTGAAAAAAGTTATGCTGACGTTAATGAAACAGAACATAAATATATTTGGCTAATAAATATGATGCCAAAAATTAAAAACGTCTATTTAATTAGCCAAGAAAAAGAACAAGAGTTAATTGTTTTAAAGAGTGCAATTGATGCTATGTCAAATAGTAAACGAACACTAGATAACTTTATTCACTCTTCGACAAAACAACCTTATAGCCTTTTAGTTGAATATATGGTGATGATGCAAGAAGAAACGGAAAAAGTAAAAGTTTATATTGATGAATATGTAACGTTTGTTAACGCTCTTAGAATTGATAGTGAATTTGCATATAAACTAATTTCTGATACATATTTCCGCCTAAAGAGTGCTGAACTAGTCGTAAGAGAAATTAACGTTGATGTGTTAACTACAAAAGTAGACCCACAATTTGACAAAGTTTATGATCTTGCTGATCAAATAAATGACACACTTAGAAGAGCGCCAATTGATGTAATGCTCGTAAGAAGGCTAACGAGTGATTTTGAAGAAGAAGCAACAGTACTAATTAATTACGTTGATGAACAAGCAAGCTTTGCCCGCCTTGCGGAAAAAGCAATCCTTAAACTAAATCAATACCGAAACAAAATGACTGATATGCAAGCGCTAGGAGTAGAAGTAGAACGTCTATTTTACGCCGGACACTTTGAAGAAGCCTACAAAAAGACGGTCGAACCGCTTGCTCGCTTTATAAAATAACTTAGATGATTTATTTTGATAACGCTGCAACTACTGCAGTTAATAAAGAAATTTTAGATAAATTTGTGAGTCTTTCACAAATTTATTTTGCTAATCCTTCTAGTCCGCATTTACTCGGTCAAGAGACCGAGCACCTTCTTGAAAAGGCGCGGAAAGATACGCTTAGGTTACTTGGTGTACCTAACAACAAACTAATTTTTACAAGTGGAGCGACAGAAGGTAATAACGCCTTTTTAAAAGGTGCTTTTTTAAATTATAAAAATCGCGGTAATAAGATTGTAACGAGCCAAGGCGAACATCCAAGTGTAAGGGCAACGTTAATGCAACTTAAGGAACTATATGGGGCAGAAATTGTTGAAATTCCTCTTTTAGAAAATGGCAAAGTAGATAAAGAAGTACTATTTAATGCAATTGATGATAAGACGATTATATGCTCGCTTATTGCGGTTAATAACGAAACAGGCGCGGTTAACGATATTGAAGAAATTGCCCGTTTTCTTAAAAAATACCCAAAATGTTTATTCCATGTTGATGCAACGCAAGCAATAGGAAAAGTACCAATTAACTATAAAGATGTTGATGCTTTTACTTTTTCACTTCATAAGATAAACGGTCTAAAAGGAAGTGGATGTCTCGTTTTAAAGTCACACATTGAACTCGTATCACTTTTAAGTGGCGGCAAGCAAGAGATGACGATGCGCGCCGGAACAGTTAATTTAGTTGCTGATCTTCTTGTTCCAGATACACTAGAATTAGCTTTAGGTAACTACAATAGAAACATTGCAAAAATTAGAGATAACCATGCAAAACTCATGTCTTTTTTGCAAAACTACGATGAAATTATCGTTAATTCCCCACTTAATGGCTCTCCGTTTATCATTAATTTTTCACTAAAAAATAAAAAAGCGTCAGTAATTGTTGAGGCACTTGCTTTAAAGGGAATAAGTGTTGGAACAACGAGTGCCTGTTCAACGAGACTTGGAAATTACAGTCACGTAATCTATGCAATGACTAACGATAAGAAACGCAGTGAAGAGTCTATTCGTCTTTCATTTTGTTATGATAATACGGACGAAGAAGTCGATACTTTTATACAAACACTACAAGAAGTAATAAGCGAGGTAATGTATGGATAGAAAAATAATGATTCATTACGGTGAATTAACGACAAAAGGTAAAAACCGTGCAAATTTTATTAATCAACTTTATCGAAACATTAACCATGCTTTAAAGAAGCATGAAACAAAAATAGAACGAACGCATGATCATATTTATATTGATTATGCTCTTGAAGATGAAGAAAAAATAATTTCTCGTTTACAGGAAATAAGTGGAATCCACGCAATTAGTGTAATCTACGTTGTCGAAAATGATTTAGACACTTTAAAAGCTACTGCACTTGAAATAATGAACAGTGTTAAAGGAAAAACTTTTAAAGTTCAAACAAAGCGAATTGATAAAACTTATCCTCTAATAAGCGACAAAATTAATCGTGAACTTGCAAGTGTAATATTAAAAAACACAAACTGGAAAGTCGATGTTCATAACTACGATTTTCTCTTAAAAGTTCAAATCCGCCCACAATTTGCACACTTTTTTGCTAAAACTTACCCTGGAAGTGGTGGTTATCCGCTTGGAATAAGTGCTAAAAGTCTCTTGTTATTAAGTGGTGGAATTGACTCACCCGTTGCGGCTTATAAAATGCTTCGCCGCGGAATGAAGCTTGAATTTATTCACTTTGCTTCGCCTCCATATACGAAGCGAAGTGTTATAAATAAAGTTACAAGTCTTTTACAAACTCTTACTCCATATCAACATGAACTAAAACTTCACATTATTGACTTTAAAGAAATTCAAGAAGCAATTTATGCTAATGTGCCTGAACCTTATTGCATTACAATTATGCGAAGAATGATGTTTCGCATTTCTTCGCTTCTTGCTAGACGCGTAAACGCAAAAGCACTAGTAACTGGAGAATCTCTTGGCCAAGTTGCTTCACAAACGCTTGAAAGTATTCAAGTAATTAATGAAGTTACGAATATGCCCGTAATTCGTCCTCTAGCTACTGATGATAAAGTTGATATTATTCATTTAGCGCAATCAATTGGAACCTACGACATCTCAATTCTTCCTTACGAAGATTGCTGCACAATTTTTACGCCAATTAATCCAACGACGAAACCTAAACTTAGTAAGTGTCTGGAATACGAAGCAAAGTTTCCTTATGAAGAGATGATAATTAAGGCAATTAAGGAAAGAGAAACGCTGCTAATTACAGATGAAGAAGTAAAAACAATAAAAAAAGCTAGCTCGTAAAGCTAGCATTTTTTTAAAAATAAACTAAATTACTTTGCTGCTGCGATTGCTTTTTTAGCAGTGTCGACTAAGCCTTTAAAAGATTCAAAGTCGTTAATTGCAATTTCGCTAAGCATCTTGCGATTAATTTCCACATTTGCTAAACGTAATCCATACATGAATTGGTTGTAAGAAATATCGCATAAACGACAGCTTGCGTTAATTCGTTGAATCCATAATTTACGATATTCACGTTTTACGGTTCTACGATCCCTATATGCATAATTTAGACTATGCATAACTTGTTCTTTAGCAGTTTTGTAAAGTAGACTTTTACTGCCAAAGTAACCTTTAGCTTGTTTTAAAGTTTTCTTTCTACGTTTCCGCGTCGCGGGTACATTTGTAGCTCTTGCCATCTTTAATTACCTATTAGATTAAGTGTTTAATGCGTTTATAATCGCTTTTACTTACTAATCTAGCCTTTCGTAATTGTCTTTTTTGTTTTGTTGTTTTGTGGGGGGCAAGGTGGGAACGGTATGCGCAGCCACGCATAAGCTTACCATTTGCAGTTACCTTAACTCGTTTCTTTAAGGAACTTTTTGTTTTCATTTTTGGCATATAATGCTCCTCCTATTTCTTCTTTGGACCTAAGAAGGTAACTAAGAAGCGACCTTCTAAGCTCGGACTTTTTTCAACAACGGCGTAATCTTGCAATTCATTTAGGAAGTTTTCTAATACTTTTTCACCGACATCGATATGGGCCATTTCCCGCCCTCTAAAGCGTATAGAAACTTTAATTCGATCGCCTTCACTTAAGAATTCTTTTGCTTGTTTGACTCTTACATTTAAGTCATGTTCGCCAATAAATGGTCGCATACGAATTTCTTTTAAAACAGAAGCTTTTTGATTTCGCTTTTGTTCTTTTTCTCTTTTTTGCTTTTCAAAGCGATATTTTCCGTAGTCAAGCATTTTACAAACTGGTGGGTTACCATTAGGGTTAACGCAGAACAAGTCTAAGTCGTATTCGTTATGCGCTAATGAAATAGCAGTTTTTGTTTTCATTACTCCTAATTGTTGGCCATCAGGACCAATAACAAGAACTTCCGGGAAGTTAATGTTTTCATTTACGAGTTCTACGGGACGATTTGGTCGTTTTCGATTTTGATCTTGGTTAATAGTCTCTTCCTCCTTATTTGCAAGAAAAAGTGAGCGTTTTTCGATACGCCCACTTAAATTGCTAAATAACTTTTTTAGTTGTAGCTTTTTTAACCAATCTATCCTTTTAGATCTGGTGAGAAGCGGGCGCCTCTACTTTCCACATTTTTGTTGCTCTTGCATTATACAATACTTAAAGTAATTGTCAACACTTAAATAGTGATAATTTAGCTAATTATTCAATAATCTCTTTATTATCGATTTCTTTTCTTATCATCTTAAAAAATTCTTTACTACTTACAGTAATTTGTTCTTTTTTACTATAGCGACGATAAGTAACACTATTATCACTTACTTCGTTATCACCAATAACTAGCGTTAGCGGTGCTTTTTTAACTTGGCTATTACGTAGTCTATAACCTAACTTTTCATTTGAATCGTCTAATACTGCACGAATTCCTTCTTTTTTAAGATTATTAACAACTTTAGTCGCATAATCTAGATGAAACTCGTTATTAACGGGAAGCACAACGACTTGGGTAGGTGCAAGCCAAAGCGGGAAAGCACCTGCAAAATGCTCAATTAAGATGCCAATAAAGCGTTCTAAAGAACCAAAAATCGCGCGGTGAAGCATAATTGGTCTTTCTTTTACGTTATTTGGTCCAATGTAAGTTAAGTCAAATCTTTCCGGGAGATTCATATCAAGTTGAATCGTTCCACATTGCCAAACTCTTCCTAAACTATCTTTAACCTTAAAATCAAGTTTTGGTCCGTAGAATGCTCCATCTCCTGGGTTAATTTTATAAGGAGTCTTCGTTTTAATTAGGGCTTTTTCTAAGATTTCTTCACTTAAATCCCAAAGGGCGATTTCGCCTATATATTTTTCTTCAGGACGCGTTGATAGCTCAATCGTATAACTTAAGTTAAATGTCTTATAAAATTCTTCGTAAAGATGAAGAAGAGAAATAATTTCTTGTTCTAATTGATCTTTACGCAAGAAGATATGAGCATCATCTTGAGTAAAGGCTCTTACGCGGAAAAGACCGCTAAGCGCGCCACTTGCTTCGTGACGATGAACTGTTCCAAGTTCTGCAAGACGAAGTGGGAAGTCTTTATAGGAATAAAGATTATTTTTATAGACGAGTATTGCACCTGGGCAATTCATTGGTTTAATTGCAAAATCACGTTCATCAATTTTAAGCGTGTACATGTTTTCTTTATAGTTAAACCAGTGGCCACTCGTTTCCCAAAGTTCTCGATTTAATACAGTTGGAGTTTTAATAAATTCGTAACCGTGTTCAACGTGCTTTTTATACCAAAACTCTTCTAATTCGTGGTAAAGCGTAACGCCATTTGGTAACCAAAAAGGAAAACCTGGGCCATATTCACTAAGCATAAATAAGTCTAGTTGTTTACCAAGTTTTCGGTGATCGCGTTTCTTTGCTTCCTCTAATTTAATTAAGTAATTATCTAATTCTTCCTTAGAGAAAAACGCTGTTCCATAAATTCGCGTTAGTTGTTTATTTCTGCTATCGCCTCGCCAGTAAGCTCCGGCAAGTGAGAGCAACTTAAAGTGCTTAATATAGCGCGTACTTGGAACGTGCGGTCCCATACATAAATCAAGAAATTCACCTTGTTTATAGTAAGAGAATTCACCTTCAATTTCGCTAATTAGCTCGGTTTTGTATGGGTTATCTGCAAAAATGCTTAGTATTTCATCTTTACTTCCTTTAAAGCGTTGTATAGATAAATCTTTTTTACTTAGCTCACGCATTTTTGCTTCAATTACTTCTAAGTCACTTTCTGTAAGAGTTACATCTCCAAAATCAATGTCATAGTAAAAGCCGTCACTTATAGCTGGCCCAATCGCTAACTTTGCTTTTGGATAAAGAAGAAGAACAGCGTGCGCTAATAGATGCGCCGCGCTATGTCGAAGAATGTCTAAACCTTCTTCGCTTTTATCATCAATAAATGTAACCTTAGCGTCACTACTAACTTCCGTTTGAAGATCGACTAGCTTATCATCAACTTTCATTGCGATTACATTTTTCTTGTTATCTCTAGTTGCTTCTTTTAAGAGAACAAAGCCATTTTTTAGAGTATTTTCCATAATATTCACCTTCTTTTTCTTCTATAAAAATAAAAAAACGTCCCTTAAGGACGCACTACCGCGGTACCACCTTAATTCAAGTAATTTACTTGCTCTTAATTAGTTATAACGCACTACCGATTATCTTATTTCGATAATTTGCTCCAAAGTGGTTCGTTTCAATTTCATTTAATTACTTTTCACCAACTAGTAACTCTCTTTGTAAACAAAAATGAACGCTTGTCTTTTTCTTCGCGTCCTTATTATAAATAAGACTAAAGTATTTAGCAAGATACATGATTTAGTTGGTATCGGCAAAGTTTTCTCTTATAAAGCATTGATAATAGCAAAGTATATGATAATATGAACTTATAAATATAAGTTGGAGGGACTTATGAAAAAGAATAATTTTAGAAAAGTTATGTTATTCGCTTTTAGTGCTTTTGCGCTTGCCCTTGGCGTTGGAGGCGCAAAACACCAAGCCCCAGTACCGGCTAAAGCAGTAAACATAACTTCTGGCAAAGTGATTTACTTTCAACCAAGTGACAAATGGCTTGAAGGAGGCGCTTATTTTTCTGTCTGGTTTTTCAATGATACTAATCCTGGTAAAAACATGTTTGTCGATATGAAAAGGGAAGCGAGTACAAGCTTATACTCTGTTACAACCCCTACGTGTGCACCAGGTTATGAAGGATTAATTTTTACTAGACAAAATCCAGGCACACCGACTGGATGGAATGATTCAACTGAACCTAAAGAATTATGGAACAAAACAGCAGACCTCACTTTTGATGGCACTAATGATGTGTTCGTTATGAATGCTGGCTCATATAGTGACGGTAGTTGGCGTAAATTTAATGAAGAAACCGACATTTTACCAGAAATTCCTGCATCTACAGATTTATACATTCGCCCATCTGGTACATTTATGGATGGAGCAAATCGTGTTGCGGCGTATTTCTATAATACTGATGGTAAAAACGATTGGGTCAGTGCAACCGAAGAAGAAGGTGGACTTTATAAAGTCGTATCACCAACATTAGCAGATGGTGTATTACCTAATTACGTTATTTTTGCATCAATGAAATCTGACACAACAGGAAACAATTGGGATAACAAACAAGATCAAACTGCTGATTTACTTCCTGATTTAACAAAGCCAGTTTTTGATCATGCAAGTAGCTCATGGCAAGTGTTACCTACGATTGTAACCCCAACTCCTACAACAGAAGGAATCACTTCATCAAAAATGCGTATATGGGTAAATCGTGCTGAACATTATGCCGGTGAACCATATGAATATATGCTTAGAGTAGGCGATGTTCGCTATGGTCCTACTGGTTATGAGAAATCGCTTCAATGGGATAATGAGTATGATGGTTTATTCTTCCCATATTTTGACGTTAATATTAGTGATTTTGTTGGAAAAGAAGTTGGTTTAAGTGTTCGTAATGCGGTTACTGGCACCCTAGAAGTTGATATACCTGCGCAAACATTTAACGAAGGCGATAATAACAAGATTTTCAAACCAGTTCTCGCTGATGATTGGAGCTATGTTAAAGAAAGTCTTGAAGGTCTTGTACATAATACTTTTGTCGCAAAAGTTCTTGAAGGATATCTAACATGTAGTGCAAGCGTATCAAATGGATACGGTGCATTTCCAGCTATTGATGAAAACTTCATTCCACGTACAACAAATGAACAAGGCGACGAAGTTATGAATGTTAAAGGATTTCTTGATCAAGCAATGATTAATGATTACGCTAATACTAGTGACTATGATGAAGGCACAAATAAGACTGTTGAAATTGATGCATGGACAAAGTACCAAGCACTTCAACAACAATACAACAATAATGTTCTAAGTGGAGCGATGCAAACAAGAGTAGTTGCAACAAATAACTCACTACTTATTGCAACAATTGTTATAGCAGTACTAGGTATTAGCCTTATTGCCTACATAAGCTATCGTAAAAAACTTCATGCCTAATTTATAATCATTATTCGATTAGAAAAGAGCCGTGCAAACGGCTCTTTTTTTTATGATATTTTTTAATTAAATTAGATAATTGTTAAGAAACCAAGCGCCGCCGCGCCAATTAGACCAGCATCAAATTTGAACTTTGCTTCCTTTAAGTTTAAATGAGGATGCGCCTTCTTTAATTTTGGGAAGAACAACGCTTTTTCGTGCATGATTCCGCCAGTAAAAGCAATAATTTCTGGCTCATAAATTTCTCCAACTAACGTTATAAAGTCATTAATTAATTGTAGCCAGTCATTAAAAATAGCTTTTATTTTAGGATCATCTTTTTTAAGGCGATCAAAAAATTCATAGCTTGATGAAATATTTACATTATTTAGTGAAGACAATAATTTTAAGCCATTTCCGCTAGCTATTTTTTCTAGTTCATAATAATTACCTTTATACGGAACTAGTGTGTGACCAATCTCTTCGCTTACATTTTTAATCTTACCATTTTCAAAGTAACATCCACCGATTCCTGTGGAAATTGTAATAAAATACGTTGATTTATAGTCTTTTCCTACACCAACATAACCTTCCGCGACCGCGGCAATTTCCGCATCATTTTTAATAATTACAGGAAGTGAGAAGTTGTCGCTAAGATACTCTTTTAAAGGAATATTTTTAATATGAATATTTGGAAGACTTGGAATAAATCCGTCTAACCTAACTTTTCCAGGAACTCCGCACACAATACCTAAAGGCTTATAAGAAAAAGCATTTAAATCCTTAATGACTTTTTTTACTTGTTTTAAAAAGTCATTAACAGAACCAACATTCGTTCTTTCTCTAATAACTTTAAGAATCTTATATTCTTCGTTAATTAAAGCGCAGCGAATATTCGTTCCGCCAATATCTAGAGCAATAACGGTTTTTAATTTAGCCATTACTTAGCCTCTCTTAAATAAATTACTCTCATAAAGTTAATATCTTTATTATCTACGGGAATTCCGCCAGTAATAATAATTGGTTCATCTTTGCCTAGACCAACTCTTTTCGCAGCATCTAACGTTACTTTTTCCATCTCTTCAACAGTTTCTGGTAAAGAGGGAACAACTATAGGATAAATTGCAAAAGAAGGCATTGATTTTACAGCACTCTTTCTATTATCAGTAACAAAAACTAGTGGTGTTTTTGGCCTAGCTTTTGCGATTCTAAGTGCGCAATCGCTTGCTTTGTTAAAGCAAACGATTAATCTTGCATCAATTAGGTTAGTCGTATTTGCAATACTATTTGCAAGAGCGTCCGCAAGTGATTTGTCACTTGTTGCATAAGCTTTACTTGCAAGTTCTTTATAATCTAATTCGTTTTCCATAATCTTAGCAATGCGCGTTTGCATGTTGACGCTAGCGACTGGATAACTTCCATTTGCCGTTTCTCCAGAAAGCATAACCGCATCACTTCCTTCACGAATTGCAGTAGCGACGTCACTTACTTCCGCGCGTGTTGGAAGTGGGTTAACTTGCATTGAGTCAAGCATTTGTGTTGCTGTAATTACGGGTTTACCTTCTTTTTGACATAAGGCAATTAATTTTCCTTGAATAATTGGTACGCGTTCTGGTTCAATTTCTACACCTAAGTCTCCTCGAGCGACCATAACGCCATCAGCGACTTTAATAATTTCTTCAATGTTTTGACAACCTTCAAAGTTTTCGATTTTTGCAATAATTGGGACATTTTCGCAGCCAATTTCTTTTATATACTCTCTAATTTCAAGAATATCTTCTTTACTTCTTATAAAACTAGCAGCGATTAAATCAATTCCTTCTTTAAGTCCAAAAAGAATATCTTTCTTGTCTTGTTCACTAAGTGCGGGAAGATGAAGTCTAGCACTAGGAATATTAAGTCCTTTACGATTTGTAACAAAATGAGAGTTAAAAGGTTTTACGATAATTTCACGATTTATTGGATCTTTATCAACGACAAGAAGATGAAGTTTCCCATCATCAATTTTAATCATGTCATTAATTTTAATGTCATCGTATAAATTAGGATAAGTAACTGAAAAAGAAGTACTCGTCCCTAGTTTTTCCTCCATTGAAATTCTTACAATTGAATCTTTTTCAATCATAACGCCATCATCTTTAAATTTATGCGTTCGAATTTCAGGACCTTTAGTATCTAAAATGACAGGAATTACAATATCAAGTTCTTTTTCAAGTTCTCGAACAATTTGAATTTTTGCTTTTTTCTCGGTGTAGTCACCGTGAGAAAAGTTAAGTCTAACAATATTTGCCCCATTTTTAATTAAGGCTCTAATTGTGTCTTTGTCTTCACTAGTTGGACCTAGGGTCGCGACGATTTTCGTCTTTTTTTCAAAATTATACATAATATCTACTTCAATTTCTCGATGACTTTAATTAAGTCTTCGTTTGTTTTTTTCTTTTGTTCAAAGGCTTTACGAATATCGGTGTCAGTAATCTTATCATCGATAATTCCTACACAGCGATTGCGTTTACCATCAACTAATAAATCAACCGCGTGTACGCCAAGGCGAGCGGCTAGAACACGGTCTTTAGCAGTAGGAGAACCGCCTCTTTGGATTCTTCCAAGTACTTCAATACGCGTATCAAATCCAGTATTTTCTTCAATTAGTGTCTTTAAGTCGTTTAGATTTGGGAAAAGTTTTTCACTAACTATTACAAGAGCGTGACGAGCTCTACTTGAATGAATGTGACGAAGTTTGTTAATAATTTCTTCCTCACTTGGGCGATATTCAATTGACATAATAAGGTCAACCCCACATGCCGTTCCACTAAATAAGGCAAGATCACCACATGTGTTACCCATAACTTCAATAATCGTGCAACGTTGGTGACTACTTGATGTATCACGCAACTTGTCAACGCATTCTGTAATTGTATTTAAAGCTGTATCAAAACCAATCGTGTAATCAGTACCAACTACATCGTTATCAATAGTCGCGGGTACACCAATTACATTAATGCCTTTATTTGCTAAATCAATCGCTCCGCGATACGTTCCATCACCACCAATAACGACAAGTGCGTCAATACCGTGACTTTTTAAATTAGCAATTGCAATATCTTGTACTGCACTATCTTTAAATTCCTTTAATCTTGCGCTTCGAATAATTGTTCCTCCACGCATTAAGACTTCACTAACAAAAGTTCGATCAACAGGAATTATATTATCTTCCACAAGTCCTTTAAACCCTTCAAAAATGACGTACATTTGAAGATTTTCTTCAATACCGGCACGAATTATTGCTCTTATTGCAGCATTCATTCCTGGTGCGTCGCCACCAGAAGTTAGGACAGCTACTTTTCTTACCATAATAAGACCTCCAAGAATTAACCAATCTCTTTTATTCTACCAATATATTGGTAGTAATTAAAGAGTATCAGCAATTTTTCCTGTTTATTTCGTAAAAGATTCTTAAAGAAAGAAAAAAGGCACAATTTGATGTGCCTTTTTAGAATATTTAAATTTTTATTTAATTAATTTATTGGCTTTCTTTTTCTTTTGAATACTAAGTATCCAGCAAGAGAAGCAAGACCAATGCCACCAAAGATTAAGATAAAGTGACGATTACGATTAATATCAATAAGACTTGCATTCAAGATAGGAGCATTAGAACTGTAATAAATTCCTTCCGATAATTTTCTCATCGCTTCCAATTTCTCACCTACTGTTGTTTCGTTACCATTAACTTCATAAACAATAGTGGAGTCAGGAATATTACTACAATTAACGAAGCAATCCATAAGTTGCTTATATGAATTATAGCCGTCAGCATAACTGTTAGAACAAGTATCAATTCTAGAAAGGATTCCCCCTGCAAACTGCATGTCACTCATCGAGGCTTCTCCAATTCCAACATTTCGATTTCCATCCCAATTGCCAGGGTCTCTTTCAACCCACGCTACCCTTTGAAGTGATCCAAAAATATTACTTAACTGTAAATTCTTTGATTGATCATTATTACCGCCACCACCAGGATTAGCTTTAAATAAGCAGTGTGTTGTATCAGAAGGTACATCAAAATAATAAACACCATTCCAGTAGTCATTAACAGCGAGTGTCATTTGTGGGCAATTATCCCAATTAGAACCGTCACTGCCACCCCAGTAGTGAATATACATTTTTTTTTGGTTGTGCCACCAGTTTTCTCTTAAAACTGCGTAGATTCTGCGTGTTGTGGCTCTTGTCGGCTCCTCAGCTTGTACCGATATATCCTTTGAAGGATTACTTGCAAAAAGAGCCGTAAATGAAAGAATTATTCCTGCAACTAGAGCACTAATTGACAAACGTTTTCTTCTCATAGGCTTTACTCCCTTTAATAATATCTTCTTTAGAAAGGTTCATAAAATCCAAGTAAATCTCATGAATTTTTGAACATATCATAAAATAAATGTGTATTCTTATGTAGATACTACACTATTACGATAGTAATAGCAAAATATTTTTTAGAAAATTACAGGTCTTATAACCAGTATTTCAAAAAAAAGGCATCCAGTGCCTTTTTATGCTTAGTATTTTAAATTTGAAATTTATCTATTTGTTACTTTTCTTCTTTTGAAGATAAGAGCACCACCGAAAATCGCTAAACTTATACCAACAAATGCTAATAAGTAATAGTTACGTTTATTAATAAATTGCGCACTTAGAGCAGAAGCACTACCTTTATCAGCTAATGATAGTGTTTTCATCATTGCTAATTTAGCGCCAATTGTGGGTTTATTGCCATTAGGTTCTTCAACAGGAATAGAGTCATCAATTTCACTACAATTGTAGAAACAATCCATAATTTGTTTATAAGAGTTATAACCATTTGCGTAACTATTAGAACATGTATCAATTCTTGAAAGGATACCACCAGCAAATTGTAAACTATCCATAGGACCCTCGCCTACGTTTACCTGACGTTTTCCATAATCAAAATTATTAGGATCCTTCTCTACCCACGCAACTCTAAACAGTGATTCATTAAATACTTGATTTAATTCAAAATCTACAGTCCTATCGTTTTCACCAACATTTCCACTTTCGGATTTAAAAATGCAGCCAGTTGTATTTGCTGGGACATCAAAGAAGAACATCCCCTTCCAGTAATTATCAACAGCAACTGACATTTGTGGACAGTTATCCCAATTAGTTTCGACATCGCCACCCCAATAATGTATATACATTCGTTGTTCGTTGTGAAACCAAACTTCTTTAAGGACAGCATAGACTCTACGCGTAGTTGGCTCTGCAGCCTTAACCGCTGTAGTATTGGTGGATTTATGTGGTAAAAACGGTGCGACAGCAACAGCTACACCAACGATTAACGTACTAATAAGTGTTCGTTTTCTCCTCATAGTTTATCTCCTCCCAGTTTTTTTAATAAACAAGTGTTCCTTTAAATGTCGCTATGCCAAAAGCGGAAAAGCGAATATTTTCTCAAACGTTGTTTATTCTATAAACACATTTTACAATATTTTAGAAATATGCCCAAAAATATTTTTTATCCGCATATGTTGCGGTATTAAAGTCAAGATGAAATATAAAGAAATTTAGGAATAAAATAGCTACAAAAAATAACCTAATAGAAGCAAAAAATATGTTATAATTTTGCTAACAACAAATTATGGAAAAATTAAATTTAAATGATCGTTTCGAAGTTAGATTAGTTAGTGAAATTACCGACCTTGATAAAAAGACACTAACGCTTTTATATCAGCCTTTAATTGGCCATGTTTCGCTTGCCTTATATCTAACGTTAATTGAACTAGCAAAAACTAATAAAGAAAACGATATTCTTTTTCTTAGTAAGCAATTAGACGTAACTTTAAACGACTTATTAATTGCCTTTTCTCGCCTAGAAGCTCTAGGACTTATACGACGATTTATTGAAAAAGAAAAACTTTTTAATGTCTATTATCTAGATGTATACGCTCCCAAAGATCCTAGTGGCTTTTTTAATGACATTATCTTTGTATCCTTACTTAAAAAGTACGTTGGAAATGATCACTTTGAGGAATTAGTTAAAGGATTTAAAGTAGAACAACCTACTAAAAAAGGTAAAGAAGTAAGCGCAAGTATTACAGATGTTTTTCATCCTTCCTTAGATGATGTTAACTTTCAAGAACAAATGGTTAACTTTTCTACAGGAAGAAAAACAAGTGACTTAGAAATTAGCTTTAATCAAAATAAGTTTTTAACAATCTTAAATGAGAAGTATGGCATTACAAAGGAAATGTTAAATAAAACGCAAGTTAATAAAATTTCGCGCCTTGCTACTCTTCATCACTTTGATGAAAAAAGAATGGCAGAACAAGTTAGTCACGTTCTTGATCCTAGAGGAAAAGCAGGAAATAACATCGATTTTGACGCGTTAAAGGAAAATTTAGAAGCGGAAAACATCTTTAAAGAATACTTAGTTCCAAAGAAGAAAAGCGAACCACAAATCTTAAAAGGTGAAACAAATAATATTGTTTTAATGAACATTATGGAAACAGATGAACCTCAACGGTTTTTATGTAGACTCCTTAATATTGCAGAACTCCCACGCGCTAATAAACGCTTAATTGATAATCTTGCCTTAAAATATAATTTTAATAACGCAGTAATAAACGCACTAATTTTCTGGGTTCTTAAAAATAACGAAGGTAATTTAGTTACTAATTATGTTGAATCATTTGCTATTCCTTTAAAAGCAAATAGTTTTACAAAAGCAGTTGATGTTCTTGATTATCTAGATAGTCAGCTTCTTAAAATTAATGATAGTAAAAAGCGTGATGTTACGCTTGAATCTAGTTTAGACACGGAAAACGTTGAAAAAGAAGAGCAAAAAGAAGAAACAAGTAAAGAAGTAAACGTTGATTTAGAAGAATTAAGAAGAAAACTACTTGAATAAAAATAGGTATAAATAAAATGGCGAATAAATTTAAATATGATGAAATAACAGTTGATGAAGAAAAACTCGAAGAAATCGTTAATGAATTAAAAAACGATGCTCTTTTAGTTGCCTCTTTAAAAGAAAAAGATATCCCGCTTGAATTAATAGATGCTAATCTTGCTTATTTTATAGATTATGCAAACACGCTCCACAATTGCCCGTGTAAAGATAAAGATAACTGTGTACTTACAAACAAATATACTCCTACAGACTTAACGTTTGAAAATGGTTCATTACAAAGAAAAATGGGTCTATGCCCACTTTTAATGAAAAATGCCGCTTTTAAAAATCGCTACTTAAAAAGTGACTTCCCAGAAGACTGGCTTGATATTCGTTTAGAAGACATAAATGTTACAGAAAAACGTGCCGAATATTTAAAAGCCTTAATTAATCTAAAAAACGGTAGTAAAGAATGGCTTTATGTTTACGGACCTGATGGAAGAGGAAAACTTTTTATGGCACTAAGTCTAATTAATAGTCTTTTAGAAGAAAACCAAGATTTAAAAGCTGCCGTTATTAATTACCCACAATTTATTATTGAAAAAACAAGTGATTACTTTGCAAATAAAGCTAGCATTGATAAAGAACTTAGCGAACTAAGTGAAGTTGACTTTTTAATCCTTCGCGATTTCGGAAATGAAGAAATTAATAGTCTTGTCGTAGAAAGTATTACGCTTCCTTTAGTTCAACAAATTAGTCGAAATGGCGGAGTCGTAATATTTTTAGGAAATCTCTCGCTAGATCGCTTAAAAATGGTTTATAAAACGAAACCAAAATCAAAAATTCGAAATGAACAACTATTAAGCTATATTGAAGATAATATAGATAAACCGATTCACTTAACGGGAACAAGATATTAAAAAAAAGGCTGCAATTTGCAGCCTTTTTCTTACAAAACAGCGATTATTTGCTCAATTGTCTCAAATAACTCTTGTGTAGTTTTATCATTAATGATTATAAAATCAAGTTCGCTTCGGTGTTTTTTATATTCTTCGTCCGGGCTAATTAGCGGGCTATAGGATTTACGATTTTCTAAGTACGCTAATTGTTTAGAAAGGCTAGTTTCTACACCAATTATATAGTTAAATAATTCATTAATTTTATGGGAAAAAGGAAGAGCAATTTCGACAAAAAGATATTGTTCTTTTGTATTATTTATTTCTTTAATTAATTCTTCTTTAACTAGCGGATGAACTATATTATTTAGAGCATTTAAAGTCTTAGGATTATCTTTTAATTCTTTAAATAATAAGGCTTTATTAATAGTTTGGTCCTCACTTAGAATATTATTAGAAAATAACTTTTGAATTTTCTTACTTATTTCTACATCTTTATAAAGTTTACTTACTATTTCATCAGCACTTAGTGTCTTATAGCCTTTTTCTTTTAGATAATTTAAAAGGGTTGTTTTACCTGCGCCAATTAGACCAGTAATTGCAATAGTTAAAGGGAGTGAGGGATTTTTTTGGCATTTTGGACAATAAACGCTGCTTCGTCCTCCAATAAAAATTTGTTTTAGCTTCGTTTTGCAGCGGAAACATTCTTCGCCCTTTCTTCCATAAGCTAATAAACTTTGTTGAAAGTGGCCAGTTTCTCCGTTTAAAGAGCTATAACTTCGAATCGTTGATCCACCTTGTTCAATTGCCTTATTTAAAACCGCGATTGAGTTTTCAATAATATTAACGCAGTCATTATGTGTTAATAAGTTAGCTTTAGTAAGTGGATGAATTTTAGTTAAGAAAAGAACTTCATCAACGTAAATATTACCTAGACCAGCTAAAACAGTTTGATCAAGTAAAACGGTTTTTATTGGCCTACTCGTTTTACTCGTTTTTGAATATAAGTAGTCTCCGTCTGTATCAAAAGGTTCAGGGCCAAGACTCGTAAGCGATTTTAGAGTTGATAATTCGCTTTCCTTTACGAGGTCCATCGTTCCAAACTTTCGTGAGTCAGCATAGACTAATTTATAACCATTCGTAAAATTAAAAACGACACACGTAAAGTCAGGATTTTCTTCATTTACGCGTAAATAGTAGTATTTTCCTTCTAAACGAAGATGAGAAACAAGACATAAATTAGAAGTAAAATAAAATAAGAGATATTTACCAATTCGCGCGACATTTGTAATAGTTTGCCCTTTTAAATCACTCTTAAAGGCATCTAAATCAGTGCGAACAATGCGATTTACATAAACATCGACACTTTTAATTTCGTTATTTGTTACTTTACTAGCTAAAACTCTTCGTATCGTTTCAACTTCTGGTAATTCTGGCATAATTACTCCTAACTTGCTTCATACCACGTTTTGCCAAACGTGCCATTTACTTTAAGTTTTACATTAAATTTAATTGCGTTTTCTAATATTTCTTTAAGTGGTTCTAAAATAATATCTTTTTCATCATAAGGGACTTTAAAGATCAATTCGTCGTGAATTTGTAGGACCATCTTCGTTTTTAGATTGTTTTTTGTTAAGTAATCGTCAATTTTAATCATTGAAATTTTAATTAAATCAGCGGCGGTTCCTTGAATAGGAGCGTTAGTAGCCGCACGCTTAGCAAATTCGCGGACTTGGTAGTTTTGATCATCAATTTCGGGAAGATATCGTCTTCTACCCGTTAGTGTTTCAATATAGCTTTTTGTTTCAACTTCGCGAATTAACTTTTCGCGATATGTCTTAATTTCTGGATAAGTTTCATAAAACTTCTTAATAATAGTATGCGCTTCTCCAAATGTTACACCAATTTGTTCGCTTAGTCCGTAATCACTAATTCCATATATTATTCCAAAGTTAACGGCTTTTGCTTTTCTTCTTGCTGCATCTTTTTCCTCAAATGGGAAAAGTTTTTCTGCTGTGAGTGCATGAACATCAACATCATTATTAAATGCATCAATTAGTGCTGTGCAGTTACTAAGACTTGCTAAAATACGTAATTCAATTTGCGAATAGTCTAAAGATAAGAATAAATACTCATAATTAGGATAGAAGAAGGCTTTTCTAACTTTTCTTCCTTCTTCATCACGTACTGATATATTTTGTAAGTTAGGATTAGAAGAAGAAAGTCGCCCAGTTGAAGTTTGCGCTTGATTATAAACGCTATGGAATTTCCCATCAGGATAAATTTCACTTACAAGCCCATCAATATAAGTACCAATAATTTTTGCATACTTTCGATATTGAATAATTAAGCCAACGACTTCGTGATAAGGCAAAAGATTTACTAAAACATCAATTGCAGTTGAACGTTTTTTATAATCTGGAAGTTCTAGTTCATCAAATAAAACTTCCGCAACTTGATAGGGTGAATTAATATTAAATTCATGGCCCACAATTTTATATATTTGCGAACTAATTTTATCAAGTTCAATACGGAATTCTTCGCCAATTTCTAAAAGCATTTCTTTATTAATTGGGAAGCCTTCAATTTCCATTTTACTTAAGACATTAGTAAGAGGAATTTCAATGTCTTTGTAGACGTTATAAAGTTCTAATTCCTTCATTTGTTTAATGATTTTAGGCGCTTTTTGCAAGGAAAAGTATGCAATTTCCGCCTCATTTGTATAATCTTCCGTTGTATTTTCAAATAGAGATAGTTGTTTATCTTCCTTTTTTGTAAAGGGGATATTAAAGTAGCTAAATACTGCCCAAGGCTCATTTGCTAGACTTGCATCAAGAATATAACTAGCAAGTAAAACGTCAAAATAAATGCCGTTTAATTCTATACTTTCATAAGCTAACGCAACTTTTTGTTCTTTAAAATTAAACGTATATTTTTTTACGTTTGTGTCTTTTAAAACACTTTGAAGCTTATCGTCTTGCTTTAAGTTTTCTAAGGAAATAAAGTAGGTTTCGCTATTAGAACTTAGCATTATGCCGCTTATTTGTTTAGAATCATTACTAGAAAAGACAGTATATAAGCCAAGTTCGTTATCCAATTTTATATCTTTGAAGTTAGCGACTTCTTTATAAGTAACCTTCGTTACTTTTGATTCCTCTTTCATGAATTTAGGCGTTAAGCGTGATATAAATTGTCGAAGTTCATAACGCGATGCAAATGTAGAAATTTCATGAAAATCGTAACCTTCATAAACTAAATCATCAAGCGTAAAAGGAAGTGGGGCTTCTGTATGAATTGTCGCGAGCTTTTTACTCATTAAAGCTTGCGAAGAAAATTCTTCGAGATTTTCTTTCATTTTACCTTTGAAATCTTCAAGATTATCAATAACGTTTTCGACAGTTTGATATTCGTTTACTAGTTTTAAGGCTGTCTTTTTTCCAATTCCTGGGACACCAGGAATATTATCACTAGGATCACCGCATAAGCCTTTAAATTCGATGATTCCTTGAGGAGTTAGTTCATATTTTTCATAAATATTATCGTTAGTTACCTTATCAATGTTAGTTAATCCTCGTTTTATTAATTGGATCGTTACGTTTTCGTCAACAAGTTGAAGGTAATCTTTATCACTAGTGTAAATATTTACGCTCATATTATCTTCGCTTGCAATGCGTGCAATAGTGCCTGCTAAATCATCAGCTTCAAAGCCTTCAAGTTCAAAGTGATACATATTTAGAGCATCAAGTAACTCTTTTGCAAGCGGAATTTGCGTGATTAACTCTTCCGGCGCTGGTTTTCTTTGCGCTTTATAGTCTTCAAACTTTTCATGGCGAAATGTTTTTCCGGGTGAATCAAAAACAACAACAAAAGAATCACCTTTTTTAGCGCTTTTTAAAATTGTACTAATCATATTTGCAAACGCAAATAAGGCGTTAGTAGGAACGCCATCTTTTGTCGTCATTATTTTGTTATATGAGGTCGCATAAAAGGCACGGAAAAGTAGAGAATTTCCATCAATTATTGTTAGTTTATTCATAACTTTCCTCAACTTTCGTAATTTCGTTAACGATAATTTGTCTTTCGTTATTCCGATACTCAAATTTACCGTTAACTGTATATAAACTCTTAGGAGTTAAATTGTATCTAACTTGTTCATAAGTATTAGGGAAAATAACGAGAGTAATTGTGTCAAAATAGTCACTTAACTCTGCAAAAGCCATCTTATCGCCATTTTTCGTTGTTATTTCTCTTATGTTATTTAAGTAGCCTAATGTGTAAACTCTTCCTTCTTTTAGATTAGAAATTTCAATAGCGCGATACTTCTTATAGTAGTCACTAAGCGGGTTACCAGAAGGCGAATAATTTAGTCTTCGTAACTCATAGCGTATATTTTGAAGAGGAAGATCAGGAATGTTTGGGAAATGGAGACGAGAAATCATTTCTTCATTACTAAATAAGTCTAATTTTATATAGTTTTTTAAATTACTTAATTGCGTAATAAGCGCTGCTCTAGAGTAGCCAAACTCATCAAAAGCACCACTTTCAATAAGTGCTTGATATTCTTCAATACTTAAATCGTGAATACTCATTCTGCTTATAAAGTTTGCAAAAGTCGTAAATTTTCCGTTTTCTCTTTCAGTTAATATCTTATTTTCTGTTCTTAAAGAGACACCATTAATTAGGTGAAGTGGGAAAATAAGACCGTTACCATCTTTTTCAAAGTAAGGTTCTGATTTATTAACACTAGGAAGAAGTAGCGGAATATCAAATTTACGAATTTCTTTTACGTATTCTTTAAATTTTGGCGTGTTTGAGCCAACACCAAGAAGACACGCAGCGTAAAATTCATGAGGATAATTTGCCTTTAAGCAGGCCATTTGTGAAGTAATAATTGCATAACACAAGGCGTGCGAGCGATTAAATCCGTAAGAAGCAAATTTTTCGATTTGATGAAAGACATTTTCGCTTTCTTTTTTAGAATATCCGTTATTTAGCGCGCCCTTAATAAACTTTTCTTTTAAATCTAAGATTATTTTTTCATCCTTTTTACTAATAGCTCGTCTAAACAAATCAGCCTCTTTTAAGTCCATATTCGCCATAACTTGGACAATTTGCATAATTTGCTCTTGATAAATTATGATGCCATAAGTTGGTTCTAAAATTGGAATAAGTGAAGGATGGGGATAAGAAATCTTACTCTTATTAAATTTAGCATCGCAATAAGTTTTGATATTCTCCATTGGACCAGGACGATATAGAGAAATAAGTGCGACAACGTCTTCTAAACTACTAGGTTTAATTAGCTTAATTGCATTGTTCATCCCACGACTTTCTAGTTGAAATAAACCGAGCGTCATATTTTTACTAATTAACTCATAAGTTTCTTTTGAGTCAAAAGGAAGGTTGTAATAATCAAGCGTAAGACCATAGTTTTTCTTAATAAGTGTTAAGCAATTTTGAATCGTTGTAAGATTCGTTAGCCCAAGAAGGTCCATCTTCAAAAATCCTTGATCTTCTAAAAAGCCCATCTCATATTGTGTCGTTAATATGTTGTCTTTTTCATTTACTGGTAAGACTTCATATAGTGGTTCATTATTTAAAATAATACCTGCCGCATGAAGGCTAGTTTGTCTCGGGACTCCTTCAATTTTTGAGGCAAGACTAATAAGATTTAAATAATATTTATCTCTATCAACTAGGTTTTTAAAGCGTGGAACAAAGCGATAACTATCGCGAAGACTATACTGCGTCCCTCCAAGTTGGCGAATAACGTAATTAATATACTCTTGCTCAATATCATAAACGCGGCCAATGTCTCTAATTGATTGGCGTGCACCATTAGTTTGGAAGGTAATAATGTTTGCAACGCGCTCGTGTCCATATTTTTCTCGTAAATAAGCAACGACTAAGTCACGATTAATATCACTAAAGTCAATATCAATATCTGGCATTGTTTGTCGTGATTCATTTAAAAATCTTTCAAAGAGCAAGTTATATTTAATAGGATCTACACGTGTAATTCCTAGAGCATAACTAACTAGGCTACCTGCCGCACTCCCGCGACCTGGTCCGACTAGAATATTATTGTTAATCGCATAATTTACGAAGTCGCTGACAATTAAGAAGTAGCTATTGTAGCCAAGTTTATCAATTGTATTTAGTTCATAGTCAAGCCTCTTTAAATATTTCTCATCTTCGTGAAGATTGTGTTTTTCTAAACCCTTAAGAGCAAGTTCGCGTAAATAAGTTTTACTGTCGTACCCGCTAGGTAAAGGGAACTCTAATAATTCTCCACGTTTTTTTGTAAGCGTAAATGAGATTTTGTTACTAATTTCTTCAGTTAGATTTATTTCCTCTTGCGAGTAAAGAAGAAGTAGCTCTTTTCTATTTCTAAAAAAGTAAGGACCTTGCGGAGCATAGTCTTCATGAAGATTTACGCCTTCTCTAATTGCATTTATTATTTCTAAGTTTTTTGCATCTTCAGGTTTGCCATATTTAATAAGTGGAAAAGCAACTAGAGGATAATTATACTTCGTTGCAAAATCACGAATATTACTAACATCATCTATTTGTTCGTATCGCTCTAGTCCTAAATAGAAGTCATCAAAAATAAGCGAAAAACGTTTACAAACATCGCGCGCTTTATTTTCATCTTCATCAAACGGATTAAGGCCGTTTTTGCAAGGTAAAATTAAAATAAGGCCGTTTTTGCAATGTTTTAAAAACTCATCATTTAGCGTTCCTTTTTCATTTTCATGGGTAATTTTTAATAAATTTAAATACCCAGTTTCATCTTTTATATATAAAACTAGGCGAGTGTCATCGTAATTTATCGTTAATCCAAATAATGGTTTTACTTTTGCTTTTTTCGCTATTTTTTCAAAATGAGGGAACCCATAAAAATGATCTAAATCACTGATTCCTGCAACGCTAATTCCCTCTTTTTTTAGCAGGGAAAAATAGTCTTCTAATGAAAGACTAGAACGCAAAAGTGAGTAAGTAGAATAGTAATGTAAAGGAATAAAATTAGCCATAATTATCTTATTTATTTTATCATAAATAAAGGCTGAGATTTTAGTAATTTAAATAGAAAAAAACGTTTGTTTTTTATTAATGTTCGCTTAAATAATCATCAATATCTTTAGCAAATTTACTTATATCTTCTTTTTTATAAATACTTGCGCCGCTAGACTGACGGTGCCCGCCACCATGCCATTTTGCGGCGATATGATTTATTGGTTTACTAGCACTTCGAAGTGAGACACGAAATCTCTTTTCACTTACATCTTCTGTAATTGCTGCCCAAATTTTAATTTCATTAATGCCTGCAAAAATATTTACGTATTCTTTTCCTTGTTCAGGTTCAATATCTAAGTCTTTTAGAGTTTCATCGTCAATTACGTAATAGGCAAATCCGTTAGGAGTTAAAACATAATTATTAAGAATGTAAGCTTGTGTTCTTAAATCCTCAAGCCTATTTGCATACATTTTTGTATAAACATCATCAGTTATATCAAAACCAGTCATAAGTAGAAGTTCTGCAACTGCAAAAGTTGAAGCTTCTGTAGAACTATATTTAAATCTTCCTGTATCTCCAACGATTGCACTATATAAATAATGTGCAGCTTTTGGCGATATCGGATATTTATCGCCGCAATATATAAGGAATAAAGCGACTAGTTCACCAACGCTACTAGCTTCATCATCAACAAAATTAATATCGCCATAAGGTTCAACGTTAGGATGATGATCAATTTTAATAATTTCTTTTGCTAATTTATAGCGTTTTTCACTAAGGCGATCAGCGTTTCCACAATCTAGAGCGATTGCTAATGCACCACTAAAAAAGTCATCACTTACTTCCTCAACTTCAGGGTAGAGAAGAGGAGTATAAACGACACTATTTTCGCCTAGAACTTTAACAGTTTTTTTAGGAAAATTATCTCTTAAAAAAGTCGCTAAACCGTATTGCGAACCAAGAGCATCAAAATCTGGAGTTTTATGCGTGATAATAGCGATTTTATCGTACTCTAAAATCTTATAAAAAATGACTTTAAAATCGCTCTCATATTTAGTTATTTTATTAGTAATATTTTTGCTTTTTACGTTCATATAATCACCTAATTTAAAATTTTAGTAATCTTACGATATCACGCATTATCATAAGTTCTTCATCAGTTGGAATAACTGCAACTTTAATCTTACTTTCGGGTAGAGATAAAACTGCAACTTTTCCTCTTACTTTGTTATTTAATTCTTCATCAATTACAACGCCAAGCGCTTCTTTAATTTCATCAATTATAATCTTTCTAAAATGAGGAGCATTTTCGCCAATTCCTGCTGAGAAAACAATAATATCTGCTCCCCCAAGTCTTACGTAATATTGACCGATGAAATCAGCAATACGACGCGCAAACATTTTCTCTGCTAGTATTGCGTTCTTGTCGCCATTTTTTGCCGCACTTTCTACATCACGCGTATCATTAGAAACTTTAGAAATTCCTAGTAAGCCACTCTTTTTATTAAAGATTTGATACATTTCTTCTACGTCTTTTCCCGTTTGTTGGCAAGCAAAGTACATTACACTAGGATCAATGTCGCCAGTGCGCGTTCCCATCATTACGCCACCAAGTGGAGTAAGACCCATAGAAGTAGCAACACATTTACCGTCTTTTATCGCACAAAGTGAAGCGCCACTTCCAATGTGACAAGATATAATTTTTGGATCTTTAATTTCTGGGAATAGTTTCGCTGCTTCCTCACTTAAATATTTATGAGAAGTACCATGCGCGCCATAGCGACGAATGTCATATTTTTCGTAATATTCTAAAGGTATAGGGTAAAGAAAGTCTTCCTCTTCCATGGTTTGGTGGAACGCTGTATCAAAAACAGCAATACTTCCAACATTTGGAAGAGCTTTTTGAAAGGCGTGAAAGCCAACAAGGTGCGCTGCGTTATGAAGTGGGGCAAGTGGGATAAGTGAAGCAATTTTTTCTTCTGTATCTTTGTTAAAAATTGCACTATCTGCAAAATATTTCCCCCCTTGAACAATGCGATGTCCAACACCTTTAATTTCATCTAAAGATTTAATAATTTTATAATCAATTAAATTCTTTAAAAGTAAATTTACTCCGACTTCATGATTCTTTATTGGAAGAACTTTTTTAACTTCTTCACCATTAAATTCCATTTTAAAAATGGCATCTTCGTGACCAATTCGATCAACAATGCCACTTAAAATAACACTTTCGTCACTTATGTCATATAGTTTAAATTTTATTGAAGAACTTCCGGCGTTAATCGCCATTACTTTTTTACCCATATTTGACCTCCAAATTGATATTGTATTATACCATCTACTCTTAAAGTAGTAAACGCTTAAAAACGGAAGTAGTAAGGTAAATTAGATTAAAATTAGAGAGCAATTTTCCTTAAATAGTGCTAAAATCTAAGGCGGTACGAAAAAGTGAAAATTATCGTTCTAGTTATCTTTAATTTAATTTCCTGGGCCCTAATTATAGGCCTTTTAGTTTTAGCAAATAAGGGAAAACAAAGCGAAAAAAAGACAAACACAATCTATATTATTGGCTCTTTTATGTGTCTATTTTTACATTTTAGTAGCATCATCTATCACCTAATCGCTGACAAGCGCTTTGTGATTGATGAAACAATGTATTTACCTATGTATCCATGTAACGTTTTTATGTGGATTCACTTTGTTTTAGCACTCCTCATTTTAATTAATAAAAAGCACACGCGAGTATTTCAAGTTCTAAGCGAATTTGTCTTTTTTGCAGGGACAATCGGAGGCTTTTTGGGGCTAGGTTTTAATACAAATTACCTAGCTAATCCTGACCTTAGTGAGTACTGGATTTTAAAAGGACTTTTATCACACGTCGCCCTCATTTTTAGCTCGCTATATTTGCTAACTGGAGGCATCATAAAAGTTAACTTAAAAAGCAATATTGTCTCTTGTTTGTACGGAGGATATCTGCTTGTATTATGCGGACTTTACACAAATTTCATGCTTGAACATTTTGTTAAACTTAACTACGAAGTAAACTCAATGTATCTCCTTCATCCGCCTCTACCTGAATATCCTTTCTTAAACATCTTTACTTTTGCAATTGTTGGTTTAATTTTAAACGTTATTTTTATTACGATTTATGAAACCGTAAAACTTCCAAAAGAAGAACGTTGGTATACGAGTAAGAAAAAGAAAATTAAACAAGAAAACGCCTAATTTTTTCTAATTCTTAAACAATAGAAAAACAAAAGAAACTGAAGTTATGGTCGCTATTTAAAAAGTAGAGTTTTTTTGTAAATTTAGAGAATGTAATCTCCTTTATAATTAGTCTTATTTTTGCTACAATAACGTTGCTGCAAATTTAGAGACTAAAACTTACTAGTCTTATTAAAACTAAACATAACTTGCAAGAAAAATAAAATAACCTCACTTAATAAAAGCTAACAAAAGTAAGCAAAAAATTAACTAAAACAACGCTATGCGTTGTTTTTTTTCTTAATTTTAAAACCCATTTTAATTGCTTTATAGTAGTATATATATAATAATATGCATGTTTACGGGAGGCATATCATGAAATTATTAGATTATTATTTACTAGGACAAGAGATAAAAGCGTATGAATATTTTGGTGCGCACTTTATCGAAATCGAACAAGAAGTCGTACGAAAAGAAGTACCAAAAGTTCCTCGCCGTGGTCGTCCGCGACTCATAAAAACAATTGAAAAAGTTCCTGCAGTCGTTTTTCGTCTTTACGCCCCTGAAGTAAGTGACGTAAGTGTTATTGGCGAATTTAACGATTGGCAACCAGGACGCAATAACATGGAATTAATTGATTATCGCGGAGTATATGAGGTTGTAATTCCTTATTTAAAGGAATACCAATCGTATAAATTCCACTTTAAAAACGCTAATGGAGAATATGTAGATAAAGCTGATCCATTTGCGTTTTTTAGTGAATTTCGACCTGGAAGCGCATCACGCTTATTTGATATAGAAGGCTTTATTTGGCACGACGAAGAATATTTAAAGAAGAGAACGCGTGGCTTTGATGAGCCTGTTTCGATTTATGAAATTCATATTGGAAGTTGGAAAGGAAAAGTCGATGGCAGGGAAATAAGTTATGAAGAAGTTGCTGACTACTTAATTCCTTATGTTAAAGAAAACGGCTTTACACACGTTGAAATCATGCCAATTACCCAATACCCATTTGATGGATCTTGGGGATATCAGGCAACTGGTTTCTTTAGTGTTGATAGTCGCTATGGCAACCCATTCCAATTAATGAGTTTTGTCGATCGCATGCACCAAGCTGGCATTGGTGTTATTCTCGACTTTGTTGTCGTACACTTTGCTAATGACCCATTTGGCCTAATTAACTTTAATGGTCGTCATATGTTTGAATATAGCGATCCCCAAAACACATATAGCCAATGGGGAAGTCCACAATTTGACCTAGGTAAAGACCCAGTAAGAAGCTTTTTAATGAGTGCTGTTAACTATTTTATGACTTACTTCCACTTTGATGGGGTAAGAATTGATGCTGTTAGTAACATCCTTTTCTGGGACGGCAATAAACAACGTGGTGAAAATAGTGGCGGTATTGAATTTTTAAAACGCCTAACCGGAAAACTTCACCTTGAACATCCTAATGTTATGCTAATCGCCGAAGATAGCAGTGACTTTAGTGGTGTTACACGTCCTTTAGAATACGGCGGAATTGGTTTTGACTATAAATGGGACTTAGGCTGGATGAATGATACGCTTAAGTACTATAGTAAAGACCCAATTTACAAGCGTTATGAACATAATAAACTAACATTCTCAATGCACTATTTTTATAGCGATAACTTTTTACTCCCACTATCGCATGATGAAGTCGTTCACGGAAAAGGAACGATTATAAATAAGATGTATGGAAATTACGATGAAAAATTCGCCCTCGTTAGAAACCTTTATACATATCAATTTGCGCACCCTGGCAAAAAGCTAACATTCATGGGTAACGAAATTGCTTCCTTTGACGAATGGGATGAAAAGAAATCACTTCCTTGGAACTTAAAATCATTTCCAAAACATGATTCTGTAAGTCGATTAATTCGAGATCTTAACTTAATCTACCAAGCCGAAGAAGCAATGCACGTAGAAGAACATAATCCTGAACGCTTTAATTGGCTAATGGTCGATAACGCTGCCCAAAGTGTCTTTGTTTTTGAACGAAGAGTCGGTGATTCTCACCTCGTTTTCGTTTTTAACATGACACCTAATTTCTATGATTCCTATAACATTGGTTTATCAACTGAAGGAATATATGAAGAAATCTTTAATAGTGATAAAGACGTATATGGTGGATGGAATCAATATAACGGGCTACCTTTAGAAAGTAAGAATATGGTGGGACCCGAAAATCGCCCCTTTACACTTACAATTAAACTTGCCTCATTTGGAGCGATGATATTTAAGAGAATCCCCAAAAAAGATAAAGAAACAAAAATAGAGACAAAAAAAGGAGATAAAAAAACGGATGTTTAATAACAAAGACGAATTTGTTGTTGAGTTTCAACAACGCCTAATTGAAAAATATGGCCGTAGTGTCGAAGATAGCCACATTAGTGAACGCTATGACGTACTCGGCAGGATGATTCGCGACTACGCTAATATTAACTGGCGTAAAACGCGCGATTATGCTCTTAAACACGATACAAAACAATTAGTTTATTTCTCAATGGAATTTTTAATTGGTCGTTTACTTAAGTCTAACTTAGAAAACCTTGGCATTTATGATGTCGTAAAAGAAGGTTTAGCAGAACTTAATATTGATATAAAAGACTTAGAAGAACAAGAACTTGACGCTGGACTAGGAAATGGTGGTCTAGGTCGTCTTGCGGCTTGTTTTATGGATAGTATTGCAAGTCTTGGCTACCACGGACACGGGAATTGTATTCGTTATGAATACGGATTTTTCCGTCAACTTATAAGAAACGGTAAACAAATTGAAGTTCCTGATCAATGGCTCGTTAATGGTAACGTTTGGGAAGTAAGAAAACCTAAACACTCAGTTGAAGTTAAGTTTTACGGAACTGCTGAAACGTATGGTAAGCCTGATGGAACTTTTGGCGTAAGAACTGTAAACCCCGTATGCGTAAAAGCTGTACCTTATGATATGGCAATTATTGGTTATCGAAATAACGTTGCAAATACGCTAAGACTTTGGAGTGCTGAACCTAGTGAAAATAATCTTCCTACAGATCAACCATTTGAAGAATATTTAGCAACAATCCGCGAACTTACGCATGGTCTCTATCCTGATGATAGTACCGAAAAAGGTAAGATCCTTCGCTTACGTCAACAATATTTCCTCGTAAGTGCAGGACTACTTAGTGCGACACGCGGTCACTACCGTCGTCATAAAACGCTTTTAGATTTCCATGAATCTTTCGTATTTCAACTAAACGATACGCATCCAATTTTGGCAATTCCAGAATTAATGCGGATTATGATGGATGAATATGGTTACGGCTGGAATGAAAGTTTTGCTGTCGTTCAAAAAACTTTTGCCTATACGAACCATACAACAATGGCAGAAGCTCTAGAAAAATGGCCAATAATTTATGTCCATCGCCTTATTCCGCGTTGCTATATGATTATTGAAGAAATTCATCGTCGAAGTCAGGCTTATTACCAAGAACGTGGATTTGACGCTGATGCAAGAAACAATATGGCGATCATTCGTGATGGCATGATCCATATGACAAACTTAGCAATTTATGTCTGTTTTTCAATTAATGGTGTTGCCGCGCTTCATACCGAAATTCTAAAAAAACAAACGTTTAATGATTTTTATCATCTCTTCCCTGAGAAATTTAATAATAAGACAAACGGCGTTACACATCGCAGATGGCTAATGTATGCTAATCCCGAATTATCTAATTACATTACGCGTAAAATCGGTAAGACCTGGATGAAAGAACCAGACAAACTTACAAAATTTGCCGCTTTTGCCGATGATAAAGCGACGCAGCGCGCTTTCTGGCGTTATAAACGCATGAAAAAGCAAGAAGTCGTTGACTACGTTAAAAAGCATAACGGAATTGATATCGATATTGATTCAATCTTTGACGTTCAAGTTAAAAGACTTCACGCCTATAAACGGCAATTAATGAATGTCTTTAGAATCATGCATTTATACTTTGAAATGAAAAATGATCCTAATTTCCGAATTCACCCAATTACGTTTATATTTGGTGCAAAAGCAGCACCAAGTTATGCTTTTGCTAAAAAAGTCATTGAACTTATTTTAGGCGTTGCCGATGTTGTAAATAACGACGAAGAAATTAATAAATATATGAAAGTCGTCTTTATTGAAAACTATGGCATAAGTAGCGCAGAAATTCTTATCCCAGGTGCGGATATTAGTGAACAAATTTCTACCGCCGGTAAAGAAGCTAGTGGTACTGGCAACATGAAATTTATGATGAACGGTGCGCTTACGCTAGGAACGCTTGATGGGGCAAACGTAGAAATTAGTGAACGTGTCGGTGATGATAACTGCTTTATTTTTGGCTTAACTGAAGAAGAAGTTATTAAAACAAAAGAAGCAGGCTATAACGTCTGGGACGTTTATCACAATGACTACAAAGTCCGTCGTCTTGTCGATAGCTTAATTGATGGAACCTGGGCCTCAGGAGACCGCGATCGCTATCGCTTAATTTTCGATGAACTTATGCACCGTAATGACGAATATCTCATCTTTGCAGACTTAGATAGTTACCTAAGCCGCACTGATGATATTGTTACGTATTATCGCGATAAAGAAGCTTGGGCAAGAAGTGCAATTATTAATATTGCTCAAAGTGGCTTCTTCTCTACTGATCGCACAATTGAAGAATACGTTCGCGACATTTGGCATTTACCAAAGGTAAAAATTAAATGATTATCTCACTTAATAAATTACAAGAATATCAACTAGAATTAGATAAAGTAATAAATAAGGCTCATAACACGAGTTATGAAACAACAAGAGATGAACGTCTTTTAGCGCTCCTTGTTGAGCTTAGTGAACTTGCAAATGCGACTAGAACCTTTAAGTACTGGTCGCTAAAGGGGAGTGAAAGTAAAGAACGAGTCTTAGATGAATTCGCTGATGGCCTTCATTTTCTTCTTTCACTAACACTAGCTTACGACGTAACTTTAGATGAATTTCACGTAGAAAAAGAAGAAGGTATTTCGCTTACCGAAATGTTTTTAAAAACTTACGATGCGATTAACAGATTTTATGTTGATCGAAGCGAAGATTCCCTCCTTCTTGCCTTTAAAACGTATCTAAGTCTAGGAATCGCGCTTAAATTTAGTAAGGAAGACATAATTAATGGCTACCTTAAAAAAATAAGCGTAAACTATAAAAGACAAGAAGAAGGCTATTAAGACTAAATATTAGGAGGAAAAAATGAATAAAAGAGAAGAAAGTTTAGAACTACTTAGAAAAGTAAGTGAAGTAAACGGCATTAGCGGTAACGAAAAACGCGTTGCTAATCTTATTAAAGCTGAATTAGACGGTGTCGTTGATGAAGTAACTTACGATAATCTTGGCTCAATTGTTACCCACTTAAAAGGTAATGAAGACGAACCAAAAGTTTTACTTACGGCTCACATGGACGAAATTGGCTTTTTAGTAAGCAAAATCGAAAAAGATGGCTTTTTAAGACTACATAACGTTGGTGGCTGGTGGAATCACGTCATTCCAGCACATGAATTTGTCGTTACGACACGTGATGGAAGAGACTACATTGGCGTTACCGGCGCGCAACCCCCACACGGACTAAGTAGAGAAGAACGTAATAAAGTTCTTGAACTTAAAGATATGTATTTAGATTTAGGCGTAAGTAGTGACGAAGCAGTAAAAGAATTAGGCATTAGAGTCGGTGATGCAGTTACGCCCTTACAAAAATTCCGTGTACTAAACGACGGAAAAACACTTTTAGGTAAAGCTTGGGATGACCGCGTTAGTGTCGCTGTTGGCATTGAAGTTATGAAACGCTTAAAAGAAGAAGGCCATAAAGCAAATGTCTATTTTGCCGGCACCGTTCAAGAAGAAGTCGGTTTAAGAGGTGCAAAAACTGCAACACACTTTGTAAAACCAGATATTGGCTTTGCAATCGATGTTACGATGAGTTATGACCTACCTTCCTCACCTGATAACGATACGAAACTAGGCGCAGGTGTGGCTCTTTCAATCATGGATGGCAGCGTTATTGCTCACCGCGGACTCTTTGACTTTGTTGAAGGAATCGCTAAAAAACATAACGTAAAATATACGTATGACTTACTTACTGCCGGTGGAACGGATTCAGGAGAAATTCATAAATCTCGTGATGGCGTTATTAATATGACGATCTCGCTCCCTTGCCGCTATTTCCATAGTCACGTATCTCTAGTCAATATTGAAGACTTTGAAAACGCAGTTAATTTACTCGTTGAAGTCGTTAAAGCAATTGATTCAAAAGTTCTAGCAGACTTAAAAGAAAGTAAATATCAATAAGAATTTATATATTCTAAAAAAGGCGATTTCTAATCGCCTTTTTTTATAATAATTTTTCGATTTCGTCTTCTTCGTAAAGTATTAGACCGTAGTCACTAAGAAGTTTTGCCGCGACTCCTTTTCCTTCTACTAAAGTCTTTGTAAAAGTTCCATCATACACCCCATTTACTCCGCATGATGGGCTTTTTGCTTTTAAAACAGCAACCTTTACATCATGCTTTTTTGCTAACTCTAACGCGCGCGTCGCGCCTCTAATATAGAAGGAAGTATAGTCGTTCCCATCACTTCCAATAACCTTGCCATCAATTATTTCACAAGGAATGCGAGGAATACTTAAACCCCCATCAACTTCAGGGCAAATTGGGATTAACGTATACTTTTCTTTTAATTTATCTACTAAAGGAACAAAATTATCATCGCCATCGTAGCGACACTTTTCCCCTAATAAACACGCAGAAATTAGTAAATAAGGCTTCTTTTTCATAAACTCATTAAAGAATATATTTTCTTTTTTTGCAAGTCTAAAAAAAGAAGCGATATTTAGATATAATAAGAACATGGCGCGCATAGTATCTACGAGTATTCTAAAAATTAACGTTAATGGCAAAGAACAAGAAGTTCTTTTAGAGCGCAAACAAAAAATGAAAAATATGTACTTAAGATACGATCAAAATAAGTACTGTTTTAAAATTACAGCAGATAAAAAAACGCCGATTGATGAAATCGTTAAGTTTTTTAAAGAATATTTTCCGCGATACGAAAAGAAAATGAAAAACTTTATGTATTTATACAATAATCAAACGTATTTTTACGGAAAACACTACTACCTTGATGAATTAAGCGATGAGTTAGGACTTAAAAACGAGCTTAGAAATTTAGAAGATTTATATAAAGCGGAAAAAGATAATTTTCTTGCTTTTATTAAGGAGCGCGTTGTGTTCCACAAGGAAAAACTCGGCATAGATACTGATTATAAGATAAAAGTTGCGAAGAAAAATACTAATTTGGGCTGGAATTGTATTGAAGATAAGACGCTTTCATTTAACTTACGTTTAATGCACTATGACAAGGAAGTAATTGATATTATTGTTATTCATGAACTAATTCATCATTTCCATAAAAAGCACGATAAGAAGTTTTATGATACGCTTTATGCATACGCTCCAAATTATGAAGAAATACATAATCGCTTAGAAGAAGGATTCACATATGAAGAAAGTAATAACTAGTGTTCACAATCAAAAAATTAAAGATCTTCTTAATTTAAAGAAAGATAAGGATGCAAAATTTTATCTTGTTGAAGGGGAGATTCTTGTGTCTCTTGCCTTAAGTCTTGGCTTAGTTGTAACGCTTTTAAGCGTTGAAGAAGTAGAAGAAACTTACCCCTTTGAAGTAATTTTAATTAGTAAAGAAGTTAGTAAAAAGTTATCATCTTTTAAAACGAGTCCAAATATCTTTGCGGTTGTAGCAAAAAATAAACTCCCCTTAGACTTAAATAAACCGCTAATTTATTTAGATGATGTAAGTGATCCTGGTAACGTTGGGACGATTATTAGAAGCGCTCTAGCTTTTGATTTTGGTGGTGTGATTGCTTCGCCAAGAAGTGCTAGTTTCTATAATGAGAAAGTAGTAAATAGTGCGAAAGGTGCGCACTTTCATATGCCATTACTTACTATAAGCGAAGATGAACTAATAAACTTTTCAAAACAAAACGGCTACACTTTAACTGTAAGTCGCCTAAAAAACGCCCAAGAAACTACTAAAACGACATTTTCTAAGAAAACGTTACTCGTTGTTGGAAATGAAGCCCACGGCGTTAGCGAAAAAATAAATGAGGCCGCGGACAAAGCAGTTTATATCCCAATTAAAAATATTGAATCACTAAATGTAGCGATTGCCGCCTCAATAATCATGGAGAAAATCGCTAACAACAACTAGTTTAAATTATGTTATAATAATTTAGCGTTGAAAAGGAGTAGTAAAGAAGGCGACAATCGCTTAGGGAAGTATGAAGAGTGAAACCATACTAATAATGCCCTCTTGAATTCACCTTGGAGCAGGTTGATGACCCGGTGATCCCGTTACAATCAGAAATTAAGTGGACAAAAAGGATGGTACCACGGCGAATGTCGTTCCTTATGGAACGCTTTTTATTAGGAGAATGTGTATGGAAAAGGAATTTAAAGAAATAGCCGCTAACGTTAAAAGTGATTTAGCTTTAGTTAACGACTTAGCAAGTTTAAACGAAGTAAAAAATAAATATTTAAGCAAAAAAGGAATTGTTAGTTCTTTAATGCGTAAAATGGGTTCTTTAACGCCTGAAGAGCGACCAGAATATGGGAAAAACGTTAATAATTTACGTGCTGAAGTTGAAGTTTTAATTAGCGAAAAAGAAGTGATACTAAGTAAAGAAATGCTAGAAAAACAACTTGAAAGTGAAAGAATTGATCTAACGCTTCCTGGTCATAACTATAAAGAAGGAGGGATTAATCCTTTCTTTGTCGTAAAAGATGAAATTGAAGACATATTTATTAGTATGGGTTATGAAATTGCTGAAGGACCAGAAGTTGAAGAAGATTACTACAATTTTGAACTTTTAAATATTCCGCATGATCACCCAGCTCGGGACATGCAAGATAGTTTCTATATTAACGATAAACTCCTCATGCGTACGCATACTTCGCCCGTGCAAGCGCGTGTAATGCAAAGCAAAAAAGGTGAAAGTATTAAAATTATTTGTCCTGGAAAAGCGTATCGCCGTGATGATGACGACTTAACACACTCTCATCAATTTGCACAAGTCGAAGGCCTTGTAATTGATAAAAATATTACGCTAGGTAATTTAAAGGCAACACTAGATTTATTCGTTAAAAAAATGTTTGGCGAAAAGCGAAAAATTCGCTTCCGCGCCTCATATTTCTCTTTTACTGAGCCATCAGTAGAAGTCGACGTAAGCTGTAGCGAATGCGATGGTAAGGGCTGTTCAACTTGTAAAGGTACAGGTTGGATTGAAATTTTAGGTGCTGGGATGGTAAACGAAAATGTTTTACGAATGAACGGTTATGACCCAGAAATTTACCAAGGCTTTGCCTTTGGAATTGGGATTGAACGCGTTGCAATGCTTCGCTATAAAATAGATGATATACGGCGAATTTATCAAAACGATATTCGTTTCCTTCGCCAATTTGGAAAGAGGTAAGTTATGTTAGTATCAAGAAAACTCTTAGAAAAATTTGTTAATTTAGACGGCATTACTTCTAAAGAAATTGCCGATAAACTTACATTTGCAGGGATTGAAGTCGAAGACTTTTATCCTTTAGCTAGTGCCTCAAATTTAGTAATTGGCGAAGTAAAAGAATGCGAAAAAATTAAAGATAGCGATCACCTTCACTTAACGAAAGTTGATTTAGGCAGTAAATATGGCGTTGCGCAAATTGTTTGCGGCGCCCCTAATGTTCGAGCTGGCTTAAAAGTAATTGTTGCTTTGCCTGGTGCAAAATTAGGTGATTTTACGATTAAAAAAACAAAAATTAAAGGTTACGAAAGTAACGGTATGATTTGTTCTTTACTCGAACTTGGTGTTGATGCGAAGTTTTTACATTCTCACCAAATTGAAGGCATTGAAGAATTAGAAAGTGACGCAGTAGTTGGAAACGAAGAAGTTCTTGAATATTTACTTCTTGATGATGTTGTTTTTGATGTTCGGCCGCTTCCAAATCGCTCGGATACTCTAGCGGTTATTAATTTAGCAAAGGAAATTGCCGCACTTTTCGACCGTGAATTTAGACCATTAGACGTTACTAGTGCAAAACTTTCTAAACCAGTTGCAACCGTAAAAACGAAAACTGATCGTAATAAACTTTTTGCTATTAAAGAAGTTTATGGCGTAAAAGTTAGCGAAAGCCCGCTTGAACTTCAACGCTATTTAATGGCTTCTGGTCAACGAGCAATTAACAATATCGTTGATATTGCTAACTTTGTAATGCTTCTTACCGGCCAACCACTTCATATGTATGACATTGATAAACTCCCTTCACACGATTTTGTAATAAAGGATGATGTTAAAGGTAGTTTTGTTGCTCTAGACAACAACGAATATGACTTAATTCCTGGTGATATTTGTATTACCGTTAATGATAGAGTTATGTGTTTAGGTGGCGTAATGGGAGCAAAAGAATGCGAAGTTACGGAAACTAGTAAAAATATCGCAATCGAAGCTGCACATTTTGATGGCGCTAGCATTCGTCACACTTCAACGCGGCTTAATCTCCCAAGTGAGGCTAGTAAATTATTTGCTAGAGGCACGAACCCTCATCAAATTGATGAAGTATTAAATCTAACAAGTTTTCTTTTAAGAAAATATGCTGGAGTTACTAAGGAAAGCGAAATTGTTAAGGAAGATTTAATCGATCACACCCAAAAAGTTATTAAAGGAACTGATGAAAAAATTAATAATCTCCTTGGAACGACGTTTACAAGTGAAGAAATTGATGAAACACTTAGAAAACTCTATTTTGAAGTCAAGCGTAAAGATAATGAATTTAGCGTAACTGTACCTCATTCGCGTCTTGATGTTTTTGGTGTTCCTGATTTAGCCGAAGAAGTTATTCGCTTTAAAGGCTTTGATTTAATTAAAGAAGAATTACCAATTATGGAAATTAAACGTGGAGGAAGAACAGAAGTTCAACAAAAAGTTTATGAAATCCGTACGTTTTTACGAAATAATGGTCTTTTTGAAACTGTTAATTACACGCTAGTGGATGATAATCTCATCAATCAATTTGTTTATTTAAATTTGAATAAATACTTTGAAGTTAAAAACCCAATGACGCCAGTCCATAAGAATGTCAGAACGCACATTTTACCCTCGCTTTTAGAAACTGCGAAATATAATTATGCGCGTCAACTTAGTGATTTTGGTCTTTTTGAAGTAAGTCATATGTACTTAAAAGACAAAAACACGATTCACTTAGGTGTCGTTTTTGTTGGTGATAAATTAACACAAGATCAACTACAAACAAGACCTTACGACTTTTATGATGCAAAAGGAATTGTTGAAGGGCTTTTTGAATATTTACGAATTAGTAAAAGTCGCTATGTATTTAAAACACTAGATTCTAGTGAAGAAGAATTTCATCCATATAGAAGCGCGAAAGTTTATGTTGATAAAAAACTTGTCGGAGTTCTAGGTGAACTTCATCCTAACTATTTAAGCGATAATAACTTTGCAAAAACGCGTGTTATTGCACTTGAACTCGACTTAGGATTGATTCTAAACGTAAAAACTAGCCAAATAACGATGACTGATATTCCTAAATATCCTTCCGTAAGTCGCGATTTTGCTTTTGTAGTAAGCGAAGAAGTAAGCGTAGAAGAAATTGTTTCAACAATAAAAAGCATTAATCGCTCACTAATTTTAGATGTTGCGGTTTTTGATATATATCGTAGCGAAAAACTTGGTGAAAACCGTAAATCAATCGCGATTAATGTCATTTATCAAGCTAGCGACCACACATTAGAAGAAAAAGAAATTAGCGAATTAGATAAACAAGTTCGCCTAACGCTAGAAAAGAAATTTAATACGACTTTAAGAGAGTAAAAAAATGTTAATGATTAATTTAAATCGTGTAGGGAATGTTCCCTTAACGATTGAAGAAGATATTGAATTTTTAAAAGAAGAATTACCTAATCATCCTTCGATTATTTCGATTCCTCATGGTGACGTAATTATCGACTTAACTTATGGGGAAGATCATCTTTATCGCGTTGATATAGACGGGGAGTTTACGCTTAGACTTCATTGCGACTATACGTATGAGCCTTTTGATAAAGTGATTAATTTTTTTGAAACAATTTATTTTAGTCTTGATAATGATATCGATGACGAAGAAAAAGACATCTTTTATCTTAAGAATCCCGTCTTTGATATTTTGCCCTACATCACTGGTCTAATTGTCTTAAATTTACCGCAAAAAATTGTTCATCCAAATTACAAAGAAATTCTAAAAAAACAAGAGACAAAACATATTAGCGAAGACGAGTATTTAAGTGAAATAGCCAGCAAAAACCGCCCATTTGCCGATTTAGAAGACATAATCGAATAAAATTTTAAAAATTAATTTTAGAAAATGAAGCCTTAACATCGCTTCGTTTTTTATTATTAAAAAAAGTCTAGAAAAAAACCGAATTTTACCTTTACAAAATAAGGTCTTTTTCTTATAATGAATGTGCAACAAGTGGGAGAAAGTGGTAAACATGTTTTTAGGAACTTTTAATCATAAATTAGACGCAAAAGGTCGCCTTATGATTCCTGCAAAATTTCGCAAAGAAATAAAGGGCGACGAACTCTATTTACTTAGAGGATTTGAAGGTTGTGTTTCAATTTACACAAAAGAAAGTTTCGAAGCCTATACCGCTGAGTTACAAAAATACTCGTTCCATAACAAAAACGATCGAACATTTATTCGTCTAGTCCTCTCTTCCGTTGTCGAACTTGAGATTGATAAAGTCGGTCGCTTACTTCTCCCAAAAGCAACGATCGATACTTACAAAATTGAAGAAGAAGTCGTTGTCGTTGGTGTTAATGATCACTTTGAAATTTGGAATTTAAAAACTTGGAACACGTATTTAGGCGAAAACGAAACTAAATTATCAGATATTGCAAATCTCTTAGGGAGATATGATGAGTAGCAAACACGTTCCTGTCTTACTAGACGAAGTTCTTGAGTTTCTAAATCTAAAAGACGACAGCACGATTATTGACTTAACGCTAGGAAGAGGAGGACATAGTAAAGAAATCCTTAAGCGTATCCCTAACGGTCATCTTTATGCCTTTGATAAAGATATCGAAGCGATTGAGGAAAGCCGTAAAGTCTTAAGTAAAGTTAGTAACAACTTCACGCTAATTAACGACGATTTTACGACACTAAACGACTATTTACAGTTTTATAAAGTTAAGCAAGTTGATGGAATCCTGCTTGACTTAGGTGTAAGTAGTCCACAATTTGATACTCCAATTCGCGGATTTAGCTATCGCTATGATGGACCGCTAGACATGCGGATGGATCAAAAACGCAACCACTTAACCGCAGAAATTATCGTTAATACTTACCCCGAAGAAAAACTTAGCAAAATATTCACCGAATATGGTGAATGTAAATACGCTAATAAAATTGCTAAAGCAATTGTTACAAAACGCGAAGAAAAACCAATCACAACGACACTTGAACTCGTCGATGTTATAAAAGAAGCTCTTCCAGCTCGAGAACTAAAAAAACAAGGTCATCCTGCTAAAACAATCTTCCAAGCCCTTCGTATTGAAGTAAATGACGAACTTGAAAGATTAGAAGTCGTTTTAAAAGAAGCGCTAAAGGCGCTAGGACCAAATGGAAGACTTGTTGTCATTAGTTTCCATAGTCTTGAAGACCGAATCGTAAAAAATACATTTAAAGAAATTGGAAAAATTATTGTCCCAAATAAGTATCCAAATAAAAATGGTTCAACAAAAGAATACCCATATATTCTTGTAAATCGCAACAAAGTCGTTGTTGCAAGTAATGAAGAAATAAACAAAAACCCAAGAGCAAAAAGCGCAAAATTACGTGTCATTGCTCGCTCAGAAGGAGGAAACAATGCGTGACAAATTAGTAAAAACAAACAGAAAGGCAACCTACTATCGAGCAAAAAAAGCCTCGATTGCGATTTTGTTTTTACTATCAATTGGTCTTGCCGTTGTTATCCCAATTAAAATTGCTGAAAGTAGAGGGCAAGTACAAAGAGCCCATACGACAAGCGAAGTTATAACTAGTGAAAGTCTTAATTAATATTTCTCCTTTCTTTCCTTTCTTTGGGAAAAGCCGGTCCCTCGCCGGCTTTTTCTTAAATTCGTAAAAAAAGCGAGAAAATGTCGCATTTTTGCTTGTTTTCGTTGTTATTTTAGTGCGGATATACTAAAATTATATCGATATATCGATATTAGGAGAAAAAATGGCTACACCTATTAGTGCGCTTGAAATTAGTAGTAACGCGGTAAAACTTGTCGTTGGTTATAAATTAAATAACCGTCCGACAATTCTTTATGCTGGAACGTATTTTGTTAATGTTGATATTTTAGATAACGAAACTGACGACTTTAGCGAAATTGAAAAGGGGATAAAACATCTTATTGCTGAGGCGGAGGGTACGCTAAACATTAAAATTGATAGCGTCATCTTAGGTATTCCTAGTATTGATCTAGCCGTTTATAGCGATAGCCCAGTTACGCCAATATTTGGTGAAGGCGGAAAAATCGCAAATCGCGATATTAAAAGCATATTTACGATGATTCGCAAAAATTGCGAAACGAATATGGTAAATCTTCGCGATAAAAAAGTTATTAATATCGTTCCCGATAGCTACGTTCTTGACGACGGAAGAACGTTTAAAAAGTCGCCAATTAATGAAGTAACGACGAGTTTAAAAATAAATTGTGTCGTTTATTTACTTCCCTTAGAAATTTATGAACGCGTTACAAGCGTCGTAACGAGTAGCGGTCTAAACATTACAAAATCGTTTGTTAGTGAGTATTCACTTATGAGTTTACTTCAAGAAACGATGTCGCTACCTTCAACATATTTCTTAATCGATTTTGGCGCAAAAGTAACGACAATTTCCTTTATTAACCAAGATAAACTCTACTTTACGTCGTTTCTTGGTGTAGGAAGTAATGATTTAACAAAATTAATTAGTGCTCGCCTTGGAATAAGTTTTGAAGATGCAAAAGCGCTAAAAGAATATTATGGCTACGATTTAAGAAAAAATCGTTTTGTAAAACCATTCGTTCTTCCTAGCGGCGAGCAAAAAGAAATTTATCAAAATGACCTAAACGAAGTTATTAAAGAATTCTTTAAAACGTATAAGAGTAGTTTAAACGAAGCAATAACAGCGATGAAAGTAAGATATAACATTAATACGACTAATAACACGTATCCTCGCTACTTTATTGGCGGAGGCGTACATCTTAATGGCTTTAAAACGTTAATTAGTGAAGGTGATAGCTTAATTAACCCAGAAGTGATTAAGATTAATATTATGGGGGCAAGACATGGAAGTTATTCGACGTGTCTTGGACTAATTTTAAGTTACGAAGATTATTTTGAACAAATTGGAAATGAACAAAGTGACGTTGGGACACTTTCTAGACAATAACAAAAGAAGGGACTAGGAAATATCATGGTAGAATTAGACAATTTTGAACCAGTTGCAAAAATCGTCGTCATCGGTGTCGGCGGTGCCGGAAATAACGCGGTCAATCGAATGATTGATGATCAAATTGATTCCGTTACTTTTTGGGTTGCGAACACTGACAAACAAGCACTTGCAACTTCAAAAGCGAGAAATCGTCTCGTACTTGGCGAAGAAATTACGCACGGATTAGGCGCAGGTGGCGAACCAAGTGTCGGTGCTCAAGCCGCAGAAGCAAGCCGCGAAGAAATTGAAAAAATTGTTGAAGGTGCTGATTTAGTCTTTATCGCTGCTGGAATGGGTGGCGGTACAGGAACAGGAGCTTCTCCAATTATTGCAAGTATTGCAAAAAAAGCTGGTGCTCTTACGATTGCTATTGTTACGCGTCCCTTTACATTTGAAGGAAAAAAACGTATCGCAAATTCTGTTGAAGGTTTGAATAACCTTCGTGATGTCGTTGATTCAATAATTGTAGTAAGTAACGATAAATTACTAATGGTAAGCGGCAATAACCCAATTGGCGATGCCTTTAGTGAAAGTGATAAAGTTTTAGCACAATCTGTAAAAACCGTTGTTGACTTAATTTTAATGCCAGCGGTTATTAATTTAGATTACGCTGATGTAAAAAATACACTAAAAGATAGTGGCGTTGCCCTTATTGGCTTTGGAATGGGTACTGGAAAAGATAAAGCTAAGAAAGCCGCACAATCTGCAATAAATAGCCCGCTTCTAGAAGCCTCAATGAAAGGGGCGAAAAAAGCAATTGTGCACGTAACATGCGGAACTAATGTTTCGCTATATGAAGCGCAAGATACAGTAAACTCTATTATTGAAACTAGTGGCAATAATATTGATATTAAATTTGGTGTCTCGATTAATGAACTTCTTGAAGATGCAATTTTAGTTTCAGTTATCGCAAGTGACTTTGAAGAAGAAATTGACTTTCAAGCCGTTCCGACACCACAAACTTTTGTTCGTCCGCAACCTACAACGACGTTTAGTAGCGACGAAGCAGATGAAGAAAGCGAAACTAGGGAAGAAGAAAAAGAAAACGAATTTAACATCTTGCCTGACTTTCTTAAAAACACACTAGAAAGTGATGATAATCACTAAAAATTACATTTAAAACGTTGAAGAAGACACGCTTACTTATAAATTCCTTTATAGCGAGCTAGTGGATGGTGAAAGACTAGTAAGAGAAAATAAGTAAGTATCACTTCGAAGTGACAAAAGAAATAATAGTAGACTTGTCCGCTGGCACGCGTTAAAATGCATGAATAAGTGCGATATTATCTTAATATCGAACTAAGGTGGTACCACGCTAGAAAAGCGTCCTTAGATGGACGCTTTTATCATTAATAAAGGAGTAAGTGAAAATGGAACTAAAAGAAACACTACTAATGCCAAAGACATCATTTCCGATGCGCGGCAATTTAAATCAAAAAGAACCCGAGTGGGTAAAAGAAATGAAAGACATTGATTTATACGCAAAAATGCGCGAAAAGCAAGCGGGTAAAGAAATGTTTGTTCTTCATGACGGGCCGCCGTACGCAAACGGCAACATCCACTGCGGCCATATGTTAAATAGGATTTTAAAAGACTTTATTGTCCGTTTTAAAAACATGCAAGGATACGATACTCCCTTTATTTTTGGTTGGGATACGCATGGTCTTCCAATTGAACATGAAATTACAAAGTCTGGCGTAGATCGCAAGAAAATGAGCGTTAGTGAATTTCGTAAACTTTGTGAACAATATGCTTATAAACAAGTTAATATTCAAAAAGAACAAATTCGTCGCCTTGGTTTAGTTGGAGATTTTAAAAATCCTTATTTAACTCTTACAAAAGATTACGAAGCGACGCAACTTGAAGTCTTTAAGAAAATGGCACTTGACGGACTAATTTTCCGTGGCTTAAAACCAGTATATTGGTCGCCAAGTAGTGAATCGGCTCTAGCAGAAGCTGAAATTGAATATAAAGACGTAAATAGCGATGCAATTTACGTAAAATTTCCTGTAACTGATGGAAAAGGTGTGCTAGATAGCGATACATCATTTGTCATTTGGACGACAACTCCTTGGACATTGCCTGCAAACCTTGCGATTTCTGTTCACCCACAATTTGTCTATGGGCTCTATGATAGTCCCTTTGGAAAAATTATCTTACTTACCGATTTAGCTAGTGAATTTGCTACTAAACTCGGTGTTGAACTTAAACTTTTAAAAGAATATAAAGGTAGAGATTTTGAATATATTAAAACAAGTCATCCTTTATTTAATCGTGAATCGCTAGTAATTTTAGGCGAACACGTTACAAAAGAAACTGGAACTGGTGCAGTTCACACCGCTCCAGGTCACGGACTTGATGACTATAATGTTGGTGTTAAATACGGTTTAGATATCCTTTGCCCCGTAAACGAAATGGGATATTTTACGAGCGAAGCTAATCAATACAAAGGTTTATTTTATGAAGATGCAAATAAAGTCATCTTAGAAGACTTAAAAAAGAAAGATTTACTCTTATTTGCCGAAACGATAACGCACAGCTATCCGCACGACTGGCGAACAGGAAAACCCTTAATTTTCCGCGCGACTCCGCAATGGTTTGCAACACTTGAGCCAATTCGAAGTGTCTTACTTAGCGAAATTGATAAAGCTAAATGGACACCAAGTTGGGGTAAACAAAGAATGCATAACATGATTAAAGATCGTGCTGATTGGTGTATTTCCCGTCAACGTGTTTGGGGTGTCCCGCTTCCAATTATTTATAACGAAGATGGAACGCCAATTATGGAAGAGAAAGTCTTTGATCATATTATCGAATTAGTACGAGAACACGGCACAAATATTTGGTTTGATGCTGATGTTAAAGATTTACTTCCTGAAGGGTATACTAATCCCAATTCTCCTAATGGTAAATTTACAAAAGAGACCGATATTATGGACGTTTGGTTTGATAGTGGCTCCTCTAGCATTAGTGTATTAGTTAAAGGCGGCCTTCCTTATCCTGCCGATTTATATTTAGAAGGAAGTGACCAATATCGTGGTTGGTTTAATGCTTCACTTATTTTAGGTGTTGCAAAAGAAGGAAAAGCCCCATTTAAACACGTCTTAACACACGGCTTTGTAATGGATGAAGACTGGGAAAAGATGAGTAAGAGTAAAGGAAACGGCATTGATCCTAGTAAAATCGCTAAAGTTTACGGTGCGGATATCTTACGACTCTGGGCCGGAACCGTTGCTTATCAAAACGATACTCGCATTAGTGAAGGCATCGTAAAACAAGTCGCTGAAGTTTACCGCAAAATTAGAAACACGTTTAAATTTATGCTCGGTAACTTGCAAGATGGTGATCGTCCTTTTATCGCTGAAAGTTTAGATGAAGTTAACGTTACAACGTTTATTGATACGCTTATTCTTGCAAAGTTAGCGGAAGTTGAAAATAAAGTAATTAAAGACTTTGAAAATTATGATTATGCTCATGGCGTCGCTACAATTGTTAATTTCCTAACGATAGATATGTCTAGTTTTTATCTAGATATTACAAAAGACATCTTATATTGCGAAAAATTTGATAGTCCAAGAAGAAAAAGTTCGCAAGCAGTAATTTATCGCGTCTTATCTTCATTAACGCGATTACTCGCACCGATTTTATCGTTTACGATGAATGAAGTGTACTTAGCTACACCTTTAGAAAAGCACGAACTTAATGTTCAATTAACAGATTTTCCAAAGTTAAATCCTTCTTTAGATGAAGAAAAGTTAACTTTATACAAAAAATTCCTTAGTTTACGTGATGAAGTTTTAGTAAAACTAGAACAAGCTAGAGCAAAAGACTTAATTGGTAGTAGTCAAGAAGCATCGCTAGAACTCGTTGTAAAGGATGAAGCGCTTTTTAAAGAATTTAGTAAACTAGATGAAGCTGAACTTGCTCGCTTATTTATTGTTAGTAATGTTATTCTAAGTAAAGACGGCGAAACTAAAGTTAGTCTAAGTAGCGGTAAGAAGTGTTCGCGTTGCTGGAATTATCGCCATGAAGGAGTTGAAATTGATGGCGAATTCATTTGCGAAAGATGTCACGAAGTTATAGAAAGTTTAAAGGAATAAATTGTCAATGAAAGAAAAGTTTAAAAAGTTTTTCTACTCGTTTTATTGGTTAATTTTTGTTCTAGTTTTATTAGATCAAGTCCTAAAGATTTTAGCGATGACTTATAAGTGGGATGTCGTTGTTATTCCTGGTGTTCTTGAGTTTAAATACATTCGAAATACTGGTGGCGCTTTTTCAATGATGGATGGAAATATCGTTTCCCTAATGTTAGTATCACTTTTTGCGACAATCGCGATGCTGTTTTATCGAATATATAACCGTAACAAGTTAAATACTGCCCATAAAGTCGTCTGGGCGGTTGTAATTGGTGGAACGATAGGAAACTTAATTGATCGTGCATTTTATCGCCTTATTACCGGGACAGCAGGTGTTGTTGACTTTATTTATGTGCCGTTTTTTGCTAACTTCAACTTTGCAGATATGTGTTTAACGCTAGGCTTAATCGCACTTATTGTCCTAGTCTTTGTTGATGATAATAAGAGTAAGAAACCAAAAGTAATTGAAGCTGAATATACCGAAACTGTAATTAGTAAAAACGGCGAAAAAGTCGATGGAAATAGTGACAACCAAAGTGTCAACGAAAAATAACATTTAAAAAAATGAGCGAATACAAAACCTTAATTGTAAATGAAAATGATGCCTCAAAAAGGCTTGATGTTTTTCTTACGGAAAAGTTAGCTAATGTATCAAGAAATCACGTAAGAAAAATGATTGATTTACACCTTGTTAGCGTTAACGGAAAAACTCCTAAACCTTCTTATCGCTTAGAAGAAAACGACATTATTAATTATAAAGAACTTCAAATTAAAGAAGATAATGCTCCTAAAAAAGAAGCCGTTCCTTTAGATATAATTTATGAGGATAAAGATATTATCGTCGTAAATAAACCAGTTGGAATGGTCGTTCATCCGCATCCTGGACATGATGAAGGAACGTTAGTTAATGCTCTTTTAGCCCACTGTGATGATTTAAGTACAATAAATGGCGTTAAACGTCCAGGAATCGTTCATCGTCTTGATAAATTAACTTCCGGTTTAATCGTAGCCTGTAAAAATGATGAAGCACACAAAGAACTTGCAAAAGCTTTTGCATCGCGCGAGGTTGAGAAGCGCTATGTCGCCCTTGTTGTTGGGGAGATTAAAGAAGACATGGGAGAAATAATTGCCCCGATTGGAAGATCAAAAACGCATCGCTTAAAGATGGTAATCGATAAAGAAGAAGGCAAAGAAGCAATTACGAAATTTAAAGTTTTGGAACGTTATAAAGGTTTTACGCTTGTTGAAATTAGTTTAGTTACTGGTAGAACTCATCAAATTCGTGTCCATTTTGCTTATATTAATCATCCCCTTGTCGGTGATGAACTCTATGGAAGAGGAAGACAAAATATTTACAAAGGCGGTCAACTACTACATGCTAAAGAATTAAGTTTTCTTCATCCAACAACAAAAAAACTCGTAACGTTTACGAGTGATTTGCCAAAACATTTTGTAGATATTTTAAATATTTTAGAACTAAAGGAATAGTTTTTTATAATTACCGAAATTATGCTTAGTTATTTCATCTAACGCGGTTTTGCCGTGTTTTTTTAAAAAATGCAAGGCAAACTCATCAACTTTCTTTCCCGCACCAAAAGGAATTTCTTCCTTAAAGCGTTTATTTAGTGCAGCCATTTTTTTAAGAAAAATATAGCGAGCGATAACACTAGCTAGCGCAATACTTGGGTAATAAGCCTCGCCGCGTTCTTGGAAGGTAATGTCTTTCATAACAATAGAAGAGCTTTCTAAATATTCAAAATATTTTTTATTATTTACAAATTTATCAACAAACATTGGATAAGGCGTGCCTACCTTATTTTGAACTAATCTTAGGACATTGTTATGTAGCATTGCCTTAATTTTATTCATGTTATAACCACTTTCAATAAGTTCGTTATACTTTTTGTTGTCTATGACATTAGCGCTATACGTGATATTTTCAAGTAAATACGGTCCAATTGTCCAAATATAATCATCGGTTAATTTTTTTGAATCTTTAATATCAAATTTATGAATAATATCTAATGCCTTATCATCGCAATATGCAGCAACGACGACTAAAGGACCAAAGAAGTCACCAAAACCAACTTCATCACTTCCGTATTGTTTGTTAGTGTTTACGTAGTCTTTTGGAATAATTATTTCTTTTTTCTCGTTAATTTCACCCCAATTTTGCGCGACTTCCCTTGCATTTTCGCCTTGAAACACAACTTTTAAGTAATCTTTATCACGTTTCGCGCGATCAAAAATTCTTATCGTTAGATTATCTTTTTTGGCATAAAAAATAACGTAATCACCTTTGGGAGGAAGCGAATACATTAGATACTCATCTTTTAAAGCCGCGATTTTATCTAGACTTACGTTAATACTTACTGTTTCCATGACTAATTCATTTTAACATAAAATGAAACGTGGTGTCTTATTTTGCGACTGTGGTAAAATTTAGGTATGAACGAGACTTTAACTGCCTTAGGCTTTAATGAAATCATTAACAAATTAAAAGTTTACGCGATGACAAGACGCGGAACTTTTCTTATTGAAAATCTTGACACTTTTATTCCAAAAGAAGACCTAGAAAGCGAACTTTCTAAGGTTGATGAATGTTTTCGCTTTTTAGTTAAATTTAATCGTCCTCCAATAAGTAGTTCGGAAGATTTAAGTGAAATAATCTTAGAAGCTAAGAAAGGAAGAACGCTAACAATTGCACAAATTAATAACGTTTTAGGCGATTTAATAAATGTTAGAAAACTTTTAGGCTTCTTTAGTTCTAAATTAGAAGGATTTCCATTTTTAAAAGAATTTACTCTTGCCTTTGAAACATTAGAAGAACTTGAAGAAAAAATCACAAAAATTATTAGTCCTTCTTTAATGATTAACGATAAAGCAAGTAAAGAACTCTACAAAATTCGCCAAAAAATAAATTCATTAACTGAAAAAATAACAAGAGAAGCTAACGCAATTTTAATTCAACATGAAGAGTTACTTACAGGCGATAACTTAACGATGCGAAACGGTCACTATGTAATTCCTGTAAAAAGTGGCTTTAAAAAAAGTATAAGTGGCATCATTCATGATGTCTCAAGTTCAGGTCAAACTGTCTTTATTGAACCGGAAGTTATTGTTGCCTTAAATAATGAATTAATTGCCTTAAAAAATGATGAACTAATTGAAATTAACCGCCTTTTGACATACTTAACCCAGCAAATTGCAGCTAAATCCGATATTTTACTTAAAAATAACGAACTAATCGGAAGGCTCGATTTTCTTTTTGCAAAGGCACAACTTGGTAGAGAAATGGATGGCTTTATTGCATCGATTAGTAACAGAAACGAAATACATTTAAAAGATGCACGTCATCCTTTAATTCCAAAAAATAAAGTCGTTGCAAACTCGTTTAACTTTGATGAAGAAAACCATTTAATTATTATTTCTGGCCCTAATGCTGGCGGGAAAACGGTTGTTTTAAAAACTATTGGCCTACTTGTAATTATGAATCAAATGGGGCTAATGATTCCAGTAAGTACGCCGCCAAAACTAGGTTATTTTCCAAACGTCTACGTTGATATAGGCGACCAACAATCACTTAGTGATAATCTTTCAACCTTTTCCGGTCATATGCAAAATATTGCTTTTATTTTAGCTAATGCTAAGAAACATGACTTAGTGCTTCTTGATGAACTTGGAACTGGTACTTCACCACTTGAAGGCGAAGCTCTTGCGATTGCAATATGCGAAGAATTAAGAAAAAAAGGCTGTATAACAGTCGTATCATCGCACTTTAATAAACTTAAAAATTATGCTGCAAATAACGTTGGATCAATAAATGCTTCGATGTTATTTGATGAAGAAACACTTTCACCGACGTATATTTTCCGCCAAGGTCTACCGGGACAAAGTTATGGGTTAGAAGTTGCAAGTCGCTATGGAATAGGTGACGATGTAATTGGTGGCGCTAAAGATGTTATTGAAGATCAAAAAGATTTATCGGTCGATGCTCTTTTAAATAAGTTGCAAAAAGAAATTAAAGAAAATGAAGCCCTAAAAGACAAGTTAGAACTCACTCAAGAAGAACTTAGTAAGGAAATAGAAAAACAAGAAAAGTTAAATAGAACTTTAATTGAAGAAAAGCAAAAGATATTAAAAGAAGCCGATAAGGCAGTAGAAAAAGAAATTGAACGCGTTAATAAAGAATTAAGTTTAATTTTAGAAGAAGCTCATAAAGGTAATCTAAAACCTCATGAAATAATTGAATTAAAAGCTAAAGTTCCAACACGAAAAGCGGAATTAAAAGTTAAAAATCCACCCTTTGATGGAAAAGTTGGTGATTACGCTAGAATTGTCCCGCTAGACATAGTTGGAAAAGTTACAAGACTAACAAGAGAACGTGCCGAGTTAACACTAGAGAACAAAAGAATTATGACCGTTAAAACTAGTGATTTAACTAACGCTGCTAAACCAGAAAACAAGAAAAAGCCTACAAAAAGGGTGCCAATTTATGTTTCTAACCAAAAAGAATCAGTTGGACCAAGCATAAATCTTATAGGTTATCGCGTTAGCGATGCCCTAAATGAACTTGAACTATATTTAGATAAAGCACTCCTTAATAACTATAAAAGTGTAAGAGTAATTCATGGATTTGGAAGTGGGGCACTTAAAAATGCAATTCATCAATATTTAAAAACACTACCTTTTGTCGATAATTTTCACTTTGAAAAAGGTGAAAGAAGTAGTAACGCAGGGGCTACTATTGTGGAGTTTAAATGAACGATATCTTAAAAACTAAATTAGCACTCATTAGTGAAAGTAGCGGTGTCTACATTTTTAAAGATAAGTACGGAAAAATCATCTATATCGGCAAGGCAAATAACTTAAAAAACCGCGTTTTACAATACTTTACTCGTCCACAGGTTGGCAAAGTTAAAGCGATGGTAAATAGAGTCACTGATGTTGATTTTATTCTTACAAATAGCGAAAAAGAAGCGTTAATTTTAGAGATGAATCTAATTAAAACGCACTACCCTCGCTACAATATTATGCTTCGCGATGATGCTCACTACCCTTACATTGCAATAAGCAAAACTGGTAAGCCAATCGTAAACATCACGCGTAATACAAAAAATAAAGACTATTATCACTATGGTCCTTATCCTCGTTCGACGTATGCTTACGACATCGTGAATTTAATAAATAAAATATTTCCAACGCAAAAATGCAGGGTTTTACCGAAAAATGTGTGCCTTTACTATCATCTAGATCAGTGTCTAGGCTACTGCGTTAATGAAATTGAAGAAACTGAAAAAAATATAATCCGTAAAGATATTTTGCGTTTCTTAGATGGCGATGTAAGTGATATTAGAAAAGAACTCGTTACAAAGATGAACGAAGCTAGCGAACTTCTTGCTTATGAAAGAGCAAAAGAATATCACGAGCTAATTAGTTCAATTGACCACATCACAAGTGTTCAATATAGTGAAATTCAAGACAAAGTCGACAAAGATGTTTTTGCCTTTATTGTTCGTGATGGCTATTTAGCACTCGGCGTATTCTTTTATCGAAACGGAAGACTATTAGGAGATGATTACTTTATTAATAGTCTTAGCGAAGACATTGAAGATGCCTTACCGAGACTAATTTTAGAGTTTTATGATCATAACCCTCTACCTAAGCAAATAATTATTGGTAATGATGAAGTAATTAAACAACTTAAATTAATGTTAAATACTGAAATTATTTCTCCTAAAAAAGGTGAGAAAAAAGAGTTACTCGTTTTAGCAAGGAAAAACGTTGATGAACGGCTTGTACAATTTTTTGCGACAAATAATTTACGCACCGATAAAATTGCGCTTCTTGATGATCTAGCAAAAGAACTTGATGTCCCTCACCTTAGCCACATCGATTTAGTCGATATCGCTCATCTCTACGGAAGTGACGCACTTGGTGTTGTAATTACGTTTATTAATGGAATTCGTAACAAAAAACTTTATCGCAAGTACTTAATTTCAAAAGAAAACGAAGGCGATGATTACGCTTCAATTAAAGAAGTTTTAGAGCGGCACTATAAAAGAAAACAAAAAAACGAAGAAAATATGCCTGATTTACTTTTAGTTGATGGGGGTTTAGGGCAACTAAATAAGGCAAAAGAAGTAAAAGAGGCGCTTAATCTTCCTTTTGCGATTGCAAGTCTTGTAAAAAACGAAAAACACCAAACTAAAGGTCTAATTCGTGAAGACGGAAAAGAAATTTTATTTGAAAAAAACGATAAACGCTTTTTCTTGCTTATGCAAATGCAAGATGAAGTTCATCGCTTTGCGATCACCTCGCACCGCAAAAAACGCTCAAAATCGTTTTTTGAATCACTGTTCGATGATGTTAAGGGACTTGGTATAAGAAGAAAAGAACGTTTGCTTAGTGCCTATCCAACACTAGACATGTTAAAAAAGGCAACATTAGAAGATTTAACGCAAATTATTCCGGAAAATGTCGCTAAAGAAGTAATGAAAAAAGTGCAAGAATTAGAAGATAATTAACTTGTAATAGAATTTAGTTTTTTTTTAATGTAATATAAGAAAGCAACGTCCCCGTAGCTCAGCTGGATAGAGCAACAGCCTTCTAAGCTGTGGGTCGCGCGTTCGAATCGCTCCGGGGACGCCACTAATATCAAATTCTTACGTTAATAAACCTAGGAATTTGATATTTTTCTTTCTAAATAATGTTATAATCATTTTGAAATAATTATGAGCACAAAAGTCAATCTAAATAAGTTAAAAGAAACCATAAATTCGCTAAAAAAAGATGGCAAATTTAGCGAGGCTCTTTCTTTATTAAATAAAAATAGCGAATATTTACTAAGCGTTGATCCGCTTTTTTTAATTAAAGAAGAAATTGATATTCATCTAGCAAATAACAATAAATTCGCTGCAATCGAAGCAATTAAAAAATATCAGGCTCTACCTTTAATTAGTGTCGAAGTCGAATTATATCTTCGTAATAGAGCTAGTGAAATTATTGAAACATCTTTAAAAGATGAGAAAAAAGATGCCTTTAGTAAGGAAACGCTAAGAAATTATTTATTAGGTGATGAACAACGGGCATTTTTCGCACTTAATTACCTAAAAGACAACTACAAAAAGGATGATTTAGACCTTTTTAAAATAGTTTTATCACATCAAAAAAGTGACAGCATCAAGCGCTATGCCCTAGTTATTGCTAGCTACTTAGAAATTAATCATCCTTTTACGACTAATTTAGACAATAAAGAGATAAGCGTTAATCCTTCCTTATTAGAAGACCCGTTTACAAATGAAGAAGTAATTAAATTAAGAAAACAAATTAGTGAATACAGTAAAAACGTCACGATTAATCGCTTAATGGATGAAGTTCTTAATTTGTACTTGTTCAACAACTACCCGGATACGATTACAAAAGATACATTAAATCAAATTTTACCAATGCTTTATGTACGAGCGAAAATGTATCTTGAACCTGAACTTAATATAAAAGAAGATTGTTTAAAATTTAGTTTAAAAGAAGAAGAATTTTTAAAATTTCTTAAGATTGTTAATTAATTTTTCATACAAAAAACGCATTTAATTTCAATTAAAGTTGCCTTATAGGCAATTTACTATTACTATGTGTCTAATTTTGATACAATTAATAAGATAACCTAAAAAAGGAGAATAGATATGGAAAGTAAAGTAGTAAGAAAACCAGAATCGCAAGTAGAAGTAGTCGTTACTTTTACTAGTGAAGAATGGGCTAAAGAACAAGAAAAAGCTTTTAAAAAACTAGCAGAAAACGTTACCGTTAAAGGCTTTAGAAAAGGTAAAGCTCCCGAAAATTTAGCTAGAAAAGAAATCGGTCAAGAAAAGATCTTTCAAGAAGCTCTAAGATACGCTGTTGAAGGCGCTTATATTAAAGTAATTAACGAACATGAATTAATTCCTCTAGTTCAACCAACCTTTGACGTCCAAAAACTAAGTGACACCGAACTAGAAATCGTTTATAAACTTATTGTCGCCCCCGAAATTAAACTTGGCGCTTATAAGGACTTAGAAATTGGCCACGAAGAAGTTAGTGTTGACGAAAACGCAATTGATATGCGTCTCCATCAACTTTTAGAACAAAACGCTAATCTTGTTTTAAAAGAAGGCGAAGCCGAACTAGGTGATACGGTCGTAATCGATTTTGAAGGCTTTATTGATGAAAAAGCATTTGAAGGCGGAAAAGCCGAAAACTTTAGTTTAGAGTTAGGAAGCGGACAATTTGTCCCTGGCTTTGAAGAACAACTCGTTGGCAAGAAAGCCGAAGATGAAGTCGATGTTAAAGTCACATTCCCTGAACAATATGTTGAAGAACTCGCAGGAAAAGATGCAGTTTTCAAAGTAAAAGTTCACGAAGTTAAAGTTAAGGAAGTTCCTGAAGCTGATGACGAATTTGCAAAAGAACTAAATATTCCTAACGTTACAAATCTTGTCGAACTTCGCATGCACTTATTTGAAGAAATCGATCACAGACTTCACGAAGAAGAAAAACAACGTTATATCGATAAAGTTCTCGCTAATGTCCGTGAAAACTCAGAAATCACGCTTGCGCCGCAAATTGTTGATAATGAAGTTGAATATATGAAAAATACTCTAACTTCTCAATTAGCCCAACAAGGTCTTGACTTAGAAACGTACTTAAAGACTACAGGTCAAACAGAAGAAGAGTTAGAAAAACAAATGCGCGAAGACGCGAAAAAGAATATTGATAACTACTTAATTATTAATGAAATCGGAAAACGCGAAGAAATTAATGTTACTGATGAAATTCTTGATTTTGAAATCGCAAAAATGGCGATGCAATACAAGATGGAAGAAGCACAAATTCGCGAGCTCCTCGGCGAAAATATTGAACGCCTCCATGATGATATAAGACGCAAAATGATTTTTGATGTCTTAGCAAATAACAATAACTAAGTAAGATTCATATTATTTAAGAAAATCCCGATTATTCGGGATTTTTCTTATTAACTCTAACAATCTATATACTAGGAGCATAAACGCGCAATTATTTGTTATTATATTCTATAATATATAGAGACTGTATAAATATAACTCATTAAGGAGATAGATATATGAAAGATAACATTAAAAAGGAAAAATATCCGCTAATTATTACCCGTGGTCAAGTATATTTCCCCCATAACGATACGGATGATCTTGACTGTGGTCGTACGTTTACGATGAACGCGATTTTAGCTGGCGAAAAAAGAGAAGATAAACTTGTTGTTGTCGTCACACAAATTGTCTATCGTAACGACAAACCAAAATTCGACGATTTATATAAAGTCGGCGTTATTGCAAAACTTACAAAAATTAAGATGCGACCTAACTATATAACAGTTAGACTTCTACCTTTAGAACGCGTTGATCTTCACGAAATTGCAATGAATGAAGATGAACATTTTGACGCTATTGTAAGTAAACGCGAAATTGATACAACCGAAGAATTTGACAAAAAAGAAGCCTTAAAATCGCTTCTTGACTTGCTACTTACTATTCCACACGCTAGTCAAAATCTCATTCTTTTCTTAAAAGGCTTTGATATTGAAACAATGCCTTTTGAAGACGTTCTTTATCGCGTAAGTAATGAACTAATTAATAACACCGTTCAAAGGCAAGCATTATTAGAACAACAAACGTATAAAGAAGCGTTTGAACTTTTAATGCAATACTTAAAAGATGAAATGACCGATAGTAAAATCGATCAAATTTCAAATTTAATTAGAAGTAAAAACGAAGGCGAAGGAAGAGCAGTAAGTTCGGAAGAAACGGATGAAGATGATGATGAAGAACTTGATACCGCTGAAGAAATTCTTCAAAAACTCGAGAAGAACTACTATCCTCCTCACATTAAAAAACGTGTTAAAAAGGAAGTTCGTCGTCTATCGAAAAATGACGTCGAACGAGCAAAAAGTCTCGATTATATCGACTGGATGCTAAAACTTCCATATGAACAAGAGACTGCTGACAACCTAGACTTAGAAAATATCGCTAGAGTTCTAGACGAAGATCACTATGGTCTACAAGAACCGAAAAAGAGAATTGTTGAATATATTGCAGTTAAGCGTATGACGAAAAATAATCGCACACCGATTATCTGTTTTGCAGGTCCACCAGGAACTGGGAAAACTAGTCTTGCAATCTCAATTGCCCGCGCCCTTGGCCGAAAAATGGTTAAGGCGTCTCTAGGTGGCGTAAACGACGAAGCTAAGATTCGTGGCTTTTTAAGAACGTATATTGGATCGCAACCGGGAACAATTATTGCAAATATGGCAAAAGCTGGGACGATAAACCCCGTTTTCGTACTTGACGAAATCGATAAAATGGGTGTAAGTAACCAAGGTGACCCCGCAAGTGCGCTACTAGAAGCGCTTGACCCAAAACAAAATAAGGCGTTTGTTGATCACTACATCGAAGAAAGCTACGACTTAAGTAAAGTTATGTTTATATGTACGGCTAATGAAGTAAGAAATATCCCGCGTCCTCTTCTTGACAGAATGGAATTAATTACGCTTAAGCCTTATACAGAAGATGAAAAACTAAATATTGCTCTAAAACACTTAGTTCCTCGCGAAATCCGCGAACACGGATTAGATGACTATAATGTTACGTTTACAGAAGGAGCAATTCTTGAAATTATTAATCACTACACATTTGAAGCTGGAGTTCGTGGCCTAGCCAAGCAAATTGCTTCGATTTTAAGGAAACTTTCTGTCCGTATCCTTAATGACGAAGATCCTTCCTTTACGATTACAGAAAAAGAAGTTCGTGATTATCTTGGACAAGAATTAATCTATAAAAATAAGAAAGAAGAAACTTCTCAAGTTGGTGTTGTTACAGGACTTTGCGTAATTAGCGATATTGGTGGCGATATCCTACCAATTGAAGTTACAACCTATAAAGGTAAAGGCCGCGTACGCGTTACGGGGAATCTTGAAGAAATGATGGAAGAAAGCGGCCAAATCGCAGCGACACACGTTCATAGCTTCGCGGCGGATTATGGCATAGATCCAGATATTTTCGAAGACATCGATATTAATATTCACTTCCCTGATGCTGCGCCAAAAGATGGTAACTCTGCAGGTGTAGCAATGACGGTCGGAATAATTAGCGTTCTTACCGACCGCAAGGTAAACTGCGATATTGCGCTTACTGGTGAAGTTTCCCTAATGGGTAAAGTCCTTCCAATCGGAGGAGTAGAAGAAAAGATATTAGGAGCAATTCGCGCTGGTATTAAAACCGTTATTATTCCAAAAGCTAACGAACGCAACTTAAGTGATATTCCAAGTAATGTTTTAGATAAAATTAAAATTATTACTGTTGAAAGAGTAAGCGAGGTCGTAGATCTTGTCTTACTTCCACCCTCAAAAAAAGATGGCAAAAATAAATAGTGCAACGTTTATAAAAAGTGCGCCTAGCATTAAAGAAGCTCCACTTCCTAGAAGGCCGGAAATTGTTTTTGTTGGGCGCTCAAACGTTGGCAAAAGTAGTCTAATAAATGCGCTAACGAATAGAAAAAATCTTGCCTATATTTCTAGTAAACCCGGGCACACAACTTTGCTAAATTACTATCTAATTAATGAAGAATTTTACTTAGTTGATGTGCCGGGGTACGGCTATTCAAGTAAGGGAAAGCGCGACTTAGTCGCGTTTGGGAAAATGATGGAAGAATACTTTGAAAATAACGAATTTATAAGAAATGTTTGTTTTTTAGTAGATTCTCGGCACTTTCCTAGTAGTGATGACTTAGACTTTTTCCACTTTGTTACTTCCTTTAATTTGCCTTTTACGCTAGTTCTTACTAAAAGCGATAAGCTAAATCAAAAAGGGAAAAGTGCCGCAAAAAAGAATATGCTTGAAGCGTTTAATATTAGCGAAAATGATTTCTTTTTTGTCTCAATTAAAAACCAAAAACAACTTGATGAACTTCGTGATCATTTATTCACGATTCAATAATAAAATTCACTTATTTTAGTTAGTCATATATGTAACTACTTTACATATAAATTTACATACGATAAAATAAACTCGCGTTGAAGTTAAGGAGTAATTAAGCAACCTAGATTAGCGACTCTTGAAAGTGAAAGAAGAGCTAGAAGTACTTAATGAAGGTCGTAACTGAGCAAGAAACTAAGGTTTCCGTATCTAGCGTTAATAGAAGAGAGTGCACGCATGTGAATTAAGGTGGTACCGCGATAATTCGTCCTTAACATGCGTTTTTTTATTACTAGGAGGAAGATAAAATGAGAGAAATCCCAAAAAATTATGACCATAAAACGATTGAAAAAGGCAAGTACGCTAAATGGAAAGATAGCGGCTATTTTACGCCTAATTTAAATAGTAATAAACCAACCTTTAGCATGGTCCTTCCCCCTCCTAATGTTACTGGTGCTCTCCACCTTGGCCATGCGCTAGATTCGACATATCAAGACATTTTAGCTCGTTATAAAAAGACAAGAGGCTACGAAGTTATGTGGCTTCCTGGCATGGATCATGCCGGTATTGCAACGCAAGCTAAAGTCGATGCAGCTCTAAGAGCAAAAGGCATTAACCATAAAGATATGAGTAAAGAAGAGTTTCTAAAAGAAGCTTGGATTTGGAAAGAAAATCATGCTGATATTATTCGCAAACAATGGGAAGTTATGGGGATAATGCTTGATTATACGCGGGAAAAATTCACGCTTGATAAAAGTATTAATGATGCTGTAAATGAAGTTTTTGTGCGCCTTTATAACGAAGGCTTAATTTATCAGGGTGAACGGATTATTAACTGGGACCCGGTGCAAATGACCGCGCTTTCTAACATCGAAGTAATCCATAAAGATATAAGCGGAAAACTCTACTACTTTAAATATTTACGCGCTAATAATCCTAGTGAATTTTTACTCGTTGCAACAACACGCCCTGAAACGATGTTTGCAGACGTGTGTCTAGTCGCTAATCCTAAAGATGAACGCTATTTAAAGTATAAAGATGAGCTATTTATTAACCCAGTAAATGGGGAAAAACTCCCACTTATTTTTGATGACTATGTTTCGGTTGATTTTGGAACTGGTGTAATGAAGTGTACTCCAGCGCACGACCCAAACGACTTTAACATCGGTGTAAAATACGGTTTAGAAATGCCTAAATGTATTAATAAAGATGGTTCAATGAACGAACTCGCACTTGAATTTAATGGTTTAGATCGCTTTGAATGTCGAAAAGAACTACTTAAGAAAATGAGTGAACAAGGAATGCTATTAAAAACTGAAGATATTGTTCATCCTGTTGGTCATAGTGAACGAAGTGATGCAATTATTGAACCTTATTTATCAAAACAATGGTTTATTAAGATTCGTCCACTAGCTGAGGCAGCTATTTCTAATCAAAAAACGGAAAATGCTGTTAAGTTTTTCCCATCTCGCTTTAATAAAACATTTTTACAATGGATGGAAAACGCAGAAGACTGGTGTATTTCGCGCCAACTTTGGTGGGGACATCCTATTCCTGCTTGGACTAATATTCATACAGGAGAAGTTGTTGTCCAAAAAGAAGCACCAGAAGATATAGAAAATTACGTTCAAGATAATGATGTTCTTGATACATGGTTTAGTAGCGCGTTATGGCCGTTTTCCACGTTAGGTTGGCCAAGTGAAACTGAAGATTTTAAACGCTTTTTCCCGCTTGACGTCATGGTAACAGGTTACGATATTATCTTCTTTTGGGTAAGTAGAATGATTTTTCAATCGCTTCATTTTACGGGCGAAGTTCCTTTTAGACACTGCGTAATTCATGGTTTAATTCGTGATGAACAAGGGCGAAAAATGTCAAAATCCCTAGGAAACGGCGTTGATCCAATGGAAATTATTGATGAATATGGTTGCGATACGCTTCGCTATTTTCTTGCAACCGCCGCAACTCCTGGTCAAGACATTCGTTTTTCACTAGAAAAAATTAACGCTGCTTATACTTATTTAAATAAGATTTGGAATGCAACGCGTTTTATTCTTCTTACAGTTCCAAGCGACTTTAAAGCGAGTAAAATTGATGTAAAAACGCTTCATCCTGCTTCAATCTTTATTCTTACACGTTTAAACGAAACGATAAATATCGTTAAAAAACATATGGATAATTATAAGTTTGGGCTTGCTAGTGAATACTTATACAACTTTGTTTATAACGATTTTTGTAGTAACTACATTGAAATGAGTAAAACGCTAATTAAAAGTGAAGAAGAAAAAGAGGCGACACTTAACGTTTTAATTCATACGTTAAAGAGTATTTTAATAATGCTTTCGCCTTTTACTCCGTTTATATGCGAAGAACTCTACTTAATGCTACCCGCACACCTTCCTTCAATAATGGAAGAAACTTATCCAAAAACGATACGATTAACGAATAAAAAATACGCTAAAGAAGTTGCAATAATTATTGAAATAATAAGTGAAGTTCGTCGCTATAAAAACGAAAACAATCTCGCGCCGAACGAGAAAATCGCTCTTTATATCGACAATCTTGATTTTGATCTATCAAGCTACGTAGAAATACTTAGCAAACTCGCGTTTGTAGATGAGATTCATTTAGGTAAACCAGACACTAACTTACCTAGTGCCTTAATCGAAAATATCTCTATATACTTTTATAAAGATGTTGATAAAGAAGCTTTAAAAACTTCACTTCTTAGTAAAAAAGCTAGATTAGAACAAGAAATTAAGCGAAGCGAAGGGATGCTAAGTAATAAGGGATTTCTGTTAAAAGCACCAAAAGAAAAAGTCGCTTTAGAAAAAGAAAAATACGAAACATATAAAGCGCAACTACATAAAGTTAACGAACAATTAGAAAATTTAAACAATAATTAACTAATTTTAGTCATATCTTCCTATTTATTATTAGGAGGATAAAATGATTAGAAAACTAAACACAGAAGAACTTGCTCTCGTTAAGGGAGGCGAACCGATCACAATGGCGGCAATTATGGCGATTTTAACGATTGCTCTAGTTATGTCAATTGTCTATAAACTTTACGGTTCTAACCAAGGTAAGGCAAAACTACCGGGTGGTTTTAATTTTGAGTGGAAGTAAATGAAGTAAAAATAAAAGACCTCCCACTTCTAGAACGACCGCGCGAAAAAGCCCTTCGTCTTGGCATAGATGCACTAAGTGACGAAGAAGTTATTGCAATAATTTTAGGAAGTGGTGTTAAAAATCATTCGGTTTTAAGTATCGCAAAGTCGCTACTACAAACGCATAACGGTCTTGTTAATCTTTCGAAAATTAAAACTGTATCTTTAATGAAAACTAAAGGCTTAAGTACGAATAAAGCGCTTGCCTTAATCGCTGCTTTTTCGCTAGGAAAACGTGTTGAAAACGCCTACTTAAATAAACAAGAACAAATAAGAAATAGTGTTGATATTGTGAATTATTTTAAGAAAAGTTTATCGCAAGAAACAAAAGAAAGTTTATATGTAATAATTCTAGATCGTAAGCGCACAATTTTGCGCCAAGAGCGCCTATATTTAGGTACCGATGAAGGCTTTGAAATTGATGTTGTTGAAGTCGTAAGAACAGTCCTTGTAAATAACGGCTATTTCTTTATTTTGCTTCACAATCATCCAAGCGGAAAAATTACGCCTTCGACAAGTGACGTAAGAGCTACTCTAGAAATTTCAAAACTTGCTGATAAATTCTCACTTCGTTTACTAGATCACATCATCATCGGGGCTAACAATTATTTCTCGTTTAGTGAAAATAATCTCCTAATCATGTAATAAATACGAATTTTCTTAAAAACTCACGATTTTTACGGCAATTATATCTTGTTTTATATATAAAACTATGATATATTAATCGCGTTGTCGCCTCACGAGCTACAACCGCATTACTAAGGTATAAGTAGCGAAAGCTCACCTGCTAAGCGAGTCAAAGTGAATATTTAATGGAGGTGCATATGTACGCAGTTATTGAAACCGGTGGTAAACAATTAAAAGTTGCCGTTGGAGAAAAAGTTTATGTTGAAAAACTTAATGCGGAAGTCGGAAGTGAAGTAGTAATCGATAAAGTTCTCTTTATAAACGACGAAAAAAGCAAAGTTGGTACTCCCTATATTAAAGGAGCAACAGTAAACGCGAAAGTTGAAAAACATGGACTTGGTAAAAAAATTAAAGTTTTTACTTACAAAGCAAAAACGACGCAAAAACGCATGTTAGGTCATCGTCAACCGTATACGCTCTTGACGATTACTGCAATTAATAGTTAATGGTAAACGTAATTATTGAAACAAAAAATAATGCATTAACTTCCCTTGAAGTTAGTGGCCACGCAAGTAGTGGACCTTATGGGCAAGATCTCGTTTGTGCGGCAGTAAGTGCTGTCACAATCGGAGCGCTAAATGCCCTAGATAATGTTGACGACTTTACGATTATCGTTAATGAAGGCTTAGTTAGTCTTAAAGTAAAAAGTATTCCTAGTACGCATGATGTTACAGTTCTTGAAACGCTTATTATTAGTTTAAAAACGATAGAAGCAACGTATGGGGAATACATAAGAATTCTTGAAAGGTAGGCTCTAGAAAATGAAAATTAACTTAATGTATAAATTAGATTTACAACTCTTTGCATCGAAAAAAGGTGTTGGCTCAACAAAAAACGGCCGTGACTCCGCTGGAAGAAGACTTGGTGCTAAAAAGAGTGATGGACAATTTGCAACCGCTGGCTCAATTTTATATCGCCAACGCGGAATGAAAATTTATCCAGGTTTAAATGCAAAAGCTGGTAAAGATGACACAATTTTTGCTACCGTCGATGGCTTTGTAAAATATGAACGTCTTGGCAAGAATCGCAAACGCGTTTCTGTCTACCCAAGCATTTAAATTTAAATTTACCCACCCCCTTTAAAGACCACATATTGTGGTCTTTTTTCTTCTTTTTAGTTATAATCAATATATAAATAGTATAAGGATATCGCTATGAAAAAAATTTCTATTATTGTTCCAATGTACAACGAAGAAAAAATGGTTGATACATTTTTAGAAGTCTTAAACAAGACTTTAGTTAAGCTTAAAGATTATGAATTTGAAATCGTTACCGTAAACGATGGAAGTAGTGATAAAACCTTAAAAAAACTTGAAAAAGCACAAAAAAAGTATCCAAATATTGTAATTGTTAACTTAAGTCGTAATTTTGGCCATGAAAACGCGGTCGCCGCAGGCCTAAGTGTTGCTTCAGGCGAAGCACTTATTCCAATGGACGCTGATCTTCAAGATCCCCCTGAAGTAATTGAAGGCTTACTTGAACTTTATGAAGAAGGGTATGACGTCGTAAATGCAAGAAGGGCAACGCGAAAAGAAGATAAATTTATTAAGCGCTATACCGCTAATAAATTTTATAAAGTCATCGGACATATGAGCGGAAAAGTAAAAGTTCCAAGTGATGTTGGTCATTTTCGCCTAATTTCTAGAAGAGTAGCAGATGAAGTCTTAAAACTAACAGAAACGAATCGCGTTTTTCGCGTTGAAGTCCCTTATGTTGGCTTTAAAACAGGCGAAGTTGTCTTTAAAAGACCAAAACGACACGCCGGAAAAACGCATTATAACTTTAAATCAATGTTTGATTTAGCGATTAATGCAATAATTTCGACAACAATTGAGCCAATTTATTGGCCAATAAAAACGGCAATCTTTTTTGGTGTTGTAACGTTTCTTTCTTTCCTTACGGAATTTATTCTTTGGCTAATTTATGCGATTAATAATTCTTTACTAGCAGGAGTTAATCATCCTTTATGGTTAATAATTAACTTCATCCTCTTTATTGGAACGACGCTTTTATTCTTTGTTGGATTAATCGCAATATATGTTGGAAAAACGTTCGTGGAAGCGCAAAATCGTCCGTTTTTTATTATTGAATCTATAAGGAAAAGTGATAAATAATGTTTATCGATAAGGCAAAAGTTACTTTAAGAGCCGGAAAAGGCGGAGACGGGAAAATCTCTTTTCGCCGCGAAAAATATGTCCCTCGTGGTGGACCCGATGGGGGAAATGGCGGTCGCGGCGGATCAATTTATTTTGTCGCGACGACAAATATGTCGACGCTAAGAGATTTTCGTTATAAAAAAATCATTAGTGCCCCAAATGGCGAAAATGGTGGGACTAATGATATGTATGGTAAAAAAGGCGAAGATATCTATATTAATATTCCTGTTGGAAGTGTCGTTTATTTAGAACCAGAACATATTATGATCGCTGATTTTACTAGCGATAAACAAACTTTACTTATGGCAAAAGGTGGAAGAGGTGGACGAGGTAATGCTGCATTTCGCACTTCACAAAGAAAAGCACCGCGCATTGCTGAAAACGGCATAAAGGGTGAAGAAAAAACTCTTAGTATCGAATTAAAACTTCTCGCTGATGTTGGTCTTGTCGGTCTTCCTAACGTTGGAAAAAGCACGTTTTTAAACGTTGTTTCTAACGCTAAACCTGAAATCGCTGATTATCCGTTTACGACGCTTATGCCTGAACTTGGGCTAGTTACCGCAAAAGACGGAAGACAATTTGTAATCGCTGATTTACCAGGGTTAATTGAAGGAGCAAGTTTAGGAAAAGGCTTAGGAATAGAATTCTTGCAACATATTGAAAGATGCCGTGTTTTAGCAGTATTTCTTGATTTTGAAAACGATGAAAAACCTTTCGAAACTTATAAATTATTATTAAACGAATTAGAAGCGTATAATCCAAAACTTTTAAAACTACCGCGAATTATCATCGCGGCAAAATTTGAAGATGAAGAAGCAAGCAAAAAGTTAAAAGAATTAAGTAAATTAGTTGAAGAAAATATTTATCCCCTTTCTTCGCTTTTACACTTAGGAATTGATGAAATTCTTACCGAGCTCGCTAATATTTTGGATGCTACGCCAGTTGTTTCCTTAATTAGCGAAGAAAGCGATGAAACTGCAAGTTATAAAGTATATAAAGAAGAAGGCGAAGTAGAACCACCGTTTATTGTTACAAAAATTAGTGATCACGAATATCGAATTACTGGTAAAAAAGTTCTTGAACGTTACTATAGATACAATTTAAGTAGTGATGAAGCTTTGCTTCACCTTCTTGCCTATCTTCGTGAAATTGGTGTTGATGATTATCTAGATAATCTTGGCCTAGAAGATGGCGATCTCGTGTATTTAGAAGATTTTACGTTTGAATATTATAGATAAAAGGAGTAAGACTTATGACTTTAGAAGCATATTTAAAGTACTTAGAACAATATTTAGCAGATTATGCGCGTCCATTTAATGGCTATATTTTAGGGATGAGCGGGGGATTAGATAGTGCTCTAGTTGCAAAAATTGCAAAAAACGCTGTTAAAGAAAAATTATATTGCGTAATCATCGATATTCATAACAATGAAGATGATATTAATGATGCTAAAAAGTTTTTAGTTGAAGAAGAAATTGCTTACTCCTACATTGATTTGTCTACGTTTTATGATGATTTAATCTTAAAAATTGAAAAAGAGACTAATAAACAAATTACAAAAATAAGTAGAGAAAACGTCGCTGTTCGTCTTCGGATGGTTACTTTGTACGCGTTAGGGCAATCGATGAATAAACTCGTGCTTGGCACGACGAATAAAAGTGAATATTATACTGGATACTACACAAAATGGGGTGATGGCGGCGTTGATGTTCACGTTTTAATTCATCTTTTAAAAACTGAAGTTTACAAAGCTAGTCGAATTTATAATATCCCCGAAGTATTTATAAATAAAAAACCGAGTGCAGGTTTAACAAAAAATCAAACAGATGAAGATGATTTGGGTCTAACTTACGAAGAACTTGACAATTTCTTATTAGGAGAAAAAGTAAGTGAAAGAGTAAGTGAAAGAGCAAAAGAACTACACGCTAAAACGAATCATAAGCGAAGAGAAATTGTTAAACCAAAGCCTTTTAGAGAATAGAACAATATGAAAAAAGATAATGAGCCACGATTTGATATAGCAAGTATTACTGCTCTTGTTAGTGCGCTTATTATTATTGGCCTTATTATTTTATTTATTATCGTTAATAAGTGATCTATGGATTTAGGGGTCTAGTAGAACAAGTAAAAGAAGACTACATAATTTTAAAAACAACTAATGTATATTTAAAAATCTATGTGATTTATCCTTTTTCTTATATTAAAAATAAAGATTACACAATTTATACAAAAACGTTTATAAATGAAAACAAAGCGGTTTTGTATGGGTTTAAAACGCTAATTGAGCGTGAATTGTTTGCTTTTTTAATTAGTGTTAAAGGTATTGGACCAAAAACCGCTTTAAAAATAATGAGCTATGCGCCCTCTAATGTAGTTATCGATAGCTTAAAGAAAAATAACATTAATTTCTTTCGGCGTATAAAAATAAGTGAACGAAAAATTGAAGCAATTTTTGAAGATTATCAAAAGCTTAAACCAAATAAAATTAATCAAGAAGAAGTGTGTTTAGGTGATATTTATACGACACTTCTTGAGCTAGGTTATGCAAAAGAAAAGCTCTATTTTTACTTTCTTAAAAATGAGTTTTCGCTAAATCTTCCTTTTAATCATTTACTAAATGTAACGCTAAAAAATATTCCAAAAAGTTCTTACAAATGAAAAAAGAATATATAAATTTTGAAAGTCTAAGCCTTCGCCCGCAGTATTTAAATGAGTATATTGGCCAAGAAAAAATAAAGGAGGCATTAAATGTTTTCATAAGTGCAGCGAAAACGCGCAACGAAGTTCTTGATCATATCTTATTTTATGGTCCGCCTGGCGTAGGAAAAACGACACTTTCCAACATTATTGCCCATGAAATGGATGCCCCTTTAACGCTTGTAAGTGGACCAACTTTAGAAAAACCAGCGGATATTATCTCAATTCTTACGCATATTGAAGAAGGAGCGATAATTTTTATTGATGAAATTCATCGCATTAGTTTAAGTGTTGAAGAAGTACTTTATAGCGCGCTAGAAGACTACAAAATTGGAATTTATAGTAAAAATTATCAGCAAACGCGACCAATTAACATTGATTTAGTCCCGTTTACTCTAATTGGCTCAACAACAAAACCATCTCTTTTAAGTTCACCACTGCGCGCTTGCTTTGGACTTAAGTTTCATCTTCAAAAATATTCTGAAGATGATTTAGTAAAAATTATTTTTCGAACTTCGAAAATTTTCAACATGAAAATATCTAATTCAGCGGCCTTAATCCTCGCCAAAAGAGCAAGAGGAACTCCGAGAATCGCTAATACTTTCTATAAACGCGCGCGTGATTTTGCAACATTTGCACAAATTGAAGAAATTGACGATAACATTGCAAAAAAGACGTTAATTGCCCTAAACATTGACAAATTCGGCCTTAATATTAATGAAAGAAAATATTTAAGAGTATTAAAAGAACGGTTTTTAGGTGGTCCAGTTGGTATAGAAGCTCTTGCTTACGCCTTAAATGAAGATAAGAAAAATGTTGAAGAAATGTATGAGCCATATTTACTTCAAATTGGTTTTATTGAACGGACTATTAAGGGAAGAAAACTTACAAAAAGCGCTGAAAATTATCTAAAATCCTTAAAAATGTGAAAAGCAAAGGAGAAAGATAAAAAGATTATTGCTAAAAGGCTATAAAATCCTTTAATTTTTATAATGTTATTCATTTATATACTTGTAAATTTACTAATACTTCACTACAATTGTTAAGCATGCTTATTTAATGAGGTGATGATATGAGTAATGCACTTGGTTATACGATTACTGCACTTAGTATCGTAGCAATTCTTACATTGTTTATAGTAAAAGAAATTTTTCGCTTTAAAAAAATCCATCCTTTAGCTAGTGACATAATGTCATGGGCAATCGTTTTTATTCCTGTAATACTTATGGCACTTATCGATAAGTGGCGCTGGGATGAAAATTATTTAAATAAAATTGGCGGAACGACTAACGCCGAAGAAGCGCTCGTATTTTCACCATTTCACATCGTTAGTATCATCTTAATGGTCGTAATTTCCGTTTATGTCGTCGTTAGAATTTTAAAAGTTGATCGTTACGATGAAAATAAGTACCTTTGGAATACCCTAAATCGCGGCGATTATACGATGTTTAAAATTGGCTGTTTACTTTTTCTTATTGAAATTTATAAACAAATTTCCTTTTTAACATTGTTTAAGGGGTATCAGTGGTACGGATTTCCTTATCAATTTTGTAGCTCACCGCTTTACATTTTATTAATCGCGCCATTTATAAAAAACGAAAAAGTAAAAAATGCTTTTTATAGTTTTACTGGTATTTTTGTTCTCGTCGCCGCGCTTAGCGTTATGGTGACAGGACAAGGCATATTTACTTCTTGGGTAAGTATTTCAATTCATACGATGATATGGCACGGATTAATGGTTGTTGCTGGTGTTTATATTGCCTTTTATCAAAGAGTTTATAAAAGTATTAAAAACTATTTAGCAGCGATTACTGTCTTACTTGGCTTAATAGTATTAGCACAAATCTTAAATATTATTTTCCATTACGCTGATCCAAGTGGCACAAAAAGTGGCAGTGTTGACTTATTCTTTATTAGTCCCTTCCAACAAAATACGAATATGCCCGTATTAAGCGATTGGCGTATCGCACTACAAAATAACCTTGGTCTAACACTAGCAGGAATTTTATTTACCTTAATCTATTTAGCTGTCTTTAGTTTTGGCGGCCTTCTTATTTGGGCAATTGAATTTGGAATTTATCAATTAGTAACGCTTCTAAGTGGACGTCCTAAAAACGGGATAAAACAAAAAGAAGAAGTCGCTTAGTAACTTACGTATGCGTCGATTTAATATTTCTTATTTTATTTTTTATTATCGATAGTTTTTGCTGTATTTAATACAACTTTCTCATTAATTTAATAGTTAATTTTTATAATTAACATTATTTATAATAAATTGTTGAAAAACGTTCCCCTTAATAGTATTCTATTAAGGCGATGTCAATTCGTGTTTTTAATGTAAATTGTTAATTGGAGGATAAAATTATATGCGACGATTAATTGCTTATCTAACATTTATATTCACACTTATTTTTGGAGTTGCCGTTAATGTTGCCGAACCACTTCGCGCAATAAACGGGAACATAGAATACGCGCAAGGGCGCGAATTTATTTACGCGATTAGCGACAAAGTAGATCCAGAATCTACTGACCCCTTACCAGAAGATGCTGCCGATAGCGTTGCAAAAATGATGAAACATAGAATCGACGCTTTTGGCGTTTCTGAATATCAAATTGCAACGGAAGGCAACAACATTGTTCGCGTAAATGCGACACTTGGTACCGAACGTTATTATGATCGTCTTGCAGCCCTCCTAAATTATGATGCTGATTTTACCGTCCGTATTGCAAAAGATGATGAACCTAATGCGATTTTAGAAGGAAGTGAAATTTTTGATGGCGTTAAAGCGCGTGTTGAATATCGTGGTCCTCACCCATTTATCGTTATTCCTTTAAGCGACCCACAAAATTTTAGAAACACAATCGTTCAAGTCGCCGAAAGAATTCAAACTGAAGAAGGAACGACGCCAGAAGGCGAAGACCAAAGTCAAATTGTTGAAGATGCAATTATTGTCATTTGGAGTGACTATGATCCTGATAAAGACGTCTATTCTGAACGCGAAGGCAATGATGAAATAAAGAAAAAAATCTTCCTTTCTTTTGACTACCGCAATATGTGGTGGGATGAAAAAGAAACGGAAATTGCTGTTGCAAGTCAGCTTCAAGGTGATGCTGACACGCAAAACTACACAACAGCCCAAATTAAAGAAGCAACCGACGTAGCTAGATACATGGTTACTGTCTTTAATGCTGGAAAAACTGAATATAAAATCGATTTAATCGGTATGAATAAAAACTATGCTCCAACAGTTGAGCCTTTAATTAACCTTACACTAAGAAAAGAAATTGCGATGTCAAAGACGTTTATTGCTACTCTTATCGCACTTTTATTTTCAATTATTATTTTAATTGTTTTCTATCGCATGACATCTCTAGCAATGATAAGTAGTTCGCTATTAACGATGTTTTTCACGCTTATTATCTTTAATGCTATTGCCCTAGAATTTTCTACTGGGGCCTTAATTGGTCTAATTTTAAGCGGGGCACTTGCGTTATTTGGCGGGATAACTTACGTTCAAAAGTTTAAAAATGAAGTGTATCGCGGAAGAACGTTTAAAAAAGCTCATAGCGAAGCAATAAGAAGATCAAACATTTTAACGCTTGATGGTATTGCAATTTATGCTGGAATTGGAATTATTTCTTATTTCCTAGGTGGCGCACCTCTAGCAGGTTTTGCAACGATGCTTCTATTTACCGCGCCAGTAGCACTTATTACCGTATTACTTCATAACGCGATTGCTTATTGGCTTTTAGCTAACAATACGAGCACGAACAATAAATATAGTTATTATCAAATTGATGAAACGAAAGTTCCTGATCCAAGTAAAGATGAAGAAGTCTCTTACTTTGGACGTTTTGCAAAAAGCGACTACACGAAAAAGCCAAAATCTACGGCGATTAGTTTTGGAATTTTAACGCTTGCAAGTATCGTTTTACTTTCTGTTTTTGGCGGATTAAATAAACAACCGTTTAATCTAGCGACTGTTGATCAAAATACGACACGCGTTTATTTCCGAGTCCGAAAAAATAGCGATATTGACTCTGCTAGTGAAGATAAATCGCCAGAAAGCATTTTAAAACGCATTAAAATTGATGATGCCGACTTAGTTTTTGAACTTGATGATGAAAAGAAACCAGTTTATGAAACACACAATTATCAAAAAGTCGAAGAAGTCGGTGAAGCAGAAATTACCGTTGACTATATATATTACGTCTACCGCTTAAACGGAAAATATAGTGGCGAAGAAATCGTTACCTACACAAGTTTTGATGATAACGTTAACGAAGGTTCAACGTTTATTGATGCTCTTTATGCTCTAACTACAGAAATTGATGAAGAAGTTCAAGTTAGTATTAACCCGATTACAAAGCAAAATTTAACGCCTTCAACTTACACTGTAGGTTTAGCATCACTCGTTAGTATTGCCTTTGTTAGTTTATATTTCTTACTCCGTCATGGACTAAGTAAATCGTTAAGTTATTTTGGAATGAGTAGCGTTGCTTCGCTCCTTGTCTTACTCTTCTTCATGGTTACGCGAATTAGCGTTCCCCCACTTGCAGCACTTGGTGCTCTAACCGCGGTTATATTTACCTCGCTCTTTAGTGTCGCGATGTATCAAGAACACAAAGAACTTAGAAAAGACCCCTTCCACAATAACCTTGATGATAAACAACTCTTTATTAAAGCAGAAGGAATGAGTTTATCGGCCTCACTTGCCTTTACAGTTATAATTGGTGTCATTTTCCTTAACTTTATTGGCATTGGCCCACTTCCTACAGTTTATATTTACGCTAGTGTCTTATTATCGCTACTTTTAGGAGCGCTCGTAATGACTCGCGTTACGCCTTTACTCGTCTTTGCCTTTAACGCACTAGGTAAGAAAATTACTTCAGCGCGACCAGAACGTAAAGAAAGTAAACGTAGTGCCAAGAAAAAAGCGAAAAAAGCTAGCGCAAGCAAAAGCAAAAGCGCTGAACCAGAAGAAGCAATCTTTATTGGTATTAACGACTAATTAAAATAGGCTCCATTATGGAGCCTTTATTTACTTTATTATTAAATTATTATGAACACATTTAAAGAAAAACTTTTAAAGCATTTTAATCTTAGTGAAGAAGAATTTTTGGCGTTAACGAAAGAACCCGTTACAGTAGATTTACTCCCTGGTTTTACTAAGTTTAACGATATAGATCGCATTTTAGAGCGTATTAAAAAGGCAATCGAAAACAAGGAAAAAATTGCAATATATGGAGATTATGATTGTGATGGCGTGATGGCGACAACAATTTTATATAAAGCATTTTTAGATTTAAATTATTCGCTAATTTATCCTTTTTTACCGTCTCGCTATATTGATGGCTACGGATTAACGAGTGATTACGTAAAAAAGGCAGCAAAAAAGGGAATATCACTAATTATTACTGTTGATAACGGGGTGAGTGCAAATGACGCAATTGACCTAGCTAATTCTCTAGGAATTGATGTAATCGTTACTGATCACCACGAAGTAATTCATGAACTTCCAAAAGCGTACGCATTTATGCATCCTTTTATTAGTGAATACGGCGAAATTACGTGTTGCGGAGCTTATGTTTCTTTTATGCTTGCTAGTGCCTTACTTGGAAAATATGATGAGTATTTATTAACGCTAGCGGCGATAGCAACAATAAGCGATGTTATGCCTTTAAAACAATATAACCGCGATATTGTGCGTATTGCCCTAAATATTCTTGAAAATAATTCTTATCTCGCACTTACTAAACTTGCAGGAACTACATTAATTGATGAAGAAGTAATCGCAATGCGGATTGCCCCAAAAATTAACGCAATTGGAAGAATGGCAGAAAACCACGAATTAAATGTTTTACTTGAATATTTAACGACAAGTGACAAACGAAGAATTAACGCAATTTATGAATATATTGAAAAAGTAAATGAAATTCGTAAAGAAACGATGAATATCGCCTTTAGCGAAAACGATGAAATTAATGAAAGTGAAGATGCAATCGTCGTTTTAACGAGTGAAAGCGAAGGTTTAATTGGTCTACTAGCGACGAGATTCTTAAAAACTTACGACAAAGTCGCAATTGTTTTTTGTAAAGATTCAAAAGATCCTACACTCCTTCGCGGTTCAGCCCGCTCAAAAAAAGGCTTTAACGTATCAAAAGCTTTTAAAGAATTAAGTCATCTTCTTGAATCTTACGGGGGCCATGCTTTTGCAGGCGGATGCTCACTTAAAGTTACAAATTACCTTGAATTTAAGGAAGAATTTATAAAACTTGCAAAAGTTTACACGCTTTTAGAAAGTAAGAAAAAAACAATCGCTTTAGACAAGGAAGAATTTACTTTTGAAAATTACGCTCTCTATCGTAGTCTTGCTCCTTACGGCGAAGGCTTTAAAAAACCTTATTTTAAGTTAAGTAATATAAGGAAAGAGGAATTAGTCTATTCACGCGACGGAAAACACATTTTAACGCCGCTTGGAAGTAGTCGAAAACTAATCGGTTTTAATAAGGCTGATGACATTAATTTAAAAGAAGATAGTAGTCTTGATTTTATCGGAACTTTATCATTTAACGAGTATCGTGGCTGGAAAACCTTGCAATTTATGATTGAAGACATTGAATAAGTAAAGAGTGGCTCACTATTTGCACTCACTAACTTACTTATTCTTTTTTTATTGAAAAAATTTTAGTAATACAATTACTAAATTTAATTTGCTATTTTTCAAAATTTTCTGTAAGCGCTTTAAAAAAAGTGTTTACGTTCCTAATAAAATGGTATAATTACTATGTAGTTAATAATATAAAGGAGGAATAATGAAAAAGAAACTTATATTACTACCACTTTTTGCGTTATTATTAACTGGTTGTGGCGGTGGCAACAAACCAAGTGATAGTAGCGTAGAACCACCATTCACTGATACTGAAGAACCACCAATTCCAAGTGTTCCTTCAGAAGATGAAGGTGACGAAGTAACCGTTAAGACGATTGCTGAATTAAGAACTGAATATGATTTAGATGCAATTAAAGATAATCCAGTCTTAGTTCAAACAACAGGCGTTGTAACGAAGAAATATCTTGCTGCAAAAGTTAATAATGCACCAGCATATATCGTCACAATTCAAGATGGTGATGTTGGTCTTTCAATTTATGGAGTCGCTCCAGACAAAATTGAAAGTTTTGGTGAAGTTGGCCAAAAACTAACCGTAAAAGGGTACTTCACCCATTACAAAGGATTAAGACAGTTCACAGATGCAGAAGCTGTTAAAGTCGAAGATGGCACGGCTGTTACACCAAAGACAATAACTTCAGTCAAACAAGATGACTTGAAAAATATGGACAGTACGCTCGTTAAGATTGAAGGTGCTGAATACATTTCACATTCCTTTGGAATTACTGACGGCAGTGTTCAAGGCGGAACGATGACCGTAAAACTCGATGGCACAAATATTGATGCTTATGCTCACTACTATATGCCTCTAGAACTTATGGAAGGAATTCTTGCTAAATTAGTCACAGAAGACGAAGATGGAAATCCATTAGCTGTCGATAAACTAGACTTTACTGGTATCATTGGCATGAACAATAATACATATCAATTCTCGCTAACTGATCCAGATGAAATCGATAATGTTAGTTATAAAGTTCCAGAAGAAGCAGTTTACGAAGACTTATTTACATTCCACGAAAAACTCGCTGCTGGAACATACAATCTTGGTGACATTGTCGATGTTAAAGGTGTTGTTACTGGATTATTCCCAGCCGGTAGTTTCCCTAACGCTGGAGTTATTCTCCAACAAACCGAAGGCACCGAAGTTGCCGGACTTAACTTATTCCATGTTCAAAAAACACTTCTAGAAGGTGTTGAAGTCGGAAAAGAAGTTGGTTTAAAAGGTAAAGTCGCTGAATATCACGGTATGAAGCAACTAAGTGATGTAAGCACACTTGAAGTTCTTGGAGATGGTGCTGAACAAGCTCACTTAACACTAACTGCTGAAAACGTTGATAATCTACCTGCAAAACATCAAAACGTTTTAGTTGATGTTGCAGATTTACAACCAGCAGATAATTTTGCTGAAGGAATTACTGATTACAAAACTGTTTTCCCATTCACATTAGGTGGAAAACCAGTCGCAATTCGTCAAAATGATGATAACCCTGCAAACGCTGCAGTTTTAGAAAAACTTAGTGGTCTTAAAACAGTCGATAGAGTCGCTATTAATGGCGCTATTCTTGGCTGGTATGATGGTCCACAAATGTTCGTCCTAAATGCTGATGACATCACAGTTACAACTGGCGAAGTCCCAGCCCTTACCGGAATTGCTGCAACGATTGAAAAAGCCGAATTAGGCTTTGGCGAAACTGCACAAATTACCGTAACTGCTGAACCAGCAGGCGCAGTACTACCAGAAACAATCACTTTCGAAGCTGACAATGAAGTCGTTACCGTTAGTGAAACTGGTTTAGTTACCGCTGGTACTACCGCTGGTGCAAGTGTTATTACTGTAACCGCTGGTGAATTTACTGCAACAGTTGACGTTACTGTTATCGAATCAGATGAAATTAGATACACACTAACGGCTGCTGACCTTGGCTTAACACAATCATACCTAGATTATGAAGGTGTTGAAGTTAACGGTGTTACATGGGATTTAAGACAACTTTTCCTTTCAAATAATGGCGAAATTCAAATGCGCAATAAAAATGGTGTTCAAAGTGCATTCTGGAACACAACCGCATTCCCTAATGCTATTAAAAAAGTTGAAATCCACCACAACGCTGGATACCAAACATTTATGAACTATGCCGCAGGAACTGAAGTAACTACAGATGAAACAGCTCTTACGCAAATTGGTGATGGAGCAAGTGGCCACGATGCTGGTATCTATCCAACCCCAGAATATGCATTAGAAGACAATATTCGCTTCATTAGAATTGCAAAACCAGATTTAGACTACACAGTCTATCTACCACAAATCGTAGTTGTAATGTATGCTTAATCATTACTAATACAAATAAGGGCCTCTCTCGGGAGGCTCTTTTTTTAATGAAATTAATGTAAATTAAAACCAAATAGACAACTATTTTTAATCGATGATAAATAATTTTATAACTTTGTTATAATTAAGTTAGTTATGGATAAAAAAGAGAAAGACGTACTTAACCCAAGCAACCTTCCCTTACATTCATTTAGTGAACTCCAAGAAGTTTACTATACGTATATTAAAAGTCCTAAAGATCGGGAAGCAATAAAAAAAGCGTATGAATTCGCTTCTTTTCATCATGAAGGACAATTTAGACGTTCAGGTGAACCCTACATTCATCACCTAATTGAAGTCGCCTATATTGTCGCAGAGCTTCAAGGTGGTCCAAGTACGATTATTGCGGCGCTTCTTCATGATGTTGTTGAAGACACAGACGTTGAAATAACTGAGATTGAAGAACTATTTGGTAAAGACGTCGCAAATATCGTTGATTCGCTTACAAAAATTCAACGCTTAAAGTTAAGTAGAAGAGCAACTGATGATAGTGACTTCGTTTATGAAGACCAACGAAAAATCTTTTTAGGAATGGCAAAGGATATTCGCGTTATTATTATTAAACTCGCGGATAGACTTCATAACATGAGGACACTTGACTTTCTTCCACCAGATCGCCAACTCGTTATCGCAAAAGAAACGATGGCCGTTTTTGCGCCAATTGCATCACGCCTTGGAATGAATCGCATTAAAAGTGAGATGGAAGATCTTGCTTTAAAATATATTGATCCTGAAGGTTATAACGAAATAGTCGAACTATTAAAAACGCGTTCTGGCAACCTTGAACGAAGTTTAACAGAAGTTAGTAAAAGAATTGCTGATATTATCTTTAAAAATGGTATCCCATTTGATATAAAATTCCGCGTAAAATCGATATATTCTATTTATAAGAAAATGATTGATAAAGACTATGATTTTGATAGAATTTACGATATCATGGCGCTTAGAATTATTACGGAAACTGAGTTAAACTGCTATGAAATTTTAGGAATAATTCATGCGACTTATAAGCCAGTTCCAGGTAGATTTAAAGATTATATCGCTATGCCTAAGTCAAACTTATATCAAAGTTTACATACGACGATCTTTACGGGTTCAGGACAAACTTTAGAAGTTCAAATCCGTACAGAAAAAATGGATCAAATTGCCGAAACTGGTGTTGCGGCGCACTGGTCATATAAAGAAGGAACTAACTATAATCCTGAAAAAGAACAACTTGAAATCGAAGAAAAACTTCATTGGTTCCGTGATTTTGTTGGTGTTAGCGAAGAACTTAGCGAAGACGCAAAAGAATACGTAAATACGCTAACAAAAGAGATTTTTGAAGCGCTAGTTTATGCTTTTACTCCTAAAGGTAAGGTAATTGAGCTTCCTCAAGGGGCTACACCAATTGATTTTGCTTATAAAATTCACACAGCCGTTGGCGATTCGTGTGTTGGCGCACTAATTAATGGAAATCTCGTTCCTTTAGCAACAAAAATTAAAACCGGTGATATCGTTGAAATTAAAACGAGTAAGAATTCTCCTGGACCTAACGAAGGTTGGCTAGATATTGTCGTAACTAATACGGCTCGCGTGAATATTCGGAAATTTTTACAACGAAAAAACGCGATGTTAACACGTGATGAAGACATAGCTAAGGGAAAACAATCATTAATCGACTGTTTTAAGGAATGTGGCTTAAATGAGCAAGAAATGGTTGAAAAAGTTAATACTCCCGCGGTATTAAAGCACTTTAACGCCGATAGTTTTGATGATTTACTAGTTTTAGTTAACAATCGTAATATTACAACTAATCAAATTCTTAGTTTCCTAAAAATACAGCGTATTACAAAGCGTAGACAAACGTTTAAAGGAAAAGAAGAAATTACAGTTGATAATAAAACGCCTGTTATTGTTCCTGGCGCAGGAAAAGTCGCTGTTACCTTAGGTAATTGCTGTAGTCCGCTACCAGGAGATGAAATTGTTGGCTATATTACTAAAGGTAAAGGAATTACTGTACATAGATCAAATTGTTCGAATGTTTTACGAAAAACTGAACGGTTAGTTAATGTTAAATGGAATGAAAATGCTCCAAATAACATTTACCCTGTAGATATATCAATTAAAGCAGTTGACCGTGAAAACTTGCTTGTTGATACGATGAATTGCTTCTCGCAACACAAAATTACGCTTTCAAAAATTAAAGCGATATATCATCCAACGACAAGAACTACAACGATTAATGCAACGATTACCGCAAGAAATCTTGATGAACTTAATGATATCTTTTCATATTTAGTAAATATACCTGCGATTTACAAGGTAGACCGTGTAAATCATTAAAAAACGGCTTTTGTTATTTTATTAGTATATTAAAAGTAGTTAATTAGTAATAAATTAGTAGTTATTTTTAAAGCAATAAATATTTACTCCCGTGATTATTCCTAATTATTGCTATTATAGACTTAATAGTCTATAATTTTAGTGCCGGTGAACTAGGATAATCGTTTATTAATTTTTTAGAAAAAATCTGGCTGATGAAAAGATTAAATTATTAAACGAAGTAGTGACACTAGTGAGGTATTAATAATCGTTAACTGCGTTAAAGTTTATGAGTGCGTATTGAAAATAATACGAATTAAGGTGGTACCGCGGCTTTGTCGCCCTTAGGGAACACTTTTTTATTTTAGGAGGAAAGAAGATGATCAATAAACCAAAAGGAACTCACGATATAATTTTCGGAGAAGCTCGAGTATATGATGAGATTGAAGCACTTTGTAATGCTTTTGCAAGTGTCTATGGCTATCAACCATTAAGAACGCCAATCTTCGAATCTACGGAACTATTTACGCGAAGTGTCGGTGAATCAACTGATATTGTTAATAAAGAAATGTATACGTTCTTAGATAAAGGTAATCGCTCGCTTACCCTTCGCCCAGAAGGAACGGCAAGTGTCGTAAGAAGTGTGATTAGTAATAAACTATACGCGAATACAGATTTACCGCTTAAAATCTCATATTTAGGCCCGATGTTTCGCTATGAAAGACCGCAACTTGGCCGCTATCGCCAATTTAATCAATTCGGAATTGAGGCAATTGGCGTTACAACGAGTTATGAAGATGCCGAAGTCGTAATTTTTGGCTATATGCTTTTAAAAGCACTCGGATTTGAAAATTTAACTCTTAAAATCAATACATTAGGTGATAAAGAAAGCCGCGAAAATTATACAAGAGCATTAAAACTATTTTTTAATGAGCATTTAGAACATCTTTGTGACGATTGCAAACGGCGATATGTCACTAATCCTCTTCGAATTTTGGATTGTAAAGTTGAAAGTGATCAAGAAATTGTTAAAGTCGCACCAAAAATTAATGATTTTCTTTCAGAAGAAGCAAAAGAACGATTTGATGCTGTCTTAGCAACGCTAGATCGCTTTGGAATACCGTATGTAATCGAGGAAAATCTTGTTAGAGGTCTAGATTATTATAGTGAAACGGTTTTTGAATATACGTATACTGCAAAAAGTGGTCTAGATTATGGTGCACTTGGCGGCGGAGGTCACTATGATCGCCTCGTAAAAGAACTAGGTGGTCCTGACTTAGAAGGCGTAGGACTCGCGCTTGGAATCGAACGAATTTATAATGTTTTAAAAGATGAAGGCTTAATTGTTGAACCAAATAGCCTTTTAGATATTTACGTAATGACATTTGGTCCTCAAAGTCGCGAATTAGGTTTACTAGTTGCAACAGCGCTAAGAAATGCAGGTTATCGTACAGACTTAAATTATACAGATCGTTCATTTAAGAAATTATTCCAAATTGCAACGAAGACAAACGCACTTTTTGCAATCATTATTGGTGAAGATGAGCTAAGTCAAAATAGTGTTACGATTAAAAACTTAAAAACGACAGAACAAGAAACTGTAAAAATTGAAGAAATGTTTACAAAATTAGATGAAATGTTTGAAAGCTATCATGATCACATCCATGAAGCGATGGAAGAAAGTGAAATAAGAGAAGAAAGTCAGGAATAAAACTATGGAATACCGTACACATTGGAATGGAACAATCGGCGAAAAAGACGTTAATAAGCGTGTTTTAGTCGTCGGTTGGGTAAGTAAGAAACGAAACTTAGGATCGCTACTTTTTATAGACCTTCGCGATCGAAGTGGCATAATTCAAGTCGTAGCTAACGATGATCTTATCGATAAAAATATTAGAAACGAATACGTTTTACAAGTAAGTGGCGTTGTCACAAAAAAAGACGTACCAAACCCACTTTTAAAAACGGGTGCTTATGAAATTAAGGCCGATAAAATTACGATTTTAAATACGGCAAAAACAACTCCCTTAATAATTGCCGATAAAACCGATGCGCTTGAAGAAGTTCGCCTTAAATACCGCTATCTAGATCTGAGAAGACCTATTATGCAGGACTACTTAATGACTAGAGCGAAAATCGTAAAAATCACACGCGAATTTCTCGATGATAATGGTTTCATTGAAATTGAAACGCCAATTTTAACAAAATCTACGCCAGGGGGCGCAAGAGACTTTCTCGTCCCATCTAGATTACATAAAGGCTCATTTTATGCACTCCCACAAAGCCCGCAGATGTATAAACAATTGCTTATGATCAGTGGTTTTGAGCGCTATTATCAAATCGCACGCTGTTTCCGTGATGAAGACTTACGTGCTGATCGCCAACCAGATTTTACGCAAATTGATATTGAGACAAGTTTCTTTACAGAAGATGAATTTTTAACATTAATGGAAAAACTAATCGCAAAAATCTTTAAAGAAACGCTTGATTATGAAATTAAACTACCTTTAAGAAGACTAGCTTATAAAGAAGCGATGGAAAAATACGGTAGTGATAAACCTGATACACGCTTTGATTTATTTATTAACGATATTAAGAGAATTTTAGAGAATTCTGATGCGGATTTATTTAAAAATAATCAATTTATACACGCTATTGTCGTTAAAAATGTAGCTAGTGACTTTTCCCGTAAGAACCTTGATGAACTTAATTTAATCGCGCGTAAATACAAATTAAATAGCGTTGGCACCTTAAAATTAAACAACAACGAACTAAGTGGAACGCTAGCAAAATTAATTAGCGAAAACGAAAAAGAAGCGCTTATTAACGAACTAAAATTAAGCGAAAACGATTTAGTAATTATCGGCTTTAGTAACACACAAAAAGATGTTTTAAGTGCCTTAGGTGCAATTAGATTAGCGCTAGCGAATAAATATAACTTAATTCCTCTAAATCGTTTTGATGTTTTATGGGTTAATCGCTTCCCGCTTTTCTCTAAAGACCAAGAAACTGGAAAATTAGTTAGCGAACATCACCAATTTACGATGCCGCTTGTTAGTCATATACCGCTTTTAGACATAGAACCGGAAAAAGTATTATCGCAAGCTTTTGATATTGTTATTAACGGTAACGAAGCTGGTGGTGGTTCGATGCGGATTTATGACCAAGAATTACAAGAAAAGATCTTTAAGTTGCTTGGAATGAGTGAAGAAGATGTTAATAATACGTTCTCATTCTTTGTTGAAGCACTAAAATATGGCACACCGCCTCATGGAGGTCTTGCCTTTGGCCTAGATCGCCTTGCAATGATTATTAACGATACCGATAATATTCGTGATGTTATTGCGTTCCCAAAAAATATTGCCGGTGTTTGCCCAATGAGCGGAGAACCAGGTGTAGTCGCGAAAGAGCAACTTGAAGAATTACATATTGAAATTAAAAACGAAAAGAAGGAGTAATTATATGAAAAAATTTAATGAAGTAACCCCATTATCAATAAGTGCGATTCGCGCACTTGCTATTGATACGACGAACAAAGCAAAATCTGGTCACCCAGGAATGGCAATTGGAAGTGCACCGATTTTGTATACGCTTTTTTCGCGCTTTTTAGTAAGTGATCCAAGTAATCCAACGTGGATTTATCGTGATCGCTTTGTCTTAAGTGCGGGACACGCAAGTGCATTGCTTTATAGTATTCTGCACGTAAGTGGCTATGAAATTAGTTTAGATGACTTAAAAGACTTTCGGCAGTTAGGCTCAATTACTCCAGGTCACCCTGAAGTTCATATGACGCCTGGTGTCGATGCTACGACTGGTCCCTTAGGCCAAGGATTAGCTCAAGCCGTAGGTATGGCTGTAGCTGAAGAACGATTACGCGCTTCCTTTCCAAGTGTTCCACTTGGTCACTTTACATATTGCTTAGTTGGGGACGGTTGTCTTCAAGAAGGTATAAGTCAAGAAGCAATTTCTTTTGCCGGCCATCAAAAATTAAACAAATTAATTGTTTTTTATGATGCAAATGATGTAACGCTTGATGGACCACTTAGCGACTCATTTAGTGAAGATGTTAAGTTAAGATTTAAGGCTAGTGGCTGGGATGTAATTAATGTTAATGATGGAAATGATTATGAAGAAATTGCGCGCGCGACTAGAAAAGCCCAACGTAGCAAAGAAAAACCAACATTAATAATCGTAAAAACAATTATTGGCGAAGGTTCAATAAAACAAGGAACGAGTGCGGTTCATGGTAGTCCATTAGGCGAAGAAGATGGTAACCGCGTTAAAGCGCACTTTAACTATAATTACCCTGCTTTTACTGTTCCTAGCGAAGTTTATGATGATTTTAAGGAAACATTTATAAAACGCGGTAAAAAAGCTTATCGAAAATTTAATCGCGAACTTAAAGCTTTAAAAGAAAACGATGAAAAGACGTATAACGAATTTATGCGCGCGATAAATAACGATGTAGAAAGCTATTTCCCGCTTCCTTTAAATGAATTTGAAGATGGATTTAACGAATCAACACGAAAAACAAGCGGCAATATTGTAAATATCGTTCAAAATCATATTCCCTTTATGATTGGTGGATCTGCTGACGTTGCTGGTAGCGTTATGACAAAACTAACTAACCCTGAACTTGGCAACTTTACGCCTGAAAATAGAACTGGCCATAACGTTAACTTTGGAATCCGCGAATTTGCAATGGCAGCGATACAAAACGGAATCCTCCTTCATGGCGGATTACGCACGTACGTTGGTTCATTCCTCGTCTTTAGCGACTATATGAAAAACGCGATTAGACTTGCTGCACTTAGTGAATTACCAGCGATTTATCTTTTCTCTCACGACAGTGTCGCACTTGGAGAAGACGGTCCAACACATCAACCAATTGAACACTTAGCAATGCTAAGAAGTCTTCCTAATATCCACGTTTGGCGGCCAGCGGATAGCCGCGAAACTAATGTTGCTTGGACGGAAGCACTTAAATCAAAAAATACGCCAAATGCCCTAATTTTAACAAGGCAAAATCTCCTTACGATGAATGGAAGTAAATCAAGTGATGTTAATAAGGGCGGTTACGTAATAAGTAAGGAAGCTGAAGGACAATTAGATTTAACGCTAATTGCTTCAGGTAGCGAAGTAAATCTTGCTTTAACTTTACAAGAGAGATTAAAAGAAAAAGGTCTCAATGCACGCGTCGTTTCGCTTCCTTGTATGGAAGTATTCCGTTCTCAAGACGAAGAATATAAAGAAGAAGTTTTTGGCGTACCTTATAATCGCCGCGTTTCCCTAGAAATGCTTTCAACCTTTGGCTGGCACGAATTTAGCGCGCACCCATTTGGCGTTAATCGCTTTGGCTTAAGTGCCCCAGGAAGTAAGGCAATTGAAGCCGTTGGCTTTGGAGTTGAAGAACTTCTTGAAAAGATTCTAAAAATTAGCGAAACTTTCTAAAAAAATTAAGCTAGAGAAAAAACCGGGAAAAGGCTAACTTTTACCGGTTTTTTTGTTGTAATTATGCGGTATTTTATCTATAATTAGATAAGAAGGTAATTATGGCAGAGTTTGTTTACATTCAAAACTACACAAGAAATGGCAATATGGGAATCTCTCATCTCGTATTTAACCAAATTGCCGCGATCGCGACAAATGAAATTAAAGGCGCGAATGTTTTACAAAAGGAAAAAGATCCTTTTAAACTCCATAAACCGATTACATGCGACATTAGAAACGGTCTCGTTACTGTAAAAATTTACGTTACTCTTTCTAAAAAAAGCGATGAAGAAAGATTAGTCGTGGAAATTAAAGAAAATGTCGCCCAAGCGCTTGCGATGTTAACGGAAATGATACCTTTTAAAATTGATGTTATTGTCGCCGGTTTTACTGATGAAGAAAAAGGAGAATGAGTAATACTTGGCTAAGAAAAAAAAGCGAGTAAGAACTCCTGCGGAAGCACATAATAGATTTCTCGGTTTATACAAAAAAACCGGTCTTTTTTTATTTTGGAGTGCAATTCTAAATTTAGTCGGTAATAGTCTCTACGTTTTAAGTGATAATCCCTCGTTTGCTCTAGGTTATCGCTTTAATGAGCTCCTTTTTAGTTATTTTCTTAGTGATTTTGGTTTAAATATTGGAATAAGACTAGCCGTTATTTTTATTTCACTAGCGACAAGTGCGCTTTTTACATTTTTAAGTTTTTGGAGCGTAAAAAGAGCGAGACTATGGTCACTAATTACGGGAGCAGTAATCTACTTAATTGATACAGTTCTAGCCTTTATCCCTTTTAAAGGCGTAACTTTAACGATGGAAAATTACATTATGAGCATTGTAATTCATCTTATTATTATGATTGCGACGCTTATTGCACTTTTTGCCTACGCAAATATTATTACGCTTGCAAAGCAAAATAGTGATCTCTTTAATAGAAATGAAGAAGAATAACTCAAAGTTATTAACTTAATTTGTGGTAAGATAAGACCGGTGTTAGCAATATGAAATTTAGTCGAAACCAACAACAAGAATTAACTCTAGCGATTATTTATAGTGCGCTAACGTATGCAAAAGCGGACGTTGAATTTTCCCTTACGGAATTAATTGAAGGAATTTGTAAGGAAAATTATGAAGATGTCCCGATTTTTATTAAAGATTTAACGATTCAAACGCTAAAACACCAACAAGACATTATCGATGTTATAGAACCTAAGCTTAATAAGTGGAAATTTCATCGCTTAAATAGAATGACGCAAGCGATTTTTCTTATGAGTTATGCCCATTTCTATTACATTGGTGGTGTAGAGAAAAATGTTGTTATTAATATTGCGGTAAAACATGCAAAAAAATTTATTGTTGAAGATGATTATAAGTTTATTAACGCTGTTTTAGATGAGGTTCTTATTAATGAATGAGAAGACTTATTTTACCGTTAGTGAAATTAATAATTATGTAAATAGTTATTTAGCTTCGAATAGATTTTTAAATAACGTTGCAATCCGCGGAGAAATTATTAATTATACTCCCTATAGATCTGCCCATTACTTTACACTTAAAGGCGAAGACGACGCGAGAATCGCTGTCGTTTTATTTTATGAAGGAATAAGTTCGCTTGAAGCTCCTTTAAAAAATGGAGATGATGTAATCGTTACAGGTAGCGTAAGTCTCTACGTTAAAGGGGGAACTTACCAATTAATTGGAAGTAGCGTAACTTTATTTGGTGAAGGACAAAAATTACTTGCGCTAAAAAAGTTAAAAGAAAAGTTAGCAAAACAAGGAATTTTTGATGAATATAAAAAACTTCCCCTTCCTAAATTTCCACGTAATATCGGCTTAATTGTTGGAAAAGATAGTGCGGCTCTAGCTGATGTTAAAGAAAATCTTATCCGTCGTTATCCACTTATTAATCTCTATATTTTCTATTCGCTCGTCCAAGGCGATAATGCTCCAGAAAGCATTATGAATGCCTACGATAATTCCCAAAATTACCCGCTTGATGTCTTAATTATTGCTCGCGGTGGGGGAAGTAGTGATGACCTATGGGCATTTAATGATGAAAAACTTATTATGCATTTAGCTAATCGTAAAGTGCCGATTATTAGCGCGGTCGGGCACGAAATCGATAAAACACTTATTGACTATCTTGCCGATGTTAGCGTTAGTACGCCAACAAAGGCTGTAGAAGTCGCGGTCCCTAGTAAAGAGGACTTATTACAAGACTTAATTGCTAAAAATAACCGTTTAAATTCGTTAATTAAGCAAACGTTAAATAATGCGACTAAAAGTGTTAACTTTTTACTAAATCGCCCATTATTTACACGCGATGAAGAAATTTACCATCGTTTAGTCGTAAAAGTTAATGAATTGAACTTACGTTTAAAAAGTGTCTTTAAAGAGCAATATCAAAACATCAATCACTTAATCGTTGTTAGAGCAAACTCACTGCGTGAGTATATGCTATTAAGGTATAATAAAATGGAGGCAATTAATAATTCACTTATTAATCGTCTTAATGCTCTTTCACCGACAAATGTTTTAAAAAGAGGTTATGGACTAGTAACTAACGAAGAAGGAGAGCTAATAACCTCGATTACAAACGTGAAAACTAATGAAACAATTGTAACGACATTAAGTGATGGACAAGTTTATAGTGTCGTAAAGGAGAAAAAAGAAGATGGCAAATAAAGAAGAAAAAATGACATTTGAAGAAAAGCTTAAACGCTTAGAAGTAATTGTTGAAACATTAGAACATGAAACGCTAGATCTAGCCAAAAGTATGGCCTTATACGAAGAAGGCGTTAATTTAGGGAAAGAACTAACAAAGGAATTAGAAGAAGCTAAAATTAAAATCGAAACTATCGAAAAAAGTAGTAAATAACCTATTTAGTAATATTTTAGTAGTTTCTTAGTTGTTAAGTAGTAGATTATGGGCAAAAAGAAAAAGAAAGAAATAAGAACTTTTGATTTAAAAGATATTAAAGATCCTCATTTTGTTGCCGATTTAACATATGAAGAACTTGAACAACTCGCTAAACAAATTCGCGAAGATATAATTGTTCATGTCGCAAAAAATGGTGGTCATTTAAGCAGCAACCTTGGTGTTGTTGATTTAACGCTTGCCTTAAATCGTGCATTTAATTTTAACGAAGATAAACTACTTTTTGATGTTGGTCATCAAGCTTATACGTATAAAATTTTAACAGGACGAAGTCTAGATACGCTTCGCCAAAAAGATGGGATTAGCGGCTTTCAAAAAATAAGCGAATCACCGTATGATCACTTTGAAGCTGGTCACTCTTCAACATCTTTAAGTGCTGCCCAAGGAATGGCGATTTCTCGCGATTTAAACGGAGAAAAGTATGATGTCGTCGCCCTTATTGGCGATGGCGCAATTAGTAATGGCCTAGCTTTTGAGGCACTTAATGACATTGGTCATAAACGAAATAAAGTTATCATTATCGTAAACGATAACGAAATGTCAATTACTCCCCCGACTGGAGCACTTAGCAAAATGTTCCGTCGTTGGAAAATTTCCCCAAAATACATCGAATCGAAGACCCGTTATAAAGAGTTAATGTTTAAAACGAAATTCGGTTATTGGATATATAAAGTTACTTGGAATATTAAAAATTGGTTTTCTCGCCGTTTAATCCAACAAAACTTTTTTGAGCAACTTGGATTTGCCTATATTGGCCTAATTGACGGGCATGATTTTAAGAAAATGGACAAAGCGCTAAAGATTGCAAAGAAACAAACAAAATCGGTAATTGTCCACGTAAAAACGACAAAAGGCAAAGGCTATCCTTTTGCAGAACACGATAAAGAAGGCGATTGGCATGGTATAAAACCATTTAATATTGAAACTGGTGAACCACTTAAGAAAAATCCTGATTTAGATAGTTGGTCAGCAGTTTATGCTTCAATTATTTATGATGTTTTAGATGAATATGAAAATACAATTCTTATAAATCCTGCAACACTAAAAGGCTCGCAACTTGAAAAGTCTTTTATTAAGCATCCTGGAAGAACGATTGATGTTGGTATTGCTGAAGAACATGCTTTTACGCTAGCTAGTGGCCTAGCATTAAGTAATAAACACCCAATAATCTCAATTTATTCGACGTTTATGCAACGATCTACCGACCAAATCATTCATGATCTTGCAAGAATGAATCTTCCGGCGACAATTTTAGTTGACCGCGCAGGGTATGTTGGGGCAGACGGAGAAACTCACCATGGAATCTTTGATGTTGCAATCTTTGGAAGTGTCCCTAATGTTACAATTTCAATGGCCTCAACGCCACATATCGCAAAAGAATTAGTGAAGTTATCGCTAGTAACTAAAGGACCGTTCTTTATTCGCTACCCGCGCGATTATATTAATGTAAATGATAAATATGATAAAAAAGTTGAAATTCAATATGGCAAATGGCTAAAAGAAACGCTAAATAATGGTTCAAAAGAAACTTTAGTTATTAGTTTTGGGCCGTATTATGAAAAATTAAAAGAGGCTCTAAAAAGCGAAAAGAAAAATATTACGCTTATTAATGCGCTTTTCCAACGCCCCCTAGATGAGGCGATGTTAAAGCAATTAACTAGTTATAAAGATATTTATATTATTGATGCTTATAACACAAAAGAAGGCTTTGTAAACGAAGTAATTGCCTATCTTAATGCACTAGACTATAAAGGAAAGATTCACGCTTTCGCGCTTCCTAATAAATTTGTTTTACAAGCTACAATTAACGAACAACTAAAAGAAGCAAATATTAGTGTTGAGCAAATTATCAAAATAATTAAATAATTTAACTTTTCACATAACATTATGTTAACTCGCGCGAATTTATACTATAATAAAAGTAGTTATATATGGCTAAAATTATTATGCACGTTGATCTTAATGCCTTTTTTGCATCAGCAGAGGTAGTAAGAAACCCAAAATTAAAAAATAAATCACTCGTCGTTGGCGGAACTAGGAAGCGCGCGATTGTTTCTACGGCAAGTTATGAAGCACGTGAAAAAGGCATTAGATCAGGAATGCCTCTTTTTATGGCACAAAAATTAGATCCTAATGTAATCGCACTCCCAGTCGACTTTCCTTATTATCAACGCTTATCAAGTGAGTTTTTTAGTTATATGCATCGCTATTCGTCACTAGTTGAAATTGCTAGCATCGATGAATGCTACGTTGATATGACCGAAACGCTAAAAGGCGTTAAAGACCCTCTTGCCTACTTAAAAAACATTCAAGATGGATTATTAAAGGAAACTGGCCTCCCATGTTCAATTGGGATTGGCCCAACGAAATTTTTAGCTAAGATGGCAAGTGACTATAAAAAACCACTTGGCATCACGATTTTTAGAAGAAGAGAATTACACAAAACTATCTGGCCAATGCCAATTGGAAAAATGTATGGGATAGGCGCAAAGACAGCACCACAACTTGAAGCAATTGGCGTAAAAACTATTGGCGACCTTTTAACATTCCCCGAAGAAGAGCTAAGACCAATTTTAGGGAAATTTTATTTTACCGCCGTAGAATGGGCTAAAGGTTACGGAAACGATGTTGTAGATGATGAGCCGTTTGATCCAAAATCGGTCGGGGCCTCAAGAACTTTTAGTTATGATACGGATGATTATGAACAAATTGAGCAAATGATTCGTAAATTATCTAATGAGATTGCAAAACGTGCAAAAAAGAACAACAAAGAAGGAGCAACAATTCAATTAGTTTTACGCAATAGTGACTTTAAAACGCGTAGTTTTAGTAAAACTTACCCTGAACCATTTAGTAAGGCAGAAGAAATTTTTACGAAAGCAATGATCCTTTTTGATAAGCATTATAATAATGAACCACTCCGATTAGTCGGTGTTGCACTGCAAAATGTCGAAGACAAGAAAAGAACTACTCAACAATTATCGCTATTTGATGTCCATAAAGAAGATGAAAATACTAGCGAAGCTAAGCAATTAGTCGATGACCTTAATAAAGAATTTAAAAAAGACGTTTTTACCGTTTTATCAGAATATAATGAGGAAAAGTAGAAAGTTAGTAGTAAATTAGGAGTATTTTATGCTAATAAGTGAAGCAATTGAGAAATATCGCGACTACCTTCTTATCGAAAGAGGCCTTTCAACTGATACTGTAAAGGCATATATTAATGATCTTGAAATTTTTGTTAGTTATTTTGATGTTCAAGACACTTTAGAATTTAATGAATACATTGTAAACGACTTTATTGCACTTCAAGCCCAAGAAGGAAAAAGTGCGACAACGATAAATCGTCGCGTAAGTAGCGTTACGAACTTTTTAAAGTTTTTACAGCTAGAAAACGAAGTTAAAGGCAATTTTTCTAATGTGATAAAGCCAAAAATCCCTAAACGAACACCTGTATACCTAACAATTGAGCAAGTAGAGGCACTATTAAACGCGCCTGATTTATCTACAGACATCGGAATTCGAGATCGCGCGATGCTTGAAATCATGTATGCAAGCGGTCTTAGAGTTAGTGAGCTTATTAACTTAAGATTTGCAAATATTTTAAAAAGCGAAGCGATTCCTCTCCTTAAAATCCGCGGAAAAGGCGGAAAAGAGCGCATTATCCCTTACGGAGAGTATGCTGGGAAGTATTTACAAGATTACGTGACAAAAGTTAGAAGTAAAAATCGCTTCGCAACTAAGACAAATTACGTTTTTATTAATGATAAAGGCGTGCCGTATTCTCGGCAATCCTTCTTTAAAAGAGTGAAGTTTTATGCCGAACAAGTCGGCATTCAAGAAAACATTTCTCCACATACATTGCGACATTCCTTTGCAACGCATCTTCTTGATGCTGGGATGGCGATTAATACGCTACAAAAGCTATTAGGTCATGCTAATTTGTCAACGACGCAAATTTACACGCACGTTTCTAAGCAACGAGTAAAAAGCGCGTATCGATTGGCTATTGGTGATGATTAATATATAATATTAAAGGCAAAAAAGAGGTAATATTATGCAAAAGTTTAAAAGAGTCGTCGTCATTGTTATTGACAGTGTTGGCATTGGATCAATGCCTGATGCAAAAAGATTTAATGATGAAGGCGCAAATACGATCGTTCATACAGCAGAAGCTGTCGGAGGTCTAAAACTTCCAGTTATGGAATCTTTAGGCTATGGCAATCTTGCCGATATTAAAGGCGTAAAGAAAGTAAAAGATCATAAAAATAGTTATGTTACAAAATTACTTGAAATGAGTAATGGTAAAGATACGATGACTGGCCACTGGGAAATGATGGGAATTTATACAACGACCCCATTTATTACGTTTACTGATACAGGCTTCCCAGATGCTCTAATTAAAGAGTTAGAAGAAAAAAGCGGCTATAAAATCATCGGAAATAAGGCTGCAAGTGGTACAGAAATTATAAAAGAACTTGGTGAAGAACAAATGCGCGATAATAGCTTAATTGTCTATACATCCGCTGATTCTGTCCTGCAAATTGCCGCTCACGAAGAAGTTACGGGCTTAGATGAACTTTATCGCGTTTGTGAAATAGCTCGCGAAATTTGCTTACGACCAGAATATTTAGTCGGCCGCATTATTGCACGTCCCTTCGTTGGCACAAATAAAGATAATTTTAAAAGAACACCAAATCGTCACGACCTAGCGCTTAGCCCAAGCGAAGATACGGTTATGAATGTCTTAAAAGAAAACGAATATATGGTTAGTTGTATTGGTAAAATTGCCGATATCTTTAACAATAGCGGCGTTACGAAAACACAAAAAACCGTTTCTAATGTTGACGGAATGAATAAGACAATCGAAGAAGTGAAAAATGCTGATTATAACGGTTTAATTTATGTAAATCTTGTTGAATTCGATAGTGAATATGGCCATCGCCGTAATCCTAAGGGTTATGCTGAAGCGATGGAAACTTTTGATAAGCAACTAGGAGAACTCTTAGAAGTAAGTAGCGAAGATGATTTAATTATCGTTACGGCAGATCATGGCAACGATCCGACGTGGCACGGTACTGATCATACACGTGAAATGGTTCCTTTTATTGCATATAGTAAAGCACTTAAAAATGGGCGAGTTTTAGAAAATCGCGAATCATTTGCAGATATTGGTGCAACAATCTTAAAGAACTTTAATCTTAGTAAACCAAGTCATCTAATTGGTAGCACAATTAACGAAATTTTAGAGGACTAGCTTATTAGTGAAAAAGCGAATTATCACACTTATAATCACTCCTTTATTACTATTAGGTTGTAAAAAAACACCTAATTTATCTTCCATAAAAATATTGTCGCCAGCAGGCGCACCATCGCTTAGTTTATACTCGTTTGCGAATGAAGAAAACTTCGAAACGAATAGTAACGTTAGTATAATTCAGGCAAAATTTTTAACATCAGAATACGATGTAATAATCATGGATCATAAGCGCGGAATTGCTCAAATCACGGAAAATAATGCTAAATTTAAATTAGCGAGAATCGTTACCAAAGGTAATTTATATCTTGTTGGGATAAATAAAGCTGAAACAGATGTACCTAAAGATAGTGACACCGTTATTTCTTTTGGAAGTCCAACAGCGATTACAAATCAAATCTTAACGAATATATACCCAGAAATTACGAATTTATTTTACGTAAATAGCGTAACTGACGCTGGTTCAGTTTTAAAACAAGGAAAATATAATAATGAAGCTGTTGATTATGTAATGCTTGCAGAACCTTTATTATCTACGATTTTAAACGAACAAGAAGATTATCCTTCAAAAGATAAATTAACACGTATAATCTCGCTTCAAGACGAATGGGAGAGTAAAACGGGGTTTGATGGGTATCCGCAAGCGGGAATTTTTGTAAGTGATAATTTTATAGCTAAATCAAATTTATATAATGAATTTTTCGCTAATTTTGATGAAAATGTAAATAATCTTATTAATAACTCGGAAGTAGTAATAAGCTTTTTAAATGAATATGGCGATTTAAATAAACAAAAAGCACGATTTGGTGCAAATTCAAAAATTATTTCCTTAACGCAAGGAAATAATGAAAATCGCCTCGGTTTTACGCTAGGAGGCGTAAATATTAACGCTTTTAACGAATATATGGGACTTCAAGCTTTCGATGAAGGCGTTTTTGCTCCTAATTACCTTTAATTATTTAAGTATTTATGGCTAATTTCTTTAAAAAGAACAAAAAGACACTCCTAACGATTGCTGGCGTACTCGCTTTATTTCTTATTTGGCTAATATTAGCGCTTACAATTAATAGCCCAATCCTTCCTAGCCCAAAAGCGACCTTTGGTCGCCTTTTTTCATTACTTGGAGAAGGAAATACGTATCTTCATATAGGTTACACATTATTACGCTTGCTTATTTCCCTTGCTTTTGCGATTTTATGTGGATTAATACTTGGGATTCTAGGTGGCACTTTTAAGGGCTTTTACGCGTTTTTAAATCCCTTAATAGTTACGTTGCGCACGATACCGACTGCTAGTCTTATCTTAATTTTAATTTCTCTAACAAAAATTGCTTATGCACCTGTAATTGTTAGCTTTATCTTAATGTTTCCTTTAATTTATGAAGCTACTGTAAACGGACTAGTTAATATCGATGAAAATATAATTAATGCCCTTAAAATTGACGGAAATCGCGGCTTATCGAGTTTATTTCGCGTTAAATTGCCGCTTGCTAGTTCAAGTATAAACCTAGGCATCATCCAAAGCCTTGGACTAGGAATGAAAGTAACGATCATGAGCGAGATAATATCTGGATCAAGAAACGTATATGGACTAGGTTTTGCCCTAAGAATCGCCCAAGAAGATGTAATTTATACTGATATGTGGGCACTAACGCTAATTGCGATAATTTTAATTGGAATTATTGAACTTATTTTATATTTTGTAAAAAGACTCCTTAAAAACTAAGTTGATATGAGATTTTTTTATAAATTTTAACAATTTGAGACTATTTTCCTTTTTTCTTGCCTATTTATAAATATGAATTAGAAAGGAGGTCTTTTATCATGGCAAATCAATATGATAAAAAGAACCCCAGAAAAAAACGCTTAGCGAGGATTCAACAAGACAACTATGTGTTGAAAAAAGATGTCCTTCCTAGTGACACATTGGAAGAGATCGGAAATTGGCTAAGCAATGCAATACGATATGAAAAGTATTTGCAAGAAACGACATTACTCTACGATCTACGTAGAGGCGATGTTTACGAAATTGACTACGGAGGAAGCGTTGGTAACGAGCTAAAAGGCCGTCACTATGGTGTCATTTTGCATGACTCCAACGAACACAGCCAAACTGTGTTAGTTTGCCCGCTTGTTAGTGTTACCGAAAACGATACCGACTACAGTCTATGGCGTATTAACATCGGTTTACTAGAATGGCGTTACCAAAACTACGAAAGTATTGCACTCATCAGTCAGATTCGGGTTATCGACAAGGTTAGAATTTATGCAAAACCAATTATTAACCTTATCAATATCCCAGAAAACGAACGACCAAATCGTGTCCCGGTCGCAGTTTTAACTGATGAACAAATGAAATTAATCACTGATGGTTTCATTCGATTAATTTCCGAACGTACTATTTATTAACTCTAAGAAGAAGCTTCTAAAGTAGTTAATTAGTAGTTAATTAGTACTATGCAAGTTGTGGAAAACTGTGGATAACCCACTGTTTTACCACACTGCATAGAACGGTAAAAAGGGTAATATTTCATTACTCGTTTTCGTCATGCCCATAAAATCGTACTATTTTATATCTTAGTTAACATAATATGTATTATTACAACTTAACTATAATCGAAAATTATCTTCTTTTGTTAATAACTTTACTAATTCATCATCAATTTATAAATCAGGGCGAATTTTTAAAAAAATGCTTGAGTTATTCATCAAGCATTTTCTAAATTTCCTAAAATTTTATTTTTCTTATTTTAAATAGAAATCCATACACGCTGTTGTCAGTTCATTATGGACATCGTAATTCTTACTTAATAAAAATTCGCGGTTTGCTTCTAGCACTTCAATAAATCCTTCATGATAATCTTTAAGGCAGGCATTAATTAGTGATGATGAATCAAATCCTCTTGTTGGCTCAATTTTATCTGATGAGTAAATAACCATACCTAACCAATCCATATTATCAATACCGGTCGCATGAAACTCAATTGCCCTTAACATTGAAGGATCACTGATGTTAAAGTCGTTTTTAGCGATATATTCACCAATGAACTGGTGATGAAGCCAGCGATATAAATGTGCATATTGCGTATAATGTTCGTTCATTATCGCTTTTGCTTTATCTTCTTTTACTTCTTTACCAATATCGTGTAATAAGCCGCATATAAACGCCTTTTCTTCATCTAGATTATTAGCTTTTGCTATTGTTCTTGCAAGTTTTGCAACTTCTAAAGAGTGACTTCTTCGCTTATTACTAATGTATTTATCGATTTTCTCCATAAAATATAGGTCATTACTCGTAATATAGTCAATTACTTCTTCTTTAGTCCCTAAATTTTCTAAATTGCGAATCGAAGTTGATGAATAAGGTAGACTTTCACCGTTTATAATCGTCATATTATATTCATTAATTATATTCTTATCGATTACGTATTCTGGGAGGCGTTCATAAACAAGAATTTTTGCTAGTTTAGAAATTTCTTTAGCTTTATGCCATTTTGGAAATAAAACGGCTTGATCGCCGCCAATTAAAAGGAATAGCTCATCAGCAGGATACTTTTCCTTGTATTCAATAAGCGTATCAAAAGTATAATTAACTTCTGCGTTTCTTTCGATTTCAAGCGCGGAAACACGTGCCCACGTAAGGTTAGTAACCATTAAATTTGTCATTTCTAAACGATGATTACTTGCAGCATAATACTTCTTCCATCTTGAGGTCGGGGCAATGACAAATTCAACAATATCAGCGTTAACAAAGTCTTTGGCCCGCTCTGCCATCTTTAAATGCCCAAAATGAATTGGATCAAAGGAACCACCAAAAATTATTCGTTTCATTTTGGGAGAGTATACCTCGGATTTAGTTTATTTTGCCGGTATAAAGTAATTATATGACCGCGTAAATCGATTAATTCAGCATTTAAAACGCTCGTTAAGTGTTCAATAATTTGTTCCATATCATTAACTGCGCTTTTTTGGACACTAATTTTAATTAGTTCTCTTGCAGTTAATGCTTTATCGAACAAGTCAATTTGCGTTGGGCCAATTAAATTTTTGCCAATTTGATATTGAGCGCTTATGTGATGCGCTTCGCCTTTTAAATACTTCTTTTGCTTATTTGTTAACATATCATCACCTAAATTTTCGCTTGGTTAGTCGTGACTGCTACGCCTTGGGGAGCAAAGACACGAATTTCTTGATTCTTTTCTTTAAAACTAATCCAACCTAAACCTGCTATTGAAATATCAACATTATCATTTCCAGAAAAACTAATATCAAACGCATCTAAATCTTGAATTCCTTTAATTTTTTTAGAAATTGGGACGGTTTTTTCATTTTTAATTAAGTTTTCAAAAGTTTTACTTGCTCTTGGTGTAGGAATTCGGACGACTTTAATTCCAGGAGCAAGATAGAGTTTAAATGTTGTTCTTGAACCGCTAAGAAAATCAATGCGTGCTAGACCGCCAATTAATAGACTATAATTTGCGGGGATTTGATAATAAACTCGCGGTTTAATTTCTTTTCTTGGGACAATTGTTCGAATTACTTCCTTTTCAAATAGGCCTAAAACGCTATTGTTAATAGCAAGCCCAGGTGTTTCATAAAGTGAGGTCGTTTCGTCAATTGGAATTTCAACGACTTTAAGCGTCGTATTTGGGTAAATACTCGTTGAAATGTAATGCGATGTTTCGTTTTTATAAACACGTAAAACAGTGTTGATAAACGAACTTTTTCCGCTACTTACTGATCCAATAACGTAAACATTACGATTATTTCGAAGTTCAGCCATTCTTTCTAAAAACAAATCAATATTGTAATTAGTTGTTGAACTAGCAAGCATAATTTCACTTACTATTAGACCAGCTTCTTCCGTACGCTTTTTAACATATTCGAAAAGTTTTTCATCTTTTACACTACTTGGAAGTAAATCACGTTTATTAGCAACGAGTAATACAGTTGAACCTTTTAGAGCTTCGTTAATTTCACTTATAAAACTCGATTCAAAATTAAAGAGGTCAACGATGTAGACAAAAAGAGAATTTGTCTTTTTAGCATTGTCAATAATTTTGAAAAACTCTTGGGAAATTATCGGTTTTAAGTGCGTTTCTTCGTTATAATTTCGTAAACTATAGCAATTATTACAAAGAACGACATCATTTTCTAGCGAGACGTCTTTTGATACGTATCCTTCTAATTCTGGGTCTTCAGTTTGCAAAACAGCCCCACATCCATAGCAGCGTTTTGCCTTCTTTAGTGATTTACTCATAGTGATTCCTCCAACTATCTAATTTATTTTTTCTTTTTAAATGTCTTCTAATTGGTCGATCAAAAAGGCGATTAATGTGCGTTGTCCATTGATCTTCTTTAACGAGTTTTTCTGTAAGTAATGAGCGTATTTTTGCTCGCTTACTCGCCCTTACATCCGTAACGAGCTGATCGCCGATTAAAATTGTTTCATTTGGATCTAAGTTATTTTCTTCCATCATTTTTTTAAACTTAAATGCAAATGGCTTACGCGTTGAATACATATAATTTACGCCTAAGATTGTCGCATAATGTTTAACACGTTTTTCGGTATTGTTAGAAATAATAATAATCGTATAATCGTGTTTTTTTAATTCATTAATGAGATTAATCGCATTTTCTGTTGGCTCAAGAGTGCGAAATGAATCGAGCGTATTATCTAAATCGATAAACAAATTTTTTATGCCGTTTTGTTTATAAAAATCGCTTGGAACTTCATAAATTGATTTAGCATAATACGTTGGAGTGTAAGCGCCCATAATAAAACCTCATTTATATTTTATAATAAATGAGGTTAAATTAAAACATAAAGTGCTTTTATCTTGGCGTTTTTAGTCGTCTAGGATATCAAAAATTGACATTTGTTCGTAACCAACTTCATCATGTTTTTCTGGTTTACTTTCTTTTAATTCCTCGACTTCTTTAATTTGTGGCGGTTCGTAAGCCTTTGTTTTTTCACTAATTGAGCGGACTAAAAACGAGTAAACACCAGTAAATGTTTCGCCAGTTTGTAACTCTTTAATATTTTGTTTTGCATACTTATCAACTTGCATTAATTTTAGCTCGCTTACAGGTAGGGCAACGATGTCGTTGCTATTTGTAAGACAGTAAATTATAAGGCTATCGACTAAGCGTTTTTCTAGTGGTAATAGACCAACAATTTTATGAATGTCGCTCTTAAATACGCGCATAACATGTTGAATTTTGCCTAGTCGCGCTGTGTTTTCAAAACTAGCCGTATCTACGAGTCTTACGTGTCCATTATCGGTAATTATACCTAGGTGTACCCTCTCTTGAGGATGAAGCGAAACGAGGCCAATAATTTCATCATTTTTAAGTCGCGAAATAGCTTTTACACCCGCGGCACTTAAACTTAAAACTGTTAATTCATTTTCGTTATAAAAAGTTGCATGCCCGTTTCTAGTTACAACAAGAAGATCACTATTTCCGCTCGTTGCAACAACGTCACTTAGTGCATCGCCTTTACTTAGACGAATACAAATTAGTGGACGTGAATAACGAAGCGCGACAAATTCACTAATTTGCGAACGTTTGATTTTGCCTTTTTTCGTTACTAAGACAAAATAGAGATCTTCACGGAATTCTTTGATGACAAAGGCTTTAATTAGTTTTTCATCTGGCGAGATACTGCAAAGATAATTTATATGTTTGCCTTCATCTTTCCATTTTCCTTCGTGAATATCATAAACCGGGATATAGCAATAATTTCCTTTATTAGTAAAGACGAGCAAGACATCTTTTGTATTAGCTTCATCGCCCATTATAAGAATATCGCCACTTTTTATACCAGGAAGCGCGTTATCGCCACTTGCTTTATAAGATTTTAGTGAACTTCGTTTAATATAACCGTCGCGAGTGATAACGACCATTACATCTTCATCGGCGATTAAATCACGTTTATCGATTTCAATAACTTCACCGTTTTCTGTAATTTTTGTCCGTCTTTCATCACCGAATTTCTTATTGTATGCTTTTAAGTCAGCTATTAATAAGTCATTTAACGCCGAACGATTTTCTAAAATTTCGCTTAAGCGTTTAATTTCTAATTCCGTTGCTTCTTTTTCTTTTTCTAAAAGCGTTATATCTGTGTTTGTTAAGCGATATAGTTGCAATGCTAAAATTGCTTCAGCTTGTTCACTTGTAAAAGCAAATTTTGCAATTAAGTTTTCTTTTGCATTTTGTTTATTACTTGAACTTCTAATTAAAGCAACGACTTCATCAACGACACTAATTGCTTTAATTAAGCCATCAACGATATGAAGACGTGCTTTATTTTTTTCTAAGTCAAAAGTTGTGCCGCGCGTTATAACTTCGACTTGATGATCAATATACGTATCAACAAGTTTAAGTAAATCTAGCGTTTGCGGACGATTATTTGCAATTGCGACGATATTAGCACTATAACTTACGCGTAACTTCGTCTTATTTAGTAAATATTCTAAAATAATTTCTGCATTTGCGTCTTTGCGAATATCGATAGCAATTCTTATGCCACTTCGGTCACTTTCATCGCGAACATCAAGAAGACCATCGACTTCTTTCTTTTCGATAATTTCGCCAATTTCGCGAAGAATATTTGATTTATTTTCTTTATAGGGAATTTCAGAAATGATAATTTGTTGAATTTTTCCTGCTTGTACGATTTCCGTTTTTGCTTCAATTTCAATTCTTCCGCGGCCTGTTTCATAAATTTCATCAAGGCCTTCGCTTTTATAAACGATGCCTCCAGTTGGGAAATCGGGGCCTTTAATAAACTTACGTAAGTCGCTAACTGTCGCGTTTTTATGCTTAATTCTATAAATGATTGCATCAATAACTTCTCCCATGTTATGAGGAGGAATTTCTGTTGCAACTGCGACCGCGATACCTTGCGAACCGTTTAATAATAGATTAGGAAGGCGTGCAGGTAAAACGACAGGTTCAAAACTATCATCATCAAAAGTAAGCTGTTGATCGACAGTATTTTTTTCAATTTCAAATGTGAGTGTTTCTGCTAGTTCGCTAAGGCGCGATTCAGTATATCTATAAGATGCCGGACTATCGCCATCGATTGAACCGTTATTTCCTTGAAAGTCAATTAAAGGATATCTTAAGTTCCAATCTTGCGACATTCTTGCAAGAGCTTCATAAATTGAGCTATCACCATGAGGGTGATATTTACCCATAACAGTACCGACTGTATGAGCACATTTCTTTGTTGGACGATTCGAAAGATTACCTTCTTGGTACATTGAGAAAATAATCCGTCTTTGAACAGGTTTTAAGCCATCGCGAGCATCAGGAATTGCCCGGTTTTGAATAACTTCTTTAGCGTAAATCCCAAACCGTTCACCCATGATTTCTTCCATTGGGAAGTCAATAATATTTTCAACAAATGGTTCGGTATTTTCGGACTTTTTTTGTTTTTTCGTCTTTTTTGCCATTTTTATTTAACCTCCTCAATGAATTCGTCATATGCATTAAAATCAACGTTTTCTTCAATCCACTTTCTTCTTACCGAAGAATCTTTTCCCATAAGAACGTGGACACGCATTTCAACGAGTAGAGGATCTTCAATGTTTATTCTAATTAAATTTCTCGTTCGAGGATTCATCGTCGTTTCCCAAAGCTGCTCAGCATTCATTTCTCCTAAGCCTTTATAACGATTAATTTTGTATCCAGGACCAATTTTTTCTTTTGCTTCTTCTAGCGTTTTATCGTCCCATGCATAGGCATAAATTAGTTTTCCTTTAACATTTTTATAAACACGATATAGCGGCGGAGCGGCAAGATAGACCATTCCTGCTTTTAATAAAGGTTTCATATAATGATAGAAAAATGTTAAAAGTAAGGTTTGAATGTGCGCACCATCGGTATCAGCGTCAGTCATAATAATAATTTTTCCATAATGACATTCATCAATATCAAAATCTTTGCCAAAGCCAGCGCCAATTGTATTAATTAGTGTCGCAAATTCCTCGTTTTTTAGGACCTTTTCAACAGTACTTGTATCTGTATTTAGTGGTTTTCCGCGAAGTGGTAAAATTGCTTGAAACTCGCGATCGCGACCAGTTCGAGCTGTGCCTCCTGCACTATCCCCTTCAACGATAAAGAGTTCATTTTTCTTAAAATCTTTACTTTGAGCAGGTGTTAATTTCCCGCTTAATATGATCTCATTTCGCGGTTTTTTTGTTTTTCGCAAAGTTTCTTTTGCTTTGCGGGCTGCAAGTCTTGCCGTTTGCGCATCTTGACATTTTTTTACAAGATTAACGGCAAATTCACGATTTTCATGCAAATAATACATAAATTTATTGTAAATAAAGTTATTTACTGCACTTAAGGCTTCAGGAGTTCCAAGTTTTCCCTTCGTTTGTCCTTCAAATTCCAGCGGACCTTCAGGAATTCGAAGCGAAATAATCGCCGTTAAACCTTCACGGATATCGCTTCCTTCAAGTTTCGTTTTTCCTCTTAATAAATTATTTTCAATCGCAAAATCATTTACGCAGCGTGTTAGACCTGTTCGAAAACCAGTTTCATGAGTCCCGCCGTCTTTTGTTCTTACGTTATTTACATAGGATAAAACAGTTTCGCCATAATCTTCAACGCACCACTGCATCGCGATTTCCATTTCAATTGGAAAATCAAGCTTATTAGCGTTCGTACCTTCATAAGATTCTTCAAAATAAATAATTGAACCTAAGGGTTTTTTATTACGATTTATGATTTCCATATATTCTAGAAGACCGTTTTCGTAATAATACGTTTCTTCTAGACCAGTTCGCTCATCCTTTACATAAAATCGAACTTTTTTAAGTAAAAAGGCACTTTCTTGAATATGGGATGTAATTGTATCCCACTTAAAATCAACAGTTTTAAATATCGTTTTATCAGGTTTAAAGGTAACTAAAGTCCCGTGGCGATTAGTATTGCCGATTACTTCTAAAGGAACGACAAGTTGGCCGCCATTTTCATAGCGAATATGATGAATTTTACCATCGCGCCAAATCGTAACATCGAGCCATTCACTTAGAGCGTTCGTTACAGTTACACCAACTCCGTGAAGACCTGCGCTCGTTTTATAAGCACTTTCGCTAAATTTTCCGCCAGTGTGAAGACGAGAGAAAATTAGATGTACTGCAGGTACACCAGTTTTTTTATTAATACCAGTTGGAATTCCTCTTCCTTCGTCTTGAACACTAACGGATCCATCTTTATGAATTGTAATCGAAATTTTATCGCCGTATCCACTCATCGCTTCGTCAACAGCATTGTCTACGACTTCCCAAATTAAATGATGTAGGCCAACAGTGTTAGTTGAACCTATGTACATCGCGGGTCGTTTTCTTACGCCTTCAAGACCTTCAAGAACGTCAATTGAATCGGCGGTATAGGCAATTTCTCTTTTATTATTTTCCATTACAAATTATTCCTCATCGTATAATTAATTATCATAATTTCGTATTTTATTATAACAAAGATATTTCTAATTCATATACTTTTATTATAAATATACAAGTATATATAATATTATTTCTCTTTTTTTTATTTTATTTTTTTCTAAAATATGCCAAAAATTCTCTATTTTGCCTAGGAAAAATAAGTGAAGTTGTTATAATTAAAAATAGGAAATAAATGGCTAAAAATGTTAATTGCAATTGTAATATATCTTCTCGTTAATGTTGTTGGTTACCTTCTTGGATCACTATCAACTTCAATTATAATTGGAAAAGTTTTTTTTAACGTTGATGTTAGAGACCACGGATCTGGTAACGCTGGAGGTACAAATGCTGGTCGTGTCCTTGGTGGGAAGGCCGGAGCAATTGTAATTATTATCGATATTTTAAAAATGGCGATATATCATTGGATTTTAGTCGTACTTTTCCGCTTTACATCGCTTCAAGACTATGTAGTCGCCGATTACGCGGTTTATTCGGGATGTTTATTTCTGGCACTTGGTCATTGCTTTCCAATTTTCTACGATTTTAAAGGGGGAAAAGCCGTTAGTGTCTTAGCAGGATTCCTCCTTGCTACGAATTGGGCTGTATTATTAATCACATTTATTTCCTTTGGAATTACGCTTTTAGCTAAAAAAATGGTTTCCCTATCTAGTATTGTTGGAACGATTACTGCGATAATTACTAGTTGGCTCACTCTTATTCCTGGCACAGGTATAACATTTTATCCGCTCGTCTATAGTAGTTTCTGGTATCCACTAGCCGTTACAATCATTGGAATAATTCTAATTATTCTCCATAGTAGCAACATAAAAAGAATCATGAATAAAACCGAAAGAAAAATTACTTGGATCTAGTAATTAGTTATATTTTAGTAGTTTCTTAGTCGTTTACAAGTAATCGCTTATTAGCGATTTTTTATTTTTATGAGCCCATATAATGTGCTCTTTTGATTGACAGTTCAATTAAATTTGTATTTTTACTTGTTCTTTTGCTGCTTTTTTCTTGTAATAAAAAAAGATAGCTGCGTGCTATCTTTTTTTAGGTTTTTTCTTCTACTATTGTCCAAGTGAACGCATGACGGCACGCACTTGTGCTTCACTAGGTTTTCTACCTGTAGCCGCTAGCATTGCTCGTACTTGTTTTTCTGTAATAGGTGGATTTTTCTTTAGTTGGACTTGGAATACTTTTCGTGAAACGAAAAAACCAATAATAAGTCCGGCAAAGAGTGCGCCAATTCCGATCCCAACAATTCCACCGACTCCCATTAATGTAACAATCATATTATGCTCTACCATCATAGTTCCCGTTATCCGTACGAACTAAGACAGTTTCTCCTTCCTCTATAAATAAGGGGACTCTAATTCTTAATCCCGTTTCTGTAACAGCATCTTTTGTTGCATTTTGAACAGTATTTCCTCTTACGCCAGGATCACATTCTGTGATTTTAAGTGCAACTTTTGCAGGGAGAGTAATTCCTAAAATTTCTCCATCATATGTAGCAATTTCTACTTCGCTGTTTTCAACTAAAAATTGTAATTCCCATTCTAATAAAGATTTTGGTACTTCAATTTGTTCAAACGTTTGATTGTTCATAAAAACGAGTGCATCACCACTATCGTAAATATACGTCATATTGCGTTTGTCAATTGAAATTCTCTCAATTTGATAGCCAGAATTAAAAGTTAATTCCATAATTGCCCCAGTTCTTACGTTTTTTACTTTTAAACGCGCAATCATTTTTCGCATCGCTGTTTTATTAAGTAAAATATCAAGGACGTTATAAAGATTGCCATCTTCTATAAAATAATTTCCGGGACGTAGTTCTGTAACGTTAATCATTTTATCCTCCTTTTTCAAGCAAAATTATAACACATAACTAGGTGTTTTCTCAAGAAAAAACACTTACGATAAGAGATTTTTTAATTTATAAATTAAACTTTTTATAATTAGCGTTTAAAAGTGTAGTTTAAAGTGAGATTAGATAGGGATTATTTTCTTTTTCTTCTTCTAAGCTCGTAGAAGGGCCGTGACCGGGATAAATTAGCGTGTCGTTAGGTAAAACAAGGAGCTTTTTTAAGCTAGTTGAAACAAGATTTGGATCACTAGTAATTAGGTCGGTTCGGCCTATTGAATCTTTAAATAATGTGTCGCCGCTAAAGAGAAGTTTTTCTTTTTCAATATAAAAACACGTCGAGCCTAAAGTATGAAAAGGCGTGCTTATAATCGTTATATCTAGGCCGTTAATATTTATAGAATCTAGTAAAGAAATATCGATAAATTCTGAAATTCTTTCCTCTTGCGGCTTTAGTCCAAATAAGTAAGGGGCAAAAAACTCGGGTTCTTCTAGAAATCTCCGGTCGTGACTACTAACATAAATTGGGCAATTATAGTGGTCACTAATTGGTTTAGCACCTCTTATATGATCAAAATGGCCGTGCGTTAGTAAAACAGCGTGAACTTTTGCATAATTAGCAAAAATTTCGTCAAGATATTTCTTCTTATCGATGCCGGGATCAATAATAAGCGCACTACCATCATCAAAAACAAGAATATATAAATTCGAAGAAAAGTCAGATATAGGATAAGTTTTCGTAATAACTCTCATAACATGTATAAAAAATAAAGCCAATGGCTTTATCTTTTTTCCTTATGTACTGTACTTTTTCTACACCGTGAACAATATTTTTTTAATTCTAATCGGTCAGGATGGTTCTTTTTATTTTTGCTAGTAATATAGTTTTCTTCATTGCATACAGTGCATTTTAAAATAATAGTATTTCTCATGGTTCCTCCGATAACGTGAGTATTTTACCATACATTCCTAGCGTTTTCTACAATAAACATCTTAAAAAGATGTAATAGCGTTTTAAATGATATAATTAATTTGAATAAGAGGGAAAATGAAACGAACAGAAACGCGAAAAATTAACATTGGAAATATTACAATTGGTGGAGAAAATAAAGTTCTCATCCAAAGTATGTGCAATATAAAAACTTCAAAAGTCGATGAAGTTATCGATCAAATTAATGATTGTGCGGCGTTAGGCGCTAGTTTAATGCGAGTTTCCGTGCTTGATGAAGAGGATGCTAAAGCAATAAAAATAATTAAGGAAAACACTAGTATTCCTATCGTCGCTGACATTCATTTTGACTATCGCTTTGCACTTTTAGCAATTGAAAACGGTGTTGATAAAATCCGTATAAATCCAGGGAATATAGGCTCAAAAGATAAAATTAAACAAGTCGTTGATGCTTGTAAAGAACATAATGTAGCGATTCGCGTTGGTGTAAATTCTGGTTCCCTTGATAAAGCGATAAATAAAGGTGACAAAGCACCAACGTATAGAGATTTAGTAAAAAGTGCCGAAAAACACGTAAAAATTCTTGAAGAGCTCGACTTTTTCGATATTGTTATTTCTTTAAAAGGTAGTAATGTTCTAGAAACAATTAAGGCATATCGCTTAGCTAGTAAAAAATTCCCTTATCCGCTACATCTTGGGATTACTGAAGCTGGCGTAAAAGAAATTGGCGTCGTTCGTAGTGTTGCAGGCCTTAGCCCCTTACTTTTAGAAGGAATTGGCGATACAATTCGCATTTCTCTTACTTCTTCACCGCAAGAAGAAATTATTACCGCGAAACGACTTCTTCACGATTTAGGACTATATAAAAACTATCCTACGCTAATTAGTTGCCCCACTTGTGGACGTACAGAAGTCGATGTTGAAAAAGTCGCTACAGAAATTTTATCTTACTTAGAATATATAAATAAACCGCTTACGGTCGCGATTATGGGCTGTGTTGTTAATGGTCCAGGCGAAGCTAGACATGCTGATCTAGGCGTTGCCGGTGGCAAAAATGTCTGGGTCATGTTTAAAAACGGGAAGGTAATAAAACAAGCAAGCGAAAAAGAAATAATCGACTTATTAAAAAAAGAAATTGCTGATTTCTAGCAATTTCTCTTTTTTTATAAGCTTTCACGCCAATCAGGCGTGAATTTTTGTGCCCGGAACATCGCAATTTCTTCTTTGTAAGGTGGTTTACCTTCAAAATATGGTGTTTCTAAGATTTTTGGAATGTTTTCTAAACGGGGATTATTGACATATTTATTCAATGTTTCAAAACCAATTGTCCCATAACCTATATTTTCATGGCGATCTTTTCTAGCACCTCTTACGTTTTTTGAATCATTTACGTGAAGGACGAGTAAGCGATCTAGACCAATAACGCGATCAAATTCATCAAGTACGCCTTCAACGTCATGAACATCATATCCCGCATCATTAATATGACACGTGTCTAGACACACGCCAAGACGATGATTTTCTTTAACATTGTCGATGATATAGCGGATTTGTTCAAACGTAAACCCAGCTTCGCTTCCTTTTCCTGCCATTGTTTCTAGGGCAATTTTTACATCAGTTTTATCTTCTTTAAACACTTCATTTAGACCTTCAATAATTTGTTTCATCCCAACTTCAACACCTTCGCCAACGTGTGATCCAGGGTGAAGGATGAGCGTTTTGATTTTAAAATCAGAAACTCTAACTAATTCATCTTTTAAAAAACTAACTGCTAGGTCATATGTTCTTTGTTTAACACTATTTCCTAAATTTATAATATAAGGCGCGTGAACGACAATATTATTAGGATCAATATTGTTTTCTTCGATTAATTTGCGGCCTTCTTCAATTTTTAACTCACTTGTTGCTTTTCTTAGGCTATTTTGCGGAGCACCGGTATAAATCATAAACGCATTTGCCCCATATGATAGTGCCTCTTTTACACTACCTTCATAATAACTAGGCCCACTCATTGAAACGTGGGAGCCAATAATTAATTTATCACTCATTTTTTCTTTTCCTTTCGATATCGTTCTTGTTTTTGTCTTTTTATGTCTTCTTTAATAATTTGTCGCTTATGTTGCCGTTTTACTTTGTCAACTTCTTGCTCAATTTTCTTTTTATAGCCAGGTTTTACCTTGGCATTTTTATATTTACTTCGTGTCATTCTAATTTTATGATCAAGTTCTTGTGCGCTTTTTGATTTTGGCTTTTGTTTTTTAGGTCTTTGATCAACTTCCTTAAAAGTTCCCCCTTTATAAACAAAATAATCAAAATTAACGCCTAATTCTTCTAGTTTTACGGCGATATGTTCAGAATCAGCATCATAAAATGCGAAAGAATCGCCAACTTTATCAAAACGGGCCGTTCTTCCGGCGCGATGAAAATAAAATGTTAAATCATTTGGAAAATCGTATTGTAAAACATCGCTAATGTCAGGAATATCGATTCCGCGAGCTGCGATATCGCTTGCAACGATAATTTGAAACTCATTATTTCTTATTCTTCTTATCATTTGTTTCCGTTCTCGTTTTTGCAAATCACCGTGTATAATGCCGACATTATAGCCGCGGTTACTTAAAAACTTATAAAGAGCGTCAACGGTTTTTGTCGTTGAAGCAAAAATTAATAATAAGTAAGGGTTACGCCATTTAATAAATTGTTCAACGATTTCATTTCTGTTTTGATGACGAACATCGATTAAGTGATGTGAGACTCCTTCGCTAGTTTGATAGGGTCGCGATATTTCAATTACGTGAGATTTTCCAACATATTGTTCAAGAATTTTATTTAAAGCTTTAGGAATAGTCGCCGAGAAAATCATGATTTGCGGGTTATCTAAATGTAGTAAAATCTCGTTAATAAGCGGATAAAAGCCTTGGTCCATTAACATATCAGCTTCATCAAGGACTAATGTTTTAACGGTTCTTAAAGTCGTTACACTATTTTCGATTCCTAATTCAAGTAATTGTCCGGGAGTCGTAATGATTAAATGAGGGTTTTGAGCAAGTTTTTGGCTTGTTCTTTCTTTGTCTCTAGAAGCTGTAAGCAAAAGAATTTTTGCATTTTCATAATCATTATTTATTTCCATCGCAAAATCATATATTTGCCGAGCCAGCTCACGAGTTGGTGCAATAATTATTGCTTGAATTTCATTTTTCTCCACATCTAATCGACTTAAAATTGGCACAAGGAAAGCATGAGTCTTACCTGACCCAGTTTCTGATCTTGCCAAAAGCGACTCGCCTTTTAAGGCAAGTGGTATTACTTTTTCTTGAACTGGACTAAGTTTGACATAGCCATTTTTCTCTAAGGCAAGTAATAATTTGTCATCTAGATTAAACTGTTTAAAAAATGCCATAAAACCTCCCGTTAATTATACAATAATTAAGATACAATGTGATAAAATATACTCGAGTTATTTATGAAACTATATATTGCTAGACCTCAAGGATACTGTATTGGTGTTAAAAGAGCGATTGACTTAGCTCTTAATGTTAGAGAAAACAATAAGGATGCTAAAATCGTTATTTTAGGAATGCTTGTTCATAATGAAGAAGTTATTAAACGACTAGAAAAACACCAAATATATACTAAAAAAGGACTTAAGGCAGATATTATTGAGTTTTTAGAGCAAGTTGACAAAGATACACATTTAATAATAACAGCGCACGGCTATCCTCTTGAATACAAGGAAATCATTGAAAAAAGAGGACTTATTGTCCACGATGCAACGTGTCCAATGGTCGAAGCCAACATGAAAAGAATTAAAAAAGCTCTCGACACAAATCATCAAGTTATTTATATTGGCAAAGCTGGCCATCCTGAAGTTAACGCCGCTATTTCTTTAGGTAAAAATGTCTTCTTATATCCAATTAGTGGCACTCTCGACTTTAAGAAAATAGATGATCCTGAGCCACTAGTTATTAATCAAACTACATTATCTATTTTAGAATTATCCGCATATCATGAGAAAATTATAAAACATATCCCAAATGCAAATATTGCTGATGAAATATGTAATGCAACGAGAATGCGCCAAAAAGCTGTGCAAAACATTCCTCAAGATGTTGAGTTAATCTATATTGTTGGCAGCAAAAAGTCGAGCAACACTGGAAAGCTTGTTGAAGTCGCAAAAGAAACACATCCGAATGCAAAAGTTCTTCTTATCGCAAATGTTGATGAAATAAATGAAAATGATTTAAAAGGCGTCGACCACGTCGCTATTAGTAGCGGTGCATCAACGCCTTTTGATCTCGTTCAAGATGTAATTGATTTTTTAAAAGATAAATAACACTTAAATTACGCGAGGAGGAATCTCATGCGTAATTTTTTTAATTTTTAGAGTTGGATCAAAGTCTAGAAGGACTTTTTCCATTTGGTCCATAAAAATATTCTCGATTTCATGCGGTAAATCTAAGTAATTATATTTACCATTAATAACGTCACGACGGACGTAATGTGGGGCATCACCACTAATATAGAGGTCATAACCTTCCTCTTTTGCATCCCGCCAACTGCGACTTCCACCGCCGCCTATAATTGCAACTGAAGAAATCATTTCTTTTCCTTCGTTAATTAGAAGACCGTAAGGGACATTAAGAGCTTCTTTTGCAAATTTAGCAAACTCCTCTATGTGCATTGGCTCTTCTAGGTCGCCACCTCGAGCCATAATATTATTTTCTAATGTTCTGATATTTTTTAAATTTAACCGCTTAGCAAGCGCCTCATTCATCCCGCGAGTCCCGCTATCAAAGTTAGTATGATAAGAATAAACAGGTAAATTTATTTCATCAAGGTAGAGAACAAAATCACGTTTTTCTTCATCATGCTTAAAAACGCGGTATCTTGTCCCATATACTAGAGGGTGATGAGTAATTACTAAGTCAGGTTTATCACTTAAAATTTCATCGATAATTAATTTATCTAAATCAAGACATAAAACAATTTTATTTACTTCTTTTGGTAATTTTCCAGCCATATGTCCGACATAATCACCATGAAGTTTTGCAAGACGTTTTGGGTAAAGACGTCCAAGATAATTAAGTAATTTACGTGTATCAGCCATTAATTTCTTTAATCCTTTCTTGTATTTGCATTATTTCAATTCTTCGATACGGGGGAAGATCATCTTTTTGGAGGAGCCTAGCATTAGCTAAATAGGCTTTTGCCCACTTTTCCTTAAATATCGAAGATTTCTTTTGTAAGTTAATTGGCCCAAACTCAATTTCAGCAGGAGTAAGTGGGGAAATTTTTGGAATCGCGACGATTATTTCATAATAATGGCGGCCATCTTTAATAACTTCCTCTTCAATAATGCCAAAACCTAGTTCCATTAATGTTCTTCTAACTGTCGGTTCTTGACAGTTTGGGGCTAAAATAAGTTTTTTAATTGTAAATAAATATTCTCTTCCTTCAATTAAAATTGATCTTATTAACTCTCCGCCCATCCCTGCAATTACAACAGTATTTACGTTACTAGGAAGATTATTTAGACCATCTTCTAGCTTTGTTTCAATTATATTTTCTAAATTATTTTCACTAATTTTCTTAACAAGATTATCATAAGGGCCTTTTTTATTATCACTAGCATATACGTACTTATGGCCGTTTTTTGCAAGGTAAAAAGGTAATTGGCCACTATCAGTGCCAATATCGGCGACAATATCATCGTCGTTAATATATCGACTAATAATTAATAATCTCTTAGAAAGCATTGTTATTCGTTGCTATGGTAATCAGAAAGTCTTCTAGCGCGATTAGGTGATTTTAATTTTCTTAAAGCTTTAGCTTCAATTTGACGAATTCTTTCGCGCGTTACATCAAATTCACGGCCAACTTCTTCTAGAGTTCGTGGACGATCGTCATCAAGACCATAACGAAGACGAAGGACACGTTCCTCTTTTGGTGTTAAATCTTGCATAACTAAATAAAGTTCATCATTTAACATCGATGTTCTTGTAAATTCAGTTGGACTTTCGACTTCTTTGTCTTCTACGAAGTCTCCTAAATGTGAGTCGTTTTCTTCACCAATTGGTGTTTCTAAGCTAACTGGTTCCATCGCAAGTTGTTGAATTTCGCGAATTCTCGCTGGTGGTAAGTCACCTTTTTCATTTAACTCGGCACTAATTTCTTCCGGTGTAGCTTCGCGACCTAATTCTTGCGTAAGTCTTCGTTGCGTCCTGCTAATTTTGTTAATCGTTTCAACCATGTGAACAGGAATACGAATCGTACGAGCTTGGTCAGCAATAGCGCGCGTAATTGATTGTCTAATCCACCAAGTCGCATACGTTGAAAACTTAAATCCTTTCGTATAATCAAACTTTTCAACGGCCTTAATTAGACCTTTATTTCCTTCTTGAATTAAATCAAGGAAATGCATATTTGCATGACTATAGCGTTTTGCAATATTTACGACTAAGCGTAAGTTGTGATTAATAAGAGCATCTTTTGCATCTAAGTCGCCATGTTCTGTATAGCGTCTAGCAAGTTCGACTTCTTCGTCAGGTTTTAATAAGTCATATTTCCCGATTTCGCGAAGATAAAGTTTAACGGAATCGTGAACTTTAATGTCACTAATTGGTGCTTGTTTAACTTTTTCAGCGACATTTTCTTCCTCTTCCTCATCTTCTTCATCTTCTGAGTCGAAAAGATCATCATAGATTTCATCATCTTCGCTCTCAGCTTCGTCGAGTTTCTTTTTTAAATCTTCATCAGTTTCAGCATCATCGACGTCATCATCTTCATCCATATCATCGAATTCATCGTTTATAATCTTAATTTTCTTGTCTTCGAAAAACATGATTAATTCTTCGAATTCATCATCAGAAAAATTAAACTTCGAAAATGCATCAAAAATTGTTCCTTGTTCGAGAAAGCCATCGCGCTTGCCTTTAGCGACTAAGCGATCTTTAATTTTTTTAAGTGAGATTTTATCTTCTTCGATTTCTTCGATATCGATACTATCAAATTTAACTTCTTTTTCTGCTTTTTTTGGCGATTCTTTCTTTGGAGCCTTTTTTGTTTCCGTTGCTTTCGCCGGTTTTGGGTTATTTACTTTTTTCTCTTCCATAAATATATCTACCCTCCTTCTTTAACTTTTTTTAGTTGTTCTAAATGTTCTTGATATATTTGTGCTCGTTCAACTGCATCATCAGTTTGAGCAAGTTTCTCCCTGTTTTCTTTCTTGATACGTTCAATTTTACCTTCATCTATGATGGTTTTATACGCATCATCAATGATTCCTGGAGAAAACTTTTTTACTTCTTGAAGCTCGATTAATTCATCAAGCTGTTCTAAACGTTCTTGCCGTTTCTTTTCATCGGTTGTAACAATATTTATATGATTGACGAGCGCTGAATATGTTTTTTTTGGATCATCAATCTCGTTATTTACTAAATAATTCGATAAAAAGCGATAAAAATTATCAGTTAAGAAAATTTTATTTTTCTTTGTGTATTCTACAGCTTCTGGAAACAAGATCATTTGTTGAATGATTGCCCGTTGCGCTAGTTGTAAGCGCGATAAAGTACGTTTACGATTTAAGATTGTTTGCGATCTTTCCGTATAAATTCTATTTTCATCTCTTCGCTTATTAGTTTTATTATAATTTTCTAATTCTTTTTCTAGGAAAGGTCTCGTAAATCCAGTTAAATTAGACAATTTTGTAAGATAAGCATCAATGTCAAGTGGTTCATTAAGTTCACTAATTACTGGAATTAATGTTTTTACAAAAACCTTCTTATCATCAATTGTTTTTAAGGGATTTGCTCTTCTATAATAATTTAGCGTAAATTCCATCTTATCGACTGTATTATTTAAATATTTTCTTAATCCTTCTTCACCTTCTTCTTGCAAAATATCATCAGGATCACGTAAATCATTGTTATTGTTAACAATTAAATAAGGAATTTTTGCTTGATCTAGCATTTTAATGATTTTTAGTGTTGCAAGTTGGCCAGCATCATCGCCATCTAAACAAAGAATAATTTCTGATTTTAAGAGTCTAAGCATCGCGACATGTTCTTTTGTAAACGCTGTGCCCATAAGAGCTACAACAGAATTTATTCCAATGCGATTAAGTGCAAAAACATCCATAAATCCTTCTAAAACATAGACGCGTTTTTCGTTACGCGCGCTATATTTTGCACGATGATAATTATAAAGAATGCTAGTTTTATGAAAAACTGGCGATTCTTTTGAATTTATATATTTACTTACTTCTTCATCGCTTTTTCTAAAAGCTCGTCCGCTAAAGCCGACAACTTCTCCATCCATATTATGAATTGGGAACATAATACGACCTTTATTTACATCAAAAGGATTATCTAGCGTTCCGCCGACGATACCAATTTCATTTAGTGTTTTAATACTATGACCTTTTTTAATAAGGAAATTAATTGTTGCATGCCCATTAATAGGAGCATAACCAACATCATATCTTTTCCGCATAGCATCGTCGATATTGCGATTGTCTAGATACTTAACTGCCTCTTGCCCTTCTTCAGTAGCAAGACCAAAAAGATAAAAGTTTTTTAAATCATCTAATGCCTTATATAAAGGTGTAAGTTTAGAATCAGCCGTTTTCGATTGGTCACTAATTAATAAAGGATCTTTAAAATTAACTAACTTAGCAACTCTTTTCGCAGCTTCAAAATATGAAATCTTCTCATAGTCTGCGACAAAACTAATAGCGTTGCCACCAGCTCCACAAACAAAACACTTAAAAATTTGCTTTTCTGGGCTAATTGTAAGTGAAGGATTATTGTCATCGTGAAACGGACAGAGCGCTAAATAATTTCGGCCTTTTTTCGTTACAGGAATGTAGCGCGAAATTATATCGACAATGTCAATAGAAGATAATAATTTGTTTGTTGCTTCGTTAATACTCATCCAATCTCCTTTTCTAAATAGACTAGTTTTAGACTAGAAAACTACTAAAAACTTACTTTATCTTTTAAATACGCCGATAATTCAGAAATCTTTACGCGAACTTGTTCCATCGAGTCACGTTCGCGAATTGTAACACTTTCATCCTCCAAAGTGTCAAAATCTATCGTAATACAATAAGGAGTTCCGATAGCATCATTGCGACGATAGCGCTTGCCGATGCTACCCGTTTCATCATAAATTATCATGTAATCTTTTGATAAATCAGCAAATACTTCTTTTGCTTTATCAGCTAGTTTTTTAGTAAGTGGTAATACCGCAGCTTTATAAGGAGCAACGGCAGGGTGTAAATGCATGATTACACGCGAGTCTTTTTCAAGTTCTTCTTCATCATAACTATCGGATAAAACCATTAATAATAAGCGATCTAAGCCAACAGATGGTTCAACACAATAAGGAACATATGTTTCTCTCGTAATTGGATCTAAATATTCAAAATTTTCACCACTATATTCCATATGTTTCTTTAAGTCATAATCTGTGCGGTTTGCAATACCCCAAATTTCACCCCAACCAAAGGGAAATAAATATTCAATATCTGTAGTTGCCTTTGAATAAAATGATAATTCTTTAGCATCGTGATCTCTAAAGCGAAGTTTTTCTTCCTTAACTCCGAGATTTTTCACAAAACTGATACATTCATCTTTCCAGTATTTAAACCATTCTTCATCCGTTCCAGGAGCGCAGAAAAACTCTAATTCCATTTGTGTAAACTCTCTAGTTCTAAAAATAAAGTTTCCAGGAGTTATCTCGTTTCTAAATGCTTTACCAACATTACCGATACCAAAAGGAATTTTTTTACGACTAGTTCTTAAAACATTTTTAAAGTTTGTAAAGATTCCTTGCGCGGTTTCAGGACGAAGATAAACGACGTTTTGATTGTCTTCTGTTACGCCAATATGCGTTTTAAACATTAAATTAAACTGACGAATATCGGTAAAATCACTTGATCCGCAATTAGGACATTTTACGCGATTTGTCCGCATAAATTCTTGTATTTCATTAATGTCCATACTTGAAACGTTTACATCTTTAAACTGATCTTCAATTAAATTATCAGCACGATGGCGCGTTTTACAAACTTTACAGTCAATAAGTGGATCATTAAATGTAGAAAGGTGGCCAGTAGCTTTCCAAACCGTTGGATTCATTAAAATCGCTGCATCAACACCAACGTTGTAAGGCGATTCTTGAATAAACTTCTTCCACCACATATTGCGGATATTTGTCTTTACTTCAACACCAAGAGGTCCATAATCCCAAGTATTTGACAAACCTCCATATATTTCTGAGCCTTGATATACAAAGCCATAAGTTATTAAGTGATTAACAATTTTATCGAATTGATGTTTGTTTTCCATCTATTCCTCCTTACAAAAAAAGATCCTTTTAATTCTATTAAAGTTCTTTGACACTTGTCAACCTATTATAAGTGTACTTATTTTAAAAATCAAAACAAAGTTGTAAAAATGGTAGTGATTGTAGTTTTAAATCGATATTATCAATAAGAAAATATAAGAGTCGAACAAATAATGCTTTTATATCTGCCTTGATATCATCATTTAGCTCACTACTTTTATAAGACTTTAAGTTTTCGTTAATAAATTGAATCGTTTCGCTTTGTAAGCGTAAACTATTTCGACTTTTGCAGTTTTTACACGTTATTCCCCCAGAAAAATAATCAAAAAACATTAAATCTTTAGTGCTTCCACATGTATTACACGATGAAAACTTAAATTCATAACCAATAACGCTCATTAACCTAATTAAAAATAGTGTATTTATCACTAAAGGATCATCATTTTTAGTTAAATTTATAATTGCTTCCTTTAAATAAGGGTATATATGAATAACTTCCTCTTTTCTTACTAACGTATTTTTACTAATTTCTCCAAGAAAATTTAGACTCGTTAAGTATGTAAAATTAGAAAATATCGGCGCTAAGTCGACTAAACTTTTCGCGCCAACGACTAAATAACCAGCTTTAATGCTAATTAATTCAACATCAACAATATTTCCAACAACTAAAACTGAAGCAAGTTTTGCTTTTGGTTTTTTAATTCCTTTTGCTTGAAAAGTTAAAAAACCATCGCTCGTAAGAGCGTTTATTATTGCATCATCTTCCTTATAAGGAGTTATCCGAATGATAATTGCTTCCAAGACTAACCCCTTCGTTGTTTTTGGATTCGTTTAATTTTCTTAGGATCATCGCGCCAATTTTCAATAACGGCGACGAAAAGATCTAACTCACAAGGCTTACCAAACATGTTTTTAAGCTCATATTCACTTTGGAGGCGAATTCTTTTTATCATTTTTCCGCCACTACCAATTAAAATTCCTCGTTGGCTCTTTCGTTCGCAAATAATCCTGCAGTAAGCAATCATCTTTTCTTCATTTTCAATAAGTTCATCAACAACTACAGCTATACTATGAGGAATTTCTTGTTTTGTAAGCATCATCGCTTTTGCACGTATCGTTTCACTAATTAAAAACTCTTTTGTCGCAGTCGTAAAAATATTTTCTTCATATAGGCTCATACCTTCACTTAAATGAGGAATAATTTCTTCGACAATTTCATTAAGATTAAACCCACGAATCGCGCTAGTTTCAATTAATTTACTATTTGGAAAAGTTTCTTTACATTGTTCCTTTATATTTTTTGCTTCAATTGGCGAAATTAAATCAATTTTGTTAATTACGGTAATTAAAGGCTTATCAAGAGGAATTCTATTAATAATAAATTCATTATCTTTTAAAAATGGTCGACTTCCATCAACAATAAAAACGACAACGTCAGCTTGTCTTAGAGCTTGCGTTGCTTCTTGGTTCATTGTTTTATTAAAGGCTCTTGTTGTTTCATGAAGCCCTGGCGTATCTAAAAAAACAATTTGCACATCATCTTTAGTGTAAATTCCGCTTAAATTCATCGTTGTCGTTTGCGGTTTAGCGGTAACACTAGCAATATTTTTACCAATTATGCCATTTAGTATCGTTGATTTACCAACGTTAGGCGCTCCAACAAGAGCAACATATCCTCGCTTCATTATAAGTCACTATCAGTAAAGGCGTATGGGAGTAAATCGCGATTTTCAAGAACTTTCGTGTCACCTTTTGTGTTTGCTAGAATAACTTTGCAATCAGGCGTTAAAAGTTCGCTCATTACTTGGCGGCAAGATCCGCAAGGACTAATTGGCATTTCCGTATTACCAATAACGGCGATTGCGACAATGTCATCTTTTTTAATACCGTGATTATAAGCATTAAAAATCGCATTTCTTTCACCACACATCGATAATCCATAAGCTGCATTTTCAATATTTGCCCCGTGAAATACTTGGCCATCTTTTGTAACAAGCGCAGCACCTACTGGAAAATTTGAATACGGCGAATACGAGTTAGCCATTGCTTTTTTTGCTTCTAAAACTAAATTTTTGTCGGTCATTTTTATTTCCTCTTTCCAATAATCTTATTTTGTAGTGCAATCATTTGCACTTCGTCTTCTTTTTCTAAGTGATCATAACCAAATAGATGTAATAAACCGTGAACGAATAAGAAATTCATTTCTCGATCTAGCGAATGTCCGTAAAGTTTTGCTTGCTCTATTGCTTTAGGCACAGAAATAATAATCATTCCAAGTAAATAAGGTTCACTTGAAATTATTTTTACTTCGCCTTCTACTTCATCGTTAAACGCAAAAGAGATTACATCCGTTGGTTTATCAATATTCCGGTATTCACGATTGATTTTTTGAATATCTTCGTTGTCTACGAGCTGAATCTCTAAAAGAAAATTATCATCAATTTCTAAGAGTTTCACCGTTTTTCTAGCATAATAATAAAATGTCTTACGATATTTATCATATTCGCTAGTTAAGTTATTAATAAAATCAATTCGCATACGGTAATATTATTTTAACATAATATTACATAGGGAAATAAAATTTCTAACTGAAGTTTTTTAGAAATAAACTACTTCAATAATAAGTACTTATTTAAAGAATTATTTCGTTTTGCTTTTAAGCCATCAATACTAAAAAGTTCACAAACAATTGAACCAAAATAGAGATAACCAAAAAAGTGAAAAAGGAAATAATTTAGAGTATAAGTAGCATTTATATACATTAAAATTAACGTTAAACCAATAGTTATTAAATAGATAAAATAACGAAAACCGATTTTTTGAATCGCTAAGTTTCTACTTAATTTGTTAATTTTATCGACATACATATGGAACGGTTCTGCGTTTTGATTAGCTTTTTCTATTTTATCGACGAGCAAATCAATGTCTAATGACGCGGCGTTAATTTGTTTATTACGATAAAATTCAAGGTAGTAAAGAAGGGCAATTAAAAGTAAAATCGGGGCATTAACCCAATCGTTAATTATAAAAATTATCGCGATAGTAAGTGTTATTAATAGTTTATTTACAACGATAAAAGGGTAAGAAACAATTGGCGTTTTAAGGCGATATATTTCGTTAATTTTATGGCTTATTTTATTGTTAAGTGAAGAAACTTTTGGGCTAATAACGTAGTCATCATATTTTTTTAGCATTAATAAATTATTAATCTTTTCTAGAAGGTGAAAGACGATTGTTAAAACAAAAAACGTAATCGAAAGCCAAAAAAGCTCGCTATTTGAAGAGTAGTAAAGACCAAAAGCTAGAGAAGTTAACATTAATAAATTCAAGATAACACTAAAAATGTAATATTTTTTCTTCGGCTTAAAAGCGTTTATTTTTGGAGCTTTAACTTTTTTAACGCGAGTAAATTTAATAAACTTACCTGTAAAAAAGGTCCATAACTTCTTCTCACTTAGGTAATATTCATCTTTTGCAGGATCTAAAACTAAATATGATCTTGGACTAACTTTTTTAGCAACGACAAAGTGTTCCTTACTAGCGATTTTAAGTTGAAGAATTAGCCATCCCTTAACTTTTCGAAAGGCTTTTTTATGAGTAACGCTAAAGCCCTCGCCATTTACGCCATATTCTCTTCCTTTCAAAATAATATCTTTAAAATTATCAAGCGTTACATTAGTAAAATTTAAATACAAAAAATTTTCATCATTTTGAAAAATACTTAAAATCATTTTTGTGCAAGCTTCCCCGCACGTATATTCATTTCTTTGATTAATAAAATATTTCATTTACTACTCCTATGTATAAATAGGCAAGAAAAAATGATTTTAGTATAAAAAAACTCCCGATACTTTTATCTAAGGAGTTTTTTTAGTTTTACGTTATTTAGCGGGAACGTGATTTCCGCATTTTTCGGCGCGCTTGTTCTTGTTTAAGTTTTCGCGCAAGACCTGGTTTAACGTAATATCGGCGTTTTTTTGCTTCTGCTAAAGTTCCGGCTTTGTTAACTTGACGTTTAAAGCGACGAAGAGCTTCATCAAGCGATTCGTTTTCACGAACTATCGTTTTTGGCATAGTTATCAACTCCTTCCCTTTGCAGTTTGCTAACCGAAAAACATTATATAAAACTATAGAAAGTTTTGCAACGACTTTTTAAAGAAATAAATGCTAATAAAATGAGTTTATTTTAGAGAATTTTTGGTCCAGCACTTGCACCAATGCGATTTGCACCGGCTTCGACCATCGCGACGAGATCTTCGTGCGTACGAATTCCTCCACTTGCCTTAACGCCAACGTATTCTCCGACCGTTTCGCGCATTAGCTTAACGTCTTCAACTGTTGCTCCGCCCGTAGAGAATCCTGTACTCGTTTTTACAAAGTCTGCACCAGCTTTAACGGCAATTTCGCATGCTCTTTTAATTTCTTCTTTCGTTAAAAGACACGTTTCGATGATGACTTTTAGCGTATATTCGTAGCAAGCATTTTTGATTTGACGAATTTCTTCAAAAACGTAGAGATCATCTTTTTCTTTTAGACGTGCGATATTAATGACCATATCGATTTCATCGGCCCCGTCTTCTAGAGCAATTTCTGTTTCAATAATTTTTGATTCTGTTGAATTTGCCCCAAGTGGGAATCCAACGACTGTGCAAACTAAAACGTCCGTATCAGCGAGTAAATACGCTGCAAGGGGAACGTTACAAGGGTTTACACAAACACTTTTAAAGTCGTACTCAATCGCTTCTTTACAAAGTTTTGTGATTTGTTCTCTTGTCGCATCTGGTTTAAGAAGCGTGTGATCAATTAATTTGTTGTAATTCATAATCTCCTCCTAAAATTACACTTAACTTACATTTATTATGCACTTTTATTAAGAAAAATAAATGCAACGATGAGTAAATACATAAAAAAGCCGACGGCAATTGCAATTGTGTACCATTTTCTTGAAAAAGGTTTATCTTTTGCCGTCGTAAAAATAAAAATAATGCCAAGCGGGAAGAAAAGGAGCGTGAGAATCACATAAAAAATGTTTGGATAATCACTAGGATCAACATGCCCTTCGTAAACTTGCTTGTGCATTTCTTTGTTTTTGTTGTTAATTTTACGTTTACTCACAATGATATTTTAATAAAAAAGTTGGATATTTCCAACTTTCTTATTATTCGCCAGTTTTTTGTTTACTAACTACTTTTTGTTTTGGAGCGCTCTTTGGAGCGGCTTCGTTTTCTGGTCGAGCGGCCTTTTTCGCTGATTTCTTTGCTTTTTTCTTATCAGCTTTTGGTTTTTCTTTTTCTTCCGTAACGTTAATTACGTCTTTCCCTTTATAAAAACCGCATTTTGGACAAACTTGGTGAGATTTAATAAGAGCACCACAGTTTGTACAAGTCGTAAGACCCGTAACATCTAATTTAAAGTGTGTACGACGTGATCTTTTGCGAGATTTAGACGTTCTTCTTTTTGGAACTGCCATTTGCATTCCTCCTTAATATTCTTAATAACCTTGTGTAGTATAAAGGAGAAATTAGTGATTGTCAATAAAATTACGACATTTTATTAAAAAAGGCGATAAACATACATTATAAGCGGTGTATTTTTTTGACACTGTTTAAATTTTACCCTTATATTTAACAATTTTATGGGTAATATCTTCCTTGCTTTTTACGTTTACGAGTAAGTAATTAGAAGTGTGGCCAAAGTAAGTATCTTGATCTTTGTTATAGCCTTCAATTAAGACTTCAACTTCTTTATTATTATACCCGCGCGCGTATTCCTTATAATTAGCGTTAGAGAGTTCGATTAATTTTTGCACACGTTTTTGTTTTTCTTCTTTTGTAATTTGGTCTTTTAAGCGCGCGGCCGGCGTTTTTGGCCGTTTGCTATATGGGAAAACGTGAAGCATCATAAAGTTACATTTTTTAATAAAATCATAACTTTTTTGAAATAATTCCTCAGTTTCTCCGGGAAAACCTACAATTACATCAGTAGTTAGTGCGATACTTGGAAGAATTTCGCGTATTTCTTCTATTCGTTTATAAAAATCTGAAGTTAGGTAGTGCCTGTTCATCTTTTTTAGAATTTCATCGCTTCCAGCTTGAAGGGGAATGTGAAGGTGACGAGCAATTTGCGGATTATTTTTAATCGTAAATAAAAGCTCATCACTTACTTGATTTATTTCAAGCGAGGAAATTCTAAGGCGATAAAGAGAAGGACATACGTGGATTATTGCTTTTATTAGTTCGTTTAATGATGTACCAATATCTCTACCGTATCCACCTGTATCAATGCCGGTTAGGATTATTTCTTTATAACCGTTATTTACTAGATATTCTGCCTCATTTACTACACTTGCAAGCGGTCTTGAGCGACTTCTTCCCCTAGTATAAGGAATAATACAATATGTACAAAAATTATCGCAGCCATCTTGAATTTTTAAATAAGCACGTGCATGTCTAGTTTTTGGGCTTACTTTTAAGTCTTCATAGGTAAAATCTCTAGGATTCTCCTCAACAGCGATAATTTTCTCACCGGTTTCTTTAAAAATCCGTATATAATCAATGATTTTATTACGGTTACTCGTGCCAACAAGAATATCAATTTCTGGGATTTTCTTATATAAATCGCCGCTATATTGGCTATAACAACCCATAACGATAATTATTGCGTTAGGATAATTTTTAATTAATTTTCGAATTTGTTGACGCGATTTTCGGTCGCTTTCACTAGTTACGCTACACGTATTAATAAGAGCAATATCAACATTTTCACCATCCTGCGCCTCAACAAAGCCCTCATTAAAAAATTGTTGACGGATTGCGTCAACTTCATAAGCATTGACTTTACAGCCTAAAAACGTGGTTTTAAACGTTGTTTTTCTCATTTTCGTCGTTTGGAATATGTTTTAAATAGCTTGTCGCTAATAAAATGTTCTTCTTTTAAAATTTTAATAAATGTCTCTTTATCACTATCATAATATGCTTTAACGAGTGGTAAAACGCGTTCAATTAAGTGATTTGTAACAGGACGTTTAATATATTTATCAAATAAAGGTATTTTTAAGTCGCATCTTCCTTGATCGTTAACAATATAAATTGTAAGGAAGTCCATATGGAGATATGCTCTTGTATCCTCATCCTTATCAAGGTAGACAAGTGAGGAAAAACTCGACTCAAATAAGTCAAAATTGTATTCTTCAAAAGAATCGATAAGTGAATCGCTAATTTCACTAATTAAGTCTGAATAGGGGTATTCTAGTAGTTTTTCAGGTGTTTTTGAGTATATTTCATTGTTCGTTCTTAGATAAATTGGAACGTAAACTTTGCGATTTTGGACTGTTACATAGGGAAGTTTAGAAAGCGTAATTTTAACAACATCGCGAACGTTTTCACCAGCATTTTTTACCGCTTCTTCAATCGTAAATTTGTTTTGTAAACTTCGAATTAAGATATTAGCTTGAATAATTTCAAAGTCATCAGTCGCATTATAAAATCTTTCGAATTCATTACACACTAAAAGAATCTTTTTGTTTTCTTGAAAAAAAGCATATTCGTTACTTTTATTAATAAAATCAGTGTTCCGATTGCTTTCTAATAAAGGAAATAATCGCATATTCTACCTCCTTAGTGCACTTACTAGGCCAACTATATGAATAGCCGCCGTTTCACTTCTTAAGATCCTTTTTCCTAAACTTACGCTCATAAAACCGGCATCTTTAGCAATTTCTACTTCTTCTAAACTAAAGCCACCTTCTGGACCTACTAAAAGCGAGTAAGTGTTACTTTTATCTAATTTTAGCACACTCACAATATCTTTTTCTTGCGGCTCATTTTCGTAGGCAATAATTTTTGTCTCGCTCGTATCTTTACTAAATAAATCTTCATCTAGTTTAAAAGGACCGATAACACGTGGTACTTTTGTTCTTTTTGATTGTTTGCTAGCTTCTAGCGCTATTTTATTAAATCGTTCAAGTTTTGTATCTAACGTTTTCTCATTTAGCTTTTTAACTGTAAAGCGACTATCGACAAGAACAATTTCATCTACACCAAGTTCCGTAGCTTTTTGAATAACAAGATCGACTTTATTTCCTTTGCTTAAACAATAATAAAGGCGAATAAAAACGCTATTTTCGCCGTCATTTTCTAAACTACTAAGAAAAGTAACGTGAACTGGGTTTAAATTTTTAATCATATAAACACCGGTTTCACCATTTTCAACGACTAATTCAATTTTATCGCCAACTTTTAAACGTAAAACGTTTTTTAGGTGAAATAAATCATCATTACTAAAAATTATTTCGTTATTTACTTGTTTTACAAAGAAACGCGACATTATTATTCAAGAAATTCTCCGTTACCATCTTTTACGTCTGAGCGGAAAATATAAATAAATCCAAAAACAAGATTAAGAATAAAAACAATACACGCAAGAATTATTGCAGCAGTTACGATACCTTGCGTATTTCCAAGTAAATAGCCAAAGCCAATCCCAGCCCCTATAAAAATTAGATGACCAATTAGCCAAGAAAGTCCTTTAGAAACGTCATTAATATAAAAGTATCCAGCGCCCGAAAAGCCGACAAAGCAAAACAAAAGGCCACATACTAACTTACTTTTTCGTTTATATTCATGATAATCAGGATTAACCGGATCTAGTGTTAAAGTTATATCAACGGTGCGAACTTTTTTCGTTTTCACCGGGTTATCTGTTCCACAAACGGGGCATATTGAAGCGTTTTGATAGACTCTTGCCCCACAATTACGACATTTTGCCATTAATCCCTCCTTTAACACTAAACATTATAACAATAAAAACTTATGTTTTTATATGGAAAAGTAGTAAATTTGCATAAAAAAAACGCCTAACTTAATGTTAGGCGCTTCTTCATCTTATTTTTTAAATTTATCCTTAAATTTTTTAAAGACTTTTCGATTTTTCGGTTCGATATTTTTATATTGTTCAAGAAGTTCTTTTTGTTCTTTTGTTAAATTCGTCGGTGTTTGAATATCAAATTCAAGATATTGATCACCAACTGAGCCTTTTAAGCCCTTAACACCGCGACCTTTTAGTCGTAGTTTCGTTGAAGGTTGCGTTCCCGCGGGAACTTTTACATCAACATTTCCGTAAACTGTAGGAACTTCTATTGTTACGCCAAGTGCAGCATCAACGAAGTCAATAGGAACTTTTAGCGTAATGTCGTTACCGTTTCTAACAAAGTTAGGATGTGGTTTAACAAGAACTTCTAGATATAAGTCGCCATTAGGACCGCCATTATACCCGCGTTCTCCTTTTCCACTTATACGAATTTGTTGACCAGAGTTAATTCCTTCAGGAATTTTTACATCTAAATCAACTTTTACGCGGTTATAGCCATTTCCGCCACATTTTCCACATTGCTTGCTAATCGTTTGACCAGTTCCTCCACACGTCGGACAAGCAGTCTGCGTTTGCATCGTGCCAAAGATCGTTTGCTTTGTCGAATTTACATAACCACTCCCATGACACATTCCACACGTATGAATATCGCTAGGAGAATCCGCGCCTGTTCCGTTACAATGCGAACACATTTGGTCGTATGTATGAGGGAATTTAATCCGTTTTCCGTTAATCGCATCCATAAAATCAATGCGAATCCGAGCTATAACATCGTTTCCTTTTAGTGGCCCGGTTGGAGCGTGTGCGCGTCCACCAGCCCCACCAAAGAAACTAGAGAAAATATCACCTAAATCGACATCTTGGAAACCACCAGGACCGCCACCAAACGGGCCACTTCCGGCAGTTTGATCAAAAGCAGCATGACCAAATTGATCATATAATGCCTTCTTTTGGGGATCACTTAAAACATCATAAGCTTCCTGAACTTCTTTAAATTTTTCTTCCGCATCAGGACTCTTATTAATATCAGGGTGATATTGCTTAGCAAGTTTTCGATATGCTGACTTAATTTCTTGACTATCGCTATTTTTTGTTACACCAAGAACATCATAATAATCACGTTTAGTCGCCATCCTTATTTCCTTTCCTTTAAAGGGCGGAAGAATCCGCCCTCTAATAATAATTTATTAAAGTTATTTGTCTTCACTTTCAGTGAAGTCAGCATCGACGACATCATCGTCCTTAGGTGTATCATACCCTGCTTCTGAACCGTCACTATGATCAGTTTCCGCACTTTGTTGGTAATGTTGTTGTGCCATAAATTCGGCAGCTTTTTCTAAATCACCAATTTTTTGACGAAGCGTATCATAGTCTTCTTTTTCAACGGCTTCTTTAAGTTCTGCAAGAAGTTTTTCCGTTTGTTCTTTTTGTGCAGCGTCAATTTTGTCGCCTTGTTCTTGTAAGCCTTCTTCAATTGAAGAAATGTATTGTTCAGCCTTGTTTTTAAGCTCGACTTGTTCTTTACGTTTTTCATCAGCTTCTTTGTGCGCTTCGGCCTCGCTTACCATGCGATCAATTTCTTCTTTAGATAGACCGCTACTATTACTAATCGTAATTTCTTGTTCTTTTTGCGTATCGAGGTCTTTAGCACTAACTTTTACAATACCATTAACGTCGATGTTAAACGTAACTTCAATTCGAGGTTGTCCTCTTCTAGCAGGTTTAATGCCGTCTAGTCTAAAGTGACCAAGAAGTTTATTATCTCTCGCCATTGGTCTTTCACCTTGGTAAACCATAATGTCAACCGAAGGTTGATTGTCCGCAGCAGTTGAGAAGATTTGACTCTTCGTTGTTGGAATCGTTGTGTTACGAGGAATTAGTGGGGTCATAATTTCGCCCATTGTTTCAATACCTAAGGTAAGTGGCGTAACGTCAAGAAGGACGACATCTTTTACGTCACCGGCAACGATTGCACCTTGAATTGCCGCACCAATTGAGACAGCTTCATCCGGATTTACGCTAAGATTTGGCTTTTTGCCCGTAAGTCTTTCTACAACTTCTTGAACTGCAGGCATTCTTGTTGATCCACCAATTAGGATAACTTCGTTAATTTCGTTTGCACTAATTTTTGCATCACTTAATGCACGAAGTAATGGAGCTTCAACACGTTTTAATAAACCTTTTGTCATATCTTGGAACTTAGCTCTTGTAAGTTTTGTTTCAAAACTAATTGGGCCATTTTCTCCCATTGCAATAAAGGGAAGAGAAATTGTCGTTTCAAGTTGAGCACTTAGATCAATTTTTGCTTTTTCTGCAGCATCTCTAAAGCGTTGGAGTGCCATTTTGTCAGTTAAATTTACATTGTATTCGCGTTTAATTTCATCTTGAATCCATTTTGCGATGACATTATCCCAGTCATCACCACCGAGTTTGTTATCACCAGCGGTACTTACGACTTCAAACGTGCCATCACCAATATCAAGAATTGAGACGTCAAATGTACCACCACCTAAGTCAAAGACAAGAATCTTTTCTTCTTTTTTACTATCTAGACCATAGGCAAGTGAGGCTGCGGTCGGTTCGTTAATGATACGAACGACTTCTAAGCCAGCGATTTCTCCAGCGTCTTTTGTTGCTTGACGTTGAGCATCATTAAAGTAGGCCGGTACCGTAATAACGGCTTTTTTGATTGGTTGACCAAGATGCTTTTCTGCGTAGTCTTTCATATATGCAAGAATTCTTGCGCTAATTTCTTGAGGGGTATAATCTTTGTTATTTACGCCAATATGCGTCTTTTTGTTAGAACCCATGAGTCTTTTAATACTTAAAACAGTGTCAGGGTTAGTAACAGCTTGTCGCTTAGCAGCGTCTCCAACGATTAATTCATCGCCGCTTTTAAAAGCTACGACGGAAGGGGTAATATTGTTTCCTTCAGGGTTTGGGATAACTTTTACATTGCCATCGGCTTGACGATAGCTAACGACGGAATTGGTTGTCCCTAAGTCAATTCCTAGAATAATTTCTTTTGCCATAATATTTCATCTCCTTTTTTACTTTTTATCGTAATGACTTTTCGTCACTATTTTCCTTTTCTTTTTGAATATTTTCTTTTTCTTCGTCCGTTAGTGTCTTTTCTTTATCTTTCGTAGAGACTACGACCATTGCCGGACGAACGATGCGATCATGAAGCAAATAGCCATCAGCATACACGGAAGTTACGTGATTTTCTTTCATATCTTCACGATATTCAACATCAATAGCATGCATCGTTTTTGCATCAAACACATGACCGATTTTTGGAGTAACTTTTTTAACTCCTTCATTTTCAAGTACTTCTAACATTTGTCGATAAATGTAGTTAAAGCCTTGAAGATAATTTTTAATCTTTGGATCTTCTTGAGGGATACTTAAGGCCCTAGAAAATCCATCTAAGATTGGAAGGAGGTTTTCAATAAATCCCATCGAGCGATACTTAATAAATTGCTGACGGTCTTTTTCATTTTGTTTACGCGTATTATCCATATCCGCAAGCGCGTGATAATACTTATTTTCAAGTTCGTCGTATTTTTTTTGTAACTCTTCGAGCTTTTTTTCGCTCTTTTTTTCTTTTTTTGTTACTTTAATACTTTTTTCTTCGCTTCCTTCGTTTTCGTTTCTAATCGAATTTAAGTCAACTTTAACTTCTTTATTTGTGTCCTTACTCATTTAACTCCTCTCTTTCTTCAAAATATTTTTCCAAAGCGTCCGTAACGTATTCAAGTGCATTAATCACAAGCCCATAGTCCATCCGCTTTGGACCAACGAGGGCGATTTGCCCACCTTCGCGACCAGGAATGTTAAATTTTAACGTAATGACACTTAGTTCTTCATCATCTTCGGCAATATTTATCGCAAAGTCGCCTTCGTGCGCGGCGAGTTGCTTAATTTGTTCTGGATCATCAAGAATTGCAATTAATTTTCGAAGTTTTTCCGCATCATTTACGAATTCTGGTTGTTCTAGTAAGCTTTCCTTGCCGTATAAACTAAGCCGATCTTTTGCATATTTAATAAATGCTTCCGAAAATGCGTCATAAATTACTTGTGTTTCAATTACGTAATCACTAAGAAGTGGTTTTAGACTTTCCATTTTGGGAATAACATCACAAATCCTAGTTCCTTGGAGACGTTCATTAAAGATTTGGGCAACTTTATCAAGTTGTTGAATCGACGTGTCACTAGGAAGAAGGAATGTTTTGTGTTCAACATACCCTTGATTCGTAATAAACACTGCGGTCGCTGTTCGTGAGGATAAAGGAATAATTTCAATCGATTTTAAAGTTTCTTTTGCACTACTTGGACCTAAGACAACACTTGCTAAATTCGTCATATTCGCAAGAATTTCGCAAGTCGCTTTAATTACTTCATCTACTGTTCGCGTTTGTTCATCAATAATTGATTGAATTTGCATTTTCATGTTTTCATCAACTTTATTCCCGCGAAGGTGATCAATATAGTAGCGATAACCCTTGCTAGAAGGGACACGTCCACTTGAAACGTGCGGTTTTTCTAAGTAACCACTTTCTTCAAGCGCGTTCATTTCCGCGCGTATCGTTGCGCTACTATAAGGAAGATGGTAATTTTCAAGTAATGTATTTGAACCGACAGGAACCGCCGTCTTTATAAATAACTCAACTGTATATTTTAAAATTAATTCTCGGCGACGTAATTCCATTGTTTCCTCCTTTTTAGCACTTAATCTCTTTAAGTGCCAAGTCTATTATACACTACTCGTTAGCAGTGTCAACTATTAAGTGCTAAAAAGTGCATTTTTTGTGTGTTTTTCTTAAAAACATTGCTTCGTATGCGCATAAAAGACTTTTAAATAATGATAATTTTTTTATATTATTACTCTTTTTTTAGCTGCATTATAAAAAACCGGCTCTTAAATTAGCCGTGTTTTTTCTTTATTGCGCGCGTATATATAAAAGGAATACTAAATAATGTAACTAAGAATATAATCTAACTTAAGTAGGCCCTCAGGCGAGCAATAAAGACGATTATTTTCATAAATTAAGAGATTAGTTTTTAGAAAATGCTTAATTTTCGGGTGTTCGAGATTAAACTTTTCACCAGTTTTCTTAAAATAATCGTCAAGAGAAAACCCTTCTTTTAGGCGCAGATGAAGCATTAGATATTCTTCTTTAAATAGCTCAGGGGTTATTTCTTCGCTTTCTCTAATAAATTCCTTATTTAAGTAGCTTTTAAAACTACCGTTATTTGTATATCTTACTTTATTTACGTAGCCACTTGCCCCGTACCCCACAGCGTAATATTCCTCATTATGCCAATACGTTAGATTATGAAGCGACTTAAAGCCTTTTTTAGCAAAATTACTTACTTCGTATTGAAAAAATCCTGCGTCTTCTAACTGTTCACGAATTAAATTAAACATTTGCGCTTCGTTATCGCTATCTTGATTTTTCCATCCTCTTGCACTTGCTATAGTACTAGGATTAATAAGAAGTGAATACGTAGAAATGTGCGTGATTGGAAGCGATAAAGCGCGTGTAACATCGCTTTTTACATCTTCTAACGTTTGAAAGGGCAAGCCATAAATTAAGTCAATACTAATGTTATTAAAGCTTAGATTCTTTGCAAGATTTATTGTCTTAATTACGTCTTCGCTCGTATGTTTTCGTCCGATAAATTTAAGGAGCTTATCATTAAACGTTTGAACGCCAATACTTAAGCGATTGACGTTATATTTTCTAAGTAATAGAAGCTTTTCTTTTGTAAGACTCTCAACATTTGCTTCAAACGTATATTCTTTTACATCTTTAGAATATGGTTCTAGCGTTTTTAAAAGAATTTCAAGTTCATCTAGCGATAAACTCGTTGGAGTTCCTCCTCCTACGTAAATTGTTTTTAAATTAGTAATTGAAAAGCGCTTAAGATCTTCTTTAAGCGCTTCTAAGTACTCACTAACCCATTCTTTTTTGTAAATTACTTTTGTAAAATCGCAATAATAACAAATTGAATTACAAAATGGAATGTGAACGTAGAGACTATTTATCATTGTCTTTTGGTGTGTTTATTTCGTCTTTAAAATTTTCGACTTCTTTTTTTATGTGTTCTTCTTCAATTGGCTCTAAAACGCGATCAAGTTCTTCTTGAACTGCTCTTTGTTCATCAATTTCGCCTTCTTTTTCTTTAATTCCTGGGACGTATTTTCTTAATAAGAAAACGACTAGGGCGATTGCACCAAAGAAGAGTAAAATTAAAAATAATATTAAAAATGGATTCATATGTTCCCTGCTTTCTACTTATCACGAAGTCTAACTGGTGTGTAAATGAATTTGTTTTTGAACTGTTCTTTACGGTAATAGCCACTTTTTGCTAAGTGTTCCATTGAAGTTCTTGCGGTTTCATAGGCACAGCCAATTTCATCTTTAAATTGTTTAATTGTATAGTATTTCCCCATCGTACAGTGGCGAGCGTAGAAATAAGCTTCCGCACGCGATAAACTTGGATCCATTTCCATTAAATGGCGTTCGATTTTTTGGGCGTCAAGTTCGGTTAATCCAACAGGAAGCGTATCAAAGGCAATTTCGAGTTTTGTTTCAATTTTTTGTTGAACTTCACTACTAAATTGTTCTTTTTGTTCGCTAACTGCATACGTTGGATTGACGTCTTCTGTTTTCTTAAAGGGAACAAATTGTTCTGTTTCCTCTTTTAGAGGTGTACTCGTACTAGCAAAGGGAGAAAGCGGTGTTTCTTTAACTTCTTCGTTAACTTCAGGCGCGATTTGTTCTTGTTCACGCGTTATGTTATAGCGTTCTTCTAAAATTGGTTTACGCTTAATTTCAAACATAGCATCGTTTATTTCATCAATTATTTTTGTAAATAAATCGGCCATATAATCGATTAAATACGTTAGGTCAGCAGTTTTTTTAACTTCTGCAATAACTTCGTTTATTGCCGTGTTATTTCTATCTAATACTGTTTCAATATTTAAAAACGCAGCAATATTTTCTAAGTCATAAGTTTGTAAGTGAGCTTTTGCAAAAAGGACGGCAATTTCTTCACTGTAATATTCAAAAGGTTTAATGTAGTCAAAATAATAGTAAACAGCGACAAATTTTACAAACATTGGCGCGTTACTTGATTGAATAAAGGCGAGTAAATCATCAATCATGTCGTGAATTTGATTTACAGGTGCATAAAATTGAATCGGATCAATGATAGCTTTTGAGACTCCGACTTCGGTTTTTCGATAAGAATCTTCGTTTCTTCCGTTAAAGATTGCACTTAATTCTTCGATATAGCGAGTATCAAGAGCGACATTATTATTTTCTAAAACGTAAGTTAGGGCATTAAAGTAGTTTACGAGCACGAGTTCTTGCGTGCTTACAGCACTTACATTTCCGCTTACGAGGTGAGCATAAAAACTTTCGTCGACGTCAATTTTATAACGTCTTGCAATATTTGAAATAATTTTTTCCGTTTGTTTTACTTTTAGTTGCGTCATTTTTTCGTTATCCATAACAAAAGCGTTAAATTCGCTCATAAGACGCGTTAATCCTCTTTCAATTGAGGAAATTTTATCACTAATTTTTGGTGTTAAAACGACGTTAAGACGACGTTTTTCTACAGTTCTTAGCGTTAATTGTGTTTGAAATTGGGCACGATATTCTAAAATCTCTTTCCAAATTTCACTAATTAACGTTGTCCCTAGTTCTCGGGTTACTTGATTACGGGTTGCATATTTTTCATTACTAAAACGCTCACCGCGGTTAATATTTTTCATATGTCACCTCTCTTATCTCCTTTATTCAAATAATTTGCAATGTTATTTTAACATTATTTTCTAAATAATGTAGGCAAAAACTATTTAATTACTAAATATGTACTAATCTAAATTAAATCTCATCATCAATTGATAAGACTGCCATAAACGCATCTTGAGGAATTTCAACACTTCCAACCATTTTCATGCGTTTTTTCCCGGCTTTTTGTTTTTCTAAAAGCTTGCGTTTTCTGCTTATATCTCCGCCATAACACTTACTTAAAACGTCTTTTCTTAAGCTTTTTACGTCGGTTCTAGCGATAATTTTATTGTTAATCGCCGCTTGAATTGGTACTTCAAATTGTTGGCGAGGAATTATTGTTTTTAGTTTTCGACAAATGTTTACACCGCGATTATAAGCGTCTTCGCGATAAACAATTGTAGAAAGTGCATCAACAACGTTGCCATTAATTAAAATATCCATTTTTACTAATTTAGAAGCATGATATGAGCTAAATTCATAGTCAAAAGTTGCATAACCTTTACTATAACTTTTCAATTTATCAAAGAAATTGTAGACGATTTCTGCAAGGGGAAGTTCGTAAGTTAAAACCATTCTCGTATCGTCAAAATGTTCTAAATTAACGTAAATTCCTCTTCTTTTTTGGCAAAGTTCCATTAAAGGACCGACGTATTCTTCCGGCGTCATAATTTTTGCTTTAACAAATGGCTCTTCAATACGATCAATAAGCACACTTTTTGGTAATTTTGCAGGATTATCGATGATTAATTTTTCGCCATTTGTTAAATAGACATGATAAATAACGCTGGGTGCGGTAAGAATTAAGTCGATGTTATATTCTCTTTCTAATCGTTCTTGAACGACATCCATATGGAGAAGCCCAAGGAATCCGCAGCGAAAACCAAAGCCAAGCGCTTGACTTGTTTCTGGTTCAAATTGGAGACTTGCGTCGTTTAATCTTAACTTTTCAAGTGCTTCTTTTAAGTCTTGATACTTTTCGCTTTCACTAGGATAGAGACCACAAAAGACCATTGGGTTAATTTTTCGATAACCAGGAAGTGGTTCACTTGCACGATTATTCGCTAACGTTACTGTTTCCCCAGTGTGAACTTCACGAATATCTTTAATTTGTGCGGCTAAATATCCGACTTCGCCAGCTTCTAACTTATCTTTTTTAACTTCTACTGGCGTTCTAATCCCAACTTCCGTTACTAGATACTTTTTATTAGAAGACATGAGTAAAATTTCATCGCCAACTTTAACTTCACCATCTTTTATTCTTATCATTATAATAACGCCGCGATATGGGTCATAGTAACTATCAAAAATGAGCGCTTTTAAAGGCGCATTTTTGTTTCCAGTAGGATGTGGGATTTCGCTTACAATTGCTTCTAAAACTTTATCAATATTTTGTCCAGTTTTCGCAGAAATTTCTAAAGCTTTTTCGCCATCTAAGCCAATTTTATCGGTTATTTCTTTTTTAACGTGGTCAACGTGAGCATTAGGAAGGTCCACCTTATTAATTAAAGGAATAATAAATAAATCGTTATCGACTGCTAGATACGTATTCGCTAGCGTTTGTGCTTCTACGCCTTGCGAAGCATCGACGAGTAAAAGAGCCCCTTCGCATGCTGCTAAAGAGCGACTTACTTCATACGTAAAGTCTACGTGTCCCGGTGTGTCGATTAAATTTAAAATATATGTATGTCCGTCACTTGCCTTGTAATTTAGAGTAACCGTATTTAATTTAATCGTGATTCCTCTTTCTCTTTCAAGTTCAAGAGTATCAAGGAGTTGCGACTTCATCTCACGTTTACTAACGCCGCCAGTAAGTTCAATAAGGCGGTCGGCAAGTGTCGATTTACCGTGATCGATATGAGCGATAATTGAGAAGTTACGAATATATTTTTGATTCATCTATTTATCTTCCTTACTTGTCAAATTATCACATTTTTTCGCTTTTTTCGCAATACGTTCGTATAAATTGTTAAGTTCATTACTTACATGGGCGGGATTATCAACGAAAATAAGATTTCCGTTATAACTTCGAATTGAGTTAATATATGGCCTTTCTAAGTAGCGTTTATCGATTAATAAAACAAAGCCGTAATCATTTTCATTTCTAATTACGCGACCCATTGCTTGAAGGATTCGATTAATTCCTGGGTAAACATATGTATAAAAAAATGCTGTTCTTTTATTAAATTTTTCTTCATAATACGTAGAAATTAATTTTAAATCTTCATCAATTCGTGGGAATCCGACGCCAATAATTACTACTCCTCTTAAGCGGTCGTTAGGTAGGTCTATACCTTCTGCGAATATTCCGCCCATTACCGTAAGTCCAACGACAGTAACTTTAGGATCTTCTTTAAATTCACTTAAAAAACGATGACGAGCTTCTTCGCTCATATCTTTTTCTTGCTTAATTAAAATAAAGTCATCTAGCGTTTCTAGGTATTCGCTAACTTTCTCTAAGTATGCATAACTTGGGCAAAAAACAAGATAATTTCCAACATCAGCGCGTATTGCCGCCAAAATATAATCAACGACTTCGCCATAAGTTTCATCGCGTTTTTTATAAGTTGTCGCAACATCGGTTGCAACTAAAATACTTAAATTATTTTTATCAAAACCTGTTGGTATTGTTAGTGAGGCATCTCCTTCTTTTATCCCTAACATACGGTCATAAAATTCGCGTGGTCCTAGAGTCGCACTAAATAAAACAGAACCATAAGATTTTAACAATCCTTGATAAATAAATTTTTGCGGATCTAAACATAAAATTCGAATAATTGGTAGTTCGCCGTTTAGCGAAGGTCGCACAACTTTTATCATATAATCTTCATTAATTTCCGAAAGTTTTAAGTAAGTTAGGACATCAAAATAAAGTTCTTTTAAATGCTCGCTTTTGAATTTAGGATTTAAAATCATAAATTCAGAGGCGAGGTCAGCGAATTTTTCTAGTTTATAGTCTAGTTTTTGACATAAAACATCTACATCAGTTTCGCCATTTTCCATTAATGTATTAATGTTTTTTGCTTCATTAATAATATCGGTAATTCTCCGTTTAAATTTGGGACTTTTTACCTTTCTAAGTTCCTTTTTGACTTTAAACAAAACGATAAAAATTAAGCGTAATGCTATAACTATCACGAACGCGATTTACTAGATTATGAGCTTCGTCAATTAGAGTAAAATATTGCATTGATCCATCATCAAAAAATCTTCGTAAATACGCGGTAGGATCGAATAAATAATTATAGTCAGCAATGATAATATCCGTATAAAGTGATAAATCTAGTTGTAATTCAAATGGGCAAATTTGGTATTTCAATGCGTATTTCAAAATAGTATCGCGCGAATAAAATTCTTCATTAACAAACATGTCAAGAAGCACATCTTTTAGTTTACTATAGTAATTTTTTGTAAATGGGCAGCCATCGGGATTACAAATAATTGAGTCGTTTAGGACAGATTTTTTCTTTAGCAGTAACTAAAATCGTTTTAATTTCTAGATTGTTGTCCGCTAAAATTTTTGCAGCATTATATGCGGCATTTTGCGTGCTTCCTTTCGCGGTAAAATAGAAAATTTTCTCAATTTTCTCTTGATGAAATGATGTTGTAACGGGGTAAAGTGCCGCCATTGTTTTTTCCAATTCCCGTAGGCGCTTCAATTAAGGCAATTCCCCCTTCATCAACGATTTTACTTACTTCCTCAATCATCATTTTTTGCCCCTTGCGAAGATAAGAAAAGGGAAATTTGATGTTTTTTGAACTTTCATTTCGCAAAAGTTTATGGTTATAAACATAAAGGTAAAAGTTTAAGTATTTTTCTAGATAATTTTCAATATCTTCTTCTAATTCTAGAAGTGAATATTCGTAGGTGTGGACTCTTTTTTCGTTTGTTTCTTGTTGAATATAGACAAGATTTATCCGCATAGTATCGAAATTATACTTATGGGCGATCATAAGAGCGTAACACTTTGCTTGGCCTAAATGCCATTCTTCATAATTTTCATGAAAATGGTCTATATCTTCGTTTGTAGATTTTATTTCTTCAACTAATGGTGGTTCTGCGGTTAAATCCACGCCATCGGCAAAACCCCTTAACGTGACCGCCCAATCATCAATATAAAAAGTCTCTTCACAAAGAAATTCACTTACATAATTTTCATGTTGTTTGCTTTGATAATGAGTATGAAGAGCTATTCCTCGCGTCATTGAACTAACATTAAAAACACGGTCGTCAATACTTCCTGTTCGAAGAAGGAAATCGACTAATTCATGTACGCTTAAACTTAAACTCTTGTGTTTCATATTTACTAATTTACTACTAATTCTAAACTAATTTAATACTAAGCAATAACTTATTACTTAAATTTGCTTTCTTTTACGTTTTGGTAGCCATTTAAGAATTCAAAATGCGTTAATGGAAGTTTCCCGGCTTTTTGAAGGGAAATAATATTCAAAATTCCTCCTTCTACTTGCACTAATAACGCCTCTTTATCTGCCTTAATAACTGTACCAAGTGGCGCAACAACATCAGTCGAATAAACCTCAGCTTTTAAGATTTTAATAAGATCATCATCTAGATAAATCTTAGCCCCAACGTGAGGTGCAAAAGCACGAACTTTGCCAACAATAATGTTTATATCATCTTTCACGCTTATATATTCTTCTTTAGGTTTAATAGGTGGAGCAAAAGTTACTTCTTCTTCATTTTGTTCCTCACCTTTTAGTTCCCCTTTTACATATGCTTCAAGATTATTAAGTGCTAACTTTAAACTTGCGGAGATCATTTTCTCACTTAATGTTAAATAATTATCATCTTTTTCGATTTTAATTACTTCTTTTGCATACATCTTTCCTGCATCCATTTCTTTAACCATTTCCATTAAAGTAACGCCAGTTACTTCATCGTTATTCATAAGTGCATATTGGATTGGCGAAGCTCCGCGATACTTTGGAAGTAATGAACCATGAAAATTAAGACAGCCATATTTTGGATAATTAATGACTTCATCAGGAATTATTTGCCCATAAGCAAAGCAAAGAATTAAATCAGGTTTAACTTCTTCTAAAAACGAATAATCTTCACGTATCTTCCTAGGTTGATAGACAGGAATATTATGTTTTTGTGCTACAGCTTTTGTTGGAACCGGCATTAAAATCCGTTTTCTTCCAACGGGTTTATCAATTTGTGCTACAACAGCGACAATATTAAAACCGTTTTCAATTAAGCCTTCAAGAAGCTTTGCACTCATCTCCGGAGTGCCTAAATAAGCGATGCGGATTTTCTTACTAAGTTCCATATTTTTAACCTCGTTAGTATTATACTAAAAAATCGCTTATTTCTAAATATGGCTATTACTTAAAATGTACTAAAAACTAAATTTTCTTAAATGTTATTTTGTTGCAAGACATATTATGTTTTGCTAAAATTATAAAGGACGAAAAATTGTAGAAGGAGTTTAGTATATGCCAAACATTAAATCACAAATCAAACGTGTAAAAACAAATGAAAAAGCTCGTAATCGTAATGCGCAATTTAAGTCAAGTGTTCGTACTGCAATTAAAAAGACTCGTTTAGCAATTGAAGCTAAAGATAAAGAATTAGCAGAAAAGAATTACTTAGTCGCAATTTCACTTATCGATCGCGCCGTTACAAAAAATATTATTCACAAGAATAAAGCAGCACGACTTAAAAGTAATCTAACTTTATCGTTAAACGAATTAAACTAGCGTTCTAAACGCTTTTTTAATAATTTATAATAAACATTTCTAATGCAAAAGCGCCATCAATTTGGCCGCTTTTTATTTTAAAATCAATATCGTATAACTGATCTAATGTATCTAAAACTTCTTCTAGTGTTAATTGTCTTCGCATATCAAGTGCAAGTTTTACTGGATACCAGTGAACTTTTAGCGTTTTAGCAATTTCGTTTTGACTGTAATTTTTATCATCTAAAAGAAATACTTTTGAATATAAACGAAATTGATTCGCGAGCATCGCGACTAGCGTTACCGGCGAGACATTTTGAGTCATAAAATCACGAAATATTCTAATCGCCTCTGGTTTATCATTTTTCACAAGGGCATTTGTAAGCATATATTGCTTTTCTTCCATTGGATCAGTTACTAAATTTAAGACATCTTCTAGCGTAATATTATTCGTATAAAGCATTAATTTATCAGCTTCGCTCGTAAAAAGGAGACTCTCTTTTCCCGTTCTTTTAATTAGTTCGCTAACAGCATCTTCGCTAATTTTGCTATTAAACTTTTTAAAATAAAGTTTAACGAAAGTGCGCCAATCATTATCACTAATTTCTTTTGATAAAAAGACTTTTCCTTTTTCTTCTATAATTTTATAGGCTTTTAATTTTTCATTTATATTTTGACTTCTTACGATAAAAACAAGCGTGCTATCGGGATTATCACTTTCTAAAAAGTTAAGTAACTGCGCATAATCTTCGTCTTTTTCACTAGGTTCGCTTTGCGTAAAAAAGGAAGCAAAATCGACAACAACGACTTTTTTACTTCCACCAAGTGGGAGTAAGCTTGCCGTTTGAACTATATCTCCTAAAGAAGTTTTTCTAGCATCAAGTTCAATATAATTAAAAGAATTAACTTCCGGGAGTTCTTCGCTTACGATTTTACTTAGGCGCTTTTTTAAAATTAAAATATCATCGCCTGCTAATAAATAATTCATGTTGATATTATAAACTAAATTATAAGAGATTTATAGTATATCGCCGGATCTAAATCTGTTCTTCTTATTTTAATATTTAGCTTATTTAAGCGATTTATGACTTCAATTGCAGGGTGATTATACTTATTTTTATAGCCACAAGAAATAATCGCAACTTTCGGCTTATAGTAGCGAAGAAATTTTTCGCTACTAGATGTGCTCGAGCCATGATGGCCTAGTTTTAAGACATCAACTTTTAAATTTGGGTATTTATTTAGAATATATTCCTCATTGTTTTTTGTTGCGTCACCCATAAAAAGGAAATTTAGATTACAAAGTCGCGTATATAAAACGAGCGATTTTTCATTTTCATCACTAAAATCATGGGGATTTGAAAGAGAATTAATTTCTAAGGAGTTAATTTTAAGAGGAAAATAGTCGTGCGTACGAATAATTTGTTTTATTTTAAAATTATTTTCTAGTTCACTTAGGCTTCCGCTATGATCGTAGTCATCGTGCGTAATAATTACTGCATCCAAACTTTTAATTTTCTTGCGATTAAAAAAAGGAATTAACGTATCATTTGCTAAATCGTAATATTTTAAGCCACCAGTATCGATTAAAACTGAAGTATTTCCTTTTCTAATTAAGGTCGCATCACCTTGACCAACATTAATAAAATAAACTTCTTCTGTTATTAGATTATTTAAAGGTAAAAGTTGCAACAATAGCATCACTAAATAACTTAAATTTACAATTTGTTTAAGCGGCTTATGTTTAACTTCGATACTATAGAGAAGAAAAATAAATAAAAAATAGAAAAGCAGAATAAAAACAGGCGGTAACTTACCAATTGGAATACGATAATTAAAAAGCATTAAAAAATCACTTATTTTTCTTATAATATTTGTCAAAAAATTAAGCGTTTTCGGTAGCGGAAGAAAAGTTAGCGAAAAGAAACCAAGAATAAAAAAGACGCTTAAAAGAGGCGTAAATACAATCATATATACGTAAGAAAATAAAGATAACGTATAACTATTATTAGTAATCCGAATTGGTAAAAGAAATAAATAAACAATTAAACTAGAAAGAAAAAATCGCCCTACTGATTTTCTTCTATTTAAAAGATCGTATGATAAATTTAAGACAATAATTAGAGAATAACTTAAATAAAAACTCATTTGGTAAATTAAATAAGGATTAAGAATTAGAAAGATAAAGCCACTTAATAAAACGCATTCTAAGTACGTTAATCGTTTCTTCTTTGAATTTACAAGGACAATAATATTAATTAAAAACAGCCGCCAAATTGTAAAACGGCTCGGGTACTTCAAAAGAAATAAAGCGATTATAAAAATTGTTATGATATTAACGGTTTTTGACGAAAAAAAATAATTCAATATTTTCTTATTAAAACGAATAAATGAACTAAAGTGAATTCCACTAAAGGAAAGCAAATAAATTACTTCTAAACTAGCGAATGTTTTAAAAAAAGTTGACTTATAATCTTTGTCATTTAGAAAAAAAGCACGTAGTAAAATTGCTGAATCTTCGCTATAGGGAGTTAAATTTACATTTTGAGCTTGGAGAAATCCTAGCGGGTTTTTAATAATATACTTAACATTTTCAAGAATATAAGTCGCTTCTACGCCTTTTGATGATAAATAACTTTTAAAGTTAAAACCTTCTTCGTATGTTTGAAATCGATGCGGTGCAAAAAAGCCATTTAGAGTAATAATATCACCAATATTTAATTCATTATTTTTTAAAGGTACATAGAGTTTTTTTGAAAGCGTCCAAACAATCACGTAATTATTTCGCTTATCGATAACGACACCAATATTTACGTATATCTTTTTACTAAAACTCAAAAAATATGCACATATGCTAATAAAAAGCGCAATAATTATGATAAAAATTCCGTTTCTTGTTACTTCTAGGGGTGTTTTTTTAAATAGAACAATAAGAACAAAAATTATTGGTATAACAAGAAGCGGAATTTTAATAATCGCAAGAGTCAGAGAAAAGAGAACAAAATAAAATATATTGTTCATCGAAGGGTAATGTAATTTTTTATCTTTTCAAATGTTGCTTGTTTTATACCATCAACTTTCATAATTTCTTCTAAATACGTAAAGCGTGATGTGTTTTCGCGATACGTGATAATTCTAGAAGCTACAGCGTCGCCAATGCCGTTAACTTGCATGAGTTTTTCTTTTGTATCGTAGTTAATATTTACTTTGTCGTACTCTAAAATACCGCATATATCTTCGACGTCTTTAATTGGGGCGATGTAGTAGCTCATCCCTGCTATTATTGGCGTAGTCTCAATATAAGCCCTTGCATCGGCGTTATTTGTGGGGCCGCCTGCTTCCATTAGTAAAACATCCATCGTTGCCCCTTCTTCTAGTACATACGTCCCAGGACGATTAATTTCGCCCGTTACCGTAACGTTATTGTATTCATTTTCAACTAGAGACGTAGGTGTATCATCAACACGTTTGTTTTTAGGATCAATTGCCGTCAAAGTAATAATAAGAAACACAGTAGCGACGACGACTGCAATTATCGTTTTAATCATAAATACCTCCTACTAATAAATAGACACGTAATAAAAAAAACGTTCCCAAGGAACGCTTTTTTCTTAAATTGTTTAAGTTCGTTATTTTCGTTTAATTTCTTTTGTGGAAATATGAAGAATTTCTACAGTGTAAGGTTTTGGTGCTTTTACTAAGACTTCATCGCCAACTTTTTTGCCTAAAATTGCTAGCGCTAGTGGCGATTTATTTGAAATTATGTTTTCTAGCGGCTTAGCTTCCGCGGAACCTAAGATTCGGTAATAAGCTTTTTCGTTTGTGTTAACGTTAAGAAGTTCAACATAGTTTCCAAGTGCGACAATATCAGCGGTCGTCGCAAGTTCTTCGATTACACAGTTGTTTAAGATGTGTTCGAGCTGAGCAATTCGCGATTCTACTTCACTTTGTTTGTTACGCGCGGCGTCGTAGTCAGCGTTTTCGCTTAAGTCACCAAAACTTCTTGCCGTTTCGATGTCTTCTAAAACTTGCGGACGAACTTCCGTAATTAGTTTTTCTAGTTCTTCTTTATATAATTGATAACCTTGTTCTGTTAAGGCAAATTTTGTTTTTTCCATAATTAACTCCTTTTTAGCAAATGTAATTATAGCAACTTATTACTTAATTTGCTAGATAGTCATTTATTAAAAACAAGAAGGTTTTGCCTTCTTGTTAATATTTTTAATTAGTTACGTTTTCTTCTAGGTCTTTTTATAACGACAAAGTAACCGGCGATTGTCCCTAGACCTAGTAAGGAAATAATAAATAAAGCGTTATTTGTTGGGTCACTAGTGTTAATTAAATTATTAAATAGCGAAGGTTCGCGATTTAAATCTAACCATTCATTAATGTAGTTAATGTGTTCAAGGGCGCTTAAAGTGTCGGGGTCCGTGCTATTAAAGAACGCATTTTGTGCTTCGCTTGTCATATTGTTAACGGCCCAATCGATAACTTCATAGCGCGAAGCGCATTCGCCGCTAGCGTTATTGCCGTTACCGTAAAGAATATCGCGCGTGACGCTATTAACTTCGTTTTCTTTTGTTAGTGATCCTTCATCGACATAAAGATCAATTGCTTGTTCCATTATGGAAATATCTGCATCAAAAACTCCAAAGAATTGCCGGCTTTCGCTAAATTTAAGTTGTTTATAAATTCCGTCAACTAGTGACTTAATCGTTACGCCATCTCCATTTCCATCGTTAAAAGATATTTCCCAAGAGGCGGAACTATTTTTCTCACTAACGAGACTTATTCCACCTCCTTCTATATTTATATATTTATCCTCATTAAAGATTTTTAAGCTATAAGTTTCGACAATCGATCCTAGTTCAAGCGTAAATTTTAGTGTTACATCTTCAATGTATATTCCGCGATTATCGTCAGTAAATTGCGCATCATAGCGTTGAATCGTTTGATTTTGATTAATATAATTTTCATCAAATACCATACCTTCGGTATTTGCACTTCCGACAGTGTAAGTTGCTCCAAAACGAAGAGAATCACGATTTAGAACTTTTTGGAATATTAATGCTTCTGTAACAATTAAACTACATGTCGCCGTAATATTCACGTTTTCAATTGAAGTTGCGGTAATATCTACGTTTCCAGGGGCAAGTGCTTTTACTACGCCGTTACTACTAACAGAGGCGATACTATCATCGCTACTTAACCACGTGACATTTCCATCAGCGTTTGAAGGTACTGGTGTTACGCTTAATTCAAACTCTTGACCTTCAAATAAAGATAATTCACTTCTGTTTATTTCTAAAGCCTCAAGAGGCGGAATCTGCTTTTGCCACGAAACTTTATAAGCACTGTTGTGAAAATTTCCCGTCGTAATTTCAATTCTAAAGGAAATCGTGTTTGTGACATCAATATTCATCGAACGTGATATATCAACATATGAACTTGAACTGCTTCCGTACCAGTCACTAAAGCTGCCGTTTGGAATAATATCAATGAAATCTCCACCATCAACAGAATATTGTAATCTGCCGCGGCTTTTAAAGAGTAGAGCATCTTTAGCAGTTACTGTAATACCAGTAATTGTTACGCTTTCATAGTTATTTAGCGTTAAAAGTTGATGATTACCGCCACCTATTCTAGTTCCATCACCATTAAATACGCGTTCTGAATTCTCAAATGTCGCCGTTGAGTTTTCAGGAGTTTCTCCTTCAGTTGAAACGCTATTTCTACCTGTAATATTATAAATAGCTTGGCCAGAATCATTAGCAGCTTGAATTTTGTTAGTAATAAAAGTACTTCTTTCTTCAGAGGCACTTTTAACACTAGCAGCCTTCATATTTTTAACAGAAATAAAAACACCTAAACCTAATGTTGTTAGGGCAATTGACATTAAGATTTTCTTAATTTTTTTGCTGCTCATTTTTATAAATTTGTATTACCTTACATATATACGTGTGCGCAAGGGGTGCGCCTTCGTGATTATAATACACATAAAAATAAATAACAAGGGAAATAATTCTCGAATCAAAAACTTAAAAAATATAAGGTTATTTTGCAAGGTTTTTGCAAAATTTATTTTTACTTTTTTTATTGTTTTAACCTAAAATTATTAATTTTTGTTAAAATTATCAATGTGAAAGAAGATAGTAAAAAAACACCGAAAAAAAGTAAAAGAGGACGGACAATTCTTGATCTTTTTTTAACATTTCTAAAAATTGGTCTTTTTACTTTTGGTGGTGGATACGCCATGATTCCTCTTATTGAGGAAGAAATTGTTAATAAACATAAGTGGCTAAACGAAAAAGAGATGGGTGATATCTTCGTAATTGCCGAAAGTACGCCTGGACCAATTAGCGTTAATAGTGCGACTTATGTGGGTTATCGCGTTGGCGGCTTCCTTGGCGCCTTCTTTGCAACTCTTGGTTTAGTTCTACCTTCATTTTTAATAATCTTACTAATTAGTTACTTTTTTAAAGATTTATTAGAGTACAAAATAATAAACGCGGCATTTATTGGTATAAAAATTGCCGTAAGTTTATTAATTTTAGATGCGGCTTATCGGCTTAGTAAACTCGTAAAGTTTGATGTTTATGCGATTATTGTTTTTATCGTGATTTTTGTAACACAACTTCTATTAACAATCTTTAATGTTCGCTTTAGCTCCGTGTATTTCTTGCTTTTTGGTTTTACGATGGGGCTTGTTTTATATCAATTAGTACCCTATCTTAAAAGGAGGAAAAAATGAGTTATTTTCGTTTACTTCTCCTTCTTTTTTATACTTTTTTCAAAGTAGGGCTTTTTACAATTGGCGGCGGCTATGCGATGATTCCGCTAATTATTAGTGAAGTTCAAAAGCATGGCTGGATAAGTCTAGATGAACTTCTTGATTTTATTGGAATTAGTGAAATTACGCCTGGTCCTTTTGCAATTAATATAACGACATTTGTTGGGGCTACAACTGCAGGAGTACCTGGGGCGATTGTTGCAACAATTGCCGTCGTCTTACCTAGTTTTATAATCATTTTATTAATTGCAAAATATTTTCAAAAGTTTCTTGAAACAAATTTTGTAAAGGCGATGTTACGCGGAGTAAAGCCTGTTATTGTCGCGCTTATTTTTGCTTCAGGAGTCTTTCTTTTATATCAACTTTTTGGACCATTTCAAAATGCTAATTCCCCGTTTAATTTACGCAATTTCACACTCTTTATTAATATGGCAATTGTTTTTATTGCTTACAAAAAAATATACAAAAAAACATTCCATCCAATTGCCCTAATCTTTTTAGGAGCATTTTGTGGAATTATCGTTTATTTTCTTTAATCTTCAAGAGTTAATTCATCAAAGTCGAATGCGTTGAAAACTTCTTCGCATTCTTTTTGTTCTTCTTCGTCTTCAATGTATTCAAGACGCCCATCATCAAAGTAGCGAGCATACATTACTTCTTCATCGTTTTCTGGATCAAAGAAAAAGACGTATTTTTGCTTTCGCTCTTCATTTTCATATGTAAAAAGAATTTCTAGATTATATTCTTTTCCATCTTCATCAATTATCGTAATTTGTCTATCTTTATTAGTCATTTTCTTTCTCCTTTAATCTTGCAAAATAAGTTTCTAAAATGATTTTTGCGGCTTCGCTATCAACTAGCTCTTTAATTTTTGCATGTTTATAGCCTAGTCTTTTTAGGCGTTCTTCAGCTTCTAGCGTCGAGTAGCGTTCATCAACTAAGATTATTTCTAGGTTAGGACATTCACTTAGTAAATCGCTTTTAAAGCGTTTAACGCTTTTAGCTCTTTCGCCTTCTCTTCCATCAACGTTAAGTGGGTAACCTAGAACAATCGTAGTTATGCCCTCTTTTTCGCAAAGAGACAAAACTTCTTTCCTAGCGTAGCGATAATTTCCTTTTGCAAAGGTAATGACAGGACGCGTAAAAATAAACTCATCGCTAGGTCGCCCAACGGCGACACCAACTGTCGTTGTTCCTAAATCTAGAGCGAGAATTTTATCCATTTAAGACTTCCTTAATAACGTAATCTTCTAGAGTTTTAATCTTATCTCTATTTTTCCCTTGGCCTTGGGCAAAGGAAGGATTACCGCCGCCACTTCCTTCTAGGTGCTTTGCAACTTTTCTCATTATATCGCCAGCTTTATAGCCTTTTTTAATCGCTTCTTTTCCTAGCGTTACAATTAACGGTAACTTTTCATCTTCTTCACCAATTAAAACAATAACGCGACTTGGATCTTTTGCCTTTAGTTCATCAGCTAAATTAACTAAAAAGTCACGATTTCCACCTTCAACAAACTTGACGAGTAAGGAAATGTCGTTAATTTCCTTAAAAGCAACATCTAAAGTTTTCGCATATTCGCTCACCTTTTTTCTATTGAATGCTTCTAGTTTTGCTTTAAGTTCATCGTTAGTTTCTTTTAATTGTTTAGCAAGTTGTAAAGCTTCTTGAAGCGTTTTTGCCTTTAAGAAAAGTCTTAAGTAATGAGCAAGTTTTTCGCGATGCTTAACTTCTTTATAAGCGTTAAGCGAAGTCGTTGCTTCAATTCTTCTAATACCTGCGGCGACGCTATGTTCGCTTAAAATCACGAATAATCCAATGTCTTCTGTGTTTTTAACGTGCGTTCCTCCGCATAATTCAAGCGAGACATCGCCAAAGCCAACGACGCGAACGATGTCTTCGTATTTTTCGCTAAATTCCGCGATTGCTCCGCGTTTCTTTGCTTCTTCTAAAGGAAGAATTTCGGTAATTTGCGGTAGCCCAAGAGCGATATATTCATTAACTTTTTCTTCAACTTCATTTAGAACGCTTTCGCTTAAGCCTTCTTCATAATTAAAGTCAAAACGTAAATATTTATCAGAAACAAAACTTCCTTGTTGCGTAACTGACTCGCCAAGAACATCACGAAGTGCCCGTTGTAGGAGGTGCGTCGCGCTGTGATTACGCATTATTAATTTACGGCGTGTTTCTTCAATTTTTAGTGTTACTACATCACCAACTTTTAGCGTTCCGTAGTGAAGTTTTACATGATGGAGATGTTCATCATGTGGTGCTTTACTGACGTCATCAATTTCGCCAAGTACATCATCGCTAAATAGAGTGCCGACGTCGCTAATTTGTCCGCCTGCTTCAGCGTAAAATGGCGTAACATCAACGATTATTTCACCTTCATCTGTTATTTCTTCAACTTTTTTACCATCAACAAACGTACCAATTACTTTTGCTTTTTTACTAAAGGAGTCATAGCAAAATTTACTTTCTTTAGTAAAGGCAAGTAAGTCACTACTTTGAACGTGCATTGAATCTTCTTTTGAACGAGCTTTTCTTGCCCTTTCTCTTTGTTCTTCAAGAAGTTCTTCAAATTTATCTAATTCTAAGACAATGTTTTCTTCTTTAGCGATTTCTTTTGTAATATCAAGCGGGAATCCGTATGTATCATAAAGTTTAAATGCAACTTCAGAAGTTATCATTCCTGAATTTTCAATAATCTTATAAACGAGAGCTTCACCAATTTTTAGTGTTTTTAAGAAGCGTTTTTCTTCGTTTTCAATAAGTTTTTTAACTTTTTCTTTGTTCGTTGCAATTTCTGGATAGAAATCTTTATAAATTTCGACTACTGGATCAACTAAGTCTTTTAAAAACGGTTCTTCTACACCTAATTTTCGTCCGTAGCGCATTGCTCTTCGTACGAGTCTTCTTAAAACATAGCCTCTTCCATCATTTGCAAAAAGCGCTCCATCACTTAGAGCAAACGTTGTAGCGCGAATGTGATCAGCGATAACTCTAAAAGCGGCTTTATCATCTTCATATTTTTTACCAGTTATTTCCTCAGTTTTTCTAATTATTCCCGAAAATAAGTCGGTTTCAAAGTTAGAATCAGCGTTTTGTAAAATACATGCGATTCTTTCTAGTCCTGCTCCAGTATCAATGTTTTTTGAAGGTAGTTCTTCGTATTCACTCCTTGGGACGCCATCTTTTGCGTTATATTGTGAGAAAACAATGCCCCAAATTTCTAAGTAGCGATCATTTTCAATGTCTTGTTTTAAAAGTTCAATGCCTTTTTTGTCAAAATCATATTTTTCACCGCGGTCAAAAAAGACTTCTGTGTTTGGGCCACATGGTCCTTCACCAATTTCCCAAAAGTTTCCTTCTAAAGGAATTAAGTGGTCTTCTTTTACACCGTGACTAAGCCAACATTCATACGTTTCTTTATCACTTGGATGATACGTAAAATAGAGCTTATCTAGAGGTAGAGCAAAATATTTTGGACTCGTTAAGATTTCAAAAGCGTACTCAATTGCTTCTTTTCGAAAATAATCACCAATTGAAAAGTTACCTAACATTTCAAAAAATGTATGGTGACGGGAAGTATTGCCAACATTTTCAATATCATTAGTCCGGATACTTTTTTGTACGTTCGTTAAGCGTTTATTCGTCGGAACTTTTGAACCATCAAAATATTGTTTTAGCGCGGCGACGCCAGAGTTAATCCAAAGAAGAGTTGGATCGTTTATTGGGATTAGGCTCGCACTTGGAATTTGCGTGTGGTCTTTAGATTTAAAAAAATCTAACCACATTTTTCTAATTTCGTTACTTGATAAATATTTCATCTTTATCCTCCTAGAAAATAAAAAAGGTACACTAAGGAACGAAAGTTTCCGCGGTACCATCCTTATTCAAAATAGCTCTTAATTACTCTTAACGCGAGACACGGGGATGATTAGTCCCTCTAAGAAGTGGCATATAATCGTTGTTTTCATCTTCTTTCACTACCAAGATGTCGCTATTAAAACTTTTGATTACTTTTTCTTCTTTTCGATTTATTTTATTATATCACATAATAAAAAGTGGAATAATTAATTGATTTTCTTCCCCTTATAAAAGACTTCTTCAATAATCCCTCCCCCAAGACATACTTCGCCATCATAAAAGACACAAGCTTGTCCAGGAGTTAGTGCTTTATAAGGTTTTGGAAATGTTAATATGCATTCGTTTTCAGAAAGTTTTTCAATAATTACTGGGTGATTTTTTTGGCGATAACGAAACTTAGCATTTAGCATTTCTTTTTCTTTTGGAATTCTGTTATTCCAGTTTAGAGTTGAGATGCGAGCACTATCGCTAAAAAGGTGTTCGTCGCTATCGTTACAAGCAACATAAAGGCGATTGTTTTTAATGTCTTTTTTACAAACATACCATCCTTTTGCATCAGGAATTGCTGCAATTCCACCTATTCCTAAGCCTCTTCTTTGACCAATTGTGTAATAGAAAACGCCATCGTGAGTTCCGATAACTTGGTTAGAATTAATATCAATAATTTCACCCTTTTGCATTGGTAAATAATTGTGGAGAAAATCTTTAAAATGCCGTTCACCAATAAAACATACACCAGTACTATCTTTTTTATCAGCGATTTCTAAGTCTAACTCATGAGCAATACGGCGTACTTCTGTTTTATCAATGTCCCCAAGAGGAAAAATACTTTGTTGCAGTTGTTCTTGAGAGAGTTGCGAGAGAAAGTAAGTTTGATCTTTGTTTTTATCAAAGGCTTTAAGTAAAACTTTCTTACCATCTTCATCTACTAACTTTGCATAGTGACCAGTAGCAATATAATCGCAATTTTGTTCTTTTGCCCACGTTAAAAAGTGTGCAAATTTAATGTATTTGTTGCAAAACACGTCTGGATTCGGTGTTCTACCTTTTTCGTATTCACTTAAAAAATAGCTAAAAACTTCATCCCAGTACTCTTTTACAAAGTCAATTCTAAATAAAGGAATGCCAAGTTTTTCAGCGACTTTTTTAGCATCTTCGTAGTCTACTTCTTGCGGACAAATTGGTTCATCTAACGTAGGATTTCCAGATATATCTTGGTTTGCAATTGCATCCCAATTACGCATAAAGCCGCCAATTACTTCGTATCCCTCTTTCTTAAGGAGATAGGCTGCGACTGCACTATCGACGCCGCCACTTAAACCAATCATAACACGCGTCTTTTTACTCGCCATACAGTTCCTCGCTATCTAAAAGTAAAGTAAATGGACCTTTGTTAGTAAACGTAATATCCATGTTTTCTCCAAAGACTCCTGTCCCTACTTTTAAGCCTAAATCTCTTAATGCCTCATTAAATGCGTCATAAAGTTGTTCACTTTCACTACCTGGCATACTCGTTGAGAAAGATGGACGATTCCCATCCTTAACACTTGCGTATAACGTAAACTGCGATATTGAAAGAATACTACCATTAACTTTAAAAATATTTAGATTAGTTTTCCCTGACTCATCAGGAAATAAACGTAGTTTTGCAATTTTGGAGGCCATTTTGCAGGCTTTTTCTTTATTGTCACCATGCGTAAAACCTACGAAGAGGAGATAACCTCTATCTATTTTTGCAACTTCTTTTTGGTTAATAGTTACTTTTGCATCTTCAACTACTTGAACAACAACTCGCATTTTATTTACCCTTTACATTATAGATAAATATACATAAAAATGATATATTTATTGTATGATTACACCACTAGCCTATCGGATGCGTCCTAAAAATATTGATGAAATAATTGGCCAAGAACACCTCGTTGGTGAAAAAGGCTTTTTAAGAATTTGTTTAGAAAATGACATGGCAGTATCTTGCATCCTTTTTGGACCTCCGGGTAGTGGCAAGACAACAATCGCTGAAGCTTTTGCTAATTCAATAAAAGCACATGTTGTTAAATTAAACGCCGTAACTTGTACAAAAAAAGATATTGACCAAACATTAGAATCTCGCCACCTTTATGAACGTTTTGTTATCGTTCTAGATGAGGTTCATCGTTTAAATAAAGACAAGCAAGATCTACTTCTTCCCTACATTGAAAGTGGAGAAATAATTTTGATTGGAGCGACGACTGCTAATCCTTATTTAGCACTAAATCGTGCAATTAGATCTAGGTGTCATCTTCTTGAAGTTAAGGCATTAACAAATGAAGAAATTATCATTGCCTTAAAAAGAGCAATATCCTCATATAATGGTCTAAATAATAGCGTAACGATTAGCGATGATGCTCTACTTGCTCTTGCAAAACTAGCTAATGGCGACCTTCGTTTTGCTTACAATATTTTAGAAGTTGCTGCACTTACTACGAGTACGGAAATTACACTAGACACAATAAAAAATATAACGCGTGTTCCAAATTATATTTTAGATAAAGACCAGTCCGCACATTATGATAGCGTTAGCGCGCTTCAAAAATCGATTAGAGGCTCAGATGTAGATGCGGCGCTATATTATTTAGCGCGCCTAATTGTAGCAGGTGACTTAGAGTCAATTGCAAGACGCTTAATTATTACAGCTTATGAAGATGTCGGTTTAGCAAATCCTGCCGCCGTAAACCGCTGTTATAATGCGATACAAACAGCGCGTGAAGTTGGTTTCCCTGAGGCAAGTATTCCGCTAGGCTTTACTGTTTGCGAACTAGCGCTCTCACCAAAATCAAAAGCAAGCAATAACGCAATTCATAAAGCAATAGAGAAAGCTAATGAAACACCACTTCCGCCGCTAGATTACTTACTTATGACACCAGTTAATCTAAGCGAGGAAGATAGTTATCCTTATAATCGACCCGATATTTGGGAGAAATTACAATATTTACCAATGTTACTTAAAGATGAGAAATTTTATATTCCTTCTTTTGATAGTAAATTTGAACAGGCTTTAAATTCTAATTACGTACGTCTTTCAAAAATAAAACGCACGACAGATGTCGCGCGTTTAAAAAAAGAAAATAAAGATTAAATATTAATAAATATAGTCAAAGACAATAGCAGGAATATCAATTTTTTCATCTGTTAAAGCGAAGGCATCGTGAACTTCTTTTAGTACTTCTTTATATTCCTTTTCCGGCTTATTTGTATAAATGGTCGCTAAAATGTCGCCTTTATTAACAAAATGGCCGACTTTTTTATTTAAAATAATGCCTGCAGACATATCAATAACATCATCAACGGTTGCTCTTCCTGCACCTAGTTTCATTGCACCGACACCAATTGCAAGACTATCGATATGTTTTACGTAACCACTCTTTTCTGATTTTACTTCAACGATATTTTTGGCAACTTCAAATTTGCTAACATCATCGATATAACTTACATCGCCACCTTGAGCGATAACCATTTCCCGGAATTTCTTAAATGCTTCACCGTTTTTAATTTTTTCTTCAATTAAAGGTAGGGCTTCTTCGTGATGTTTTACGACTTTTGCTTGTTCTAACATAATTGAAGCGGCAAATTTACAAAGACGCGTAAAATCGTCTGGCCCGTGTCCGTGAAGTGTCGCAATTGCTTCTTTAACTTCTAGACTATTACCAACTGCTAGTCCTAGCGGTTGATCCATATTCGTTAAAATAGCTCTTGTGTCGCGATTAAGATTATCACCAATTTTAACCATAAGACGAGCAAGTTCTTGCGCTTGTTCTAAGTTTTTCATGAATGCGCCGCTACCAAATTTAACGTCTAGTAAAATAGTGTCACTTCCTGAAGCTAATTTTTTACTCATAATTGAAGAAGCAATTAGCGGGATGCTTTCTACTGTCGCCGTAACGTCGCGAAGGGCGTAAAGTTTCTTATCAGCAGGGACTAAATTACCTGTTTGACCAATAATTGCACAGCCTACATCATTAACTTGCTTAATAAATTGATCATTTGGAATGTCAATTGATAGACCAGGGATAGATTCGAGTTTATCTAGTGTTCCACCTGTATGGCCTAGGCCTCGTCCACTCATTTTTGCAACTGGTACACCAAAACTAGCAACTAGCGGTCCTAAGACAAGTGAAGTTTTGTCGCCTACGCCGCCAGTAGAATGTTTGTCTACTTTTATTCCTTTAATATCCTTTAGCGATATAACGTCACCTGAATGCATCATTTCTTCAGTTAATATGGAAATTTCCTCAACATTCATACCTTGAAAGACAATCGCCATAAGGAGCGCACTTACTTGATAATCAGGAATATTACCCTTTACGTATTCACTAATAAAAAAGTGAATTTCTTCTTTCGTTAAAGTTCCTCCATAGCGCTTTTTGCTAACTATATCGATAAAACGCATAAAAATTACCTCCTCAATAAATCACTTAATTTTATGTATTTCAATTATAATAATACTATATATAAAAGAGTATGAACAAAAAAGAATTTTACGAGCATTTACAAAAGTATTTAAGTGATGAAGAAATTGAAAAATTAATTGATAGTTTTTCTACTCCTAGAAACAATGGATTACTATTAAACAAAGAAAAATTAAGCGAGGAAAAACTTTTAAATACGTTTAAGGGATTAAAAAAACACACACTTATTAAAAATGGGTATTTTTATGATCCAAATGAGATTTCGCCCGCGAAACATTTTCTTTATGATGCTGGTTGTTATTACTTACAAGATATAAGTGCGATGTATGTTAGTTCGAGTCTAGATTTTAGCGAAGATGACATCGTTTTAGATTTATGTGCAGCACCTGGCGGAAAGACAATTCAAGCTAGTTTAAAGATGAATAATAAGGGGTTGATAATCGCTAATGATGTGTCAACGAAAAGAGCAAATATTCTAATAAGTAATATTGAACGAATGGGACGAGGAAATATAATTGTCACTAATGAAGATGCACTAAATTTATGTAAAAAACTACCGTCAATCTTTACAAAAATTATTCTTGATGCCCCTTGTAGTGGCTCAGGAATGTTTAAAAAAGATGAGAAAATGATTGATGATTGGTCGCTAAAAAAGGTGCAAAACTGTGCAATATTTCAAAAAGAACTTATTAATGCAGCGTTTTCGCTTTTAGTTCCTGGGGGAACGCTTCTTTATTCAACTTGCTCTTTTTCTTATGAAGAAAACGAGGAAGTTATTTTCTCACTTGAAAAAAGTTTTGATGTTGAACGCATTAATCTTCCTAGTGATAAGTCTTTTTATCGCAGCAAAAACTTAAAAGAAGCGATTCATTTATTTCCAAGTTACTTTGATGGTGATGGACACTTTATTTGTCAATTAAAAAAGCCGGGTGAGTTTAAGAAAAGCGAATTAAAAAAGGATAAAGCTTTTAAATACAACAAGCTTTCAACCTTATATGAATATGAACAAAACGGTATAACGTATGGACTAACTTATCCATATTTTCCGAAAAATATTCGCATCTTGCGCCTTGGCGTAAAGCAAAATGAATTAAAAGGAAAAACACTTGTTCCCCATCACCATTACGCACGCTTTTTACCTTCTACTAATAGCCTTCCTCTAACTTACGAAGAATTAGAAAAGTATCTTAAAGGGTTAACGCTAAAAAGAGATAATTTAGCAAATGGATACTACATTGTTAAATACGAAAATCTAAATTTCGGCTATGTAAAAAATGTTAATGGTACCTTAAAAAATCTTTACCCTAAAGGCTTACGCCACTAGGAATTTAAATGTTTAATTTGTCGCTTGGTTAGTTTATGACCAAGCATTTTCTTTTGAAAGTCACGAGCTTCGTTAACTTTTGCTTGCATCGTATCTTCTAAGTCTTTTGCAAGTGTAACTGTATCTTTATATTCTTTTGGATCTACTTCCTCAAGGAAATTAATATACACGTTATATCGTTTATAGTTATAACGTTTATTTAAAACAAACTGCGTTCCCCAAACGACGACAGGAAGAATTAAAGTATCCGTAACAAAAGCCGGTTTTAAACTTCCTGGTTTAAATTCGTTAAGTGGCGCATTATATGACTTATTTCTTGTTCCTTCTGGGAAAAGCGTCACGTTACTAATATCTTCGTTAAGCCACTTTTTAATTTCTCCATACACCTTAATTTCTTGCCGTAAGTTGCCGCGATCTAGAAATAAACCATCAATTGCACGGAACATTTGACCAACAAACATCATATTTCGCGTTTGTTTTTTGGCAATAAATAAAATTGGTTCTTTTGAACTAGCAATTAAGACGACAGGGTCTAGTAAACTAACGTGGTTAACTACAAAATAGTAACGCTTACTGTTTTTTGGGAAATCATTAACATGAATTTTAACCTTAAATGTTTTTAAACATTTTAAAATCATATAACGAACGCGGTCGTATCTTTCTTGAAGGGGATATTTTTCCGGATGTCTACTATAAGGAATGATATAGCGAAAATAATTCCATAATAGGAACGGTAGTAATTTTAAGACCCAAACGACAAACTTAAACATTTCGCTAAATTCCTTACATTAAATCATCTAAATAATCAATCGCTTCAGCGACAATGACTACTCCTTTATCGTCTTCAATCGTAAGTCGACCTTTAATTGCGACTAAGTAGTCTTCTTTTACTTTGTAAAACGGTGCTTTACTATTTCTTGACCAATAAGTAACAAGATAGCGTTCGACTTTCGTTTTTCCGACTTCTTCATCATCAAAAAGAGAATTTTCAACGAAAAGTTCGCGATAAATTTCATCAACGACTTTTCCAAGACGGCCAATGATCATTACTTGTGAGAGCATTTTTACCTCCTAAATATTTGAAATTCAACTTTTTAACTATTCGTTTCTAAGTCCGGTAATAATAATTGATTGCGGACCAATCATTAAGTTTCTAATTAAGTTATCGGCTAATCCTTGAATATAGCCAGCGTTATTTAAAATAATCTTTTGAGGATTATCTAAAGATACAAACAAAGCTTCATCGCTAATGTTAATAAAGACGTTAAAAACTTTATATGGCGAGCGATCGCTTATATTTTTATAACTAATTAAGATTCCGCCTTTTTCTAAATCGCTAAATTCAACCATTTCTTTGATAATTTCTGGATCAGTTTCGTGAAGGAAGCGACATTCTTTGCGCATTTTTGTTAAATCTTTAAAGTAATCAACAAAACATTCGCGTTTATTTGCAAGAGCATAAGCAAAGTTATTTACTTTATCGCTACTTTGATAAGAATTCATATCACCATATTTTGATAAGCCAATTTCTTGGCCGCGATGGAAGAAAGGTACGCCAAACGCAAGCATTACAACAGTATTAATCATTTGAATTCTTCGTAAAATTGCTGGAAGATCTTCATCACCATTACTAACGAGTAATTTATCAATTAAGGTTCCGTTATCGTGACATTCAACGTAATTTATACTTTGCGCAGCACTTAGGAACTTTGGTTCGAATGTGCTATTTGTTGTGGAACCTAAATAGGCAAATTTAAAACCAAGACGATAATTTTCTGCGCCTAGTAAATACCCGCGTTCATTAATCGTACTTGCAAAAGACCCGCCTTTTACAATTTCGCGGAAGCTATCGTTAAAGAAACCAATTTCTGGTATATCAAAAGCGTTATTTAAATTTGCAAGTTCATCTTCATCAATGCCGGAAATCATGTTCCAACCTTCACCATACATAACAAAATCGGGCTTGATTTTGCGGGCTTTTATATAAATTTGCATGATTGTCTCTTTATCAATTAATCCCATTAAGTCAACGCGCATTGCGTCAATTCCGTAGTGAATCACAAAGTGAAGTGCAGCATCAACGATTAAGCGACGAACCATTGGTCGTTCCGTAGCAAGATCGTTTCCGCAGCCACTACCTTTAGAAATTGAGCCATCATCGTTAGTTCTAAAATAGTAATTTGGCACGATTTTATCAAAGACACTTGTTTCATATTCATAAACATGATTAAAAACGACGTCCATTGAAATTCTTATTCCAACTTCATGATAAGCCGCGACCATTTCCTTTAATTCCTTAATCCGACTTAAAGGATCATTTGGTTTTAGGGCATAACTTCCCTCTGGTACGAAGTATTGCGCTGGGTCATATCCCCAATTATATGATGACCATTTATCAAGTTCATTTACTGTTTTAAAGTCATAAATTGGTAAAAGTTGCATGTGTGTTATGCCTAAATCTTTAATATAGTCAAAGCCAACTTTGCCGCCTCTTTGCGACTTTCTTCCTTTTTCAATCATCCCTTTATACGTTGCTTTATGACGAATGTTAGTTCTTGGGTCATTAGTCATATCACGAACGGAAGTTTCATAAATTATCATTTCCGTAGGACTAGAAAAAGGTGGAAGCATATCATCGTTCATGTTTATTTTTAAACTATCTAAATCAACGACAACAGAATCCTTTCCGTTTGCAGTTGAACCAAAGGCATACGGGTCAGTTACTTCTAGTTCTAGGCCGCTATTTACGACTAGATAGCGATAAACAAGATTGTTTTGATTTCCAGCTAAAACCGTCTTATAAACGCCATTTTTACCGCGTTCCATCTGCTTGTAAAGCCATTTTTTCGAACGACTCTTGCGGTATTTTAAAATAACGCGACTAGCTAGAGGTGCCCATAAATAAAACGAAGTTTTCTCTTTAGAATAATGAGCGCCTAATGGTCCCGTGTAATTAAATAAATCATCAAATTCGCTTAAAAAAGGTAAATAATTAACGTTAAGAGCGACGCGTCCATAATTTTCAATAAAGACAATATACTCATTTCCTAAAACGATAGGGTGTCTTAGTTCGAGTTCATAAATATTCGTCCGAAATTGAAATACTTTGTTAACAATTTTAAAAGGGAGGTGTTTATCATTATTTTCGAAAACGAAAATTTTTGGATCATCCTCACGATATTTTTCATTGTTTAAAACAATGCGAATTTTTTTAAAACTTAGCAAAATTGCACTAAATTGACCATAATACATAATTATTCTTCCTCTATATTTACGATTGCAATTGCATAATCTTTATCATGAGCAATTGATAAATCGTAAAGTTTATTTCTAAATTTAATTTTTGGTTTGTCGCTAGAAGTAACAACAACTTCAATTGAACTTAAAGGAACGTTTCCTTCAATAAAGTCTTGCGCTTTTATAAATGCTTCTTTACTTGCAAACCTTCCTGCAAGAAAGTTAGGACACTTATTGCGCGCTAAATATTCTTTATATTCTTCTTCTGATAAGACTCTTTTTGCAAAGTTTTCTTTGCCGATAAGACGTGGAATATAAACAATATCAATGCCAACGGCCACGACTAATCTTCCTCCTTAAAATAGTTTTCGATTTTCTCTTCACTAGGAGAAAGTTTTTCTTCTTCTGCGACAACAAGGGCGCCGCGACTTGAATTAGCTTCATCGGTTTCAATGATTATGCCGTCGGCTAAAAGCGTTTCATAAATTGCCGCAGCCCTATTAAACCCAAGTTTAAACGTATTAGAAAGTCGGTTTTTCGACACTCTTTCTTGCGTTAAAACCCACGATTTTACTTGTTCATAAATTGGATCAACGTCTTGATCGCTTCGTAGTCCTAGTGGTCCTGCAGCGACTTTTTCTGCTAAATCTAGGAAGTTTTCGTCGTATACCGTTTCGTTATTATCTTTTAAGAAGTTAACGACAGCACGAACTTCCGCCGTGCTAACATATGCACCTTGAATACGCGTAAATCCGCTTCGCGAAATTTGTGAGCAATCTACGAGCATATCTCCGTTTCCAAGAAGCATTTCTGCTCCACCTTGTCCTAAAATCGTCTTACTATCAACGGCACTAGAAACCATTAAAGCAACGCGCGTTGGTAAGTTAGCTTTAATTACACCAGTAATTACGTCAACGGATGGACGTTGCGTACATATAACTAAATGAATTCCGCATGCTCTTGATTTTTGCGCAAGGCGAACAATTGGCGTAGCAACTTCTGGTTCACTTTCGACTAAATCGGCGTATTCATCAACAATAACGACAATACGTGCCATCTTTTCTAGGCCTTCTTCTTCAGCAATTTCGTTATATTCAGCAAGCTTAGAAGCGCCTGTTTCTTCAAACATCTTGTAGCGTTCTTCCATGACATCAAGAAGTTTAAAGAGAGCAACTTTTGCTTCTGCAGGTTCTTTTACGATTGGGCAAAGGAGATGAGGCATTCCGGCATAACGTGCCATTTCAACACGTTTTGGATCAATGATAAGGAAGCGTAATTCTTCCGGGCTATTACGCATAATTAACGTTACTATCATTGAGTGAACGTAAACCGTTTTCCCACTTCCCGTCGCCCCAGCGACTAAAAGGTGTGGGAATTCGTCAAGTCTACCATTAATAATTTCTCCAGATATATTCATTCCAAATGGAACGACCATTTTTGTTTTTGGTGAAATTTTTGGAAGTTTTTCGATACAAGACCTAATTCTAACCATCTTTTTAACTTCGTTAGGGATTTCAAATCCTGAAGTTGCTTTTCCTACAACGACTTGTTCAAAGCGACCATGAATTCCTCCAAGACGAATATTTAAGTCAGGAATGTATTTATTAATTGTATTTACTGATTCATCAGCGTTCATCTTAATATCAAAGCGCGTAATTGAAGGGCCAATCGTATAAGAAATAGCTTGCGCGCCAATATTTAGGTTCATAAATTCTTGATTTAGGATGTTAAGCGCTTCATCAGCGGCGATAATATTTGTTTTATCATCGTCTTCATCATCAACTGGCGTAAGTAAATCTAGACTTGGATAAATGTATTTATCTTTCTTTTTAATAACTTTTTTAGCGCGTTTTGGTTTTACTTCTTCGACTTCTTCCTCTACGAATTCTTCTTGAATTTCTGGTTCAACTTTAATTGTTTCAAAAGGAGTAGGAAGTGGTTCATTACTAGGTTGTGGTGCTACAGTTTCTTGTTCAGGATATATATTAGAACTACTTTGAAGCGAACCATTTAGGTTGCTAGTAGGAATAGTTTCTTCTACTTCTTTTTCTAAGAAAGAAAAATTAACGTTAAAGCGTAAGTCTTTATCATTTACGTTAGAAATTGTCTCTTCAGGCACAATCTCTTCTTCACTTGCGAGTGTTTGCGGCGTTATTTCTAGCGGCAATCCTCCTTGTGTCGTACTACTTCCGACAAATTCAAGAGGTCGTAAACCTTGATACTCATTTTCAGGTTTTACGGTCGGAATAGCTATTTCAAGTCCAGAACTTTCAAAAGGTTGTTTTGTTTCTTGAAGAGGTTTTGGAGCATAAACTTCTTGGCCGACATTAGTTGGCGTTTCGCTCGCATGCATGATGATTTTTTTCTTCTTTTTCATTGTGTCGTTACTTTCTTTAATTAAGACGTGTAACTTTTTAATTAGCGGCCAAATAACGATGACAAAGCCTATTAAAATAACTAGACACGCGACAATAATCGCTCCAACTTCTTCTAAGAACAAAAAGAAAACCGTATAAAGAAAGCCACCAATTAAGCCACCTTTAGGAGCATTAGTAAAATTAGGTCTACTTGATCCCATTGCATCCTTAAATGGTCCAATTTCTTTTACACTCGTTCCGATGTCACTAAAATTAGGACGCGGATATTCTTTGTGGAAAAATAACATCGTAATTCCAAGAAGAATTAAGATGAGCGCAGTTGTCGTTCTTTTAACGCGAGGAATTTCTCTAGTTTGCGAAAGAACAATCACAATTGCAAGCAAAAACATGTAAATAAAGAAAATAATATAAGCGTGACCAAAAAGAGCATAAATGATCCAAGTTAAAAACGAACCAATAAAGCGATTTAGGAGACCCATTGTCGCTAGTAAACCTAGGATTATTCCGTGATATACACGGAATGATTGTTTTTTATCTATATTATCTTGAGTTTTATTCTTTGCTTTTGCCATACTTATAAATATTATACATAATATATATGTAATTTCTTAGTAAATTAGAGAATATTTGTAAATAAATTAAGAATATGTGCGCGAGCGCACAAAAAATAACGCAAATTGCGTTATTTTTATGTTTTTATTAATTTATTTAACGAGTTTTCGAAGTTCTTCTAAGATTAAAACCATCGCCCAAGTATCTTGTTTACAATATTCAAGTAGAGCATTTCTTACTTCTTGTAATTCCTTAAGATCTAATTGCTCAAAGACGTTGTAGGCTGCGCTAGCTTCAGTGCCTTTAGCGATTGTCATATTTTTATAAGATAAATCACTAAAAACAGGTAAAACTTTTTTAATTGAAAAAGAACCACTTTGATCTTTATTGTAGTAACAATACATTTTTGCGTAGTGTTCTTTTTCTGTTGCTAACTCATCTAAAACTTCAAAGATTTTTCTATTTCCTTTAACAAGATGCATTAAATCGAAAATACGTTCTTTAGAAACAAAGTCATCAAGTTTTTTTCTATATTCTTTATCTAAATCTTTTAACTTTGAAAGTTCCTCAATTCTTTGCTGTTCAAAAGAGGAGTTGTAGGCAAGAATCGTTCCTCCGTCATCTTTAATCGTATCGACAAGAGCCTTAGCTAATTCTATGCGTTCATCTTTTGTGTTATCACTAGCTAAAAACGAGATATTATCAGCGTTTTTGTCGCAAATTCCAGGTTCTTTTTCAATGTGAATTGAAAATTGGAACGGCGATTGCGTATAACATTTTTCACCTTTAAAACGGGGCAGTGGGTAGTTTAGCGTTTCAAAATCAAGGTGATAAATTGGATAATTTAGGAGCGCTAAACCGTACTTTATCATTGTTTTTTCTACAAAAGGAACATCAGTAATTGTTGCCTTTTGTTGAATTCTTTGCTTTTGATTTTTTAATAGTTTAAGCGGGACATCTTCAACACGCGTTATTCCTTTTGCAATTAAGTCATAGACACTACTTTTGTCTGCAAAACCATTGTGATATTGGTCGTAGGCAAAGAGGCTATTAACTTCGGGGACATTGTTATCTTTAAAACATTTTTCTAAAAATTCGCATTCCCGCGTTTTTGCACGTTGACAGTGCGGTCCTAATTTCGTGATGCTTGCATCTAATTTTTCAATGTAGCCAATCGTTTTATCTAATGTTTCAAAGAAGTCGTGTTTTAAGAAGGAATAAATGTCGGTTACATTAAAGAAGCGCACGATATCACGGGGATTATAGTAGGGTTTACCGTTTTTATAGACACCGTCAAAAATGTATTCCGAGTTTAATAGAATTAAGTAGTATTCAATCGGTTTATTATTCTCTTTATTTTCGTAATAACCTTCAATTACAAATCGCTGATAATTTATGTCAAAAAGTTGTCTTGCAAAGCCATCGCTTCCAAAGCGATTCGTTACTCTACTAACGAACGCTTTTTTCTCCATTAACTCTGCTAAATCGCCGTTAAATTCCCAATTATTATCGTTAAGCGCAAAGTAAATGCTTTTTTCGGTTTTATTTTCTAGGTTTTTACAAAGCTTTGAGTCGGTCGAAGCTTTTACTTCAAAAACACGAATTGTCTCTTCGTCTTCTTGAAAAATATCTAGAAAGCAATAAAATTCATGGTTTTTGTATTGTCTAATAAAGTATTTTTGTTCGCTTGTGTCTTTTGAATAAGTTACTTTCCCACCAAAAATCTCTTTTACAGCATCAGAGGCAAGACGTTCAATTTCATTATAAATTTCTAATAATTTTGCCTCATTTAGTTCGAGGACTTTATTAGTAAGTGCGTTAACGGAAGCTTCTTCTTCAAAATCATCATCTTCAGATTGAAGAATTTCATACATTTCTTTTAATTTTTGACTTCTTTCGAATCGAGCTAATCTTGCGATTTCGCTAGTTGAAAGGGTATCTAAATCTTTCGCATTATCAAAAAGTTCATACATCGCAGCGACACGAGGACACCTTGATAAATTAATGAACCTTGATTTTGAAATTTTCATATTTAACCCGCTTATTGTTGGCTAATTAGACAAATAACAACTGGATGACGCCTTGTATCGTAGTAAATAAAGCGTTCAACTTTTTGTTTTACGTCTTCGCTAATTAAGCTAATATCAATGACGTCGTCTTCTTCAAGATGTTGTTCAACAGTTTCAACAAATATCTTAATAACTCGTTTTAGAAGGACTTCGCTATTTCTTAAATAAACAAACCCACGCATCTGAACGTCAGGTCCAGCAATAATTTTTCGCGATGAAAGCGAATAAACTAGCCCTAAAATAATAACGCCGTCGACACCAAAATTAAGTCGATCTTGTAAGACACCGCGATTTGTATCGCCAATACCCGTTCCATCGACCATTAAATCGCCACTTTTAATGTGATCTTTTTCGTGAAACATGACCCTGCCGACACCATTTTCAAAAACAACAGGAATCCCGTTATCTAAAAGAAATACGTTTGTATGATTGTATTTTGAACTCATGTTAAGAGCGATATTTGCATTAGCGATTTGATGTCTAAATAATCCCTTAATCGGAATGTAGTATTTAGGCTTAATAAGCGACATCATCATTCTTATATCTTCTTCTTGAGCGTGCATGTTGTTAACAAGTTTCCGCGTAATATTTACAACATTTGGCCCAGCGATATAGAGATTATCAAGTGCTTCTGTAGCCATAACTTCTAAGTTTGGTGGTGGAGGACAGGCTACGATAAACGTATCTTTTGGTGAAAGAATAAAACGTTTATCTTTATGTCGGTTAAGAGCAAGATCATTCATTTCTTGGAAGATTCTTTTGCCAGTATTAAGCATTAAAATAATAATTTGATCATCATTAACGCGGAAAATATTATCGCGAGATATGAGTAAATTCGGGTCGCAAAGTGGTAGGCCTTGCGCCGAAAAGCAATTAAAGTAATCATCAACGTTTTCGTTATAGAGCATAATTTTGCGATTATGTTTTTTAGCAATCTCGACAAGTTCTTCTACGCTATACGGCGACTGTTCATATAGAGAAATAAAGATTCTTCCTTGGGCGTCTCTAACAACACCATCAATATGGGGAATTAGGCGATGAGTAGGCGAAGTATAACCGGGTTTATCAGCACCCATACTTTCTGCAAGAACACAAAGAATTTCTTTTTCGGAAATTTTCGCAATTTCGTTTAAGCCAAGTTCATAACGTTTATTTGAAATGTATTCAACAATAAAATCGCCTGTATAAACGATATAACCTTGACTTGTGTTAATAGCAACTCCACAGCTATGCATCGCATTATGTGTCGTTGGGTAAAAGATAAATTGCCTACCTGCAATTATGTTAATGCTACTTGGTTCAACTATACGTAGATCATAATTTTTCTTTAAGCCTGCTTTTCTCGTAAAGCGATTTAGCATCATAAGCGTTGCATCTGTACCATAAATTGGTGCAGGAACTTCGTCATAAATAAAAGGAAGCGCCCCAAATTGGTCATCATGACCATGCGAAATAATATAAGCTTTTACGCGATTTTTATTATGAATTAAATAGTCAATATCAGGAATTACAAAGTCGATACCAGGGCGAGATGAGTCAGGATACTTTAAACCTGCTTCAATTACAAAAATATCATCGTTAATTTCAACGATATACATATTTTTCCCGTTTTCATCTAGACCACCTAACGCGAAAAATTTAATTTTGTCATTCATAATTGACCTCCGAAATGTGAATTTTTATATTTAATACGCGCAATATTAATATTTAATAACACAATTATTTTAAACTTTCTAACGCTTTTATTCAACTAGTCGCGCAATATTGTCTCAGTTGCGACAATATCACTTCCTGTTCCATCAATATTTTTTACAATAATTGTTCCAACCTTTATTGGTGCATCAACTTGAAGAGAGTGAAGAATTTCCATAATCTTAAAGATTTTTTCTTTTGGAATTGGAATGCTAGTTTTAACTGAAAGACGCGGAAATTGTCCATTTTTTATCGCAACAGTCGTTGTTATAGTTCTCGTTGAATGAAATAATTCTTCAAGAGCATACTTTTTTCCACGCGGACAAAAGTTGCCGGTCACATTATTGTTTTCATCAACGCTTAAGTGACAGCCTCTTGGACAAATGATACAAATTAATTGTTTTTCGCTCATTCTAATTCCTCGATATTAACAACGAGTTTTTCGCCTTTTTCTAATTTTTCGCTTGGGAGATTAATAGTAAGCATTTCACTAGGAATTAAAAAAGGAAAAACTCGTTTATAAATTTCTTTATCATCAACAAAAATCTTTAATTCGCATTTTTTTAGTGGCTTTCTTACTCTTAGTCTTAGGGTGATACTAGGAAGTAGACTTGGGTAGTGAACAAAGTTAGGAATAACGTAATTTACATTTTTTCCTGGTGTTACTTCTAGGATAGATTGTTTCTCGGTTTTTCCATTTAACACGTAATTTGCCGCCATTAACCCTGCTAATTCACCTTCTTTTGTCGCTTCGTCTGCTAAATCGTGAATGTGAAGACAGTTACCAGCGACAAACAATCCTGGGATTTCTGTTTCTAGTTGTTCATCAACAATAGCCCCGCGACTCTTACTAAATTTAATGCCAAGTTGTTCAAGTAATGGCGTTAGTGGTAATAGACCAACGGCGAGTAAAAGCGTATCAACTTCAAAGTTTTTTTCAGTGTTAGGAATGATGTTAAAATTTTCATCAACTTTAGAAATACCGATTCTTTCTAAACGTTTTCTACCGCGAACACTACTTACAGTATGCGATAAATATAAAGGAATATTATAATCTTCTAAGCACTGAACAATATTACGATTTAGTCCGTTGCTATAAGGCATTATCTCTGCAACACCAAGAACTTTGGCACCTTCCAGCGTCATTCTTCGAGCCATAATTAAACCAATATCACCGCTTCCTAAAATAAAAACACGACGACCAACTAAATATCCTTCAACATTCATTAAAAGTTGTGCTTGTCCAGCCGTTAAGATGCCTGGGGGTCTTTCGCCAGGAAGCAAAATCGCTCCAGCGTTACGTTCATAAGATCCAGTTGCAAGAACAATAGATTTTGTTGATAATCTTTGCTTTCCAAACTCTTCACTAAAGAAAGTAACGTAAAAGCCTTTTTCAATTAACGTCACTTCTGCATTCAAAACCACGTCAATTCCCGCCTCTTTTACTTGTTCGGCAACGCGAGATGCATATTCAGGTCCCGTTAGTTCTTCTTTAAAGACACTAAGACCAAAACCGTTATGAATGCATTGATTTAAGATTCCGCCAAGGCGCTTTTCTTTTTCAATAATTAAAATATTTTTAAGCCCTTTGCTTTTTGCTGCAAGAGCCGCGCTACACCCAGCGCTACCTCCACCAATTACAATTAAGTCATATTCTTTATTCATTTTGGTCACTCTTTCCATCTTCTTCAACGATATAACTATCAGCTTCATCAAAGACAACTTGAGATAAAGGAATATTGTAATAGTCAGCAATTATTTTCATGACACGGATTTGGCAAAATCCTCCTTGGCATCTTCCAAATCCTGCTCTTAAACGTTTTTTAATTGCTTTCACGCTATTTACAGGAACTGGTCTACTTAAAAGTTCGATAATTTCGCCTTCACTCACTTGTTCACAATTACAAATGATGTGTGCAAAACGTGGGTCTTTTTCAACTAACGCTGCAAAATCGTCCTTATTTAATTGTTTTGGTTTAATATATTTTTTAATTCGAGGATTAAAGTTTACTTTTTCCTTTAATGTTAAATGTTTTCCAACTAATTCTTTTACAACATAATCTGCGATTCCTGGAGCAGAGGCAAGACCTGGTGAGGCAATGCCTGCAACATTAATAAATCCCTTAACTTTATTACTTTCTTCGATAATAAAATCATCGCGAGTTGCAGTAGCTCTTAATCCAGAGAATGTTCTTATTGTTTTATCAAATGGAATATTAGGAACAAGCGTTAAAGCACTTTTCTTAATTTTCATTAACGTAGCTAAATCAGTCCCAATATCAGTTTTATCACTACTATATTCGCTCGTTGGACCTACTAAAATATTCCCTGCGGTCGTTGGAGTAACTAGTATCCCTTTACTACCTTTATTAGGTAGAGGAAAAATAACGTGTTTTACTAATGGGGGCGTAATTTTATCTAAAACAAAATATGATCCTTTACGCGGCGTTATTTTAAAGTCAGCTTTTTCAACCATATTTGCAATTTCATCTGTAAATATTCCTGCCGCGTTTATAACAACTTTTGTTTTAAATTCATTATTTTCAGTTTTAACGACAAAATGATTATTCTTTTTAGTAATTGCGACTACTTTTTCATTTAACTTTAGTTCGCCACCGTTATTAAGCGCGTTTTCTATTGCATGAGCCGTTAATTGAAAAGGATTAACAATCCCAGCGGTCGGCGCAAATAGCGCACACTTTAAAGAAGGATTAAGATTTGGTTCCATCTGAAGCACTTCTTCTTTACCCAATTTATAAAGTTCAATGTTATTTTCTTTTGCTCTTTCTAAAAGTTCATCAATTAAGGGGAGTTGTTCATCGTAAAGAGCAACAGTTAAAGAACCAATCCGATCATATTCAACATCAAGTTCTTCGCAAAGTGAAGGAAAAAGAGGTACACTTACGCGATTAAAGTAAGCTTTCTTACTCCCAGGAACTGGGTCATAGCCGCTATGAATAATCGCCGAGTTTGCCATCGTTGTTCCGTTACCGACATCGTTTTCTTTATCTAAAATTAAAAACTTAAGTTCAAAACGACTTAACTCTCTAGCAATTAGGGCGCCAATAACACCCGCCCCGATTATAACTACATCGTACATACATAATTATTATACAATATAAAAGAAAAAAGGCACTTTGAAAGTGCCTTTATTTTATGAGAATTTTTATCTATTTTCGATCGCGACGGCGATTGTTATTTCTTTGACCTTTAAAACGGTTTTCTTCGTAGTCAGCAGGTTTTTCTAAAAATTCTTTATGACTAACTTTTACTTTACCTTTATCGTCAATTTCAATAACTTTTACTTTTAGCGTATCACCGACTTTATAGTGTTTTGTCGCGTCGTCAATATATTTCCAGTCTAAACTTGAAACGTGACATAAGCCATCAACTTCACCAAATAAGTGGACGAAGACACCATAAGGTTCAACGCGAACGATTTCGCCTTCAAAGACTTCACCGACTTTGGCTTCGCGAATTATATCATTAATAATGCCTTTTGCTTTATTAATCATTTCGCGGTCCATATGGTAAATTGCGACATTGCCATCATCATCGATATCAATCTTAACATCGTCACAATCTTCAATAATTTGATTAATAACTTTTCCGCCTGTTCCGATAACTTCTCTAATCTTATCAACAGGAATTGTCATCGTATCCATCTTTGGTGCCCATTTGCTGACATCTTCACGTGGCGCACCAATTGCAGCGAGTTGGTTAGCACGAATTTCTTCGCGAGCTTTATGTGCTTGCATAAGTGCTTCACGTAATACTTCTTTACTAACACCTTTTACTTTAATGTCCATTTGTAAGGCAGTAATACCTTTACTCGTTCCAGCGACTTTAAAGTCCATATCACCAAAGTGGTCTTCTAAGCCTTGAATATCAGTAAGAATTGTATATGGGTGTTTGCCATCAAGTGGTCCACTTGTAATTAGACCCATAGCAATACCCGTTACCATATCTTTAATTGGAACACCTGCTGCCATAAGTGCCATACTTGCAGCACAAATTGAGGCTTGCGAGGATGATCCGTTACTTTCTAAGACTTCACTAACACAGCGAATCGTGTATGGGAATTCTTCTTCGCTAGGGATAACGTAACTTAAAGCACGTTCGCCAAGGGCGCCGTGACCAATTTCTCTTCTTCCAGGTCCGCCGACTTTTTTAATGTCGCCAACACAGAATGGTGGGAAATTGTAATGGTGCATAAAGCGACGATATTCTTCATCAGTTAAATTTTCAATAATTTGGCTGTCGCTTTTTGGTCCAAGTGTAACAGTAGAAAGGACTTGCGTTTGTCCTCTTGTAAAGAGTGCGCTTCCGTGTACACGTGGAAGAATGTCAACTTGACTATTAAGTGGACGAATTTCGTCAACTTTTCTTCCATCAGGACGAATCTTTTCTTCGGTAATTAAGCGACGAACTTCATCAGCGACCATTTGTTCGTGAATATTTTTAACGTCACTTATCGTTTGATTCTTTTCAGCGTCACTTTCATATGTTTTTGCACTAAAGTGTTCGACCATTTGATCTTTTACAGCACTAATTGCCGCTTGACGTTCTAATTTGTCAAAAACACTAATTGCTTCTTGTAATGGCATTTTAAAGACTTCATCACACTCTTTAACGACTTCAGGGCTCGGGACAAAAAGTGGGAATTCGCGTTTAGGAACGCCAATTTCTTTAATGATTTCTTCTTGAAATTCACAAAGTTCAACAACAGCTTTATGACCAAACATAAGGGCATCAAGCATATCGTCTTCACTAACTTCATCACTTCCGGCTTCAACCATGTTAATCGCATGTTTTGTTCCTGCGACGGTTAGGTGAATATCACTTTTTTCACTTTCTTCTAAAGTTGGGTTAATAATAAATTTTCCGTCGACTCTACCAACAAATACACCGGCGATTGGTCCTTCAAAAGGAATGTCACTAATGCTAAGCGCGAGCGATGATCCAAGCATCGCGCTCATTTCTGGCGTTGCATCTAAATCAACACTTAAAACAGTGTTAATTAATTGCACTTCATTACGAAATCCTTCGGCAAAAAGCGGACGGATTGGTCTATCGATTAAACGACCAGTTAAAGTAGCATGTTCACCTTCACGGCCTTCACGGCGTAAAAATGAGCCAGGAATTTTTCCAACAGCATAGAGTTTTTCGCTATAGGAAACTGATAAAGGAAAATAATCAAGTGTTGTTGGGGTGTTGCCGGCAACGGCAGTACTTAAAACTGCGGTGTCGTTTAATCTTACGAGAACTGCACCATCAGCTTGTTTTGCTAATTCACCAATTTCAACTCTTAAATGTTTTCCGTAAAACTCTTTTTCATAAACTTTCTTTTCCATAAATTCTCTCTCCTCCTATTATTTTATTTAGCAAAAAACTGTCAAATTGACAGTTTTATGAAAAGTTTGCTTATTTTCTTAATCCTAATTTTTCAATTAACGCTAGGTAACGTTCACGGTCAACGCGACTTAAGTAATCAAGTAAACTTCTTCGTTGACCAACCATTTTAAGTAGACCTCTTTGACTATGGTAGTCTTTTTGGTGCACTTTCATGTGTTCAGTTAAATCGCGAATTTGTGCCGTTAAAAGGGCGACTTGAACTTCGGTTGAACCTGTATCATGTTCATTTTTACCAAATTCTTTAACGATTTCTGCTTTACGTTCTTTTGATAATGCCATAATTTCCTCCTCTAATTTTCTTAACCTATTCATCGACATACGTTGAGGATACGTATGTCAGCGAATAAGTCGCACGGTTGTATTATACAATTTACTTGCTTAAAAGCAAGAAAATTCTTAAATTTTGAAATTTTCGCGAACTTTTTGTAAGAATGCTTCTGCAAAAGCGCGCGCTTCTTCTAATTCTTGTTCGCTTGGATTTAGTTTTACTCTAAAGCCTTCGTCCGGCGTTACCATTCTTAATTGTTTAGCGCGGACTAAGAGATTTGGCACAGCTTCGCCGCTCCATCCATAACTTCCAAACGCAGTAAATAACTTTCCTCTTACTAAGAATGGGTTAAGTGAATTTAGTAAGTCATAGACATTTTTTAGTGCATCACCGATAAAGGTTGGTGAGCCAATCAAAATGCCATCGCTATTTGCTATTTCTTCAGCGACACTTTCAATTTTCGTAATTTGAAGGTCGTAAACGAATAAATCAACGTTTTTCTTGTTAATTTCTTTTGCCATAGTTTCTGCAAGTTTACGCGTGTAGCCATAACTTGAAACATAGGCGATTGTAATTTTAGGACGAATGCGTCTTTTTGTTATAGACCACGTCGAATATTTACGAATACCCTGCATTACCGCACTCTTTTCATCTAAAAAGGGGCCGTGAGAGGGATAAACAGCATCGACGTCAAGATCATTTAGTTTTCCAATTGCCGTTCTTACATCCTTTTTAAAAGGACCCATAATCGTATCAAAATAGTATTGGAAAGCGTAATCATAATTTTCCTTATTTTTAATTTCGGAAAGGAACATGCTTGGTGGGCAATAGTGTTCACCAAGGAAGTCGCAAGTAAAGGCGACGTTTTTTTCTACGTAATAGGTAATAATCGTATCCGGCCAGTGAACATTAGGGACGACGATAAATCTAAGCGTAACATCTTCAAATTTATATTCTTCTCCATCACTAATTTGATGTTTATTAAGTTCCCTATTCGTAATATTTTCTAAGTTTTTAAGCGCTAAAAAAGAACCAAAAACTTTAATGTCTGGATTTATTTCTATTAAGTCTTTAATTGAACCACTGTGATCTGGTTCGGTGTGGTTAACAATTATTGCACTTATTTCTTCAGGTTTAACTAGTGATTTAATATTTTCTAGCCACTCTTCTGAAAATGGTTCTTTAACGCCGTCAATAATAATTGCTTTATTATCCGCAGTTTTAATTAAATATGAGTTATAAGTTGATCCGTGTGTTGTTTCCATAATAATGTCAAAAACACGTAGTTTTGGATCTAAAACACCAACAGAATATATGTTGTCTTTTATTTGAATAACACCCATTTTTACTTACCTCCGTTTTTATAAGTTTCTAAATCATTTTGTAATTGTTTGATTAGTTCTTCTTTAGAAGAAAACTTTTTTTCATCACGAATAAATTTAAGAAAATATATTCGTAATTCCTCACCGTATATATTAGCATTAAAATCAAAAATATGGGTCTCGATACGCAATGAATCTGTCATATTTATCGTTGGATTATGGCCAATATTTACTAGACCATACTTAATTTCGTCATTTAGTAATACCTTTACGTGATATACACCGTTTTTAGGGATGACATAGGGGAAGGAAGGTTCTATATTTGCGGTTGGGAAACCAAGTTTCTTACCAACGCCGCTTCCTTTAGTAACAATGCCACTAATAAAGTATTCACGCGATAAATATTCGTTTGCTTCTTCAATCATTCCTTTTTTAATTAAGCTTTTAATAAGTGTTGTAGAGATTTTCTCATCTTTAGAAGCCATAATTGGTGGCATAACATATATATCTATTTTTTCTTTAAAATATTCTTTTAATAATTTTGCATCACCTTTTGCAAAATGGCCAAAGCGATAGTCTTTACCAACAATAATTGCACTAGGGTTTAATTTTTCTAGGATTTTTTCAATAAATTCCTTTGGACTAAGATTGCGAAGCTTATCATCTAAGGTCGCAACGATACAGTGACTAACACCAAGTTTTTCAAAGATTTCTTTTTGGTCACTAGGCGAATTTAGGTAGTTTTTGTTTGTAAACATTGCAAAATCGGGTTCAATTACAAAAACTGCTATATTTAGTCCTAAAGATTTTCCTTTGTTTATTAACGATTGATGACCTAAATGTACACCATCAAATGTTCCAAGACAAAGTGCGGTATTTTCTTCAAGAGCTTGTATATTTTCTAAATTTAGTCGTTCATATTTCATAAATTGAATCCTCTTTTTACTACGTAGTTTTCCGCTTTTCTTTCTAAAATTGCAAGAAGTTTATTATCATAAATTGCTAAAAGTAAATTTTCTTTACTCGGAATGCTAACAGCAATGCCATTTTTTATTTTTTTTGCATCGTCTTTACTAACTTCTATCGATTTTATGTGGGAAAGTGCCGAGCAAGGAGCAATAATATTAAATTGCTCATCTTCTAAATCGTTTGCGTTTTTAAGTGAAAATGAACCAATATTAGTCCTTTTTAATTTAATTGTTGTCGCAACAGTCCCAAGTTTTTTTGCAATATCGTTTCCTAGTGTTCTTATGTAAGTTCCGCTTCCGCAACTAATACGAAGAGTAAGTTCCGGTTCTTCATAATGTAGAAGTTCAATCGCATATATCATTACTTCCCGCTCAGGCACTTCTTTTTCAATACCTTTATGAGCATACTTATAAAGCGGTACGCCATCTACTTTTATTGCACTAGTTAGAGGTGGAATTTGCGTGATTTTCCCAACGAAACCCTGCAAAACTTGTGTTATTTCATTTTTTGTAAGTTTTGGAACTGGTGCTTCATTAATTATTTCGCTCGTATTATCAAGTGTCCTAGTTTCTTTTCCAAGAAGAAAAGTAGCTTCATATATTTTTGGCTCATCGATAACGTAAGGGAGTACTTTTGTCCCTTCATTTAAACCAATTACTAAAAGACCCTCAGCAAAAGGATCAAGCGTTCCAAGGTGGCCAACTTTTTTTGTCGAAAATTTCTTCATGATAAAGTTATCAACGCTGCGACTAGTAACACCTATTTTTTTATTAATTAATATTAGACCGTTCTTGTTCATACTTTTTCTCTTGTTATATTATAATATAACACGTAGAGGTAATGTTAATTGAAACAAATACGGAAAGTTTTAGCAAGTTTAAAGCGTGCAGATAACACATTTAATCTTATCGAAGATGGCGATAAAATCGCTGTTGGAATTAGTGGCGGAAAAGATAGTATCGTTCTTTTTTATGCTCTAAATTTATATAAGAAATTTGCAAAGAAAGACTTCACGCTCGTTCCAATTATGCTAAATCTTGGTTTTGATAATTTTGACGCGACAAGTTACGTAGATTATTTTAAATCTATTGACTATGAGCTTGAAATTGTCGATAGTACGCAAGTTTATGAAATTCTTAAACGTCAACAAGAATTAAAAAAGATGACGCACTTGCCTTGTTCAATTTGCTCAAGAATGAAAAAAGCTGCAATTAATACTGAGGCTAAAAAGGTTGGAGCAAATAAAGTAGCTTTTGCTCATCATATTGATGACGCAATTGAAACACTGTTCATGAACATGATTAGCGGAAGTCGAATTGCGACATTTTCGCCTAAAATGCATTTAGAAAACGTTGATATTACATTTATTCGTCCTTTTATTCTTCTTGATGAACAGACGATAAGTAAGACCCAAAAAGAATTAGATCTCCCGCTTTTAGAAAGTGGCTGTCCTAATGATAAACACACACGTCGTGAAGATGTAAAAGTTTTATTAAACAAAATATATCTAGAATTTCCAGAAGCTAAAGAGAATTTTCAATCAATGCTATTAAACTTTAAATCCTTTGATTTATGGTTTGATAAATTTAATATGCCGTTAGATAAAAACTTATATTACACAAGAGTAATAAACCCAAAGCAAACACAAGATTTTCTTAATCTTACGTATGCTAATTACGGGTTTCCTCTAAAAGAAAACGCTGCAAAACCGCTATTAAATATGCAAAACTGCTTTGTATTGTATAAAAATGATTTGCCGGTTGCTTCGCTTTGCGTTACTGACTTAAAAGCAAATACTATTTTAATTTCTCTAATTAGCATAACCGAAAACGTTAACGAAAAAGAGTTTCTATTGTTCCTAGAAACTCTTGAAAAAGTTTATTTTCGAGCCTTTAAACCTTTGATAATTTATATTGATGAAGATAATAAACATCAAGACTTATTATTAAAGGCAAATTACTTAAAACAAACTAATGAACTCTTACCCTACGCACTTATAAAGAAAATTGGTAATTAAGAAAAAAACACGGCGTTGCCGTGTTTATTTTTCTTCCTCTTTATCTTTATTTAATAGTTCTTCAATTCGTGCTGCTCTAATTTCTGAATCATCGTAAACAAAGATGAGTTCAGGAATTTTTTTAATCGATAAGGTTTTAGCTAACTCAAAGCGAAGAAATCCTTTCGCGTTATTTAAGATATCCATCTTAGCGTTAACATCACCATCTCCAATAAAGTTAACAAAGACTTTCGCATAGCTATAGTCTCTAGTAAGACGAACTTCTGTAATCGTAACCCAACCTAGATGAGGATCATCCATTTTATAAGTAATAATTTCAGTTAGATTACGCATAATTATATTTTCAACGCGTTTTAGTTTATTTGCCATCTTCTTGTTTAACCTCCACCATTTCGTAACCTTCGATAATATCGCCTTCTTTAATGTCATTGTAATTATGGAGTGTCATCCCACATTCAAAACCTCTACGACTTTCTTTTGCATCATTTTGATTGTGTTTCATTGATGCGACACTTCCTTCATAAATTACAACACCATCACGAATTAAGCGACATGTTTGGTTATTTTTTACAACGCCATCAGTAACATAGCAGCCTGCAATTGTACCAAGGCGCGAAACGTGCCAGATTTTTCTAACTTCGGCTTGACCAGTAACTTTTTCAACGAGTTCTGGTTTTAATAAACCTTTCATAGCAGCTTCAGTTTCTTCAATTAGAGCATAAATTACTCTGTGTAAACGAATATCTACACCAAGGCGATCTGCTAAGTCTCTAACGACTGCGGAAGGACGGACATTAAAGCCAAAAACAACTGCATTTGATGCACTAGCTAAGGTGATATCACTTTCAGTGATAGCTCCTGCTGAGGCTCTAACAACATTAAGGTGAACACCTTCAACGTTAATCTTTTCTAAACTTGCTTTAACAGCTTCAACTGAGCCACTATTGTCTGCCTTAATAATAACGTTAACATCAATTATTTCACCTTCATGAATTTGTTTATAAACGTCGCTTAACTTTAAACCACCGCTACTCTTACGGTCAGCAATGATTTTTTCTTGTCGGCGTTTTTCGGCAATTTCTTTTGCGTCTTTTTCAAATTCAAAGGCCATAAATTGATCGCTAGCTTCAGGAACACCGTTTAACCCAATAATTTGAACAGGTGTAGCAGGTCCTGCAACACGAATAATCTTATTGTGTTCGTTTGTCATTCTCCTAACTTTTCCATAAGTTACACCAGCAACAACAAAATCTTTGTTTGTAAGTGTACCATTTTCAATTAATAGCGTTGCTTTTGGTCCTTCAAATTTATCTAATTTTGCTTCTAATACCGTTCCATAAGCGTAGCGCTTAGGATTAGCTTTAAGTTCAAGCATTTCAGCGGTTACTAAAACAGCATCAAGGAGTTTATCGATATTTGTGCCTTGTTTTGCACTAATTTCTTGGAAGATTACGTCTCCGCCAAATTCTTCGGCAATAACGTTATGAGCTAGTAACTCATTTTTAATTCTGTCGACACTTACGCCAGGTTTATCAATTTTATTAATTGCAACGATGATAGGAACATCGGCGGCTTTAGCGTGGTCGATTGCTTCAATAGTTTGCGGCATTACGCCATCATCTGCAGCAACAACTAAAATAACAATGTCAGTAACTTTAGCGCCTCTAAGCCGCATTGCTGTAAATGCTTCGTGACCTGGAGTATCAATAAAAGTAATTTTTTGACCGTGGATTTCTTTTTGATATGCTCCGATTGCTTGCGTAATTGCCCCAGCCTCACCAGCGGCAATATTACTTTTACGAATCATATCAATAAGTGTCGTTTTGCCGTGATCAACGTGACCCATAATCGTAACGACTGGCCACCGTGGAACAAGGTCACTAGGATTATCTTTAATAGCATCAAAATTAAAGATATCTTCATCGCCTTCACTTTCAATTAATTCAAAGTCAAGGTCAAAGTCCATACAAACTTCACCGACTAATTCAGGTGTTAAATCACTATTAATCGTTACCGGCTTTCCTTTAAGAAAGAGATGTTTAATAATGCTTGTTTCGCTCACCTTTAAAAGACTAGCTAATTCTGCTATTTTTAGTGGGCCATAAAAGTAGAGTTTTCCCTCTTCAACATAAGGTTTAACATCTACCTTTTTTCGTTTAACAATATTACTTGTTCTGTTTTTTGGATAAGCTTGTTTCTTTTCACTCATTACTATCACCTTCCTTTATAATTTCTAATATTTTCTTAGCACCATTGAGGTTGCTAATTCCTATGCAAGCGACTTTTGAAGAGCTAAACTCTACAAAATCGCTTTCTTTTAAGTAAATTAGTGGTATTTCTCTAACACTAGCAATGTGTTCAATCTTTTTAATAGTGTTAGAAGAAACACTCTCATTTACTAGAAGAAGGTTAACCTTTCTTCTAGATTTAGTTAGACTATCTAGTCCAATAACTAAGCTATTACTTCGCTTAAGTAAGTTAAGAAAATTAACTAACTCTTTACTCACTAAGTAGCTCCTCAATCTTAGTATAAATTGAAGGAGGAATTTTTACGCCAAGAGCCTTACCTAGAGCATTCGTTTCTTTTGCTTTTTCTAAGACTTCTTTATCGCGACTAATATAGGCACCGCGCCCGTAAGTACGTTCACCAGTATCTAAAACGACTTCGCCGTTTTTTAGTCTAACGACGCGAATTAATTCGCTTTTGTCTTTTTGCTCATGCGTTACAACGCAGCGACGTAAAATTTCTTTTTTCGCCATTAGTTAACCTCTATTCGTCGTAGTACTCATCGAATTCATCGTAATCGATGTCATCGTAGTAATCGTAATCGTTTTCTTCGCTTTCACGACGTTCCATTTCTTCAATTTCACGAAGTTCTTCTTCCGTGTAAATATCCATTTTTGGACCAGTTGAACGCGTTTCTTCAATATCACTCTTGCTAACCTTTTCTTCAACCTTGTCTTCGGTTTTCTTTTTCGGTTTACGAGTTTGTTTTTGCTTCGTTTCTTTTTCTTTATCGAGTTCTTTTTCTAACTCAGCAAGACTAATCGTAATTTTAACGCTTTTAACTTTCTTGTCGTCTTCTGCCTCTTTTTCTTCTTTAACTTCCACTTTTTCTTCGGCAGCTTTTTCTTCTTTTTCACGAACTAATTCTTGTTCATGTTCTTTTAGGGCTTCGGCCATGCTCATTTGTGGGACAGTCGTAACGACAGGCGTTTCAACAATTTCTTCTTCCGCTTCTTCTTGCATTTGTTCAAGACGACGGATATTTGCTCTTTCTTGTTCTAAAAGATTTTGTTCATAAATTAGTGTATCGCGTGTTTTATAAACAATTTCTTCTTGCATTGCCTCTTCTAGTTCCATGACATCAAGTTCATAGCCTATGAGCGCGCTTGCCATTCTAATATTAGCACCCTTTTGACCTAGAGCACGGCCTTTATCGCCATTTTCAACGATAACAAGTGCCTTTTTGTTTTCTTCATCAAGTACGATTCCAAAAGGTTCCGCTGGTAAAAAGGCGTCCATAATGTAAACACCAATATTTTCAGAATAAGGAATAATATCAATTTTTTCTTTATAACTATTTGGACCAAGTTCTGAGCTTACTTTTTGAATTCTTGCCCCGTTTGGACCAATACAAGCTCCAACTGGATCAACATTAGGTTCTGTACTTTCAACAGAAACCTTACATCTTTCACCTGGTTCTCTTACGATATTATGAATTACAACCGTTCCATCATAAATTTCTGGGACTTCGCGTTCCATTAATCTTCTTACAAAAAGTGGATCAGTCCTAGAAATGATAATATTAGCGCCCCGAGGCGTACTTACGACGTCAAGAATAACAAAAGGAACGAGTGATTGATCAAGAAATTTCTCGTGATTTATCGTATGACGTCTTTCGTCTAGTAAGACGCTAATGTCGCCTAAGTTAACCATTGTCGTTCTTGGGCTAACAATTTCAATTTTCCCCATGACGAGTTCGCCAATTTTACTAGAGAATTTAGAAACTAGTTTTTCTTTCTCAAGATCGCGAAGTTGACTGATAAATTGATTTTGAACGCTTTTCATTTGTAATTCTGTTAAATCATTAACCGTAAGCGTTCTAAAAACGTACTTACCATCAACGATAAGTGGGTCTTCAAGTTTTTCAAATTCTTCTTTACTAATTTCAAGAGCATCATCATTAACAACATCAACGACTTCTTTAAAGTAGTAAATACGAATTTCTTTAGCCTCATCATCAATTTCAGTAACAATATCAACACTTGCAGCATCACCTTCGCCACCAAATGCTTTAACTTGTGTTTTTCTAATAGCTTCTAAAAGTGCATTAATAACGACATCTTCAGGGAGATTACGTGATCTTGCGAGTTCAGCGACGAGAAGACGAATTTGGTTGTATCTTTCTTCTTTAGTTTGTTTTGTACTAGCTTTTTTTCTTGCCATTTTCTTTCTTTTAACCTTCTTTACTTAAATTTTAACTGTTAATTTGATTTTACTAATATTATCTAGAGCGATTTTTTCCTTTTTTATTCGCCCTTTGTAATTTACTTCTAATAAGAGAGTGTCATTTTCTACTTCTTTAATGTAGCCTTTTAACTTGTTATGACCCCTTATTGCATTTAATAGCGTTACTTCTACGTACGTTTCTAGATAATTACCTAGATTTTCGACTTTGATTTCTTTTTCTGCCCCGGAAGAACTTACATCTAAGATATAAGAATCTTCAAACGGAGGATTAGCATCAAGAATTACACTAAGTTTTTCACTAATCAAAGTAATTTCATCTAGCGTTATAAGATGGTCGCTTGCCTCAACAAATATACGCAAATACATGTCACCATGTTGCTTTTCAACGATAAATTTTGTGAGTTCGTAGCCATCTTTTAAGAGAACGCTACCAATAAGATCTTTAAGTTTACTAGTTTCCATATAAACGTATCTTTTAACCTCTCTTTAATAGAAAGAGTGGGCTATACCCACTCTTACGAGTTGAATTTTTATGTAAATTAATATTAATTTACACCAACAATATACACTACTTTAGTAGTAAATACAACTTTTTCGTTGAAATTAATCTCTAGATTAATAAAAATTCAACAATTTTTGAAAATTTTGAGAAAATTGTAGTCTTTGATTTTAAGAAAGCACCTTGTTTTTGCAGTGTAATGACTGCAAAATAGGATTATTTTTATAAAGCGACTCTAATTGTTTCTACATAAGGTGAAGGAGGATTATCAGGGTCATAAACATCAGGTCCGTTGCCTGCTGTTGCGTTTCCAAACATTTCGCCCCAGCCGTTATAGTAGTTTAGATATTCTTGAAAATCGTTGTAGTGATTATATGTATAAAATACATAGCGGTCATTTAAATCTGTGATTTCTTCGCCAGTATCAGCGTAGTAGCGAGAATAGACAATTCGCGCGGCGCCTCTAGTTATACTTTTGCCGTCGTTATAAACACGGGCTGGGTAGGCTGGATTAGTGTCTGTTCCTGTCGTTCCTATATCAATTTCGTAATAGACTAAATCGCCATCAACGCCGTAGATACGTGGAAGTATTGGTTCATAAGGATAAGAATTTATATCGCCAGAAAAGAACGTATTATTAAGTCTTAAATATTCAAGCCATGGGCTATTAGATGGCTTAGCGTTCTTCCTGTCTGTGTAATTAACTGGGACATCGCCGAAAGCATAAACATAAGCGGCAACATCTTCAAGTGAAACGTAAGCACCATCTTTATATATTTCTTTTTCAATTTCACCGTCGCCATTATATACGTAATAAGTCTTCTTATCGCTAGAATATAAAGCATTAGAATTATGAACATACATTCCATCTATTTCTTTACGATTAGGAAAAATAATTGGTTCTTGATCAACTGGTGTTATATCGCCTGACATTAAATAGTGATATGAGCGATACATTGCATCAATGGCATCACTTGCTTCCGTATAATTTTCATAAAATTCTTCTATATCAACATTAATATATGGGTCAGGATCACTACTATCATAAATTGGAATAATAAGCGGGGTAGATACTAGATCATAAGCTGGAAGCGTAGCAACAATTTCTACTTTACCTTCTTTATTAGCAGTCACAATATTGCCCTCAAGAGTTGCAAAATATCTATTTGAGCGCATGACTAAAACGATATCTTCTTCTAAGTATTTATATTCTTCGTCATCAATATAGCTAGTTAGTGTTGCTTGTTCGCCTAAATCTAGACTCTCTTTACTACTTCTTACTCCCCAACTTTGTAAGTTAATATCAGGAGCATTTACAATTACTTGAATTTGATCATAGAGTTGACCACTATTTAGTTTTATATTTGCACTACCTTTTTTTAGTGTTTTTAGTAATCCTTCGTTACTTACTGAAACGATATTTTCGTTACTTGAACTAAAATAATGCGGTTTTTGCAGGTTTTTCGTTTCATATTTTAATTGATATGTCTCATTAACATCTAGAATTAACGGACTATCTTCAATAATTTTAAGGTGTGGTTGCAGGTCTTTTTTACAAGAAGTTAGGCCAATTACAAAAAAAGCACTAATTAGTGTTATTAATCCTTTTTTGACTTTCAAATGTGACCTTACGTTCTTCATAATTTTTTTTGGCTAGATATAATAATAACATAAAAAAAACTGTGTTTTATTAAATATTTAATAAATCACATTAGTCCAATATTAAAAGATTAAAATCGCAATTACAAATGCAAGTGAAACACAAATTGTCCCTAATATTAAATCAGTTACTTTATGGCGATCTAGATAAATTGAGGCCCAAAATGTAAGGCCATAGAGGATAAGACACGGAATTAAATAAATCCAGCCAAAAAAGTAACATACGACAATCATCGGCCCAAACATCCCTGCGGCGTGTCCACTTGCTCTTACTTTAAATAAATTTGGAATCGTTACGATAATTGAGGAGAAAAAGTAAGTCGCGACAATTATCATTGCGTTATTATTAAATTTCAAAACTAAACCAAGAATAAAAGCGAGAGTATAACCAACAATACTAAAAATAAACGCTAAACCGCGTTCACGCTTTCGTCCATCATCTCGCGTTTCTTTTTTTACTTTTCTTAAGATAAAGGCTACTAAATAAGCAAGAATTGGGACAACACAAATTAAAAATAGAGTTATTAAAAACTCTTCTAAAGTTACAAAAATAGAGTCACTAAGAAATTTTGTAAGCAAAAGTAAAACAAAAAATAAGATTGTTGGAACGGTTATTACTCTAATTGCTTGGGCAAATTTCTTCATAGTTAGTATCTAACTTTCTAAAGGTCTAATTTAGCGGCCTTAATAGCTTCTTCTGTATAAAGAAGCGGTAATTCTTCTTTTATCATCGCATTAGTATAGTTATCGCGCTTTCGCATTTTCACAAAATCTTCAATTCTTACAAAATCAAGTTTGTCCATATAATCAAGAGGATCGTTCGTAATAAAATAACCAGGAATTTTTTCTAAAGGGAGATTTTGATTATAATCTCTAATTGCTTCTACTGGCGCGATGTCACTAGGATAAACGTGACCATTTTTAATAACATACCAATCGTCATTTTCTTCGATAAGGTAGTTAACTTTTAGCGTTAACTTCTTTTGTGTTTCAGGAATTTCGCCACTTGGATTAGCTTCTTCATAAACGCGTCTTAGATATTCTTTTTTAAAAGCGATAGGGTCAAAGTCTTTTCCTTCAGCCTCATATTCTTTTCTAATATCTTCAATTATTTCATCTAGCATTTTATCTTGCTTAGCAAAAAACTCGCTTTCATCAATAAAATACCAAGTGTAGTTATCTTTCTTTTTTGCCATTACATTTTCCCTCTTTTTCTATCATAGCATTATTTATATAAAAGAGAGTGCGGATTAGTTATAGATTCACTTGAAATATTCATAGTTAACTTTGAACCAAATAAAATAAAATAGTCCGTATAAACGGACTAATTTATAATGGTGCTCCCTGCCAGAATCGAACTAGCAACTAATCCTTACCATGGATTTATTATGCCACTTAACTAAGGGAGCGTTTACACTCATGACATAAACCCAGGGGGCAATAAATGTATCGCTTGTAGTATAGCGATTATTAACTTCTTTGTAAATATCTATTTTAGTTACCTAGATGAAATCTATTCGTGATGGGCGACTGGTCCACCAAAAAGTGAGAGTTTTTTTAGAAGTTCTTTCATTTCTTCAACATTTAAGCGATGCGTGTTGTGCGAAGTATAACTTCCAGAAATTTCAATCTTTTCATTACCTTTTGTAATGTACTTATCATAATTTAAGTCACGGTTATCGGCTTTAACACAGAAAAAACCACCTAAATCAACAGCTTTTGCCATTTCTTCTTGCGTAACGAGCGTTTCGTATAATTTTTCCCCGTGTCTAGTACCAATATAAGAAATATTGTGCGGTGCATTTTTAAGTTCAATTATTGCTTCTGCTAAAACTTCGATCGTTGCGGCAGGAGCTTTTTGAACGAAAAGATCACCTTGTTCACCGTGTTCAAATGCGTATAAAACTAAGTCAACCGCATCATCAAGCGTCATCATAAAGCGCGTCATATCTTTATTTGTAATTGTAATTGGCTTACCGTTTTCAATTTGGTTAAGGAATAGCGGGATAACACTTCCTCTACTTGCCATAACATTACCGTAGCGTGTTAAGCATAATACGGTATCGCCTGGTAAGAGTTGACGAGATCTAGCGATAACGTTTTTTTCCATTAAAGCTTTTGTAATACCCATCGCATTAATTGGGTAAGCTGCTTTATCAGTACTTAGGAAAACGGCTTTTTTAACGCCGTGCTCGACGCACGCTGTAATTACGTTATCACTTCCAATAACGTTAGTTCTTACGGCTTCCATAGGATAAAATTCGCAACTTGGCACTTGTTTTAGTGCCGCGGCACTAAAACAATAATCAACGCCGCGAAATGCTTCACTAATTGAAGCAAGATTACGAACATCGCCAATATAAAATTTTAGTTTGTCACTATTGTAGAGTTTTCGCATATCATCTTGCTTTTTTTCATCGCGTGATAAGATACGAATTTCTTTAATATCACTATTTATAAAGCGATCAACAATCGCGTGCCCAAAAGAGCCAGTTCCTCCCGTAATTAGTAAGACTTTATCTTTTAAAATTTCATTTGCTTTCATAATCATTACTCACTTTCGTTTTAATTATACTTATTTTATCCCCAAATCGCATCTACAAGCTCTGGGTAATCAATAAAGGGATTACGATTTCCTTGGAAATTATAGACAGCGTTATTGCGTCTTACTTCGCGTTCTTCCGTAGGTAGAAATGTCCGATTCCATTCGCGAAGGACGTCTAAATTTCCGCTTATATTAACAGGATAGTCATATTTTAAAACCATATATAAAACTGCACGAGCAACTTCACCTTTTGCAGCGTCCGTTGGTTCAAATAATCCTCCTCCAGTTTTGCAATCACTTTTAACACCATTACTATCAGAAACGTAACTTCCGCCGCTAACTTTTCCAAAAGGATTATTATCTCTTACAGAGTTAATTCTATTGTCAGCAGCCCATAAGTTATGAACGTCGCTACAAGCGTTAACGCTACCACTAGATGCCTTACAACCTAATTTAGATTGTGGGACAACGTGTTCTCTATTCCATCCTGTAGAACCACCACTAACGCGCTTACTTTTTGCTATTGATATACGACTATAAATTTGAATGACATTACGACTATTATTTATGTCTTCGTCAGCTGCTTCAATTCCTGTCCATTGATACGTTTTCCCTCTAAAACCTGTATCAACACGTCTTTTAAGTTCTTTTCTTAAAGCGGTGCCTTCTAACGCTAAATTATAATCGCGATAATAACCGTTAAAGTCGTTATTAGTTTCGCTAGTTGTTTCACTTGTTGTTTCACTTGTCGTTTCACTCGTTCCTTCACTTGGAATATCTTCTTCACTGATTTCACTAAGTGGGGGAATCGATTCTCCACATTCATCACAACTTGGCGTTTCACTAACGCCAGATTTACTACAACTAATAAGTAAAAGACTACTAATTATCGTTAGAAAAATTGTTTTTGCTTTCATGAATATTTCCTTCTTTCTAATAAGTAGAATTATTAACTAAGTAAATATTATCATAATCCTTATATTTTATATATGTAAATTTAGAGGTAATTAGGAACTTATTCTTTTAATTAGTGTACCTTCTAAATCGTAGACAAAAGCTTTTGTTATTTTAATTAGAACAGGATCGCCAACACTAAGTTTTTCGTTCGTGCGAAGAAATATCGTTCCATCAATGTTGTCAGGAGCACTAAAGTAGGTACGAACTTCATACATTTTAAGGCGAGTATTGTAAGAAGTTATGAACCCTTTTAACTCTCTTCCAATAAGGTTTATATTATTTGTTAGCGATATACCTTTTTGAGTTTCCATTACTATTTCTTTGCGTCTATTTTTAACGTCTTCTGGAACTTGATCAGTAAAATCATAAGCTTTTGTACCAAGTTCGCGAGAATACGTAAAGACTCCTAGATGATTAAACTTAACTTCTTTAATAAAGTCTAAAAGTGTCTTAAAATCATCTTCAGTTTCGCCTGGAAATCCAACGATAAAAGTCGTGCGAATTATCGCATGCGGGATTTTTAAGCGAATATAGTTAATTAAATTTTTTGAGTACTCAAGCGTATCTCTTCGATACATTGAACGCAAAACTTTATTACCAGCATGTTGAAAAGGTAGGTCAAAATAAGGAGCGATAAGAGGGTTACTTGCTATAAAATTGACAAGTTCAAAAGTGACATCCTTCGGATATAAATAAAGTAAACGAAGTGAGACGATTCCTTTAATTTTTACAAGTTCTTTTAGTAGCGTTAATAAATTGACGTCTCCTTCTAAATCGCTTCCGTATCTAGTCGTATCTTGCGAGATTATAACGATTTCTTTTTTGCCACTTTTTACGAGTTCTTGTGCTTCTTTTACTACTTCGCTTAAAGGACGCGAACGAAAACGTCCGCGAATTAAAGGAATCGCACAAAAGGCGCAGTTATTGTTACAGCCTTCGCTAATACGAAGATAGGCACTAAAAGGAAGTGTTGTATAAACTCTTTGCATTGGATTAAAAGAAGCGACTTTTGTATGAAAGATTTCCTCTAAGGTGAGATGTAATTTGTCATAGTTAGATATACCTACTACAAAGGCATTAGGAAATCTTTCCTTAATTTCTTCTTCAAAGCGTTTAACTAAACAGCCAACAATTAAGACTTGTTTTTTAGTTTTATAGACACTACTAATAACTTCAAAACTTTCATCTTGGCTACTTTTAATAAACCCGCACGTGTTTATAATTACGACATCTGCATCATCTAGATTATTTGTAATTTCAATATTAGCACCTTGGAGCATAGCTAAAATGATTTCGCTATCGACGCGATTTTTGGCGCACCCTAGAGATATTAAACCTACTTTTTTCATAAATTCACTCTTATTAATTTATAAAAAAAGTTCACAAAAGTGAACTTTTTTTGTTTGTATTTAGTCTATTTTCCGCAAGCATGACCTTCGGGATCAAGGTAGCCAAAAATTCGGCAGCCAATTTCAGGGTGATCAATAAAGGGGTTACGTAAATTTTGATATTTTTCTAAACCAGCTTGACGTTGTAAGTCTCTTTCAACTGTAGCAGGATGTTCTAAATTCCATTGTAACATCGTGACAATATCGAAATTTTCATTAATTCCGCAGCGTTCTGGATACATTACGACCATATAAAGTTGCGCTCTTGCGATTTCACCACGTACTTTTGGTGTTGGGCTATATTTACCTTGATAAACAAAGGAATCAGTTAATGTTCCGTAAGTGTTTCTAAGGCAATATTTATAATATTTTTCCTTAACGCCTAAGCCCCAATATGAGTAGTTAGAACGACCTTCGTTTAAGTTAGCATCGCAATAAAATAAGTTAGCGACGTCACTACTAATATTAGCGGTATTTGGTTTTGCTCTTAAATTATCATCACCATCAGCGAGTTTACTTTGTGGGAACGTATGTTCACGATTAAACCTGATGTTTCTTTCTGTTTTGGGAATCGAATTTAAGTCATAAAGGGAAATGATGTTTTTGGGATTTCTTGGATCTCTATCCATTTCATCTAGAGCAGCTTGACATTGATTATAAGTAATTCGATGAATTTTTGAATCCATAAATGCTTTTAAGTGAGCGCGTAGTTCTTCGCCTTCTAAATCATTGTTAAGTGCTTCATCCCAGTAATCACCAGTGTAGGGTTCTGCTAGTGTTAATTCCCAAGTAGGACTAACTGGCTCTTCAATAGGTGGTACTTCCGTATCGGGAGTTGGTTCAGTTGAAGGAGTGGGATCATCACTAACGGATGGTTCAGGTTTTGGTCCACAGCCTACTAAAACCCCTAATGTAAGAAGGGAAATAAGTGTTGGTAGAAATTTTTTCATTTTATATCCTCTTTTCATAACAATTTTACTTTATTAGTATTAATTTGTAAATACAAGTTAAGACTTAAGAAAGCATATTATCAATACATTTTCGTGTATTTTTGTAGTTTAGGCTGCTTGAAGGCGTGTAGTTACGTTACTTGCTAGAGCCGGAAGACGTGCGACAAGCCAGTCTCCGGGGCAAGATTTTTCAAGGTTATACCAACGATGAACACTAATTAACATTTCATGTTCTAAAGGACGATAGTTTTCGGTTGTAGCTTTGTCGTCTCCAAGCCAAAGAAGTTCAGTCTTGCCATAGCGGCTACAAATATCGAAACATAAGTTTTCTAAGCTTTGATAGACTACCTCGTACATTGCAAAAGGGGCTGTCGTATCACTAGCACATTCTATTGTTATCGCCCGAGAATCATTATGAGTGTTAGAACTGCACCAACTAATGTTCTTCTCTTCAACGTACATTCCAACTTCACCATCTCGACCAATGCCATAATTTGAGGCTGCATTTTGACTACTTCCTTCAATTGTTGGGTCAAACCAAACGCCAAGTCCAGCAGCGGTTAGTTGGCCAACGACACAATGAGGAGTAATTCGATCAATTCGATATGGTCTTAGTCCAGAATTATTAGCACTTAAATGTGTGACTTCTACTAATGGGCTATTTGTAAAACGGGGGGCCGCCAATGGTTGTGGCGATTGTCCCCCCGCTAATCTAGCGTTAACTTCATTAACTAAAGTAGGAAGTTTACTAATTAAATCTCCTGATGGTAAGGCCCTATCAGAAAACATTCCGTGAAGAGAAATAACTAATTCATCATCTTGTTGAACGTAATTATCTAAGTCGGTTCTTTCAGTACCAACGAAAACGAGACGTTTTTTGCAGTATCTTTGACAAATATCAGTGCTTAAATTAACTAATTGTTCAAAGACAGTATCGCTAATTGTGTTTTGGGCATCGCCTGCAGAAGCAAGGGCAATTGTCACTGCTTTGTGGTCATTTATTCCCCCTGAACCAGTCGAGTGTGCACGATCTTCTTCATTTACAAATAAGCCGATTGTTCCATACGTTCCAATACCGTAATTCACGCTAGTATTACCAGGTAAATAAATGTTTCTAAGGCCTTCAATTAAGTATTCATCCCCTGATACCATAGGCGTAATTCTTTTAATTTCGTCAGTTTTTGGATGTGTATAGTTAATCTCTGGAAGAATATTAACATAGGTCGCTAGGCTTGAATTTGTATAGCCATCAAATGTACAAATCTCTTCTTCACTTGAACCGATTTCGCCTCCACCTGTACCACATAGATCAGCTTCAGCAATCATGCGTTTTGCCTTAATTGTTACTTGAACAGCTAGGTCACCCATTCGTTCACCAAGCCATTGATCGGTATCATGAGTGGAATACCAATTTCGTTTTGTAAGAAGCATTTCATTTGGAGCTAGATTATTAGCTTCATGAGCTTCTGTTGCAGCTTTATCATTAAACCAAATTAATGTGTCTTTGCAATAACGCACGAGAATATCAGCGAATAAATCAACCATTTTGTTGTATGTTGCGCCGAATACAACATTAGTATTAACTTCACTTGATAAGTAAGCGGAAACGGCATGTTGATCGTTAGCGCCACCTGCGCCAGTCGCCCATGCACGGTTCTTTTCTTCTACGTAAAGCGCAACATCACCATCAGTTCCAATCCCGTAGTTTGTTGATGCGCGAACGTTATAATTTATTAAATAATTTCCAAGACCTGGTCCAGTTACAGGAGATCCGTTAACAACAGGAGTAACTCGCGTAATCGGATAAAGTCTTTCTCCATCATGGAAATTATTTAATACCGTAGCTTCGATAAGTTCACTATTTGTGTAGCCAGTAAATGAACAGCAATCAAGGCTATCACTGTATTCAGTGTTATACATCTTTTCGAGCATATTAAGTTTATTTGTAATTGTAGTTGGTACTTCTTTATCATTAACTTGTGTATTGCCATCAAAAGTTGATGGGTCAACAAATAAATCCATAAGTTGGGGATATGCGTTATATCCAGAGGAGTAAGAAGATTCGCAACTTTCAATATGACTAAGAATTGCGGCGAGTTGTCCGCTATTACACGGAACAGTATCCCAGTAATAAATCTTTCTTGGTTCATTGTCGTTAACCCAGGGGTTAACTTTAATTGCCTTGTAATTATTACCTGCGTATGTGTGCGCAATTAGGGCTTCTTCACTACTATCACTAGCTTTTGTTGAGTCAACCAATTCATGAATTTTAATATGAGTATGGGAAACGGGAACATCATAGTAATAGAGGCCTTGAAAATAATCATCAAGAACTTTTGTCATTGGTCGAGCGTTTTCAGGAGCAACACTCGTTTCAGGACTTCCACCGTGATAAGAAATAAACGCAGCATCATCTCTCCAACCTTCTACAATTACATAAATTCTTCTGTCAGTTTGTAATGAGATTGGTTTTTTCGCTTGGTAAGGAACACCAAAGCGGTGTTTACTACTTGCTATCCCCATCACAATTCCAAATGTTGCAACAGTTAAAAGTGAGATAATACTCATTTTCTTTAAATAACTTCGATTTCGTTTATTCATAATTCCCTCCATTTTATGAAAAAAGCGAAAGTTAATTCATAGTCATTTTGTTCGTGTTTAAATATATTTTTATTATAACATAATAAAATTTCAATAAACTAAGATAAAAAGTAGTGGGCTTTGAGCGTTTTTTAATTCGAAAAATAAATCATAAGGCTGCAAAACTGCTTTTAATTTATAAAAACCCTTCAAATTCGCATTAAAAAAGTGGCGACTAAATTAATTAATCACCACTTCTTTTTTCTTACTATGCTTTTAGGCAAAGGGACGAAGGATCACTTTATCGTCTTTAATGTCAAGCATATAGGGAACTTTTAAGTCAACTTTACTAGAAATAATTTGTTCCGCGATTTGCGTTTCAATTTGTTTTTGAATAAAGCGTTTTAAGGGTCTAGCACCAAATTCAGGTGCGTAAGCTTTTTCGACAACATAATCGACAACGCGTTCGGTATACATTATTCTTAGACCTGCGTTTTCAGTAACTTCAACAAGATCATTAAGCATTTTTTCTGTAATCTTCTTTTGAACTTCTTCATTAAGTGGGTTAAAGAAGACTATTTCATCAACCCTATTTAAAAACTCAGGTTTGAATGCTTTTTGAAGTAAGGCATTGACTTTACTCGCTTCGTTTTTAAGGAATAAGTCACTACCAATGTTACTTGTCATAATAATGATCGTATTTTTAAAATTAACGACACGACCTTGCGAGTCCGTAAGTCTACCATCATCTAAAAGTTGTAACAATAAGTTAATAACTTCAGGGTGAGCCTTTTCAATTTCGTCAAATAGAACTATTGAATAAGGTTGTCTTCTTACGGCTTCTGTAAGTTGGCCGCCTTCTTCAAAACCAACGTAACCTGGTGGTGAGCCAATTAATCGTGAGACATTAAATTTTTCCATATATTCGCTCATATCGATGCGAATTATGCGTTTTTCGTCATCAAATAGAGCATCCGCGAGTGATCTAGCAACTTCGGTTTTACCAACACCAGTTGGCCCAAGGAAAAGGAAACTTCCGATTGGGCGATTAGGATTATTAAGTCCTGCACGTTGACGAATAATTGCATCACTCACTAAACGAAGCGCTTCATCTTGACCAATGACACGCTTTTGAAGCGTTTCATAAAGATTAAGAACTTTTTCTCTTTCGCCTTGCATGATTTTTGAAAGAGGAATGCCCGTGTTTCTGCTAATGATTTTTGCAATCGCTTCTTCATCAACTGTTTCTTTTAAAAGACGATTTTCGCTAACATCAGACTTTTCTTCTAAGAGTTTCTTTTCAAGTTCAGGAATCGTTTGATACTGCAAAATCGATGCCTTTTCGTAATTTCCACTGTTAAATGCAACGTTAAGGTCAAATCTAGCTTCTTCTAATTCTTTCTTAACTTTAGAAACATCACTTAGTTCTTCTTTTTCTTTTTGCCATTGTTTAGTTAAGCGTTCATCTTCTTTTTTAATTTTTTCTAAATCTTTAGAAAGCGCGGCAAGACGCTTTTTACTTGCATCATCTTTTTCTTTTTCAAGTGCAAGTCGCTCAATTTCTAGTTGTTGTTTTTTTCTTCGTATTTCATCTAGTTCAATTGGCATACTGTCAACTTGAACTCGAATCGCTGCACACGCTTCATCAACTAAGTCAAGTGCCTTGTCTGGTAAAAAACGATCAGTAATATAGCGATCGCTTAAAGTAACGGCGCTAACTAAAGCAGAGTCAGTAATTTTTACACCGTGATGAGTTTCGTATCTTTCTTTTAATCCGCGAAGAATTGAAAGGGTATCTTCTAAACTCGGTTCTTGAACGAGTAAAGGTTGGAACCTTCGTTCAAGTGCACGGTCTTTTTCAATGTAATTGCGATATTCATTTAGAGTTGTAGCTCCAATTGCATCAATTTCTCCTCTTGCTAAAAGAGGTTTAAGCATATTGGAGGCATCCATCGCTCCATCAACGCGACCTGCGCCAACAATTAAGTGAATTTCATCAATAAAAAGAATAATTTCATGATTACTTTCTTTAATTTTATTTAAGACTGCTTTAAGTCGTTCTTCAAATTCACCACGAAACTTCGTACCGGCAATAAGTGCGCCCATATCTAATTCATAAACTTGTTTATTCTTTAGCGTTTCAGGGACATCACCTTTTACGATACGTTGGGCTAAACCTTCAATAATCGCCGTTTTACCAACGCCGGCTTCACCAATTAAAATGACATTATTTTTTGTTTTTCTAGCTAAAATTTGAATGATTCTTCTTATTTCTTCATCTCTTCCAATAATAGGATCTGTATCACTCTTTTTAGCATCATCTGTTAAAAAACGTCCGAATTTTTCGAGAATTTTTTCATCTTTACTATAATCCGGAAAGAAATTTTCCATCATAATCAAATCCTCCTTTTAGCACTCATAAAAGACAAGTGCCAAAAATATTGTAGCATACCATTGGCACTTGTCAAGCGTGAGTGCTAATAAATTATAAATTCGTGTGTATTAGCGTGATTTTTAGTGTTTATGCACTTGGTTCGACGTAAATTCCAAGCCAGCCATAATTATCATAAACAGCAATATATATATCGTAAGTTCCAGCTGTTTTAAAGCGAAGTTCGCCAAGCGGATTTGGACTTACAAAGCCATACCATTTTCCTTCCCCACTATCGCCTTGATCGCTTGGTGTTCCAAGTACTTCAAGGTGATCGAAGGTATAGTTAGGCTTACTTGTGTCTTGTTTTAACGTATAGCCAATATCAGCTTTACCGCTTTTAAACGTAGGATAAACATTATCGCCTAACCCACTTACATCATTTGGCGAACCAACGACAAACGTAAAGCCTGCTTCTACGGTAAGACCTGTAATGTAGTATTCTGTATTTCCGTCTAAACTTTCGGTGTTAAGTGCAAGTTTATATTCTGGTAAGTATTCACCATCAGTTACAAGATATACACCATCTTCGCCGATTGGTTCAGTCGTTTCACCGCCATCACCATCGCCATCTCCGCCGCCAATATCGCCAGCGGGTTCTACATAAACTCTAACCCAGCCAAAGTTATCAAAGAAGGAAACGTAGACATTAAATTCTCCGCTTGTCTTAAAGCTAAGTTGTCCTGGTTCACTATCAAAGTACTTAATAAACGTACCATCTTCACTTTCACCTTGTTCATCTGGTGTACCTAGAACTTCGAGATATGTAGAAGTAAAGTTTGGTTTATTGTTGTCTGCACTTAAGGTGTAGCCAATTCCGTCTTCCTTACCACTAAGTTTTGTAGGATACGTATTTGCACCTAGTCCGCTTATGTCATTAGGTGAACCGATCATAAACGTAAAGCCAGCTTCAAAGTATTTGTTTGTAAAGCTATATTCTTCCGTTTCTAGGACGGTGCTATAGCCTTCTGTTAGGCGATTAGATTCTAAGTATTCACCGTTAACGACAAAATAGACACCTTCTTCACCGACTGGTTCAGTCGTTCCACCGCCTTCGCTTGTGCCATCTTCACCAAATTGTGCTTCTAAGATTACGCCATCTGCTCCAGGGACTTTTGTAATCTTTTGTAGACCTCCGCCTAGAGGATTTTGCATTGCAAAACCAAGGAATTTTGCACCTAAGGCGTGCGTAACACGGTCACTTCCAGGAAGTAAAGATCCTGACATAGCAGTATACTCAACGCCATATTGAAGACCAACATTAGGAATTTCATGACCTGCTTCACCATCTAATCTTCCGTATTCCGTTAAGTTAAAGTAGATAGTTACTTCGTGAGCTTCTTCTTCGGTGTTAGTTGAGTCTTCCGTAGTAATAGAAGTACCATCAGGATCATCAATAATACTTGAGGAATCTTCAGGTTTTTTATTACAACCTGCTAGAGACGCTAGAATTAGCGGAAGCATTATTAACCACTTTTTTCTTTTCATTATTATCCTTTTCCTTTCATATATTTATTTAATTATTGTTTATAAATAACAATTCCGTAGCCATCTACAGTATTGTTACTAAGACCAGTATTAGATTTATAAATTACGTTAGTTGGAACGCCTGTTAAAGTAACTTGTGAAGCACTAAAGTTGCAATAGATTTGAAGTGTTGTTCCACCATAACTCATTCGCCATGCCATGACGTTTTCATTAGAGTTAATACCTGAATAATTTCCTTTTAGGAAAACGTCTTTATATTCGCTATTTCCTTTAAAAGCCGACAATTCCTGGATCTTTTTAAGGAATGAACTACTATTTTCTTGTTGTTCTTTAACACTTTCTAGTGTGTTTTTGTTGTAGTCGTCTAATGGAATTGTGTAGCCACTAAAGGTAACATTAGTCATCATGTCTTTATCAGTTGCACCAGTTTCAACCCATTTCATAGGTTGACGATAGAAACGGTCTTCGTTCCAGTCTTTGCCAATTGCTTCACTTGGAGCGTTTTCGCTATTGTTAGGCGTAATATTGCCTGACATTCCGATTTCATCGCCGTAATAAATCCAAGTTAACCCAGGTTGAAGGAGTAAACTTCCAATATAAACTTGGGCACGTTTATTTTTTGTTGCAATATCAGTTGCGGTTATTGGCGTATGGTGTTCAGTACTAAATGAGCCTGAACCAGTTAGTTTATTATTTGCGTGATTAAGCGCGCGTTCAACGTCGTGATTACTAGTAAAGGCACTTAAAATTGCTTTACCATTACTTCTTCTAGAGTTATACATGCTTAGTTTATTAGGAATAATTGAAGTTCCTTCAACATTTGCACTATTTTCCATACTCCAGAAAGTATTGTTCACAAAGTGATAGTAACTTGGGAAGTCAAGAAGTGCATCCATTCCTTGAAGGTAGGGAGAAATGCGTTCATCCCAACCATCAAAGTTTTCGCCAACGATAAAGGCGTTAGGATAAACGCTTTTTACCCGCGCATTAAATTCTCTAAAGAAGTTAATATTTTTCCCGCGGTCACTACTATAATCAACACCGGTTTTATCATCAATATCAGTAACGACATCGCTACTATTTTTACTAACTTCATCCTTCATATAAATATGTTTAACAGCATCAATTCGGAAGCCATCAACACCAAAGCCAAGCCAATATTTTGCAACATCGACCATAAAATCGCGTGTTGTTTGGTTGTCATAATTTAGTTCTGGCATTCCAGAGGAGAATTTTGCGTAGTAGTAATAATCTGTCGTTCCAAAGCGATACCATGGCTCTTTTAGAGGCGTCGTTGAATATTTCCAGTGATATAAGTCGCGATATGAAACAGGATTTCCGTTTAGGTCTTTGCCAGTTTTAACTTGAGCACTACGCGTAAACCATAAGTTATTTTTTGAAGTATGGTTTAAAACTAAGTCCATTACGACACGAATATCACGTTTATGCGCTTCATAAATTAGTCTTCGATAGTCGTTTAGTGTGCCAAAGCGACTATCGATTGCGTAATAATCAATCGTATCGTAGCCGTGATAGCTTTCGCATTCTTGAATTGGCGTGAGCCAAATCGCGTTAACGTTTAATGACTCAATATAGTCAAGTTTTGCAGTGATTCCGTTAATATCGCCAAGGCCATCGCCATCAGAATCTGCAAAAGTTGCGACTTGAATTTGATAGCCAATTCCGGCATTACTTGCAAAATCAGGACTTGTTTTTGCAATAGGATAGGGCGAAGTTGAACTACTATTTACGTTAGTTTTACTTTCTAGTTGACCAGTATCGCCTTCAAAGGGGTCTTCGGCTTCTTCGCCTTCATAAAAGAATGTATAAAGTAAACTATTTCCTTCAGTACAAAAGATGTGTATTGTCCCATCGGGTCTAACGTGCGTTGGAATATCAGGAATATACACGTTTGCACTTGCATCACTAACCCACATGCCTGTTGATTGGTTTTTACTCTCCTTTAAAACGAGTAAAAACCCAAGTTTTGTAACACCTTTTAAGTCAGGGTGATTTAAATCGACCGCGAAAATGACGCCCGATTGGTCTTGCATAAAGTAATCGATCGCATGACCTTCTAGGTCGCGCGGGACTTTTTGCCAAACCCATAAGTCCCATTCAGGATATGAATTTGCATCTTTTCTTAAATAGTGAATGTATAAGTGGTTTGTTTTTGTCCAAGGAGCACCGGTAATACTTTCTTCGTATTCTTCTGGTGTTAATAAGTCTCCTTTTTCCGTGTTACCGCCATTTTCACTAATTCTTGAATCATCTGGATCAGTTGATGAATCAGGTCCAGGTTTATTACAACCTGTTAAAAGGAGTGAAAATAGGAAAAGTTTCGTCATTGCATTAAAAAGACGACGTGAGTTAGTAATTTTTTTCATAATTCACCTCAATATGTATAGTAAATATAAAGTTATTATAACTTATAAACTATGTGTTTTGCACTTTCATTAAAAAATCTCTATTTGATAATAGAGATTACGGTTTTTTAAAAACAACAAATTATAATTACAAAACACTCGTTAAATATTTTCTTTGGAGGTTTCTAATTTCTTCGTTTTCTTTGTTTTGAGATTCAAGAAGATTTACTAAAGGTGCAGTTAAATTTGTTAGTAAATTGTAAATTTCGTTATTTAAATAGACTTTATAATCTTCTTTTAGGTCTTCTATTAATCCGTCTTCCATAATTTTGCTAAGAACATCAAATAAAAGCATAAATAGTGGTGTATATGTCTTTCTTTTAACGATGTAATTTCGTAATTCTTGATAGCTATTATCTTTATAGCCTTTAAGAAGAAGACTAAAAAGCGTTGTAACAAAATCGATTACATAATTATTCGTTTGTAAGAGGCGTTTGTCGATTGCTTTTAGGTTTCTACTTGCAGGAATTTCTTTATGTAATTCGTAAAATAGAGGTGCAATTCCAACAAAATAGCGTTTTGTGTTTTTGAATTCTTCTCTTAAAAATTGTGTCGAAACTTGTTCAATTACGTCATCAACAATTTTTTCGTAAGATGAGTTAGGAAATCTCCTTTTTTTATGGCGATAGCTAAGTGCACTAAAGACTAAGCCAACAAAAAAGGTATTACCAATGTAAACGAGTTCGTTAGCGTGGCTAAATTCCGTTATTGCTTTTATTTCTTCATACGTCTCTTTAATTAAAAGTGCGTTCATCCCGAATTTAGAATAGAGATGAAAACTATAAAAGAACAAAATTAAAAAACAATCAGCACTATTTGCTAGTTCTCCTTTATTTGGATTTTTTTCTTCTTCTTTTTTAAAGTCTTTGTAACTTTTTATTGTTTCACTAGTTAAAAAATAACTTAGCGTTTCATAATCAAGTTCATCACTAAGAAGTAAGTTTTCTAAGTCTTTTGAACTACTAATATTTGCAAGTTTTGTAAAAAGTTTTGCAAATTCGTTTAAATCGATATTGTCATTTTTACCCGCATTTTGCAAAGAATACCAGCTTTTTGCATCGTTTTTAAGAGCATAAAAAAGTCCGTTTACGATATCCGAACTTAATTTGCTTAAATAATTACTATTGCTCATATTTTAGATTAATTGATTTTGTGACTTAGTGATAATATTTTTAATTTTTGTGTCAGAAGGATAAACAAGCGAGTAGTAAGCTCCGTATTCAAGAACTTCAATATAGTCTTCTTTGATATAGTTATCAATAATGTATCTTCTTAACGTTTGAAATAAACGATGGTTAACTTTTGGAACAAAGGCTGAGCCAATAAAGAGTTCATTAATCATTTTTTTCGTAACTTTATATGGTTCTTTTACTTTTAGAGCAGTAAGAGTTGCACTTATTTGTTCATTTAACCCTTCTTTACTCGTGTCATCATATTTTAAGGAAACATAATAAAATGCATACGCTTTTTCATATTCGCCTTCTAAAAAGAAACCATAACCAAGATATTGCATAGCTTCAGCGATATGATGAGGTGTATAAGATACTTTTAACATTAAGTTTGCTACTTGTAAGAGTTGTTGCGAATCTTTAATGTTTGCAAAATAGTCACAGGCTCTTGAAATAATAAGAGGCGAGACTGGATTCCAGCTATTTGCTCTAGCATACATTCCCATCGCACTTATATAATCTCCGTATTCATGGAGTAAATCTCCGTATACGAGATATATCGTCGCGTAAGGATAAATTTGTTTAGTAAGAGGAACACTAGTGCCACTTAGCATCTTATAAACTTCTTCTTCAAAATCTAAACTAAAGTCATAAATTAAAGTGTTATCATTAATCGCGTTTCTTGGACTTCGCTTTTGCACAAAATTGCTAACATAGTCCATAATATCGATTCTTCTAGGAAGAGGTACTTCTTCAAGTTCTGTCGCGATTGCCATAAAAAGCCCAATAATTAAATTAGGATCTTTTTCAATATCATTTTCACTTAAGTCTGTTAGTTTCATTGGGATATAGCTATAGGCTACTCGAAGATAGGCAAAATAATTTTCATCTTTTACTTCGTAATCTAGAGTTTTAAAATAGGAAAATATCCGCATTCTATCTTCAGCGCGATAGCCGGTTAAACTAGTTAAAAGGTCATTAAGTGCTTGCTTTTTTTCCATGGCTTCATATTATCATTTTCTAACTATTATTACTAATAATAGTGCTTACAACTATATTTATAAATAGATTTAATATATGAAAAAAAGCACGCGAATTTTCGTGCCGTGTTTTTTTGAAGTGTTTTTCTAAGAAATTTATCTAAGAAAGTGAAGGTTTAATCTTATAAATACGCTTTAAGTTTAGCGATTTACAAAATTCACGTAATTCTTTCCCAAGTTTTTCTTCTTTTAAGGAAACAAAAAGAAGCGTTCCCCCAAATCCACCACCATGAATTCTAACCGCAGCAGTTGGGAACTTCTCTTTCAATAAATAATATGAGTTTTCTAATGTTTTCTTCTTTTCATTTGGTAATGAAAGATTTTTTAGTAGCGTCGCGCTAGATTCACCGCTTTCGTTAATTAATTTAATTACTTCTTTTTTGTCGTTTTTATGCAACGCATCTACAACTTCTTCTACGCGACGCGTTTCTAAAAAGAAATGCTTCGCGCGATTTAGGGCAAGAAGGGGAATTACATTATTTAAGTTAACAAAATCATTAAAGAATTGTTCTTCATTAACGTCACGTAATTGTTCTTTTTTATAGTAATTATTTACGAGATTCATGTCATCTACGATTCTTTTGTAGTGATGCGATAACCCCGCGTGACCTTTACCAATATAGATTAGATGAATATCAAAATCATCAAGAAGATGAGCACTAATTTGCTCTACTTCTGGGGCTTTGTTTTTAAAGTCACAATATACGAGTTGTTCATAGCTTACTGTTAGTTGATCTAGAAGTCCGCAAGGCTTACCAAAATAGTGAATTTCTGCAAATTGGCCAGCTTTTGCAAGGTTTAGGGGTGAAATTGTAAGGTTATTATAAAGTTCATTTAATACTTTTGCGATTAAAGTTTCAAAAGCTGCACTACTTGATAGACCCATCCCGCGAGGAATATTAGAGTATGTATAAAGATTAAAACCACCTATTTTAAAGTTATGATTTTTAAAGTAAGTGGCTACGCCTTTAATTAAAGCAATTGAAGTTCCTTTTTCACTATTTTTAAATTCAATATCGTTTAAATCAATAAGCGTTGGAATTGAATAGTTTTTACTGTGTAAAACGATTAAATTATCATCTCTTTTATTTGCACACGCATAAATATAGCGGTCAATTGTAAATGACAGAGTTTTTCCGCCTTGGTGATCGGTGTGATTACCGATAAATTCTACGCGTCCTGGGATAGCAAAAAAGTTTGTTGGTTTTTCTTTAAATATATGTATAAATTGTTCGCTTAGAAATTTATATTTTGAGTGATATTTCATATATTTTTAGTACTTAATACTTTTAAGCATTTTTAATAATTCATCTTGACTCTTAGGATCATTTTTAAATACAGCGGTATTAATTAAAATATTGCGACAAGTTTCCGCGACGTATTGTTTAATTTTTTCTTCGGTCGCTAGTTCGTCATCTTTTCGTTCGTCAAGATACACAAATAGAGGTTCATGTACGCTTAAGTCTGGATGCTTACTAAGCGCTTCTTCTTTTGTAAGCTTGCCATCATAGACATCTTCAACAATTGCAAATTGGCGTTTTAATCTTGCAGGAAGAATAAACATTCCCATTGCTTCAATTAAGCCAATGCCTTCTTTTTTAATGCCGTGATATTCCTTATGGGCATGGAAAATGCCATCAGGATGTTCTTCACTAGTGCGGTTATTACGTAAAATTAGATACATCGTATAGCCATTTTTATCTTTTGTAACAATTGGCGTTACCGTGTTATGACGAGTGTCACCAGTAAAGGCAATAATATCTAATTCAGGGTTACTATAGTTAATCCATGTTTCACAAATCTTTGATGCGACATCGATTAATTTATCTTTATCGCGCGTTTTACTCTTTAAGACGATGACGGTGTTATACCAGTCAGCGATTGAAATCGTGACGCGTTTATCGTGACGTGATTTAACTAGTGTTCTTTTTGGAGCGTTAAATAGCGGGAAATCACTTTGACCACCTTGGAAGTGTTCATGAGAAAGAATTGAACCACCTACAATTGGTAGATCACTATTTGAACCAATAAAGAAATGTGGGAATTGATCAACAAAGGCAAAGAGTTTACCAAAAACTCTTGGAGTTATCGCCATTGGTTTATGTTCTTCAAAAATTACAATACAGTGTTTATCGTAGTAAACGTAAGGTGAATATTGGAGGAACCAATTTTCGTTTTCTAGTCTAAGAGGAATAATCCGTAAGTTTTGTCGTGGGGGAATTTTATAAGATCCGCCATAGCCAACGTTTTCGCGGCAAAGTGGACAACTTGGATATTCATCTTCATCTTCTTTCTCAGCTTCTTTAATAATATCTTTATTATCTTTTTCGGGTTTTGATAGATTAATCGTAATTTCAAGTTTATGACCATCATCCATTTCACTCGTCCAAGAAATATTTTCTGCGATTTTTTGTGATTGGATGTAGTTATTTGCAACACTTAAGTCATAGAGATAATCTGTCGCACTTTTTTTATCTTTTTTGTATAGCTTTTTAAATTGCTCGGTAACAAGGCTTGGAGCAGGCGTTAAAAAGCCCATAACTTCAGTTACTAATCCTTCAATTCGCCATTCTTCAATAATCTTACTTTCTTTTAAGGCAAGACGAAGTTCGTCTAGAAGGACGTCAGGCGTTTTCATTGCTTTAATTTCACTTACGTTAATCGGTCCTTTGTAAGGAGCTTTTAAATGAAAGTTAAATAAAAGAATATTTCGTAAATAAAATAAATCGTCGTCACTTAAGCCTAAACGATTTTTAGCGTAGATTAAAAGTTTTTCAACAATAACATCAAGCATATTTATACCTCACTATATTGTAATCTTCCATTTCATTTTATTACATTACCTCTATTTTACCTAATTGTAGAATGAATTCACTCATAAAATAGATATTTTTAGTTATATTTATATTCTTTTTAAGTAGAGTCTTATTAAAAAGTAAAGATACGAGAATTTCCTTAAAAAGAAGGGCGAAGTCATCTATAATTAAAGTATGAAACAACATCTTAACTTTGGCTGGGAATTTAAACTAAATAATTCATCCCTCCCTTTTACAAAAATCGACATCCCACATACGCTTGTTGAAGTGCCTTTTTCTGCATTTGACGAGCAAATGTATCAAAAAGAAGGTACTTATAAACTTCGTTTTGATAGCAATCAAACGGAAATTTCCCTAAAAGACGAACAAGCTTTTCTTTGCCTAGAAGGCGTAATGGTAAGTTGTAAAATTACTCTAAATAACGTCTATTTAGGTGAGTTTATTAGTCCTTATTTACCAATAAAAGTAGAAATTACTGACGTAATAAAACCAAAAGACAATGAACTAGAAATAATTGTCTCTGGTAAAGAAAATCCTCTTGTTCCTCCTTGGGGAGGCGTTGTCGATTATCTTTCTTTTGCAGGGATCTATCGCGAAGTCTATATTGAATACTTCGATTTTGTTGATATAAAAGATGTAAAGATTGATGCTAGGAGTGATGGATCAATTACGCTTTATCCGGAAATTATTAATCTTCGAAACGAAACCCTTCGTGTGTATTACGATATTGTTGACTATGAAACTAAAGAATGGGTCGCGACACTTCATGATACTAAGGGAAAAATTGATGATATTGTTCCGTGGTCCGCTAATAATCCAAAACTTTATAAACTAATCGCTTGCATTGATAGTGACACCTTTTCGTTAAGTAAAGAGTATGTTTTTGGCTTTCGAACCGTCGAGGTAAAAGGCGACAAATTATTCGTTAACGGTGCAGAAGTGAGGTTAATTGGCCTAAATCGCCATGAAACTTACCCCTATATTGGCGCGGCGGCGAATAAATATTTACAATATGATGATGTAAAAATTTTAAAAGATTTAGGCATCAATTTTGTAAGATGTTCCCACTACCCGCCTTCAAAACATTTTCTTGATGCGTGCGATAAACTTGGTCTTTACGTAATGGATGAAACGCCAGGTTGGCAACATATTAGCAAAGATAATGGTTGGCGAGAAAAACACCTTGATAACGTTCGCGATATGATTAATCGCGACTTTAATCATCCTAGTGTCATCATTTGGTCAACGCGAATTAACGAAAGTTTTGACGATGATGATTTATATTCAAAAACGCAAGAGTTAGTTAAGAAACTTGATACGAGTCGACCAACCTCAGGAACAAGAAATTTTGCTCATTCAAATTGCATAGAAGACATTTATGGCTATAACGATTTTTCTCATAACGGCAAAAATAAAGGTGTTGTCGCGAAGAAAAAAGTAACAAAAACAAAGAAACCATATTTTATTACAGAATGTAATGGCCACATGTTCCCTACAAAAATAAGTGACGATGTTATGCATCAACACTCGTTTATTAATCGCCATATGCGTGTTATTAATGATGCACTTGCCAGAGACGATAACATTGGCATTAGCCCTTGGTGTATGCATGACTACTACACGCACAAAGAATTTGGCTCAGGCGATAAAATTTGCTATCACGGAATTCTTGATATATACCGTAATCCAAAACTCGTTAGCTATTTTTATAAATCACAAAATAGTAGTCTGCCGATTTTAAAGACGACTTTTAATATTAATGTTGGCGATATTCCTGAGGCACTTTTATACCCGTTTTATGTACTGAGTAACGCTGCTTACATTGATTTTTATAAAGGAGATTCCTTTATTAAGCGTTACTATCCTGATAGTTCTTCTTTTGGACACCTACAACATCCCCCATTTTTAATTAACGAATTTATCCCAGAAGATTTTCTTGATAAATATCCAAAAATGAAAAAGGGAACAAAAAGAAAACTTCGGACTATTTTAAATTATGCGGCTCTTAACGGCCTAACGAACTTGCCGCTTCGCTATTTACTTTATATGGGCATGAAAATGGTTCGTCATAAGTTAACTTATGATGATCTTGTAGATCTTTGGTACGACAACATTACTTCCTGGGGAAGTGGCGATAGTACGTATAAAATTATTAGTTATGATAAGAGCGATAACGTCATCGAAACTAAGCTTCTTGGACCTTCAAGAGTCTATCACTATGAATTAACTCTAGATAAAGATGAATTAGTTAATGATATTACTTATGACACAACAAAATTAGTTATTTATAAACTAGATAATAACGACATGCGTTTAAGCTATGATTCTACGCCTGTTAGTATTTCTACAACTGGACCAATTCGCGTAAGTGGACCTAGTATTCAAACTCTTCACGGGGGAGCACTTACCCTATATATTCATTCACAAAATAAAGAAGGTAAAGGTATACTAAATGTAAAAATTGAAGATAAAGAGTATACTTTTAACATAAACGTTAAAAAGAAAGGAGGAAAATAAATGGCAGAAAAACATTTAGCAATGCTAATTGATGCCGAGAATATATCGCCTGATTATATTTCTATTGTTTACGATGAAGCAAACAAATACGGAACATTGTCATATAAACGGATATATGGAGATTGGACTAATCAAGCTCTTAATGGTTGGCGAAGCCAAAGCATTAAGTTTAATCTTGATCAACGGCAGCAATATAGTGTTGTAAGTGGAAAATCAACGAGTGACTTTTCGCTTGTAATAGATGCTATGGACATCTTATATCAAGGTAATGTTGATGGCTTTGTAATTGTAAGTAGTGATAGTGACTTTACAAAACTTGTTTCGCGCCTAAGAGAAAATAATATGTTTATTATTGGAATGGGCGAAAGTAAAACACCAATTAGTCTTGTAAATTCCGTCGATGTTTTTGTCTTTTTAGATAAAATCAAGAAAATGCGCGATAAAAATAAAAAGGCAAAAAAGACAACTAATGCTCAAAAGGAAGATGATAGTATTATCCCCTTTGATGATCTAATCGAAGTCGTAACAAACATTATTGCTGAAAACGCAGTTGATGAAAATGGCTGGGCATATTGGAGTAATGTTAACAATATTCTCGTCCGTAAATACCCTGGCTTTGACCCAAGAAACTATGGTTTTAAAGGTAAAGCATTACAGTTCTTTATGGAAAACGGCTTTGAAAAACGTAATGAAGGTCTAGACGTCTTCGTGCGCCCTAAAGCCGATATTTAAAACCATTAAAAATTAAAAAGCGCTGCAGTTTTGCAGCGCTTTTTCTACTTTTGCACGGTTTCTAACTGTTTTTTCTTTTTCGGTTTACCGACAATATCATCGAGATTGTTATGGGGACCAACGTTACCATTTTTGATGTCTTCAACCATTTTGTTATAAGCGACTTCGTCAATCTTATACTTCTTCTTAAGAAGAATGTAGGCGCAAATAAACAAGACGATTGGAAGTAGCGCCATTCCTACAAGAAGCGCGATTAAGACACCTTGAAGATTAGCGGCGCCGTCAATTGCCGCTTGCGCTTGCGCATAAGTTTCTGCTTTTGTTAAGCCTTCAAGTTCAGCGGCTATTTCAACTTGGCTAATTTGATTTGTAATTGAGTAGATTCCCCCGGCAAGTAAAACAATGTACAGAATAATTGTTTGGAAACTACTACTTATTTTTGCGGCGAATGGGCGAGCACTAAAGATAATACTTTCTTTTCGTTCACCTGTTTTCCATTCATTATATTCAATTGTGTTAGTCGCCATGATGATAAGCGCCATATAAAATAGACCTTCAGCAGCAAAAATAAGTAGACCAATCGCGCTAAAGGCGTAAATATTAGGTGCAGCAGTTATTCCAAGGGCATGAAGCATCCCATAAGTAAAGATTAAAAGGTGACCAACGATAACAATAATAAATGTTGTTGCTAATATCTGTGATCGCTTAAATTTATTAGCAAAAAGCGGATACGTAGCTTGCGCTATTATTGTTCCTAGCGCATAAGCTACTGTAAAAAAGAGCATATTACCGCCACCTTTTTCATAACCATAAGCAAAATAGAAGTAATTTAGCCCAAAGCCATTAAGAAGTGCTCCACCTAAATAATAAATAACAATAACAATCATGATGTACCATAATTGTTTATTACGATATAAAACTTGAAACATTTCTTTTAAGGTGATTTTTTCTGATTTTACTTCTTCTCTAGCTCTTTCTTTACACGTAAAGACCATTAAAAGTTGACATAAAAGGAAAATAGCCGCGACAACAATTCCGATATAGCGGAACCTAGAAATTGCCGCGCCTGGGAAAATAATTGGTACAACGCCACCTACAGTAAAAGCACCAATACTAGCAGCTACTGCTACTAACGTCGTAAGTTGATTACGCGTTTTTTCTTCTTTACTAAGTGAAGGGAGCATACTCCAATAAGCAATATCGTTAAAAGTAAACGTTATTCCCCAAAGAAGATAAAAGATTGCAAATAAAAGGACAAACCACCAACCGTGAACACGAATACTAAACATTAAGGCGAGGACAATTGAGTTACTTACTGCCCCAATTAAAATCCACGGTTTATATTTACCCATTTTAAAATGTGTGTTTTCAATTAGTGTCCCAATCATTGGATCATTTATCCCATCCCAAAGACGAGCGACAAACATGATTATAATAATCGCTAGCATCTTAGCTTCATAATTTCCTTCGGAACCTAACGTAAATTGAACGTAAGTCATAAGGAATAGCGACACTAGCGTATAAGCCATATCACGACCGATGCCGCTAAAGGGATAAACTATTTTTGTAAGGAGGGGTACCTTGTCCCCAGAGAATGTTTTTTTAAGATTTGTCATAAGCTAAATTCAAACAAAAAGAACGCAAAACTTTGCAAATTCGCGTTCTTTTTAGTTTTCTCCTTTTGTTATTAGATTAGAAAGCAATAAAAGATTAATTAAGGTATTACAAGTTTTACTAAGTAAAATTGCGTCGCCACAATCTTTTTTTGCCCTTGTCATAAACTAACGTTCTGCAGGTTCAAGTGCATCTTCAAGTCTAATGCCAACGATTGTAGAATAAACGCCAGAGCCAACAATCGTAAGACAATATAAGACGAGGAAGATGTATTCAAAGACGACACTAGCCGTCGAGGGATTAGCACCTTGGTCATTATTATTAATCATAAAGAATGATGCAAGGATAACAAAGACGACTTGTGCAGTTAAAATTAGTCGTTGCGCTGTTGACTTTCTTGTGTTTTGAAGAAGCGCAAGTAAGGCAACAATAAAAGTAATTACCATCACGAGTAAAGCCGCGCCAATTTTTACGTCTTCAGCTAAAGTAAAACGAAAAATAATCATAATAATTAGGCCAATAACGGAAAGTGCTGGTGACCAAATGTTTTTGAGCACGACTAATGATTGTTTTTTCTCATTCATATTTAAAACCTCTCTTTAATTTTAGCATATCAAAGGGATTATTTCCCTTCTTTATTTAACCTCGATTCCGTCTTAATAATATTGTCGACTAGGTATCTAGGTACTTCTTGATATGAATCAAATTCGCGGTTAAAGTAACCACTTCCTTGGCTTAAAACACGAAGTGTTGATGCGTATTCTAGCGTTTCGCTCTCGGGGACAAGCGCGACAATTTCTTGGATATGATTTGCTTTTTCATCCATCGAAATAATCCGTGATCTTCTTTGATTAAGATCGTTCATAACGTTACCAGTAAATTCATTATTTACGTAAATTGATAATTTCATTACTGGTTCAAGAAGCGTAGGATCACATTTTAGATACGCTTCGCGATATGCAAGAACTGCTGCCATTCTAAATGCTTGTTCGTTACTATCAACTGAGTGATATTTTCCGTCAATTAAGACAGCTTTCATACCGACAACCGGGAAACCAGCAAGAAGGCCTTGTTCAAGTGATTCTCTAAAGCCTTTTTCAACGGCAGGGAAATAGTTTTTCGGGACAGCGCCGCCAAAGATTTCTTCGGCAAAAACGTTTTCTTCGCTTCCGCTTGGGCCAAAGCGCATTTCAACAACACCATAGAAGCCACTTCCGCCACTTTGTTTAATATAGCGACCAGGAGCAGTTGCTTCTTGTTTAACAGTTTCGCGATATGCAATTTTTGGTGCAAATGTTTCTACAGGTATGTTAAACATGTTCTTAATTTTTTCTAAGACAAAAGCAAGATGCGAGTCACTTAATCCACCAATTAAGAGCTGTTTTGTTTCATTATTACGTTTAACTTCTAAAACTGGATCTTCAGCTTGAAGTTTTAATAACGAACTAAAGAGTTTTTCGTCATCTCGAGGATTAACTGGTTTAACAGCTTTAAAATAAACTGCGGTTGGGAGATTTTCTTTTGGTAAGATAACGACATCTTTTACATCACTTAAAGTGTCGCCAGTATTTACGTTATCTAATTTTGTTAAAGCAACGATTTCTCCAGCATAAGCTTCTTGAATATTATCAAGTTTCTCGCCAAAAATACGGTGGATTTGTCCAACACGTTGTTTGCTGCGTGTTGAAGGAATATAAATATCATCACCAGTTCTTAGCGTTCCGCTACATACTTTAATAATATTTGTCGCACCTTTATATTGATCAAACATTGTTTTGAAAACGTAAGCACTAAAGGGTGCGTCAACTGTCGTTTTTCTTTCAACTTTTTGATTATTTTCATCTACACCTTCGTAAGCTTTTAGTTCACTTGGGCTTGGAAGGTAAGTAATTAACATTTTTAATAGTGTTGGAACTGCAATATCGTTATTAATTGATCCAACTACGATTGGACGAAGTTCATTTCGCATTATTGCTTGATGAATTCCGTTTTGAACTTCTTCTTTCGTAAGGGGGATTTCTGAGAAGAACTTTTCAAGAAGTTCATCGCTCGTTAAAGCAACTTTTTCTGTAATTTCATTGTTTAATGCCGTAACAATTGCTTTCTTATCATCGTGAATTTCTTCTTCAACGGCTTTTTTACCATCAAATCGATAGGCTTTTAGGTCTAAGACATTAATAAAGCCGTCAAAAGCTTCGCCATGTCCTAAAGGATAAACAAATGGGACAGCTTCTTTACCGAGTTTTTCACTAATTTCATCTAATAATTTTTGGAAATTAATGTCTTCTTTGTCCATTTTATTTAAATAAATGAACGTTGGGATTCCGTGTTCAACGAGTAAGTTGTAGTGTTTAACTGTACCAACTTCAATTCCTCGTTGAGCATCAATTACTAAAACGGCACCTTTTACCATGTTAAGAGCACCGATAATATCACTAATGAAATTATCGTTACCAGGTGCATCTAGTAAGTTTAATTGATAGCCTTCATAATTTAGTGTAATAACACTAAGACTACAGGAACTTAAACGCGACTTTTCTTCATCAGTAAAGTCACTTACTGTATTTTTCCGTTCAATAGAACCTTTTGGGGTTTTATTAACGTAACTTACAATACTTTCTACTAAACTTGTTTTACCACTTCCTTGGTGGCCAAGGAAAAGGATGTTGCGAATATTTTTTACTTTATCTTGCATAAATTTTCTCCTTCTATATCGTAATTATTCTACATGTTTTTTATGCTTTTCGTGTTTACTTTGTTCGATTGCATCAAGTGCTTCAATGGCTTTAGCATAAACGACCATTGGTTCGCATCCAGTTACGTCAATATAAGTGCGCGGCATAACTTCTTCCTCTTCGCGCCACTTATAAACATAATTTTCAAACTCTTCAATACTAAGAAGTGGATGCGTTAAGTGGACAGGGTGACGATTTTGTCGTCCTCTTTCAAGAAGTCGTTCGTATAATGTTTCAATATCTCCAGTTAGATAGAGTAAAACGACGTCTTGTTTATAAAAATCACAATCACGTTTAATTCTTTCTAATTCTTCTTTATGGAAATTTGCTTCTAAAATGACATCATTGCCAACTTTACACATTCTTGAGTTAATGTGAATTAAGATATCAAGAGCGGACCGAGAAATTTTCTTGTTTTCTCTAAGTTCGCTATAGGGCATAATGTCGCCTAAAATTTCTTTTAATCGTTCCTTACTAAAGTAGGGGACTTTAAAATGGAGTGATAAGCGTCTTGCTAAGATTGATTTTCCGGACGCTAAATCACCCGCAATAATTATTGTTCGTGCCATGATTACTCCTCTATTTCTATTTTTTTAATATCATTTATATTCTAACGATTTATACGCGAAAAATAAAGAGTAATAATATATTTAATCTATATATATTAGTTGAGTATGGGGAGTGAGGTGGAAATTAGGCGATTTTCCAATCTAAAAAGATGTGAAAAACGCTATTTTTTTAGTATTTAGTGAGGTTTAACTATTTGTTAATTCCTAAAAGTTTGCTTACTTCTCTAGCCCATTTAGCGATGTCGCCAGAAATGTAAGTTATGTCTTTGTTTGGAAGGGCTACTTCAATATTACTTAGGTTTACAACGATAATATTTTTACCGCGGTAATAATAAATTAGACCAGCGGCAGGGTAGACAACAAGGCTTGTTCCACCAATTATTAGTAGATCTCCTTCACCTAAAGCGTCGATACTTCTTACTATGTCGGTGTTGTCTAAACCTTCACCAAAAAGAACGACATCTGGTTTTAAGTGTCCTCCGCAGCGTTTACATTTTCCTTGTGGTTCCGCCGCGGCTTCTTCAAGTGTGTGGAAGGTGCGACATTTAACACAATAATTGCGATGAATCGAACCATGAAGTTCGATTACGTTTTTTGAACCTGCCATTTGATGAAGTCCATCGATGTTTTGCGTGATAACAGTGCAATTTTGGCCTCTTTTCTCTAAATCGGCTAGTAAAATGTGACAATCATTAGGCTTTGCATCAGGATAAACAAGGTTTTTATAGTAGAACTTATCAAATAAATCTGGATGATTTACAAAGAAAGAATGCGATACCATTTCTTCAGCTGTAAAATGTCGATCATACGTTTTACTATATATTCCTGTTGCACTTCTAAAGTCAGGAATTCCACTTGGAACGCTTACGCCTGCACCACCAAAAAAGACAATTTTTTTAGCGTTTTTAATTAGTTCGCTACATTTTAATAATTGTTCCTTGTTCATAATTACATTATAGCGAAATTCTTTCGTTTTTTAGAAAAAAATCAAAAATAGTGCGGTTTTGCAGGGTTATTTATGCATTTTTACGCTTTTTCACTATTTAGAGAAGACAAATTTAAACCTTAGTAGTAAATAAATATCTATAAAAGATATATACACATTAGTAATCCTTTTTTGTTAAACTATAAGTGAATCTTTTATAAGCGAGGATATAATTATGAGCGCTGGTCGAACTGGTATTAAGATACTAAAGATTATCATTGGAATTTTTCTAGTTTCCCTTCTTGTAATTCCGATAGTTTTAGTCCTCTTAGTCTATGACACAAGAATGAACGAACCATATAGAGAGGAAAATGTTACGATTGATCACCTAGCAAATCGCGTAATCACTGACTCTTTAGACAACACAAAAACAAAGGAAGAAATAAATTTAGTCATTAATGAAGATCACATGAATCAACTTCTTTTTCAACTTTTGGAAGACTACGGTGAAGGATTTAATAGTTATGTCCCTCAAATTGATATGAAGATTAATGGCGAAAGCTATGTCTTCTACTTCAACCTTCGCTCAAGTGGCTTTAAAACACGTGCTGTTCTACATACGACACTAAGCATTCGTGATATTGATGCGGAAAAAGCATTTTATTTTCGCATTGATAAAATTCAAATTGGTCACCTTAAAGGTTTAGAGTCGCTTGCAACTTGGGTTGCAGGTAAATTTGTAACTAATGACGACATTGAATCGTTACTTGGTGAACGAATGAATGTTAAGGTTAATCTTGAAAATCGCGAAATAATTTATAAAGTATCAGATTTTATTAGTGATTTAGAAAGAAATATTATCGGTGACGGTGGAGGCGAATTAGATAAGCTCTACTTCACTCTTGTAAAAGATATATACGCTAAAGCTAAAATTGACTTCTCCTTTGAAGACAGCATCCACGTTTATGTGTTGTTATCTGACTTTAAAACGAACCCAAAATACGTTGGGGGAGGTTATGAATTAGATTTAGACCTAGAAAATATCGGTGGCAAAGTCGAACAAATGCTAAATGATCATTTAAGCGAACCTTTCTTTGCTACTTCTACACCCGAAAAAGCAGATATTGATAATATGTTTGCTTACTTAATTCGCGGATATGATCAAGCTCATGAAGATGAAAAGAACTTTATTGATAATTTCTGTGGTGATGACTTAAGTAAATTAAATAAATATGGTATTGCAGATTACAAAGCTTACACTGGACCCTACATTCCTACATCAGAAAAACTTGAAAAAGTAATGGAAGATAATCTTGTCCAAATTGAAACACTAGAGGAACTTAATGCCTTTAAAGCAAGCGAGGAGCCAATTATTACGTATCTTACTGAACAAGAATTAAATGATTTTCTAGGTTCACTAAATATCGTTGGTTCAATGTATACGACGCACGCCTATTATAAAGATTTTACTGAAGCGAAATTTAACTACATTGTTGTCGATGATTTTTACGCTAACTTTATTAATCGTGATGGCGATGAATATCTAGACTTTATTATCGGACTTAATGTAAATGGTTTACATACTAACTTTGTTTTCTCGACAAAAAACGCTGAATACGTTGCCGAAGGAACTAATCAAGTTGGCTTAAAGTTTATTACCGAAAGCGTGTATTATGGGGAAATGTTTGGTTCAGAAGCTCTTAAAACTGCTTTATTTAAAACAATTCAACTTGCGCTTAAAGATGAAGCAAACCTTGTCTTTAATGAAATTGATAACTCAATCAACGTTACATTCACTTTTGATAGCGTTATTGAAGACGCGATGGCTCTACTAGGTGGAACTGCTGAAGCCGAAGTTTCTTCACCCTTAACGATTGCAGATCCTAACGGCAGAATTAATATCGTTTGGAACGAATAGTAATTAAAAAGGCTGCATTTTTCACGTATTTCGTGCAAAAGCAGCCTTTTTTTTATTTAATTTTTCTCGTTTTATTAAATTTCTTCGACCGTAATATAATCTTTTTCCTTTACGGCAAGCATTATAATTCCGCCTATAATACTTACAAAAATTAGCGATAAAACGCCAAATAAAATTAAGTCTTTTGGCTTTTCGCTTTTTCTAGATGCCCTGATTGCTAGCATCGTTAAAGGAATCGTGAGCGCATAAATAAAGAGAAAATAAAACGCATAATATTCAAGCGTTGAAGTAAGATTTCCAATAACAATAATTGGCGTTAAAATACAACCAATTATTTGCCAAACTTTAATTGATCGAAGTTTCTTATCGTTAAGAACTTTTCTAGTTTGCGTCGGTTCTAATTCAACTTGTTGGCTAGTTTCTAAGTCTTCATTATATTCCATAATTTACTCCTAAACGCGCATTTTAAAGCGTTCTATTATTTGTTTTCGAATTCTTTATAGCGGTTTTTCATTAGTTTAAAAACTTCATCGCTAATTGAGTGCTCGACTAAACATGCAGTATTTTCTGCCTCTTCGTCACTAACACCAATTTCTTTTAACCAATTCGTAATAAATTTATGCTTTTCTAGAGTGTTTATTGCAATTTCTCTTCCTTCTTTAGTAAGCGAAATAACTCCATCATCATCAAAAAGAATATATCCGTCTTCTCTAAGTTTTTTCATCGCGATTGAAACGGATGCACGAGAAAAATTTAAATAATTAGCAACATCAATACTCCTTACGCACTTATTCGTGTTTTTAAGTATTAAAACAGCCTCTAAATAATCTTCTTTACTTTTGTTTAACTTCATATTTTTATTATATCGTTGGCACTTACTATTTTCAAATCATAAGCACAAATATATTTGTATAAAATCCTTTGTTTTTTATTAATATTATTTCTGTTTTTGAACGTCATACGACGGAATCTATAACTAATATACCTGCTTTTTGCAAATTTAAGGTAGAAAATGTAGACTTTTGCAATTTATTTAATTGTTATTATTATTTTTGATGCTACATATAGCTTAAAGTTATATTCGATAACTAAGTGATGTTCCACGATGCATAGTTGAGCGGCAAATATTATTAGGTATAATATTTATATAACATTTCGATTGCCTTAATATTTAAAAAATGAAAAGAATTATCGCGTCGCTTAAATCAATAAATTATCGTTTATTCTTTTCGCTTTTTATTTTTGGTTTACTACCAACTTTATATACAACTTTTCGTATTTACTTAATTGGACAATTACCAGAAACTTATGCTTTTTCAATCGCGGGACAGCTTCAATGGGTGAGCATTTTATATGAAATTATCCAAGAAGCACTCATTTTGCCGCTTTTTTACTTTATTGGCGCGGTATTAAGTAATAAAGATGAATTACTAAATAGAATTAGAACCGGCTTATTATTTACGTTTATTGTTTACACAATACTTTCGCTTCTTATTATTATATTTGCTAATCCTTTAGTGAAATTTATGGCTCAAGACCCTTCACTAATTGAAGAAACCGTTACCTACATTAGACTAGAAACAGTAGCAATGATTTTTGCGACTCTAATGAAATTTCTAATGGTCGTTATCGTAACAATTAAAAATCACAAAAATATTTATATTGTTCTTATTGCTCAATTAGTGCTTACTGTAATACTTGATATCTTCTTTGTTTCCAATTTAGGTGTTTCTCTAAAACTAGGAATTAACGGCATCCCTATTACAAATATTATTGTTAATTTATTAATGTTTGTTTTACTTATTTTCATTTTATACAAGAATGATTTACCACTATTTAGGAGAATTAAGCTTGATTTTGCATGGTTTAAAGACTTTTTCAAAAAAGGAAGCTTGTCAGGGTTAGAAAGTTTTGTCCGAAATATCGTTTTTATCTTAATGGTCGTAAGGATGGTTAATGTTGTAGGTGAGCAAGGAACATTTTGGGTAGCTAATAACTTTATTTGGGGATGGCTCCTTCTACCAGTAATGCAGCTTGGAGAGTTAATTAAGTCAGACTGCGGTGAAGATGGCTTTAAAGCCGTTGAAAAGAAAAGTTTAGGTTATTTTACGTTAACGTTAATATTTGTTGTTATTTGGGCAATCACTATTCCGCTTTGGAGTCCTTTTATGCAGCATCTATTAAAACTAAGCAACTATAACGATGTTTATTATCTAGTTCTAATTAGTCTTGGATTTTATATCCTTTTTGCCTTTAATAATGTCATTGATAGCATTTTCTATGGGCTAGGAAAAACTAATTTAATGCTTTATCAATCATTGCTTATTAACATTGTCTTTTACGGAATTATGTTTATTTTATTTAAAGTTAATGTTTTTGTGCCGAGTTTAACTTTAATTGCGATTATGTTTGGAACAGGAATTGCACTTGACAGTCTCTTCACGTTACTACTATTTATAATCATGCTCAAAAAGGAACAAATATCCATTTTTAACGTTTATGATGTTGAAACTAGTTAATATCTAACCTTTTCTTACCTTGCTTTTATTTATACATGCGCGTGTCGCGCGTTTTCTTTTTAATATTAATCTGAACTAGAATCGGAAATCTCGGCATAATTATGATCTCATTTGTATAAAAATCAAACTTTTTAGATTATTGACAAGTAAATAATTTCTAGTGTATACTGAAGTTGATAAAACGCTTTACCACTACAATAATTATGGAGGAAACAGGTATGCCTCGAAGTAAAAAAATGATTTTTAAAACTTTACCACTTTTAACATTGCTTCTTTTGTCGGGTTGTAATAGTAAGCCATCATCGAGTATCGATGATAACCAAAGCGAGGACAAAACATCGACAATTGATCCAAAAACACTAGCGACAGTTCGCGGTAAGGTTTTAACAGATTCAGGCGAAATGATTACAGCAGGAATTATTGTTGAGAACGAAAAAGGTGAAACGTATCGTATGAGCACAAATTTACAATCTGCGTACAACCTTCGTTTAGAACCCGGAACATATAATTTACATTTTACGCGCGGATTTGAATATTCAATCGTTACGAAAACATTAACAGTTGAAGCTTATAAGACATATTACGTTCAAGATGTACGTCTAATTAAGCTTGAAGATTCCTTTTCAAAAGGATGGATTCGTGGTGATACACATCAACATACCTACTATAGTGATGGCATTAACTCTGTACCTGACGTTTTGGCAAGTAATTTGAGTAATGGTCTTCATTACGGTTATTTAACTGACCATAACACAGCCTGGGGATTACCTGAATGGGTCCAAGGAAATCGATTACCAGCAGTTATTGACTCTGAAGGTACTTCTCACATGTTTGGAGCTTATGAAGGTTTAGAAGTCACGACTGAATTTGGTCATTACCAATCATTTGGACTCGGACTCGTGTTTGATTTATATGAAGTAACACTTCGTGATAGTGAACGTGCTAAGCCTAAAGAGGAAAAAGACGAAATTATTAAAGATCGTATCCGTTATATCGGCGATACAATTCGTTGGGCTGGCGGAGTTGCTCAAATTAACCACCCATATTCTACTTCAACAATGGGCTTTAACTATTGGGAAGATAGTGTTCTCGAACGATTTGACACGATTGAAATTTGGAATGGTTATTTTATTCCTGGTGATGGTCGCTATGAACCTGAGAAAGTTGGCTATCAAGGTCAAAATTATCGTAGTAAAGTAACGTGGTTCGATTTGTTAAATAATGTTAAAAATGGCGGCCCATATCTTGCCGCAGTTGCAGGAACAGATAATCATGATGTATCTGGTCTTTATAAACCTGACCCAAATATTGACTTAGAAAATATCAAAGATCTTAAACAATATAATGAACTCTTTTTAAAACAAGGTAAATTTAGTGGTTCACCTAGTACTGTCGTAAAAATAGAAGGTGAACAAACGGAAGAAAAAATTAAAGAGGCGCTAAAAAACGGTAATAGTTTCTTAACTAATGGCCCGATGATATACGCAAATATTAATGATAAAACTTATGGCGAAACGATAGCTTTATCTTCTAATAGTGCAACGCTTAATTTAGAAATGTTCGCACGTGATGGATATGAAGAAATTCGCCTTATTAAAAATGGAGAACTAATTCATACTTTTGATAATAATGAAGATTCTCGCTTTAACACAACTTATACAATTAATGATCTTAATGATAAGGATTGGTTGCTATTAGAAGTCTATGGAACAGGCGCTCAATACGCTATTACTAATCCAATGTTTATTTCTATAGAGTAATTTAGGTTTTACTTAGGCTCATAAGCCTAAAATATAAAAACAAAAAAGGAGGAAGAATGAAAAAAGGATTTAGATGGATCTTCTTTGGTTTAATGGTCGTCGGTCTTGCAGGCTGTAAGACTACAAAACCTGATGACAAAGGACTCGATTGGCAATTCGAGGTCGGTGAAGATGTTGTAACTGGCGAAAGCGAAGGGGCAACAGAATGGTCACCAACTTATAGTGTCAATCTTAAAATTGTCGGTGGTGATGAAGATGAACTCTTTAATGGTGTCGTCACCTTAAAATCACCAACAATGTTTGGAAGTGAATTCCTTAAAGCTGCAGTAACTGAAAAAGGACTTGCGCAAGAAGGAATTGACATCGGTTTTGTCACGACTATTGGCGATTACACGAATAATGCTGAAGACAATATTTATTGGGGTTTTACAGTTAACGGTGAAGTGTCTAACTGGGGCGTAAATCAATATCAAATGCGCAATAATGACTACATGCTTTGGACTTACGCTGTAATGAACTTTGATGAAGTGCCTGAAAAACCTGAACGCGAAACTGGCGATTGGTGTTTTGAAGTCGGTGAAGATCGTGTAACAGCTGAATCAGAAGGAGCAACAGAATGGTCCCCAACCTTTGATGTAAACCTAAAAATTGTTGGCGGGGGAGATGATGTTCTCTTTAATGGCATCGTTTCATTAAAATCGCCTACGATGATGGGAAGCGAATTCCTTAAAGCGGCAGTTACAGAAAAAGGTATTGCCCAAGAAGGAATTGACATCGGTTTTGTCACAACACTTGGTGATTACACGAACAATGCTGAAGACAATATTTATTGGGGATACACCATTAATGGCATTATGCCAGATTTTGGTTGCAACACTTTCCAAATGCGTGATGGCGACTACATGCTTTGGACTTATGCAGAAATTGTTTTCTAATTAGTTAGGCAATTAGATGGCACTTGCCGCATAATTTTGCAAGTGCCATCTTCTTAGAGGAGTACGAGTATGAAAAAAAGAAAATTTTTTACTATTAGTTTTGTTTTAGCCGGGCTTTTGCTCGTTGGTTGTGGCGGAAAACCTGACAACGATAACAGCAGTTCCACTAGTGTTGATGATGGGGTTACAAAAATCGCTTTATTAATTAATGGTAATTTAGGCGACATGTCATTTTTTGATAGTGCTGCTGCAGGGATGGAACAATTTAAAAAAGATCATCCAGAAACAGTCGTCGACATCGTTGAGATGGGCACAGATAATACACGTTGGGAACCAACGTTAAGATTAACCGCAAATGATGATTACGACTTAATTATCGTTGGTACGACTGATATGCGTGAACCACTACAAAGATTAGTGAAAAATAAAAAATACGCTGATAAACGTTTTATTTTGTTTGATACGGAAATTGAAGATGATAATTCGGCAAAATATCCTACTGTACGTAGTGTTTTATTTAAACAAAATGAAGGTGGATATTTAGCAGGAGTTTTAGCCGCGCTTATGACGCGTGACGCCAGTAAATCAAAAACTGGTTTTATCGGGGGAATGAAAATCGATATTATTAACGATTTTGGTTATGGTTTTATGCAAGGCGTAAATAAGGTTAATGCTGATTTTGATGCAAATATCCTTGCATATAACAGTTATATTGGTGACTTCTTCAATAGTCCTAAAGGAAAAACATTAGCCGACACGATGTATCGTGAAGGTGATGTTGATGTCTTATTTGCGGCAGCTTCGCAAGCTGGTTTAGGTTGTTTAGACTCAGCAAAGAATAACAATAAATACGTAATTGGTGTCGATAGTGACCAATATGATTACTTTAAACCAGTCGACAGTGCAAAAGCTGATCGCATTGTTACTTCTGTTTTAAAACGTGTTGATTTAATGCTTTATGAAGCATGTGAAGAATTCCTTGAAGGAACATTAGAATATGGCGTTTTACAATACGAAGGTTTAAAAGAAGGAAAAGTCGGGATTGTTCAAAACGATAACTATGAAAGTATCGTTTCAGAAGAAAATCGCGAATATATTAATCAAATAATTGAAGAAATTATTAATGGTGACATCGTTGTAGATAGCGGTTTGCGTCGTTTTACTTCGACAGAAGACTTAAATGCATACTACGATTCACTAGATCCAAACAAACAATAAAATTTTAAATAAATACTGTAAATAGGAGTTTAACGTGGAAACTGTTATTAAAATGGAACATATCCAAAAAATTTACGATAACGGTTTTTTGGCGAACGATGATATTAATTTTAGTTTAATGCCTGGGGAAATTCACGCGATTGCAGGTGAAAACGGAGCGGGCAAGAGTACTTTAATGAAATTATTGTATGGCGTTGAAACTCCAACATCTGGGAAAATCTATGTCCGCGGCGAGGAAGTAAAAATTACCTCTCCTGCTCACGCTATGAAGTTAGGTATTGGCATGGTTTTCCAGCATTTTATGCTAATAGATGAATTAACCGTTCTTGAAAATGTCTTTTTAGGTATTGAACACACAAAGCTTAATTTCTTAAAAAGAAAAGAAATGAAAGAAAAGTTAACGGAACTCTGTGAAAAATTTAACATGCACGTTGATTTTGATGCGAAGTGTGGCGATCTCTCTGTTAGTCAAAAACAAAAAGTTGAAATATTAAAAGTTTTAGCAAAAGATGCAAAAATACTAATTTTTGATGAACCTACAGCAGTTTTAACGACACCAGAAATTGATGAACTATTTGTCCAATTAAGACTTCTTCGTGACGCAGGGCATACGATTGTCTTAATTACTCATAAACTTGGAGAAATAAAAGCCCTTTGTGACCGCGTCACGATTTTAAGAAAAGGCAAATATATTGGTACTTATGAAGTTAAAGATATTACAGTTGATGAAATATCGCGACTAATGGTCGGTTTTGAAGTAACTTTAACACCTAATAAAGCCGAAAACATAATTGAAGATACATCGCTTCTAGAAATAAAAGACTTAACTTTTTTAGATGAAAAAAGTGCTAACAAACACATTTCATTTGATGTAAAAGTCGGTGAGATTGTTTGCTTAGCAGGAGTTGAAGGAAGCGGGCAAGAAAAAGTCGTTGAAGCGCTTAAAAATAACAACATAAAATACAACGGTGAGATTATTTTTAACGGCGAAAACATTAATAAACTCTCAATTACGAAACGTCGTAAACTTGGCATAAGTTATATACCTGCTGATCGGATGGGCGAAGGGGCTAATTTAAAAACCTCGATTTTAGAAAACATTAGCGCTCACGAAATTAGAAGTGCTCCTTTTAAGCACTTGTGGTTCTATAATCGCTACAGATTATACAAAGAAAGCTACATTTTGCAGGCGGATTATCGAATTGCGACTACTGATATGAATGAACAAATTAGTCTTCTTTCAGGTGGTAATATTCAAAAAATTGTAACCGCTCGTGAAATTGAAACGAACCCACATCTTCTCATTGCTGAACATCCAACACGCGGAGTTGATGTTGGGACGATGAAACTAATTTTTGAAAAAATGAACGCTTTACGTGAACAAGGTAATTCAATCCTTCTACTCTCAACAGACTGGAATGAAATGCTCGCACTTGCCGATAAAATAATTATCTTTTTCGATGGTGAAATTACCGCAATTATTAACGAACCAGAATCAATTGATGAATACGAACTTGGCTACTATATGCTTGGCTTAAAGAAAATGGAGGGGCTGTCATGAGTAAATTTTGGTTAAAAGTAAAAGCATATTTTTATAAGCCAAAAGTTCAACAAATATTAGTTGATATATTAAGAACTTTAGTTTCTCTTATTATTGCTCTTGTAATTGGTATTATTATTATTTCAATAACGAGTAAAAATCCTGGAGAAACAATAAAAACGCTCTTTGTTGCACCATTTCAAGATGCTTATACTTTTGGAATGGTAATAACGCAAACTGTGCCACTTATTTTTACAGGAATTGCCGTAACTTTAATGGTTAGAGGCGGCCAGTTTAGCATGATTGGTGAAGGTGCATTTTTTGCAGGTGCTTTTATTGCTGCAGTCGTAAGTGCAAAACTTAATTTACCGTGGTTTTTTGGGCCAATCATTGCAATGCTTTTTGCAACCCTCGTAATGGGTATTGTTGGCTATGTTCCTGCAAAACTAAAATCTAGTCTTAAAGTCGATGAATTTGTAACATCACTTATGCTTAACTTTATTATTTTCTGGGTCGTTATGTATTTATTTAATAATCACTTCGCTGATCCTGATTATTCAAGTCTTGCAACGCCTTACCTAGAGGATCACCAAAAATTATCATTTTTAAGTGCTGAAAATGAAGTAAGTATTGGCATTGTATTAGCACTAGTTTTATCACTATTAACTTACTTCTTCTTGTATCACACAAAATGGGGATACTCGATACGTATGACTGGAGATAACCCAAAATTTGCAAAATATTTAGGAATTAACACAAAACGAGTTATCGTTCTTGTTCAAGTGTTTGGTGCAATGATTGCAGCATTTGGAGGAGCGACATTCTTACTTGGTAACTCCTATCGTTTTACGTGGAAGGCTTTACCAAACTATGGTTTTGATGGTTTTGTTGTTGCTATCCTAGCTTTTAATCACCCATTACTTGTACCAATTTCAGCTTTATTACTTGGCTATTTACGTGTTGGCGCTACAGAAATGGCAAGGTTAAGTGATGTGCCAAATGAAATTGTCTATATTATTCAAGCACTAATAATTTTACTTGTTGGTGGTCAAGCATTCTTTGTCCGCTTAAAAAGAAAACGTTTAGAAAAAGCCCAAGAATATTCAAAAAACAAGCAAACGGAAGATGAATTAGTAGGAGAAGATAAAAATGTTTAAATTTATATTTAGTGAACAATTTCTTATCTCAACAATTTTATTTGCCACGCCAATTCTTTTTGCATCGTACGGGGCGTTAATTTCTAAAAAAGCTGGAATTTTAAACATTAATATCGAAGGAACAATGTCGCTTTCTGCTCTTGCGGGCGGACTTGTTAGTTATGCTGCAAATAGTTGGTTTTTAGGATTGTTCGCCGCAATCGCAACAGGAATTATTATGAATTTTATATTTGCGGCTTTTACTATGAAACTAAAAACCGATAATATCCTTTCAGGGATTGCCCTAAATACATTTGCAAGCGGACTTTCTATTTATGTTTTATATATGGTTATTGGTGTTAAAGGTGATTCATCTCTAAAGCCAAGCGTTATAATTCCAGATATTAATATTCCGCTACTTTCTAAAATTCCTATAATTGGAAAAGCGCTATTTGGTCAAAATTTACTAGTTTATTTAGCAGTTTTAGCAGTTGTTTTTGTAGTACTACTTCTTAATCGCACAAAATTAGGAATGCATATTAAAGCCGTTGGTTATAACGAAGAGGCTGCAAAATCTGTTGGTATTAAAGTAAACAAAATTAAGATCATATCCTTAGTATTTACTGGTATATTTGCTGGACTTGGCGGAGCATATTTATCAATGGTCTACTTATCCTATTTTAGTGCTGGCATGGTAGCAGGACGAGGTTTTATTGGAATCGCTGCAGAAGCTATGGGCCAAGGAAATCCCTTGTTAACCCTACTATTTGCAGTTCTTTTTGGTGCGGTTGACTATTTTGCCGTTGGTTCGCAAACGGTATTAAGCTTCCCTTATGAATTATTAAATACACTACCTTACTTAATGACCATTATTGCGCTTATCATTTTTGCGGTCATTAAAAAATATAGTGTTCCGAAAGACAAGAAAACAAAAAGGAGGATGGAAAATGAAAAAGAAACAGTTTAAGGCTTGGATTGCCGAAAAACAATTAATGGAAAATGCAAAACCTGTAATCTTAGAGGAAGATGAACAAGGTTGGATTGCAAATAAAAAAGTTGAACAAATGGAAGACACTCTATTAAAAATGAAGTGGTCTTCTAATGTTCCAGGATCAGGTGCTCCTGAGCGCGTTATTTTCGGTGCCGTTCAAGCTTTATATAACATGGGCTACGATGTTAGTGCTCCTGAAGCTCTACTTCCTAAGGGTTTAGATGCACTTAATCGTAACGACCTACTCGAATTAAACAGATTAACAATAAGAATTTGGAATTTAATGAATAATGTTCCAAAAATTTCTGATCACCCCTACTGGTCATTTAAGCAATATCATACTTTTGAAGATTATTTAGAGGATGTCGAATTTCCTAAACCTTTTAAATATGATAAAAACTCGCCTAACTTTGCAGAAGCAAATTACGCAGGTTGGTTAGCACAAATTATCGGTGGTGCTGTTGGTACTGCAGTTGAAGGCTATACTCCTGAAGCGATTTTAGAAAAGTTTGGTGTAATTCGCGACTATGTTCGTAAACCAAACACATATAACGACGATATAACCTATGAAATTGCCTTTTTAAAGGCACTAGAAAGATATGGCAAAGACCTTACTTCTTCTCACATTGCCGAAGAATGGGTTGCACTAATTCCTTTTGGTTGGTCTGCAGAAGAGTGGGCACTTAAAAATTTAAAACTAGGCATTTACCCTCCAGAATCAGGATATTTACACAATCCTTACCGAGAATGGATTGGTGCTCAAATGCGCGGAGCAGTTTGTGGAATGATTGCGCCTGGCGATTATAAAAAAGCAGCCTATTATGCATTTATGGATGGCGTTGTAAGTCATCATAACAATGGTGTAATTGGTGAAGTATTTAATGCGATGCTCGTAGCAGGAAGTTATATTGAAAAAGATAATAAAAAACTTCTTGAAACAGTAATAGATTTAATTCCTAATGAAAGTGAATATTATTCTGTTGTTAAATTCGCCTTAGATGAATGTAAAAAACATGATAAATGGCAAGATGCCTGGGATGTATGTAGAAAACGCTTTGAAACGTACAACTGGATTCATAGCTATCCTAATGCTGCCGCAGAAATTGTCGCCTTATGGTTTGGAAACAATAACTTTACAGAAACCGTGTCAATTTCATGCCATTGTGGTTATGACGTTGATTGTAATCTTGCCCAAATTGCAACAGTTTTAGGTATTCAATTAGGATTAGATGGAATTGATGAACATTGGAAAGAGCCAATTGGCGACCTACTAATTACGTATTTAAGAAAATATGAAAAAATGAGCATTCGTGAATTAGCCGATTTTACAACAAAATTAGCACGCACGATATAAAGGAGTAGCTTATGAAAAAAGTTATTGTTCTTGGTAGTATTAACGTTGATCTCGTTACAAAAACAAAAAAACTTCCACTTAAGGGAGAAACAATAATTAGCGATGACTTCTTTATTAATTTTGGAGGGAAAGGCGCTAATCAAGCTGTTGCAAGTGCTAAAAGTGGTGCACCAACAATATTACTTGGAGCCGTAGGTAACGATACATATGGAAGAGAAAGTTTAGAAAACATTTCTAACTTTGGCGTTAATACAAGTTTTATAAAAGTAAAAGAAAGTCCAACTGGCGTTGCAATGATTATTTTATATGAAGACGATAATCGCATTATTGTAAATAGCGGCGCTAATGCAAAGTATAGTTTAACCGATGCTATGAGTGATATTGCGAATCATAGCAAAAAAGGCGACATTTTAGTTTTACAACTTGAATTACAACTTGAAGTCGTTATGAAAATTATTCCTTTTGCAAAAAAACACGGTTTATTTATGATTTTTAACCCTGCACCAATTAATAAAGATTTAGACGTTAACGTATTGCGAGATGTTGATCTTCTAATTGTTAACGAGATTGAAGCAAAAATGCTTGCAAATGATACTTCTTCTGATGAAATAACAATTATTAATAAACTTAAAAAATTAGGAGCAGAAAACGTTATCGTTACATTAGGTGCTAAAGGAGGAATATATACTTATAAAGATGAAATTCATCGCTATCCTGCGTATAATACCGTTGTAAAAGATACGACTGGAGCAGGGGATGCTTTTGTTGGAAGCATTGCAGCTTCTATTAGAGAAAATAAAAGCCTAAAAGAAGCAATAGAACGCGCCGCATTAGTTTCAGGAATTACTGTCTCTAGACTAGGTGCTCAACAAGCAATACCGACAAAAGATGAAATAGATGCTCTTATAAGTAAGTAAGATATTATGAAGGTTACATTAAAATATATCGCCGAAAAAGCAAATTTATCACCAACGACAGTGTCGCTAATTTTAAATGGGAAAAATGTTAGAGTTTCTGAAGAAAAACGTGAATTAGTTTTAGAACTTGCAAAAAAATATAATTATCATCCTAACTCCTTAGCCCGTGCTCTAGCGACTAATAAAACGAACATTATTGGACTAGTAATACCTGACATTACTAACTATTTCTTTGCAGAAACGGCCTTAATTATCGAAACTACGTTAAGAGAATATGGTTATAGTCTAATTTTATGTAATACTGCAGATGAGGCCGATGAAGAAAATCGCTATATTGATTTACTATTAAGTTATGGAGTTGATGGCTTAATAATTTGTATTTCTCACGATTCATTATTTGATAAAGAACTCTTAAATAAATTAGAACGACAAGATATCGCTTGCGTTGCTTTTGACAGATTCATTAATGATTTACCTTTCCCATATGTATCAATTGATAATGAATATGGTTCAAGTATTGCAACTGATTATTTAATAAAAAACGGCCATACAAAAATTGGTTTTATTGGTGGAGCTCCAAATGTTTTATCGGCGACTCAGCGTTTTGAAGGATATAAACTTAGCCTTAAAAAAGCGAATATTGCGTTTAATGAAAACTATGTAAAACACGGAAATTATCAATTTGAAAGCGGCTATAAAGCTGGGCTTGATTTAATTAAAAACACTGATATTACAAGTGTTTTTGTTGCTAATGACTTAATGGCTTATGGTTTTTATAAGGCTGCTAGAGAATTAAATAAAAAAATACCTGAAGACATTAGCGTTGTTGGGTTTGATGATCTTCTTTTTTCTTCAACTTTAGACGTTCCTCTTACGACAATAAAACAATCTACAGATGAACTAGCTAAGCACGTTTGTGATATTTTAATTAAGAAAATAGCAGGCGAAAAAGTTCCAAATAATGTTATTTTAAAACCTTCCTTAACGATTCGCGATAGCGTTAAAAAAAGAGAGTCATAATTTTTAAAAATTTTAACTCTCTTTTTTAAATTCCTATGGCAATAGGATTTTTTTATTTACCAGGATTAGTAACTTTATTAATAAAAAGCGGGAAGTCATCTTTTAGCGAAAAAGCATAAAAGGGACGATTAACAGATAAATCAAGCGGTTTTTCATCTGCAGGAGCACTTTTTCCTACTGTAGGAATCGCCGTTATTGATTCTCCTGATACTCCATATTTATTAAACTCAAAGTCATTTGATTGAATAATAGAATCAATCATTAGGTCATTTACTACATCATCTTCTAAAAGTTTACTCATATATACTTCGTTAAGTGAAACTACACCATCTAAAGTTTTAACTAAATTTTGGCCTTCAACTTTGTTATGAAAGAAAGGAATATAGCCGTAAGCTGCTCTATATTTATTTTCACTAATAAAATTAGTGTAAGCTTCACTTACGTTTACATCACTTAGACTTGCGCCTACATTAGGAAGAACAATAAGTAAATGAGTGAAGGAAATTCTTACTTTAAACACTTCATAATTTGATCCTTTGTAATAAGGAAAGGCTTCTGGATGACCTTTTGTAGCAAAAACAAAGGAATCTTTTTGCGATTCAACGCCATTTAAATAATACGGTTTCTTTTCGTGATCTAGACCATTTACGATATAGTCTTGCATTTTTAAGACACCATACGTTACTGTTCCGTCTTGCGTTAAATTTAAATCAGGAACTTTTAAATTTAGATCCATTTTCATTTTAAAGAATTTTGTAGCATCACTTTGATAGTTATCTAGCGTCGATACCATCGTTGAGATATACCCTTTACTTACTTCTTTTTGTTTTTCTTTATCTTCGCTTTAATGGTTTTATCGAATCATTAAGCCTAGCTTCCAGCTTTGCATCTAAGCTCTTTGGAGGCTCAGGAATTAACTCTTTTGTTTCTCTTAATTTCTTTTCTAAATCACTCATTATTACCTCCACTTAAAACACGAAGTTTTTTAATAGCGAGTTCATGACGTTTTCTTGCCGTTTCTTCACTAATTTTTAGAATATTAGCAATATCTTTATAAGGAAGATCAAGGATGTAGCGAAGATAAATGACATCTTTTTGCTTATTAGGAAGGTTATTTACAACTTCCCAAACAAAGTGAGTATCTATCTCTACTTTGTCATCGTTGCCGATTACTTCCTCTTTTAAAGGTAACGACCTTTTTCGCCTTAAGTAATCTTTAGATGTGTTAATCGCGACGCGAATTAGATAATTCTTAGCGTGTTCACTACTCTCAAACTTATTACGAACTCCATATACTTTCATAAAAGTATCAAGCGTCGCGTCTTCAGCATCACTAACGTTACGTAAATACGAGTAACATATGTTAAAGGCCATCGTTTTGTAGGCAAGATAAAATTTGCTAAACTCTTCTCTGTTCATGAACACCTACACTACTAATACGATTAAGGAGACACTTTTGTGAATTTTAATAAGAAAATCTCTATTCATTTGTTTAATTCCTCTTTAAATTATACGACTTATTATCTTCATTCTTCTTCTTCATAATAATATGAGTAATCTATGCCCTTAAGGAAAACTTCACGATTATTAATATCTCTTGTTAAAGCGTGTTCTAGTAAGTTAAAAATAGGATTAGAATCATACGGGCTCTTTTTCATTGCTGCTAAATAGACATCTTTTTCTATTTTTGACCAGTCAATACATTTTTTTAATCGATCTTTAAGAAGTAAATCTAACCAAATCCTCGTTGCTCTTCCGTTTCCTTCTAAAAATGGATGAGCAATGTTCATTTCTATATATTTATCAACGATTTCATTAAATGTAGCATCAGGCATTTTTTCAATATCGTTTAAAGTCTCTTGTAAAAATTCTGCATTCGCAAACATAAATCCACCTTTTGAGATGTTTTTTGTGCGAATTTTTCCGGCAAAGGGATATAAGCCTTCAAAAAGATAGGCATGAATCTTTTGTAAAGCTAACGTTGTTCCAATCTCATCTTCATTTACTAAATTTGTTTTAAATAAATCATAAGCCTTTTTCTTGCTTTGCTCATCGAGCGGATCAAGAAAACCTTTTAGCCAATTTTCCGTTTCTTTTTTATATTTAGTAGGAATTAGCGTTATAAGAAGTTTTATCCCTTCTTCACTTATAACTTCAGAATTATATTTTTTCCCATCTAGAGCAATCAATTTCTGTTGTCCACAATATGGAGACAACTCCGGATTTCTAACTTTAGTATTGTACCAATATCTTCTTGGTGACTTAGGATTTACTAAAATAGCAATAATATCAGTAGCTGAATACCACCACTTTGAATTTTCATAATCCCAAATTGCTCTTACTTCCTTATTATTAAAATATCTAACTGAATACTTTTTCATATTTATATTTTAAAGTATTTTTGCTCAGTTGTCCACAAATTGAGGACAACTGAAACACTAGTGTATTTTATTTAAAAAAATTTGTAAATATACGTAATTAATGTATAATTTTACCCATAAAGGAGAAAATTTATGAATAAGAAAATTTTTAGCGCTTTGATGTTTTTATCTCTCTTGCTTACGGGTTGTAAAAACGATAAGCCAACTACCTCAGTAACTGATGATCCAAATAGTGAACAAACTAGTGAAGTTAGTGAACCAACTACCGAAGATAGCGAACAAACTAGTGAAAACACACCAAGCGAAGGAGAAAATAGTGCTGATTACGACGATTTATTTTTGGAAGATGGGTTTGAACTATCTAATTCGTGGCCTAAAGAAAAAATAAATGAATACTTAAGCGAACACGAAGTAAGCGAAACTGTTCCAGTTTTACCAGGTGTTACAAAGTGCTTTACAATATTAACGCTTGATGACCCTTATTTTGACCACTATTTTACAATTTTTGTACCTGAATCTGATCGCGTTAATGACTATCTTGCAGTCTTAGAAGCAGCTAGTTACGAAACATATACGGAAGATGATGAATACTTTCAAACAGTAAATGCCGAAGAAACGATTCAAATTGATATATATTTAGAAGAAGCCTATGAAGAATATCCCGAGGGTACTTACATATTTATTGAAGCTCTTGGAGAAAATGGTGGAGGAATTGATGTTCCTGACGTTATTCCCGTTACCTTTGACTTTTCTTCTGAAGATCAAATTACAAAACGTGATCCAAATCAATCAATTTGGCAAGCAGATGATGAATTTGCAATCACAATGACGATTGATAAGGGTGAATCGATGGTTGATGTCGGTAATCCAAGCCCTTCAAAACCAGAAGGTTATTATACGGATCCACTAAGAATATATGCTGCTCAAGTCGTGACATTTAGTGTTCCCGAAGAGTTTGAAATATATGGTGTATATTTTCAACCAGTAGAATGGCCAAAAGGTAATTCTGTTGAAGCATTAACTAACTCTGCAGGGGCAGATGTAAGTGTTGAAACCGTTGAAGGTGATGTATTGTTCGTTCTAAATGAACCAAGTACATCTTACTCATTTACCCTATTTGCCCAAGCTAGATTTAGCGCAATAACTTTGTTACTTTACTAAAAAGTAACTTTGCATTTAGCGATTTAAAAAAGAGGATTTAGTTCCTCTTTTTTTGTAAAAATAGTGCTATTTTGCAAAGAATAGGTTATTTTTGTACACTTTATTCAACGCTATTTCTACTATCCATATCTTCTTTAATCGTGCGATAAATTTTGTAGGGCTTTTCAACAAAGTGGAAAGAAAATGGAACTACACCTTGTTGACCACCAATTGGATTAGCCATTGATCCAAAGCGAATTGTTCCCGTTTCGCTTTTAAAAAGTTTATCAAGAAAATCAACACGAACTTCAATCGCACCAATTTGAACAATATCTAGCGATTTATAATCAACGCCGATTACACCACTTCTAACGATAATTCGTTTGTTAGTGTAAGCATAAAAGCGTTTTTTATAACCTACGTTTGTAAATACTAATGTAAGAATTAGAGATAGAGCTAAAAGACCAAGAAGGACATACAATACAATGTAAATACCATTTTGCGCAAACGCATTTTCTTCTGCTTCTAGGCCAAAAAACAATATTACATACATCAAGAAAATAAAGAGCCAAGTTATAAGAAATCCTCTTAAAGGGCTAATAAAGAAGCGCCCTTTATGCGGCTTATAAACTTCAACAATTTCTTCATCTTTTGTGAGAATATCTTTAAATTTATCTTTCATTTTATTTCTCCTTTACAAGAACTTTCAAAAAAATTATAACATGATTAAAGTATTCTTAACTAATAAAACACATTTACAATTACTAAAAAAGAGTGCAAAATCGCACTCTTTTTGAAAATATCTCCTTATTTCTAGCGTTTTCCTTGATCAAAAGGTTCGCCAACAGCTTTTGGTGCTCGCGATTTTTTCGAAGTAATCGCTAGCACGATTAGCGTAAACACATAAGGCAGCATTTTAATAATGTCTTTTGGAATATCTTTTAGAAACTGACTTACACTCGGGAGGTTTGCTAAGTCTTGTATAACAAAGTCAATCCCAGAGGCTAGACTTCTTAAGAATCCAAATAAGAGAGCAAAAATTAGAACACGCTTTGGTCGCCATTGACCACTAATTAAAACGGCTAAACCTAGGAAACCAAAACCATAAACGCTAGCTCTAAAGCTAATCGTTGTCGGTACAATTAGGAGTACTCCTGCTGTACCGGCTAAGAAGCCACTAATTAGAACCGCGATGTAGCGCGTTTTTATTACATTAATTCCTGCAGCGTCCGCAGCTTGCGGATTCTCACCACACGCTCTTAGACGTAGACCAAATTTCGTTTTATAGGCAAGAACTGCCATAAGCCAGAATAAGAGTAGACCAAATAAAGTAATTAGATATACCCTACTAAAGAGAACTTGCCCAAAGAAGGGGATTTTGTCTAGGCCAGGAATTCTATCAATCCGATAAGTGTTCGCAAATTTAATTTCTTCTGTGCCACCGTGACTTAGCGCTCTACCTAGGAAGATAGCAAGTGCTAAAGAGAGCATGTTAAGTGCAGTTCCTGAAATCGTTTGGTCACTTTTCATCGTAATTGCTGCAAAGGCATGAAGGAGACTAAAGATAACTCCAGCAATCCCACCAATTAGAAGAGCAATAAAGATAACCCATTGGCCATCTACTCCGGTACTTTGGATTCTTTCTAGTGTTAAAATACCTACAAAAGCTCCAAACATCATAATCCCTTCTAAAGCAATATTTACAACACCAGATCTTTCACTATATAATCCGCCCATTGCAACGAGTGCTAAAGGAACAGCGGAGAATAGCGTTAACCTAATTAGTTCATACATGTTTTGACTAGTAAAGATTGCAAGAAGCACATAAACAACGATGATAATTGCAAAACTAATCCATTGTTTTACTGTAATGTTTTTAAAGAATCTAACAAACGCGGAAGGTGAATCGGACTGTTTCTTTGCCTTTTTTTCTTTTTTTACTTTTTCTTTTGGAACTTCTTTAACTTCCAAAACTTCAGCTTCTTCTTTTAAAACTTCTTCTTTAACTTCTTGACTACTTACTTCATCAATTTCCGTTTTTTTAAGAGCCGTTTCATCGCCTTTTGCGATTGTTTCTTCAATAGGAACTGAATGTTGTTCAATTTTCTTTTTAGGCATGTTCGACACCTCCTTCCGTAATCTCTAAAGCGGGAGTGCCGCTATCGTCTCCTGGGGGAGTTTCATCGAGATTTTTCGTATTCTTCTCTTTTTTCTTTTTAAACATTTTTTCAAGGAACATTTGGAAATATAGCGAAAATGCCGAGAAATAGACAATACTTGCAGAAATAATATCAATAATTTCTCGTTTGAAGTCCCAAGATTGCAGTTCAAGGTTTGCCGCTTCAATATAGCCAAAGAAGAGTCCTGAAAACATTGTCCCAACGGGGTGAGACATACCCAGTAAGGCAACAGCAATACCAGAGAACCCATAGGGAGAAATAATTTCTTTTGTTTCTAGTCGCATCCCAGTTCCAGGAACGAGATAAATTACCGCACCTGCTAGACCTGAAAGTGCCCCAGCAATAACAAGCGATAAAATAATATTTCTTTTGTCGTTAATTCCGGCATATCTTGCCGCATGTCTATTTGAACCGACAGCTTTTAGCTGATAGCCAAATGTCGTTTTTTGAAGTATTAAAAAGATAATAATCGCCGTAACAATTGCAATAATTATCCCGATATTTAACTCATGATAACCAAAGAGTTGATCTAGTCCCCACTTTGGTAACCTCGCCGTCTCTAAAACGACTTTTGATTCTTGGCGAACTGGATCATAAATCGTAGCTTGAATTAGCATTTTTGAAGTATACATTGCAATATAGTTCATCATGATTGTTGCAACAACTTCGTGAACATTTAAAAATGCCTTAAGTAAAGCAGGAATTACCGCCCACAGGGCGCCACCTAAAATTCCGCCTAGGACTGCAACAATCCAGTGAATTGTCGGTGGTAAATTCCATTTAACACCAATATAAACAGCAATAAATGAGCCAATCATTAATTGTCCGGATGCACCAATATTAAATAAACCAGTTTTAAAGGCAAATGCAACAGATAACCCAGTTAAAATAAGCGGGGCAGCATTAAATAAAACGCGGCCAAAACTTTTCCCACCGTGTAAGAACCCGGCGGATAAAATCGCGCCTAAACCTCCAAATGCTTGAGGAGGATTAACAATTAGCATAATAACTAGGCCAAAAAGAAGCCCGCAAAGAATAGAAATAATAACAGAGAAAGATTTTTTCGTATAATCTTTCATCATAAAATCTTTAAAGGTTGTCTTCTTCTTTGGTAGCGGGTCTCTTGCTTTTAACTTTGATAAAAACATAAATAAAGCAACTACTCTTACAACAGGGACAACAAATCCAACTGAAAATAGTATCGTTATCGTTTTATTTTCTAGTTTTAATGCATGAACAAAAGCAAGGATATAAAAGACAAGCGCGATAACGCCAACGATTGATAAGGAAATAAATAATAATATTGTTTTTGAAAAGTATTTACTAACTTCTGCACTAGTTGGAGAGCCGAATAGTCCGTCTCCTCCCGCGATTGCAATAAGAATAATTGAAAGAATGACCGCAGCAAGTAGCAAATAGAGAGTCGTTTTTACATACCCTTTTGCTTTTTCATCTTGTATTTGAGGTTTTAAATCATCAGTTTGATTAACTTCGTTGATTTTTAATTCTTTTTCACTCATTCAACTTTACCTCCTTTTGACCCAGACATATATAGACCTAATTCATTTTCATCAGTTTTCTTTGGATCTAGATCTGCGACAATTCTTCCTCCAAACATAACAAGAATCCGATCTGCGATACCAAAGACTTCATCTAATTCAAGTGAGAAAACTAAAATTGCTTTCCCTTCATCTCTTAGACCAATTAGTTGGCGGTGAATATATTCAACCGCGCCGACGTCAAGTCCTCTTGTAGGTTGAACAGCGACGACTAAGTCGGTCGGGCGACTTAGTTCACGAGCAATAATTGCTTTTTGTTGGTTCCCGCCACTCATGGAGCGCATAAGTGTCTTTCTTCCTTGTCCTGCGCGAATGTCAAATTTATCAATTAATTCATCAGCATGCTTTGCAATATTTCCAAATTTAAAAAAGCCTGCAGTTTGAAATTCTTTATCAAAATAAGTTTGCAGAATTAAGTTTTCTGCTAAATCGAAGTCTAAGACTAAACCATCGCGGTGTCTGTCTTCAGGAATATGACATAAACCCGTTAGTGTTTTCTTTCGAATACTTAAATTAGTAATATCGACACCATTTAGGATGATTTTCCCGCTTTTTGCAGGGTCTAACCCTGTTATAACGCGGGCAAGTTCAGTTTGACCGTTACCATCAATCCCAGCGACAACGACAATTTCGCCTGCTCTAACGTTAAATGAGACATCGAATAAATCATCCTTTTTAAAGATAACGTTATGATGGCAAATGTTTTCTACTTCTAAGATTGGTAGGCCTGGTTTAGCTTCTTCTCTTTCAATATAGAAACTAACATCGCGACCAACCATCATTCTTGCCATTTCTTCGACACTCGTCGTTTTTACATCAACTGTACCGATGTATTTTCCTTTTCTTAGAACACTACAGCGATCAGCGACCATTTTAATTTCATTTAGTTTATGGGTAATTAAAATAATTGATTTACCTTCTTTTACTAAGTGCCGCATGTTTTCCATTAATTCTGTAATTTCTTGTGGTGTCAAAACTGCGGTCGGCTCATCAAAAATAAGAATTTCTGCGTCGCGATAAAGCATTTTTAAAATTTCGACTCTTTGTTGCATTCCAACAGTAACATCTTCAATTTTTGCATCTAAATCGATGTGAAGACCATAACGTTTTGTTAGTTCAAGAATCTTTTCTCGTGGTGCTTTTTTGTCCAAAAAGACGCCTTTAGTCGTCTCGCGACCTAAAACGATATTTTCAAGCACCGTATAATTTTCAACAAGTTTAAAATGTTGATGGACCATGCCAATTTTTAGATCATTAGCATCATTTGGGTTTTTAATATTTACGACTTCTCCCCGCACTTTGATTACGCCGCTATCTGGTTGATAAAGACCAAAAAGAATCGACATCAAAGTGCTTTTTCCGGCGCCATTTTCACCTAAAAGAGCGTGAATTTCTCCTTCTTCAACTTGAAGGGTTACATTATCATTTGCAACAACGCCAGGGAAAGCTTTCGTAATATTTAGCATTTCAATTACGTAAGCCATTTCTTTGACTCCCTATAAAATATATTCTTATTGTAGCATATAATATAAAAGTATATTTACAAATTTAAAAAAAGAAAGGCCGTAGTACCTACGGCCTTTTTAAAGATTAAATCGCTTTATTCGATATAGTCAACAGGTACTCTAGTTCCACCAATTGCTTTGTAATCTAGTCCATCACCATTTGGATGGAAGACTGGAGCATAAGTTCCGTCTTTGACTTTTGCAAATACTGCTTCGTAATCTTCTTGGGTGAAGTTTTTAAATCTTGAGAAGTCATTTGGTAAACCAACACCATCTACTTTTGCATCAAGAGTTACTGATTCTCCACCTTTTTCGTTAGCATAGATTTTTTCTAATGTTTGAATAACAGAAGATTTTAATCCTTTAACAGCTGAGGTTAAGACTGTGCGTGATTCTGAACTTTGGTCAACGTCAACACCGATAACCCATTTGTTTTCGAGTTTTTCGGCTGCAGCCATGACAGAGCTTCCTGCTCCACCAGCGGCGGCAAAGATAACTTCCGTACCAGTTCCAAACCAAGAGGTCGAGAGTGTTTGATGTTGTTCTTCTGGTAAGAATGAATTAAGGTAGGTGAACTTCATCGTAACTTCGCCATCTTCGAGTCCTAGTTCATCAGCAGCGGCCATTGCGCCTTCAATGTAGCCAGTACCAAAGCGGACAACGGCAGGAACGCTCATTCCGCCCATGTAGCCGAGTTTGCGGAATCCTTCTTTAACGGCAGCGAAGCCTGCAAGGAAGCCGGCTTCTTGTTCAGCATAGAAGATAGAATAGACGTTTTCTTTAACTGTAAAGTCTGCTTCGCTTCCATCGACTGTGGCCATCGTATCCCAGTCGGTTACGTTGTGGGGGGCACCATCGAGAAGAATGAATTTAACATCAGGGTGAGCAGTTTGAAGTGTCCAAACAGCGTTTTCAAATAAGAAACCTGGTGTTACTACAACTTTAGCACCGTTTTTAATCGCGACTTCTGCTGATTCAACGTACTTTTCAGTTGATTTTTCTTCGGGTTGGTAATACTTATAGCTAATATTATGTTCTTTAGCATAAGCTTGTACGCCTTCCCATGCGCCTTGGTTAAACGATTTATCGTTAATCGTGCCTACGTCTGTAACTAGGGCGATTTCGTAGGTCTTTTTGCCACACGACACAAGTGCGGCACCTGCTAATGCAACCATTAAAGTAGTAACAAAAGCTTTTTTCTTCATAAAATTATCTCCTCCTTGAATTTTATTATGTGTGCAAATATATATTAACATATAAATTGCAGATTAAAACGAAAATCAAAAAAAATAATCGTGAATAAATTAACGATAAAAAGCAGTTGTAAAATGCTATATATTTATAAAATTAGGTTAATTAGTTTCTGGTTTTTTTCGAATTTTTTTAAAAATTAAATCAAAAAGCCAAATAAAGAAAGATACTAATAATAAGTTTAAAATCGTAAAGAAACTAATTTGTGTAAATTCGACTTTACCCCCATCTATAACGACAAGTGAGATAATCATTGCAATAAAAGCAAGGATAATATAAACACTTTCAATAATTAATTTTGATAAAAAGAAATTGTTCGTTTTCTTGTTTAATAACTTCATTATTTCTTCGGTGTGGGCTGCGGGTAAATCCGTAATTATAATTAGCGTTACACCAAAAGAAAGAATGATAATGCCTATTATTGCAATGAGTAATTTTAATAAATAGTGCATTTCTAAAGGCGGAAAAGAATCAAATAAAAATCCCCATGACCAAATAAGAAACGATAAGAGAATTATATTTAAAAAGATTAAAAAGAGTTTCTTATCTCTTGTAATTATGATTAAAAGTAAAGTAATAATCGTCGCAAGGACAAAATAGGCAATGCCAATTGCACTACTAATCCGCGAGAAATCGCCATTATTAAAAAGTTGTAAAAAGATACGGGCAAGATAGTAGTCAAGCGCATCAATTGGCGAAGATCCAATATTTGTATAAATAACTAGTTGAACACCAAAAGAGAGAATAATTGCCCCGATTAAGTAAATTAGGCACCGTTTAAATAATTGTTTATTAAATTTCGCTTCTTTCATCTTTAAAACTCACATTTAATTTTAGCAGTTTTAATGTGCTTCTAGCACGCAAAACCTAAAATTAATAATAATTAATATAAAGAAACTAATACTAATTTACTTTATTAATATTAGGGACATTTGTTTGTCTAGCAAGATTTATTGATTTCTTTTCTATGTACCCGTCTTGCGGAATGTTTTCAACATTAACGGTAACACTTTCTTCATAAAAATCTTGACCTAGGCTTTGTGTATTATTTCTAGTATTGCTGGCAACTGTAGTCGGAATTAGAAGACCAATAATAATTAATAGTAGTTTCATCGTAACCCTCCTTAGTTAAAATTATATTAATGGATGTTTTCAAAAACAGATATAGAACCGCAACAATAGACACCAACTAATGATGAAACATCATAATTTTCTAATTCATAAATTGGAACACGGTTATTATTTTCCGAATCATATACCGAATCATATATGACGAAATCTAAATTTGGATATTCAATTAAACAATTTTCAAGATCATTACTTCTAATAATATAACCCAACAATTCTTTGGTCACCTTTTCACCGTGGAATTTAGAATTGACTTCATACGCTAACTCTTTAAAAATAAATGATTGAGGTATTTGTGCAGTTAATATACCAGCATTGTCACCAATGTTATCATCGGTTTTACTTGTGTCTTCATGACTATTTGAAAAAGTATTACAACTTGATAAAGATAGTCCAAATATAGACATTAAACCTATAAAGATAATTTTTACTTTCATTTTTCCTCTTTTTTTTTATTATATTAGTTTTTTAGATAATTTTCAAATGAAACTACGATTATGTTTGCATTCGACAGGATAAGTATAATAACAACAATATATTTAAAAAAACTAACCTTTTAGCTGTTTCAAAATCAAAACTAAATGCAATAATCTCGAGCACTTTTAAGACACTCCTTTATCGTCTTTGTTTCACTAAGAACATTGACATATAAGCAATCTTCAATTGGATGTCGAAACTTGCGTGCCGACTGCTCTTTGCTAGATACTTCAAACCTGAAGGTTTATTCTCCTCGGTCTTATATCCACATATGTACATCCTTGCGAGGATATACTCCGCTCGCGGATAACGCTTCTTGTCAGCAAGTGTTTTTACGAAGTCCGCATCTTCCTTTGTGATTGAGGTCTTGCCTAGCCTCTTTTCGATAGTGATCAGTCTAACCACTTCGTTAATTTCGTCATCTAGTTTTAGATTCATAAAAAACCTCCTACTAATAAATAGGAGGGCAAACGTCAATTTGTATCAAATTTTTTAAAATATTTTTAGTAAGGCTTTATATTGCCATCTTTATCAAACCTGATTCTTCGTCCTTTTCCATCCAGTTCATCATGAATTCGCTTATGACAGCTACGGCAAACGAGTTGAAGATTTTCGTTATCAATGCTGATTTTCGGATTATGCATATTGGCTTCAGTTAGTGGAACCTTATGGTGAACGATTTCTCCGACTCCACCACATACTTCGCATAGATATCCAGCACTAGCCATTTTATAATCCCTGGCTTTTTGCCATAAAAGAGAATTATAGAACTTTTGGAGTCTTTCAGTTTTGGCCATTCAATGAATCACTAACCTCTTTTAATTGGCTTATCACTTCGTCTGATACCTCTTCCCAAGGATAGTCTTTACTTCCGAAGTGACCATAAGTTGCAAGTGGTTGATATGTTTGCTCTTTGAGTTTTAACTCTTTGATGATATTCGATGGAGCAAAGTCAAAGACTTTGTTGATTATCTTTCGAAGTTCATCGTTACTAAATTCGCTATTCTTGGCCTTGACATCGACCATTACCGGGAATGGTACTCCAATGGCATAAGCGACCGATACGCGGCAAGAAGTGGCTAGTTTGGCTTTGACGATGGCTTTAGCGACATATCTAGCAAAGTAAGAACCGCTTCTATCGACTTTCGTATAGTCTTTTCCTGAATAAGCATCACCACCATGCAAAGCTAGAGTTCCGTAACTATCAACCTGGAGTTTTCGACCGGTAACACCACTATCGGCATAAGGGCCTCCAGTGACAAACTCTCCAGTTGGATTAATGAGAATCAATGTACTCGTATCTGTTAACTCGCATGGTAGTACTTCTTCAAGAACTTCAAGGATATAGGGTTCATATTCTTCACGGCTGATTCCTAGTTTTGTCTGAGCACTCACAATGACTGTAGATATGTGTCGTGCTTTATCACCATCATAGACGATGGACACCTGGCACTTTCCATCTAGTCCGAAAATGGAAGGATTTTGACGGTTAACTTCATCCATTCGTTTGGCAATGTTTCTTGATAAGACGTAGGGAAGTGGTAAGCACTCTTTCGTTTCGTCTGTAGCATAACCATACATAATTCCTTGGTCACCCGCTCCAAGGTTATCGACTCCGACTTTGATATCGTTTGATTGCTCTGAAACTTTTACGATTACTTCGAAATCATCAGTGTATCCGATTTCTTCAAGAATTCTTTTTGTTTCTTTAGCGTAATCAATCGAGTAGTTACTTGTAACTTCTCCGGCAATGACAACGAAGTTATCTTTGATAAGGCATTCGATGGCCACTCTTGAATCTTTGTCGTGGGATAAGAGAACATCAAGAAGACCATCAGCTATCTGATCACAGACCTTATCGGGATGTCCTTTAAAGACCGCTTCACTAGTTTTGACTGTCATTTTCTTCTTCCTCCAACTTAAAGTATTCGATTTCGGTTAAAGGGATTGTTTTCCCGTCCCCTTACCAAGTAGGCATCAAGGATGTCGCCTGTGTCTTCTAGATATCTTTTAACGATGACATCGACGTAATGGCGTTCGAGTTCAATCAGTCTTGCTTTCCTGTTCAACTGGTTCGCGGCAATAAGCGTTGAACCACTGCCACCGAATGGATCCATGACGATTTCGTCTTTTCGACTCGAATTCTTTATAAGCGTTCCTAGTAGGTTTATCGGTTTCATCGTCGGGTGTAAGTCGCATTTAGCGGGTTTATTTTCATTAATGACCGTTGGCATTGTCTTTGAGTAAATATCTTCAAGCAAGGTGATGAGCTCATCTTTTTTCATCGCTTTGAAATCTAAATAAGGAGTATCAATGACTGTCGACTGTGTACGATCATTAACAAAGTAATGGGCTTCACCTTCTTTAAATGAATAATAGATGGCTTCGTGTTTCCATTGATAATCCTGGCGACCTAGGACAAATGTATTCTTGTTCCAGATGAGTTGCTGTCTTGGTTTAAGGTTTACTTTTCGAAGCGCTATGTCAAATTCGACAAGTGAAGATGATGCATGAAACACATATGCTGCACCGCCCTTTTTAAGCGATTTTTCGATATTCGTGAAGGATTTGCCAAGGAATTCGACAAAATCATCGCTATCCATATGGTCATTTAGAATCTTCCTGTTATCGAAGACATCGTTCGCATCACCTTTCGCACCGACATTAACGTTATACGGTGGATCAGTGACAATAAGGTCGATTGCTTCACCATCAAGTACTCTTTCAAAGTCTTCAATCTTAGTGGAATCTCCACAGAGGACTTTGTGACGGCCAAGAAGGTATAAGTCACCAAATTGAGAGAATGGTTCGTCAGCTAACACTTTATCGATGTCAAAGTCGTCTTCGTGTGTTTCTTCGCTATCTTCATCAGTTATTTGATGTTCAAATCCGAAGATACTCATGTCGAGATTTAGTTCAGCTAGTTCTTCTTCCAGTTTCTCTAAGTCCCAAGTGGCTAGTTCGCTCGTTTTGTTATCGACAAGACGAAAGGCTTTGATTTGTTCTTCGCTTAAATCGTCAGCGACGATGCACGGGACTTCTTGGAGTCCAAGCCGATGACTGGCCTTATATCTTGTGTGTCCGGCGATGATTACATTATCTTTTGTGACGATGATCGGCACTTTAAAACCGAACTCTTTTATTGAATTGGCAACAACTTCCACTGCCGCTTCGTTGTTTCTAGGATTATTTTCGTATTCCTTTAGTTCACTAATCTTCTTGTTTACTATCTCCATTCATCCATTCCTCGTTTTGTTTTTCTATTCGTTTTTCTGCTAGTTCTAGTTCAAATTTCTTGTCGCTATAATCTTTTCCAAAATAGATAGCTAGGATGAACTTCGCGGCACTGATATCTGGCAAATGCTCTTTGGTGTGCTTGATGATCCGCTTTCTTGTGCCTCGAGGTGTTTCTTCGATATATTGGTCTTCATCGATGGTTTTTCCACCGTTCGCACGTTTAATGATGTTAGCAATCATGGAATCCTTTAAAAGGTTCTTACCGCTCTCGTGAGCAAGGTTTACATCACTACGGTCGTTCTTCATTTTTTGGAATGTTCGAAGAGCGATGCCAAGGCTTTCTGCGATTGATTCTTCGCTTATTCCAACACTCGCAAGTTTCTTGATCAGTTCTAATTTGTCCTTTATGACACCTCTAGACTTCCATTCCAGATAGATATTCTTTCTCATGTAGTTCAACTCCTAACGATAAGTTGAATACTACGAATTTTCGCAAGGGAATGACTTCCCATAGGCATGGCCAGTATTCTATGCAGAAAAAAACCACGATTTTTCCTTTCGTGGTTAGTTTAGTATTGAATTGATTCCGTTCTAATGGTCAAACTGAAGACTACTTATTTTAGCCAACGATATGGACCTTCTTTTCCAGCGTTAGGATATTCAATTTTTCCCGCTTCTTTAAGTTCCTTTAAAGTGAAGTTTAGAAATTTCCACGCTCTAGTCCAATCAACATTTGATCTTACAAGTCCTTGGGTTCTCATCGACGTAGTTATTTTATCGAAATTCGACACATCGATATCCTCAGTAAGTACATACAGACCTAGGGAGTTTTTCTTACAGTATCTTTTGATTTCTTTCCATGATTCAATAATGTTTTGAAAATTTCTTTCTTGCTTTAAATCCGCTTTCGGGGTTCTATTTTCTTCCAGTGGTTTACTTGCTATTATGGAGCCCTTTAAAATGATGAATTTGTCATCTTCAAATACGCCTTGACAGTATACTTCACCATACTTTAAGTAGAATATTTTCCTACTAATCAATCTTTTGAACTCAGTTTCTAGGACCTTGAAATTTTTGTCAACTTGACATTCTGCAATTCTGGACTTTAACCAATCAGCTTTTTTGTCAGATTCGACCTTTATAAATTCACTTAAGCAATCAATGTCAGAATGATCGATAATGATTTTCAAATAATCTTGTGGAATGAAAAACCACTCCGTTCCTCCACCATACTGTAAATTGTTTAGACTAAATACATTTTGAAGAAATCCCTCCGAAGAATCCATGTTAGAGACGACAAATAAAGCAACTGGATATATTTCATGTGGTAGTGATGTTTGAAGAACGACTTTTCTATGGCTCGTTCCACCCGAATTCTCACCTATCCAGTTTATAGTTTGGCCTATCTTACAAATATTATGTGGCAAACTCTCGGACTGTAAAACATATATAAGTCCTTGTTTCTTAGCCATAATTACCCCTCTCGTATATGCTATTCACATATTGATTAATAGTGTTATCGTCCTACTGCTTGTATTTTCCTATCGTACACCAATAGACAACTTACGTTTTCCGTTAGTTTCTTACTGGTGTAGCCGTTCACTTAGGTTATCTATTTTTTTAAGGTTTTTTGACTTTGTGTTTTTTGACTTTGTTATCGGCGGTTAAACTTTCTTGGAATTCTTCCAGTGCTTCTTTCGTTACTCGATAGGAATTTCCAAGTTTGAACGCTTTGAGTTTACCTGTAGCAATATAGTTCCACACCGTCCGATTTGAAACCATAAGGTATTCCGCTACTTCGGCAAGAGTATATGTTCTTCCTAAGTCACTCATTTAATGCCACCTCCATACTTTTTATCAATTAAGGATTCAATGAGTTGAATTCCTTTTTGCAGAACTAGGACATTACTTACAACCTGGGTTTTGGTAAGTCTAGCTTCACTTGTCACAATAATTCGAAAATAGTTTTCTTTGACAAAGTGCGGCTTCGGTTGATCGTTATCATCGAAGACACCCGCAAGTCTTAAAATCTCGCTTATTGCACTTGCTGAAGGTGGTTTGACATATTTGAGTTTGGTTGCAATATTAACAAAATTAACGGGACTAATCCTAGCACCGAAGATTGTTTTAATCGTTTTGACATAGGGTGCATAGGTTCTTTCTTTTGCTTCGAGTACTTCTACCCTGGAGAGCAAGATGTTTCGCTCTTCAATGAATCGTTCTCTGTCTTCGATTGATTCAAGGTCATTGGGAGTAAGGTTTCCTTCATTATGTTCACGGTCAAACTTGTGTTTCATAACTTGGGTATAGAATTTTATGCCGTCACCTGAGTGATCCATTTCTGATAGTTGTTTAAATACTGCAATATCAATTACTTCAATACGCTTGTTTTGCCCATCGATATTAGCGGTGATTCTTTCTGTTATGACTAAATCTTTTACTTTAGGATCATCTCGTTTTAATTTGAACCGTTTTAACGCATCGTTAAGACTAACGAATAGTTCATCGTCAATTACGGCCACAAGCACTTTTGGGAAATCTTTTAAGTATAGGTAATAAACCGACTGTTTTATCATTTGTTTTCTTGTCCTTTCTTTGGTTTGAATAATGCATCGGAAACGAGTTGATTCGTATTGGAGTTTAGTCCTTCCACCATGTGCGAATAAATCTGCGTTGTTGAGATGTTTTTGTGACGCAAAGCCTCTTGTGTTTGGAGAATGCTCGCTCCTCTTAAAAGGGCTGTTGTCGCAAATGTGTGGCGCAATGAATGAACACTATACGCTCTAGAGTTGTAACCGATTGAAATCAGCAAATCTTTGATTTGGGTTCTTATCATCTTTGTTGATAGTCGTTTTCTCACTCCTTTGACTGGTTTGGTTAAAAATAGTGGTGTGCCACGAACATCATCTGAAATTGAATTGGAATCGATTGCGGCTAGATATTCTTGGATTGCTCCAAATGTTTCTTCCGAGAGCTTAACGAATTCAGCTTTGGAATCTCTTCCTTTTCCTTGGATATGAAGCACCGCTTCTCCTTGGACAATATCGATGTCTTCGACATTTGCTCTTTCGGCTTCAATGCTTCTAATTCCAGTAGTAAGAAAAAGGACAACGAGAGCATAATCTCGTTTACCAATTTCGTTTACTGCTTTCTTTTTAGCTTTGTTGATTAATTTGATCGAGTCCTTAATGGATAGCGGCATTCGTTTAAAAGTCGTTTCCACTTTACAGCCTCGTACTTGATAACTGATGTCGTCATAAACTCCCATGAACTTCAAATATTTGAAAAAACCTCGTAACACAACGATATATTTTTGTACCGAGGCACTGCTTAAACTTTTTAGGCTTTCCTCTTTAAAAGCGAGTAGGTCATTCCTTGTTGGCTCAAGAACATTTCGCTTTTCGAGAAACTGCCCAAATGTTAAAAGGATGTTTCGATATCCTATTTTTGAGTTTTCTTTTAAATCGATATAATTCAAATAGTTGGTAATTTCATCATTGATGTTCATGGGATTTATTCTCGTTTCTTCCGACCAGATACCAAGGCGCTTTGCAATAGCCGAGTTCGATTCGTCGCCTTTGATAATTGGCTTCTAATTCGACGAGTTTTTGGATGCTTACTTTTAGTTCTGAAGCAAGACAAACATAGAGCAAAGCGCTCATCCGATGTCCTCTTTCTCCAGACTCCAATTGGTAGTAATTTTTCTTGTCGAGATAAATACGCTCGGCCAATATTTCGGTTGTTAAGCCGGCATCGTACTTTAAATCAATAAGATAGGCGCGCATCAAAGCCTTTTGCTTCTTTGGTTGAGGCATATCTGTGCTTTTGTTTTCTTCCATTTAACTCTCCTTTTGCATTATTTTATCGAGAGTTATTTGGAGAAAAATTACAGAACGACACTTTATTTAGTTTGTATTATTGTAATAGGACAATTATAATAGTTTTTTCGCAAAAATGCTTGTTACTGTGTTATAATCGTTTTTGCTATATAATGTTTTATATTACACATTAAGGGAGAACACTATGGAAAGAATTGACGAATATGGCGCAAATTTAATGAAGAATATCGGCGCAAGACTTAAATATCTACGCAAACATTATGCCGTCCAAGTTGATCGTCTGACCGAAGCTTTGGGTGTATCGCGTAATCAATATTATCTATATGAACAAGGCGCAAGTGCGATTAGTATTGTCGGTCTTAAAAGGATAGCGGACTTCTATCATGTAAGCTTAGAACTGCTTACCAATAACCATTTACCCGACCTTGGTTCTTCTACCTTTTTCCACTGCTACACAATCGACTCTTCTGATGAACTTGTTAAAGCTAAAGAAGTGTATATTTCTAATCGCAATGACTCGCTAATTTTTATTAAAAGTAAAGATAAATTCATGCTCTTTGAAACAATGCAAAATTGTCCGAACAGTAATGGCGTTTACTTATTTGAACATAAAGGAATTAAAAAAGTAGAGGAATTATTGTTCGTCGATAATCCATCAGAAAAGAATGGAACGGTACTTCTTCTAACTAAGAAAGACAATCCATTGAGTGTAAAAAGAAAAGAGCTTTTTATTCTAGCTCGGCATATTGGCGATTATATTGAAAGTGTTCCTGGACATTTCATTGAACAATAGTCTTCAGTTTGACCATACAACTCCAATTTTAATTTTTATACAATAATCTCGGCTCAAGATTACCAAGGTCATTCTTTGTTCTACGAAGGAGCAAGGGATGAACACAGCAGTTAAAAACAAACTTATTTTACATATAATTACCCTTCTTTTTGTGAAGGGTTTTTTAAGTTTGGATGAATATTTTCAAATACGAGATTTGATTATCACTAATTGAATTTTTAAGTTATAAAACAAACAAGCGAGTAATACTACTCGCTATCGAAAGGAGATAAACAAGATATGACGAAAACTATCGAAGTGATTATGCCGGTTAAAGTCGATACTTCACTTACTAAAACTAATAAAACAAAACTGCGGGTTGCCGCTTATGCTCGGGTGTCCACTGATGAAGACGATCAAGTTAATTCTTTTAAGGCACAAGTTGACGAATACACCGAACGGATTAAGTCTAATCCCGATTGGGAATTTATAGGCATGTTTGCCGACAAAGGAATTACTGGGACTCAAGCTAAAAAGCGTCCTGAGTTCATGAGAATGGTTGAACTAGGAATGAACAAGAAAATCGACCTTATTCTCGTCAAATCAATTTCTCGTTTTTCTCGCAATACGGTTGATGTTCTTACTACTGTTCGGGAACTTAGAAATAACGGTTGTATCATCTTTTTTGAAAAGGAGAACATTCGCAGTGACGACACAAAAATTGATTTTGTTTTAACGGTTCTTTCAAGTGTTGCTCAAGAAGAAAGTCGTTCAATTTCCACTAATGTTAAATGGAGCATTGAGAAACGATTTAAGAATGGCATCGCCCACATAACAAGAATGTATGGTTATCAAAAAGATGAGAACGGGAAATTTGTTATTAATGAAAAAGAAAGCAGAGTAGTTCGTCTTGTCTTTTCGCTTTTCATTGAGGGATACAATATTAACGATATTGTCAAAATTCTAAATGATCGTAAAATACCTACCTTAAGAGCCAAGTCTTGGGTTTATTCTACGGTTCGTGGATTATTAACAAATGAAAAGTATACTGGTGATGCAATTTTACAAAAAACTTGTACTCCCGATTACTTAACGCATAAACAAGTTAAAAAACGATAATCTCGAACCAAAGTATTATGTCCATAATCATCATGAAGGGATAATTTCAAAAGATGATTTCATAACTGTTCAATCAATGCTTACTGTTCGTCGAACAAATCAAATGACCAAATATCCTCTTACAAATCTTGTTTATTGTGAGGAATGTCAGCGGAAACTACATCGCCATTTAATCAATCATAACCGTCCAAGCGAATTTGTTGTTTTGAATTGTGATCATAATCCCACAACGATAAAAGAATGCTCTAGTCCACGGATACCTTATAATCTCGTTTGGGGGTGCTGTTAAAGACTCAATTCACGAGCTT